>CAZUWX010000024.1:21777-48149 GCA_964624205.1 uncultured Chitinophagaceae bacterium
GTGTTCGGCTAATCTTCGGCTCGTGTTCGGCTAATCTTCGGCTCGTGTTCGACTAATATTCTGCGTACATAGGACAGGTAGCCCCCCATATACATGCTTGTGAACAGGTCGGAGCCGATATGGCGTACGACCGTCATTTAGGTTTGGTTAAGGAATGATGAAAGAATATAACGGAACCCTACATCAGTAAAACTGCCAGTTCCTCCGGTGCTGCGAACCTGGTTTCTCCCGATCGTATGTCTTTGATCCGGAAGGGCTTATCTGTGGGTTCCCCGGGATTTGCGCTGATCACAAAGGGGATATGTTTTTGTTCGGCGTATTTAAACTGTTTGTCGATCTTGTGGGGTTCGGTGTACACTTCGCAGGGGATACGCTCATCCCGCAGGGTCTCGGCCAGGGCCAGCATCCCGGTGAGCGCCGCTTCACCCGGGTATAGGAACAGGGCCCGTGTGCCCCTGTGTATGGTTGTGGGGAAAAGGTTCAGTTCCTCCAGCACGTCGTAGATCCGGTCGACTCCAAACGAAATCCCAACCCCTGGTATGCCTGGTACGCCGAAAAGTCCTGTGAGGTCGTCGTACCTGCCGCCGCCGCCGATACTTCCGATCTGGACTGCCGGGGGAGCTTTTGCTTCGAAGATGATGCCTGTGTAATAATTCAGTCCCCTGGCCAGGGTGAAATCGATCTCGAGGGAAACAGCAGAAGGAGAGGGTGCCACACCGGCTACCGGGTGCTTGTCAGACGAATTGGCGGCGAGTTGGCCTAAATCGGCCGGGGGTGCGCCTGAATTGGTGGTGCGTTTGGCTGAATCGATCGCGGGCTTGTCCGAATGGGTTGATGGAGCTGAGCCTGCATATGGGGAAGCTCCCAGGCCTTTCAGCAGGAAATCCAGTTCTTCCAGGCCCGCCTTTCCATGCGGCGAATCCCCGAGCAACCCGGCGGCCTGTTGCAATTTTTCCCCATTTTCACCGCTGATCGACAGGTATCGTTGGATCAGCTCGATCTGCGCTTCGGTTAACCCCCTTTCTTTTAACTCCGCTTTCACTTGTTCGAGGCCGATCTTATCCAGTTTGTCGATCGCAACCGTGATATCGGTCAACTTATCGGCTGCGCCACAGGTCTCAGCCAGGGCCAGCAGCACTTTCCGGGAGTTGACGCTGAGCCGGTAGCCGCGGAGCCCCAGCCGGTTAAAAACCTTGTGATAAATATGGGCAAATTCCACTTCGCCGGCGAGGGAGCGGGTTCCGGCGATATCTGCATCGCACTGATAGAACTCGCGGTAGCGGCCGCGCTGGGGGCGGTCGGCCCTCCAGACGGGCTGAATCTGGTATCGTTTAAAAGGCAGGGGCAGCTTGCCGTGGTGCATGGCCAGGAACCGGGCGAAGGGGATGGTCAGGTCGTACCGGAGCGCCCGTTCCGTCAGGCCTTTGTCGTTTTTCCCCTGCAGCACGTTCTCGAAGGCGGCCCGCGCCTTTTCCTGGTTCCGGGGCTCGCTGAGGCCGTTGTTCAGGATACGGAAGATCAACCGGTCGCCCTCCTCTCCGTATTTCCCCATCAGGGTTTCGAGGTTTTCCATGGCCGGCGTTTCCAGGGGTTCGAAGCCGTACAGCGCAAACACATCCCGGATAGTATCCAGTATATAATTCCGTTTTCTGACGATCTCCGGTGCAAAGTCTCTCGTTCCCTGTGGAAGCGTGGGTTTGGCCATTGCTGTTATTTTAAAGCTGCAAATGTACCTTTTTTCAGTTCCAACCAAATCTGGTTGTGCGGCTCTGCCGGTGGCATGGTCTTACAGTTACAAATGTAGCGACCCGGGACAGTTACGGCTGCTTCGTGATCGTGGTAGTCGTTATATTTCTTATCTTACCGGCCTTTTTAAAAAATAAAAAAGGCGGAGTTTCATCGTGCCACTGCGCCTTCGCGAAGCCGGGCCAATGCCCCGCTTCGGCGAAGCAAGGCCGGCAAAGCCTTTGGCGACGCAGGGCCGGCCATTGAAAAACAAAAAAACACACGAATGAAAGAGGACCTCGAAAATAAGCGTAAAAAGGCGTATTCCGGCCGGCGGTCGGTGATGGATATGGGGATGGGCATTATTTACGCAGCCATGGGAGCTTTTTTTATACTCTCCGAATTTCTGGGTATCCGTATGGAATTTTTGCAGAAACCATTCTCATATATGCTGGGAGGGATCTGTCTGCTGTACGGCGGATTCAGGATCTACCGCGGCGCAAGAAAAAATTATTACAAATAGGGAGATTAAAAACTCATTAATATTGGGACGCGAAAAATTCTTGTGGGGGCTATTTATTTTCTTTGTGGCCGTCGCTGCCGGCTGTAACGGTTCGGGGCCGAGACAACATCCGCAGGAGAGCACTACCAGGGGAACGATCCATATCAGCGCCGACGAATCGTTCCGGCCCGTTATCGATTCGCAGGTGCAGGTGTTCGAATCGCTCCATCCGGATGCGCATATCATCGTGCATTACAAACCGGAGGCCGAATGTTTGAACGACCTGAATAATGACAGCATCCGGATGGTGATCGTTACGCGGGGGCTCGACCGGGAAGAGCAGCAGATCATGAAGCAGCGCCTCGGTTATAATGCCTCTTTCGGGGTAGTGGCTTTTGATGCCGTGGCCGTCATCACCAACAATGCGTCGCCGGATAGTTTGTTCAGGATGGGGGATATACGCTCCATTGCTAATGGCACCAGCGGATTTAAGTATAAGATGCTGCTGGATGGCACCAATGCCACCAGCACAGTGCGATTTGTCCGGGACTCCCTTTTGCAGGGCGACAGCCTGTCGGCCAATATTTTCGGCGCACAGGGAAGTGAAGCTGTAATTGACTATATATCAGCTAACAAGGATGCGATAGGCCTCCTTGGCGTAAGCTGGGTAGGAAATAAAAATGATCCGCAAGTGCTAAGTTTCCTGGAAAAAGTTAAAATTGCGGGTATCGAATGCAGAGGTTGCGATGACACCTATGTAAAACCCTACCAGGCCAATATTGCAGGAGGAAGATATCCTATGGTACGCCCTTTGTACTATATACTGAAAGAAAATTATGACGGTCTTGGCAGCGGCTTCTCCAATTTCCTCATCTATGAAAAAGGCCAGCTTATCTTTCAACGGGCCTACCTGCTTCCTTCAAGAATGCAATTTGAGATAAGAGAAATGAAAATTTCGGAATAGCTTTTTATTAAGACTAAATAATATATTTACAAATTAAAAAATAAGCAAAGGAATATGATGAATCGTGTAATCAGCCTGTTTGTAGCGACGGTGCTCCTCGGTAATCTGGCGGTTGCCCAGAGTGTAGACGATGGTAGAAAATTTCTTTACTACGAGCGTTACAACAGTGCAAAAGAAACATTTCAGCAAATATTGGCAGGCAAGCCCGATAATACGGAGGCGATCTACTGGCTCGGCCAGACGCTGATCGCCAATAAAGACTCGGCTGAAGCTAAAAACCTCTATCAGCAAGCGCTTGCTTCCAAAGGCAATGATCCCCTCCTGCTGGTGGGAATGGGACAGATCATGCTGATGGAGGGCAGAAAGGACGAAGCCCGCCAGCAATTTGAAACGGCTATCAGCCTTACCAAGGCCAGGAATGTGGATGTGCTGAATGCAGTGGCTGAAGCCAATGTAAGAGCGCGTCCCGGCGATGCAGCCTATGCAATTGAAAAATTAAAACAGGCTACGGAAATCCGCCGGTTCAAAAATCCCCATACCTACCTGATCATGGGAGATGCCTACCGTAAGCTGATCGATGGTGGCAATGCCGTTACTTCGTATAACAAGGCGCTGGAGCTGGAATCTAACCTGGCGGCCGCCAAGAACAGGATCGGCAAGATCTATGAAACACAGGATAATCCCGATTATTTCCTGCCGGCCTATGAAGACGCAACCCTGCTGGATACCGCCTACGCACCGGCCTATTTTAACCTTTTCTATTATTACTATTTCCGGGACGTGAACAAAGCTGCTGTGTATCTGGATAAATACCTGGCTAATACCGACCCGGGCCCCAATATGGAGTATGTGAAGACCGACTTCACCTATGCTAAAGGTGATTTTGCCGGGGCGAACACCCGCGCCAAGGAGCTGATCGCACAGTTCGGCGACAAAGTGAACCCCCGGATGTACCGGATGGTGGCTTATACTTCGGATACGCTGGGCCGGATCGACGAGGCCAAACAGGCCATGGTGACCTTCCTGGAAAAAGCCGAACCCGAAGAAATACTGCCCACCGATTACGAGGAGCTGGCAAAGATCAACTCCAGGATTCCGGGTATGGAAGAGGAAGTGGTAAGAAACTACGAGCTGGCTATCGAAAAAGACACCGTGGTGGCCAACAAACTGAAATTTATCCAAAGTGCGGCGGCTGTCGCGAAAAATACCGGCAACCTGCTGCAGCAGGCCGAATGGTTCGGTAAAGCCTATGCCCTGGAAAAAGAACCCAGCCAGCGCGATCTCTACAACTGGGCATATGCGTACTACCAGGCAGGCGCCTACCGCCAGTCTGACAGCCTTTTCTGCGATGTATATATCTCTCAATATCCCGAAGAGATCTACGGTTATCTCTGGTGCGCCCGGGCCAAGCAGGCACAGGACACTACGATGGAAGAAGGGCTTGCAGTAGAGGCGTACAAACAACTGGCAGAAAAAGCGGTCACACTGGACACTACCGCCGAAAAACAGTTCAAACCCTACGCCATCTTTGCAAACTTCTACCTGGTTTCTTACTATAACGACATCGCCAGGGAAAAAGACACTGCGATCTTCTACACCGATAAGGTGCTGGAGATCGATCCTGCCAACGAGAATGCGATCCAGGTGAAGAAGATCCTCACTGCGCCGCCCCCCAAACAGTCGGGGACGCAGCCGAGAGGCACTTCCAAGAACTAAGAATATTTAAAATTGCAATGCATAAATGATCCCCTGCAGCGTTATTGCAGGGGATTTTTATTTCCAATGGTTTATTGCCATACCTAACGTAATTTTGCGGCATTGGCGAAAGGCCTGAAAGACTAAATTTTTGTACATGGACGTTTACCTGTTACAGGCAGCCACCCAGGCAGCGGAAAGCGCTTACTGGTACCTGCCGGTCGGGATTCAGTTAATATTCGCGATCCTGTTTGTGGGCCTCACGATGGGAGTTACACACCTGCTGGGACCAAAACGTAAGACTTCCGATAAACTAACAAACTTTGAGAGCGGCATCGACGCCGTGGGAAATGCCCGGCAGCCTATTGCGATCAAGTATTTCATGGTAGCGATCCTGTTTGTGCTGATCGACGTGGAAGTGATATTTTTCTACCCCTATGCCGTGAACTTTAGAGGACTCGGGTGGGATGGTTTCCTCGCAGTGATGATGTTTGTGAGTGTTTTTCTCTGCGGGCTGATCTACATCTTTAAGAAGGGCGCATTGGAGTGGGAAGATTAGACGCTCCGGATCGCCGCCGAACAAGCTGCTCAGAAGAGAGGAACGAATTAAAATGTTGAACTATGGCTAGACCGGTTAGATATAATCTCACAGGGGAAAACAACCTGAAGCTGGTGAAAGAAGGCCCTGAAGGGCTGGAGGGAGAAGGCTATTTTGCTACCAAGCTGGATAAAGTGGTAGGGATGGCACGCAAGAACTCCATATGGCCGCTGCCGTTCGCCACCTCCTGTTGTGGCATCGAGTTCATGGCCACGATGGGAGCACACTACGACCTGGCGCGTTTCGGATCGGAACGGGTGGGTTTTTCGCCACGGCAGTGCGACCTGCTGATGGTGATGGGCACCATTGCCAAAAAGATGGGCCCCGTGGTGAAACAGGTTTATCTCCAGATGGCAGAACCCCGCTGGGTGCTGGCCATGGGTGCCTGCGCCAGCAGCGGCGGAATTTTCGACTCTTACAGCGTGTTGCAGGGGATAGACCAGATCATCCCGGTAGACGTATACGTGCCTGGATGTCCGCCCCGCCCCGAAGCAGTGCTGGACGGCATCATCAAGGTGCAGGCGCTCGTTGGCAACGAAAGCCTGAGAAGACGGAATGGGGAAAGATATAAAGAGCTGATGGAGAGCTATGGAATTCAATAACAGCGATGACACTGACCAACGATATGATTCGGGCGAGGCTCGTCGAGGAATTCGGAGAGCAGGTGGGCAATTTTGAAGAGCCCTATGGCATGCTCAGCTTCGAAGCGCCGAAAGAGCTGAACCTGAAAGTGCTGCAGTTCCTGTATGAGGACGAGGAACTGAAGTTCAGGTTCCTTACCGACCTGCAGGCCGTACACTATCCACACCTGCCGGGCCGGGAACTGGCCGTGGTGTACCACCTGCACAACCTGACCGATAATGTCCGGATCCGGTTCAAGGTGTTCACCGCGATCGATAAGCCCGATGTGTTCACGGCAGCCAGGCTGTTTGCGGCCGCCAATTGGATGGAGCGGGAGACGTACGACTTTTACGGTGTGAATTTTGTCGGCCATCCCAACCTGAAGAGAATTCTGAATGTGGACGAAATGGACTATTTCCCGATGCGCAAGGAATACCCGCTTGAGGAACAGACCCGCGTGGATAAAGACGACGAGATGTTCGGAAGATGAAACGGAGCCATATACGTGCAAAGTTTCGTCAGGCTATTGAAAACATTTAAAAATAATAAAGGCTTTCATGTCTGATCAACATATTGTTTTACCGGAAGGTTCGATAGGCAAACGAACCAACACACTTAACCTCGGCCCCACACACCCTGCTACGCACGGTGTGTTCCAGAATATCCTGGAGCTCGACGGTGAACGGGTGGTTTCGGCAGAGCAAACGGTTGGATACATTCACCGGGCATTTGAAAAGATCGCCGAACACCGGCCGCTGTACCAGATCACCCCGCTGACCGACCGGTTGAATTATTGCTCCGCCCCCATCAACAACATGGGGTGGCACCTCACCTGTGAAAAGCTGCTCAACGTCAAAACGCCCAAACGGGTCGACTATCTGCGGGTCATCATCATGGAACTGGCCCGTATATCCGACCACCTTATCTGCAATTCGATCATGGGCGTAGACACCGGCGCATACACCGGCTTCCTTTACCTGATGCAATATCGCGAGCTGATCTACGAGATCTACGAAGAGGTCTGCGGATCCAGGCTCACCACCAATATTGGCCGTATCGGCGGCTTTGAAAGGGATTTTACCCCAAAAGCCTTTGAGAAGCTGGAGAAATTCCTGGAAGAGTATCCCTCGGTGCTGAAAGAGTTCAACAATCTTTTTTTGCGCAACCGTATATTCATAGAACGTACCCAGGGGGTAGGAGCTATCAGCGCCGACCGGGCACTGAACTATGGCTTCACCGGTCCCAACCTCCGGGCTGCGGGAGTGGATTACGACGTGCGGGTGCATAGCCCTTACAGTAGCTACGAAGATTTTGAGTTCACCATTCCGGTGGGATCGACCGGCGATTGTTACGATCGTTTCCTGGTGCGCGACCAGGAAATGTGGCAGTCGATCAGCCTGATCAGGCAGGCCTACCGTAAGGTACAGGAGTTCAAAGGCACCGAGGCCGAAGTGTACCATGCCGACGCGCCGGAGTATTACCTTCCGCCGAAACAGGACGTGTACACCAAGATGGAAGCGCTGATCTGGCATTTTAAGATCGTGATGGGAGAAATTGACATACCACCCGGGGAAGTGTATATGAGTGTGGAGGGAGGAAACGGAGAGTTGGGTTTCTACCTGATCTCGGATGGTGGAAGAGCGCCTTATCGCCTGCATTTCAGGCGCCCTTGTTTTGTGTATTACCAGGCCTTTGAAGAATTGGTAAAGGGGAGCATGCTCAGCGATACGATCGTTACCCTGAGCAGCCTGAACCTGATTGCAGGTGAAATGGATGCGTAAATAATTTCAATACCAGCCGGCTTAAGGCCGGCTTTGATTGTATAGATATGATCCAGTTTTCGGAAAATAAATTAAAAGAGGTCGACCGCATCGTTGCGCGTTTCCCGGAGGGCAGGCAGAAAAGCGCCCTCCTGCCCGTGTTGCACCTGGCGCAGCGTGAGTTTGGCGGCTGGCTGGATGTGCCGGTGATGGACTACGTGGCATCCCTGCTGAATATCGAGCCCATCGAAGTGTATGAGGTAGCTACGTTCTATTCCATGTATAACCTGAAACCGGTAGGAAGACACGTTTTTGAGGTCTGCCAGACAGGCCCCTGTATGCTGAAGGGCAGCGACGAGATCATCGCATACATCAAAGAACGGTTGGGCATTGGCGTGGGAGAGACAACGGCCGACGGACTGTTTACGCTTAAGACGGTGGAATGCCTGGGCGCCTGCGGCTATGCCCCGATGATGCAGTTCGGGAAAACGTACCGGGAGCACCTCACCAGGGAAAAGGTCGACCTGCTGATAGAACAACTGAGAGGCGAAGCAGCAAGAAATAACTAAGGGCTGGCGGCTAAGATGCAGCCGGCCCTTGTAACAGGATAAAACGAGAAGGATAACAGGATAAGATAATCGGAAGACGAATCGGATCCGTTCCTTTTTTGAAATCGCGATATGGGAAGAAAAATTTTAATTGACAAGGTAGGGATCGAAGGCATTCGCCATTACGATGCCTACCATAAGAACGGCGGTTACCAGGCTGCGGAAAAGGCCCTGAAGATGGCTCCCCCCGATATCGTGGAGGAGGTGAAGAAGAGCGGGTTGAGGGGAAGGGGCGGTGCCGGCTTTCCTACCGGCATGAAATGGAGCTTCCTGGCTAAACCCGAAGGAGTTCCCCGTTACCTTGTCTGCAATGCCGACGAATCGGAGCCGGGAACTTTCAAAGACCGGTACCTGATGGAGTTTATCCCCCACCTGCTGGTGGAGGGCCTGATCATCTCTTCTTTTGCACTGGGTTCCAACCGCACGTATATCTATATACGCGGCGAATACACCTGGATTGTGGATATTCTGGAAGAGGCCATCGAAGAAGCCAGAAAGGAAGGCTGGCTCGGCACCAATATCAAGGGTTCGGGCTTCGACTGTGAAATATATGTACACCCCGGCGCGGGCGCCTATATCTGCGGCGAGGAAACCGCCCTGCTGGAGAGCCTGGAAGGGAAAAGAGGCAATCCCCGGATCAAGCCGCCTTTCCCGGCGGTAAAAGGGCTGTGGGACTGCCCCACCGTGGTGAATAATGTTGAAACACTTGCGGCCGTAGTACCCATCATCAATATGGGGAGCGATGAATATGCGAAGATCGGGATCGGCAGGTCCACGGGCACAAAGCTGATCAGCGCCTGTGGCAATATCAACAAACCGGGCGTCTACGAGATCGACATGGCCATCTCGGTAGAAGAATTTATTTATTCTGACGAATACTGTGGTGGCATTTCCAACGGCAAACGGTTGAAAGCCTGTATCCCCGGCGGCTCTTCGGTGCCGATCCTCCCCGCCAACCTGCTACTAAAAACGGCTAAGGGAGAAACCCGGATGATGACCTATGAAAGCCTTGCCGACGGCGGATTTCAGACGGGCACGATGATGGGCTCCGGCGGTTTTATCGTGTTGGACGAAGACCAGTGCGTGGTGCGGCATACCCTTACCCTGGCCCGGTTTTACCGGCACGAAAGCTGCGGCCAGTGCTCCCCCTGCAGGGAAGGCACCGGGTGGATGGAGAAAATACTAAACAATATTGAATACGGGAAAGGTAAGACGAGTGATATCGATCTGCTCTGGGATATCCAGCGGCGCATCGAAGGCAACACCATCTGTCCGCTCGGCGACGCCGCGGCCTGGCCGGTAGCTGCGGCCATCAGGCACTTCAGGGACGAATTTGAGTGGCACGTCAACCACCCCGAAGAAGCGCAACGCGGCAACTATGGGATCGCACATTACGCCGATCCCCTGGAGGCGATAACCAGTTAAGCGTAAAAACAAGGTTTGAAATGGCTGAAGAACAAAAATTATTCACGGTAACAATAGATAATATCACCATCCAGGTTGAGCCGGGCACCAGCATTCTGCAGGCTGCCCGCAAGATCGGGGGGGAAGTGGCTCCGCCCGCCATGTGCTATTATTCCACCCTGAAAGGGAGCGGCGGCAAGTGCCGTACCTGCCTGGTGGAAGTGGCTTCCGGCTCAACGGCCGATCCACGGCCTATGCCCAAGCTGGTGGCCAGTTGCCGCACCAATGTGATGGATGGCATGGTGGTGAAGAATATCACCAGCGAAAAAGTGCTTGATGCCCGGGAGGGAGTAGTGGAATTCCTGCTGATCAACCATCCGCTCGATTGCCCCATCTGCGACCAGGCCGGGGAATGCCATCTCCAGGATCTGAGTTATGAGCACGGGGTGGAGGGCACCCGCTACGAGTTCAGGCGCCGCACGTTTGAAAAACACGACATAGGCCCCTATATCCAGTTACACATGACACGCTGCATCCTTTGCTATCGTTGCGTGTATGTGGCGGACCAGCTCACCAACAAAAGACAACATGGTATTCTCGACAGGGGCGATCATTCGGAGATCGCTACCTATATCGAAAAAGCGCTGGATAACGACTTTATCGGAAATGTGATCGATGTTTGCCCCGTGGGAGCCCTCACCGACCGGACTTTCCGGTTCAAGAACCGGGTTTGGTTCCTCAAGCCGATGGACGCACACCGCGACTGTCCCAAGTGTGCCGGCAGGGTGACCCTCTGGAACCGGGGTGACGAAGTGTATCGGGTTACGGCCAGGAAAGATGAGTGGGGAGAAGTGCACGAGTGGATATGCAACGAATGCAGGTTCGATAAGAAAAAAACGAGCGACTGGATCATTGAGGGCCCTACCCTGGTCAACCGCCATTCGGTGATCTCGCAGGGTCATTACGTGGACACTGTGATGCCGAAGGAGGCACTGAACAAAGTGATGGGTGGCCGCGCACCGAGATTATTGATGGATATTCATACCGTAAGTGAGGTGAACAAAACGGGTATCGATCTGTCGGAACTCAAAGGTCCGGCAACAGGAGAGGTGTTCGAAAAATAAAAATTTCAAAGGATAATGAGCGCATTACTCGCTATAGACTGGGCATTTATTCTCGAGAAAATGGTATTGATCTCCTGCATCCTTGCTATCTCACTGGTGGTGGCGATGTACGAGACCTATGCGGAAAGAAGAGTGGCTGCCGTGATGCAGGACCGGCTGGGGCCCAACCGCGCCGGCCCATTCGGATTGCTACAGCCGCTGGCTGACGGCCTCAAACTGTTCATGAAAGAAGAGATCATTCCGTCGAAGGCCAGCAAAGCCTTATTTATACTGGGCCCATCCCTGGCGATGATTACGGCGATGATGACTTCTGCCGTCATCCCCTGGGGCGATAAGGTGGTGTTCAACGCCTTCGGCGAAGAGCGCTCCGTCAGCCTGCAGATCGCCGACATCAATATCGGGATTCTCTACATATTTGCTGTGGTGAGCATGGGCGTGTATGGGGTCATGATCGGCGGCTGGGCGTCCAACAATAAATTCTCCCTGATGGCTGCATTGAGAGGGGCTTCACAGGTGATCTCCTACGAGTTGCCCCTGGGTCTCTCGCTGATCGCCCTGCTGATGCTCACGGGTTCGCTCAAAATGAGCGTGATTGTTGGCGACCAGATCGATAGCTGGTATTATGTACTCTACCAGCCGCTGGGCTTTTTTATCTTCCTGGTCTGCTCTTTCGCGGAGTGCAACCGTACGCCGTTTGACCTCCCTGAAGCAGAAAACGAGCTGAACTTCGGCTATCACCAGGAGTATTCCTCCATGAAGCTGGGGTTTTATCTTTTTGCGGAATACATCAATATGTTTATCAGCAGCGTGTTGATGGTGACGCTTTTCTGGGGCAGCTACGATATTCCGTTCGTCAGTGATGCGGCGCTGCTGGAAAGGCTCGGATATAACTGGATGGCACTCCTGCAGGGCCTGAGTCTGTTCGTCAAAGTAGCTCTGTTCATATTCCTGTTTATGTGGGTGCGTTGGACCATACCGAGATTCCGGTACGACCAGTTGATGCACCTGGGCTGGAAAGTATTGATACCGTTGGCTTTGTTTAATATGATCGTGACGGCGTTGGTAGTGTTGTTGAAAGAGAATGGTTGGAGTTTTTAACTAATTTTGAACGAGTATGCAGTTGTTAACAAATAGAGCAAAGCCGGTGGAAAGGACGCCCATGACGTTTATTGAGCGGCTTTATCTTTGGAATATCCTGAAAGGCATGCTGATCACCCTGCGGCATATCTTTAAAAAGAAGGCTACCATCAGTTACCCCGAGCAAAAACGCGAGTTTAGCCCGGTGTTCCGGGGGCTGCAGGTGCTGAACAGGGATGAAGAAGGCCGCGAAAACTGTACGGCATGCGGACTATGTGCGGTTGCCTGTCCGGCGGAAGCCATCACTATGGAGGCTGCCGAACGGCAGCCCGGGGAGGAACACCTTTACCGCGAGGAAAAATATGCCGCGAAGTACGAGATCAACATGCTGCGTTGTATTTTCTGCGGACTGTGTGAGGAAGCCTGTCCCAAAGACGCCGTCTATCTGAGTGAAACGTTTGCACCGTCAAATTATCAGCGAAAAGGATTTATATACGGGAAAGAGGATCTGCTGATACCGCACCCGAAGAACGAACCGGAAGCGTACCAGCAGGCGTTGGGGAAACGCCCGAAAAAGGATAAATAGGAAAGAGATAACCAACTGATATATGACGGCAAGTGAAATATTGTTTTATTTTTTAAGCACACTGGCAATAGGCAGCGCCCTGCTGGTGGTGTTGAGTAAAAACCCGGTGCACAGCGTGCTGTGGCTGGTAGTCACCTTCTTCGCCATTTCCGGCCACTATATATTGATGAATGCACAGTTCCTTGGTGTGGTGAACCTGATCGTGTACGCAGGCGCCATCATGGTGCTGTTCCTGTTTGTGATCATGCTCATGAATTTGAATTCGGATTCGGAGCCGCAGAAAAACAGATGGTTGAAGCTGGCCGGTATCATCGCCGGTGGTTGTCTTTTGCTGGTGATGGTGGCTGCGCTGAAGGATGCGGAGGTAAAGGGTATGCAGGCCGAACTGATCACCGGCGACATCGGGCTGATAAGCAATCTCGGAAATAAATTGTTCACCGATTATTTGATACCGTTTGAGGTTGCCAGCATATTGTTTCTGAGCGCCATGGTGGGAGCTGTGCTCATCGGTAAAAAATAATCTGTTCGTTTTTTATATGCCAATAGAACATTACATATTCCTGTCCATTGCATTATTCTGTATCGGAGTTGCAGGGGTGCTGATACGGCGCAATGCGATCATCGTATTCATGTGTATAGAACTGATGCTGAATGCCGTAAACCTCCTGCTGGTGGCGTTTTCGAAGATGTATCATTTGAAGAACGGTGCTGCGGACCCTTCTGCCGGAATAGACGGGCAGTTGTTTGTGTTTTTTATTATGGTGGTGGCCGCCGCAGAAGTTGCCGTAGGCCTGGCGATCATTGTGATGATGTACCGGAACGTGCGCTCGGTGGACATCAATTTCCTGAACCGGCTGAAACATTAATATCCGGCCATTGAAAATAAATTGTTAACGGATGAACCGACGCGGCCGGTTCTATACGGAGGATAAGGAGTTGAGGAGCTCCATCCGACCATTGAAAATAAATTGTTAACGGATGAACCAATTAGTGTACCTGATCCCTCTGTTCCCGCTAGTGGGATTTATTGTGAACGGACTGTTCAGGAATCGACTGCCCCGCCCGGTATCGGGCGCCATCGGCTGTGGAACGATACTGGCTTCTTTCATTATTTCGGTCGTCCTGTTCAATGGTGTCAGGGCCGGCGCTGAATACAACCAGACCCTGTTCAGTTTTATCACGGCAGGAGATCTTTCCATACCGTTCGCGTTTACGGTCGACCGGCTTTCTTCCCTGTTCCTGCTGATCATCACCGGCGTCGGTTTTCTGATACACGTTTACTCCACCGCCTATATGTCTGGCGAGAGCCGGGGGCATTTTGCCCGGTATTTTGCCTACCTGAACCTGTTTGTCTTCTCCATGCTGCTGCTGGTGATGGGCTCCAATTTCCTGATCATGTTTGCGGGTTGGGAAGGCGTTGGACTTTGCTCCTACCTGCTGATCGGGTATTGGTTTAAAAACACTTCTTATAATAATGCGGCAAAGAAGGCATTCATCATGAACCGGATCGGCGACATGGGATTCCTGGCCGCCATCTTCTGGATCATCCAGCAGTTCGGCTCGCTGAATTTCACCGATGTATTTGCTGCTGCGGCCGACATGCCCATGGGTGCGGCGGCGCTTACAGGCATCACCCTGCTGTTGTTTGTGGGGGCCATCGGAAAATCGGCACAGGTACCGCTTTACACCTGGTTACCGGATGCCATGGCGGGCCCCACACCCGTATCCGCGCTGATCCATGCCGCCACGATGGTAACGGCGGGCATTTACATGGTGGCAAGAAGCAATATCTTATATACGCTTGCACCGGTCTCGCAAACGGTGGTGGTGATCACGGGCCTGGTGACCGCTTTGCTGGCCGCAACCATCGCATTGAAACAGCACGACATCAAAAAAGTACTGGCTTATTCCACGGTAAGCCAGTTGGGGTATATGTTCATTGGTTTGGGTGTGGGCGCCTACACGGGTGCGATCTTCCACGTGATGACGCACGCCTTCTTCAAGGCCCTGTTATTCCTGGGTGCAGGTTCGGTTATCCATGCCATGCATAACGAGCAGGACATGCGGAATATGGGCGGACTGAAAAAACACCTGCCGGTAACGCATATCACTTTTTTGATCGGGTGTATTGCCATTGCGGGCATCCCGCCCCTGTCGGGATTTTTCTCCAAAGACGAGATCCTGGCCGCAGCGTGGTCGGCCAATAAAATATACTGGGTGCTGGGTGTGGCCGGGGCCTTTATGACAGCCTGGTATATGTTCCGGCTGTATGCCACCACCTTTCTGGGGAGATTCAGGGGCACGGAACAACAGGCGCAACACCTGCACGAAAGTCCCGCTGCCATGACCATTCCCCTGATCGTGCTGGCCGTTCTGTCGATTGTGGGCGGATGGGTCGGTATACCGGCAGTGCTGGCACCCCATGCGCACTGGCTGGAAGAATTTCTGCAGCCTGTATTTGCCGCTTCTACCCGTATAAAAGAGATCGCTCATCCCGACCACACCACGGAATGGATGCTGATCGGCGTATCGGTTGCGGTGGCCCTGGTTGCCACGATAGCCGCCTGGGCGAAGTACAGCAGGCGGCCCGACCTGCAGGCATCCAGGGGCCTGGGTAAAGTGTTGGAGAATAAGTGGTACGTAGACGAATTGTACGACCGCATCATAGTAAAGCCGGTGTACGCCATTGCCGGATTCTTTAACCGGCGGATCGAAAGGGGGCTGATCGACGGGATCGTAAACGGTGCGGGAAGGCTTGTCCAGTATGGTGGACGCCAGATGCGCTGGATGCAGAGCGGCCAGGTGGGAAGTTATGTGCTGCTGATGGTGCTGGGTATTCTGGTGTTTTTTGTTGTACAGTTCTTTATTAAAAAATAATTGATGATACCTGTTTTACTCATTGCGGTTCCTTTATTGAGCGGGGCGCTTAGTTTCCTGATAAAAAGCGAGCGGGGCGCCCGGAGCTGGTCGCTGGGGGCGTCGTTGCTGACCCTGCTCGTGGCCGTATGTGCGCTCACGCTGCCCGGCGCTGATCCGCGGCTGCATGCCGACTATACATGGATGCCCCTGCTGGGTAGCAGCTTTTCGGTGGGCCTGGACGGCATGGGTAAACTGTTATGCCTGCTCACCGCCGTATCTTATCCGCTGATATTCCTGGCTGTCTGGCGCCGCCCCTATCATCTTCCCCACCGTTTTTTCGGCCTGATGTTGCTGATGCAGGCGGGCCTGCTCGGCGTGTTTCTGGCCATGGATGCCCTGTTGTTCTATTTTTTCTGGGAACTTGCGCTGATACCCGCTTATTTCCTCTGCTCGCAGTGGGGAGGCGAAAAACGGATCGCCACGACCTTTAAATTTTTTGTGTACACGTTCATAGGTTCCCTGTTCATGTTGCTGGGGATCATCTATATCTATTCCCAGACCGCCGGCCAGCACTTTTCCCTGGAGGCGTTTTACAGTGTGGAACTGAGTAACAGTGAACAGATGTGGCTGTTCTGGATCATGTTTGCAGCGTTTGCGATCAAAATGCCGGTATTTCCCCTGCACACCTGGCAGCCCGACACCTATGAGCAGTCAGACACCGCCATCACTATGGTGCTGAGCGGGGTGATGGTGAAGATGGGCGTGTTTGCGGTTATCCGCTGGCTGACGCCTGTTCTGCCGATAGCCTCCTGGGCCTGGGGTGATACGGTTTCCACGCTGGCGGTAGTGGGCATGATCTACGCCTCCCTGATTGCGCTGAAGCAGGACGACCTGAAGCGGCTGGCGGCATACTCGTCCATCTCGCACGTGGGGCTGATGTGCCTGGCGATCTTCGCCACCAACACGATGGCCATGCAGGGAGTGATGATCCAGATGTTCAGCCACGGCATCGTCATCCTCGGATTCTGGATCGTCATCGCCCTGATAGAAGACCAGTTCGGCACCCGCAAAATGTCTGAGCTGGGCGGGATCGCACAACGTGCTCCCGGCCTGGCCATTGCCCTGATGGTGGTATCCCTGGCCAATGTCGGGCTACCCCTCACCAATTCTTTCATCGGGGAGTTCATGATGTTCTCCGGTGTGTTTAATTCGGAAGTAACCAAGTTCAATATCGTATTTGCAGTGGCTGCGCTAGTCACCATCATCCTATCGGCAGTGTACACATTCAACATGCTGCAGAAGGTATTGTTCGGTGAAACCAGTCATGCCACCGCGAATGGCCGCGATATCCGGATCAATGAAAAAACGGCGCTCGCGGTCATAGCGTTGCTGATAGTAGTGATAGGCGTATATCCCGGGCCGATGCTCGAGCTGACACAATCGACGGTCGACACAATATTATCCAGGATGGTTTCCAATCATCCGTAGAGAAAGCGAATCAAAAATTATGAATGCAATAATACTATCGGGAATATGGGGCGTGATCATGATGTTCAGCGGTGTATTTGTGAAACGCAAATCGACCATTCATATCCTGGCAATTTTAGGAATTGTGGCGCTGCTCGCGGCCAATATCCTCGAAATGAACAATGGCGCCTTCTTCAGGATAGACACCAGGGGTATGCTGGTGTTCGACAAATTTATCCTGCTCTTTAATGCTATTGTGCATGTAAGTATCCTGCTTTTTTTCCTGCTTTCGGGCCGCGACCTGCAGAAAATAGGGAAGGACCTGGGAGAATATTATTCCCTGCTTTTTTTCATACTGTGCGGGGCCGCAGTGGCCGTGTCCTTTCAGTCGCTGCTAATGTTATTCCTCGGCATAGAGATCATCTCCATTCCGCTTTACGCACTAACGGGGAGCGACAAGCGGAATCTGAAGAGCAACGAAGCTTCGCTGAAATATTTCCTGATGGGAGCATTCTCCACGGGCCTGATGCTGATGGGGATCGCGCTGGTGTACGGGGCAACGGGGAGCTTTTATATGAGCGAGATCGGCGTGGCGGCTAAAACGTTGACGCCGATGTTGTCGGCGGGCCTGCTCCTGCTGCTTTTCTCGATGGCGTTCAAGGTGTCTGCGGCCCCTTTCCATTTCTGGACGCCGGATGTGTACGACGGCGCTCCGGTCCCGATCACTTCCTTCATGGCCACTATTGTGAAGGTGGCGGCATTTTTGGCCCTGATCAGGCTGTTCCAGGGTTGCTTTTCTGCAGTCCAGGACGACTGGCGCACGGTGATGGCGATTATCACGGCGGCAACGCTTTTTATCGGCAACGTAACGGCTGTGTTCCAGCAGAGTGTAAAAAGAATGATGGCTTATTCCAGCATTTCGCAGGCGGGTTTTATGCTGCTCGCGGTGGTCTCTCTCAACGGCATTGCGATGGAGGGGCTGCTGTATTATGCGGCCGCCTATAGTCTTGCTACCATAGGGGTGTTTGCCATTGTGGCGAAAATGAAGGACTATACGTTTGAGGGTTTCAACGGCCTGGGAAAACACCACCCGGTGCTGGCGGGCGCTACCACTGTATTTATCCTGTCGCTCGCCGGCATCCCCGCGACGGCCGGCTTTATGGGTAAATTTTACATGCTTTCGGCTGCTATACACAACGGGCATATCTTTTGGCTGGTGATCCTGGCGATCGTGTGCGCCGCCATTAGCGTCTACTACTATTTCCGGGTGCTGCAGGCTATGTATTTCCGGGATGGGGAACGGCAGGAAATAGTTGCCGGCGGCGGATTTAAGCTCGTCCTGCTGGTCACCGCGGCCCTTCTCATCCTCCTGGGGATATTCCCCCAATGGCTGATCGACAAACTCTATGTTTTTATGTAGGTGGAGAGCCCGTTAAAATATACAAAAGGAACCCTCCTTCCGCTGCCATCTGCCGATTAACTTCTACCTTTCTGTCATGAACTTCCGTGATACGCTCCAACTGGCTTTTAATACGGTGAGGGGGAATAAGCTTCGTACCGGGTTGACTGTGGCCATCATTGCCTTTGGTATCATGGCCCTGGTGGGTATACGAACCGCCATCACGGCCATGCAGCAGAAATTTATGGAGAGCTTTTCTACGATGGGTGCCAACGGCTTCACGGTGCGATACACGGAACCGAGGATAAATTTCGGTGGCGGCCGGAGTGTAGAAAAAGAGGAAAAAGGAAAACGCAGAGAGAAAAAATCAAATATCGGAAAGCCGATCACGCGCGAGCAGGCCGAGCAGTTCAAGGAAAACTTTGATTTCCCTGCCGCAGTATGCCTGAATCTTTTCGGCACCAGCAATGCGGTGGTCTCGTATGGCAGCAAAAAAACCAACCCCACGGTGCGTGTGTACGGCAGTGACGAAAATTTTGTGGAGCATAACGGCTTCGCCATGGCTTACGGCAGAGGACTAAATCCGCTGGATGTGAGCAGCGGCAGGAACGTTTGCCTGATCGGTAGCGACATCGCCAAAAAATTCTTCGACAGCAACCTGGAGCGGCCCCTGGAGCAAGTCATCAAAGTGAACAATATCCCTTTCCGGATCATCGGCACACTGGAGGAAAAGGGATCTTCGCTCGGCTTTAGCTGGGACAATGTGATCGTCACCTCCTACCGGAGCGTCCAGCGATATTTTAATTCCAATCCGAATGCCTCCTTCAATATCCAGGTGAAGGTCAATGATATCCGGTACTTAGATGCCGCCGTGGGCCAGGCCACTGCTACGCTCCGGCCCATACGCAAGTTGACGGTAGCAGAAACCGAGAATTTCGCCATAGATAAAAGCGACAGTTTTGTAGAAATGTTGCTGAACCAGATGGGTTATCTCACGGGCGCGGCGCTGATCATCGGCTTCATCACACTGACGGGTGCTGCGATCGGGTTGATGAACATCATGCTGGTGGCCGTTACCGAGCGTACCAAGGAGATAGGGCTGGTAAAGGCGATCGGCGGCCGGCAGTCGAATGTGCGCACACAGTTCCTGTTGGAAGCGGTTATCATCAGCCTGATCGGCGCCTTCTTCGGCGTGATCCTGGGCGTGATTGTGGGCAACGGTTTTTCCATATTCCTGGAAACGGGTTTCGTGATACCCTGGGGCTGGGTGTTGATGGGGGTTGGCATCTGCTCACTGGTAGGGCTGCTGGCGGGCCTCTATCCGGCACTCAAGGCTTCCCGCCTCAATCCCATCGAGGCGTTGAGGTACGAGTGAGGCGGCGGTCCGGCTTTATTCGTTTTACGTGTTCCGGCAGCTATGGCGCTGCGATACAGGTAAGTGGTTCCGCTTACGCCCGCTGTCTGTTCCAGGGTTCCCGGCCGAAATGTAACTCCCTTGTCCAAAAATTGTTTGGGATTAACCGGTCGTTGTTTTGCCCTTCTTTCTACCCCGGAGTTTACTAGTTTTAGTGCTGACCATTCATATTATAAGATGAAGCAGCTTCTTATTGTGTTGACTACTGTTTTCCTGTTTTCGTTTGTATATGCCAGTGGTGGTGAAGGCCGCTTAAGGGCGAATACTACTCCGGTTAACGGTGCTCATCAGGCCATAGTGGGCGATGCGTTGGCCGTGCGTACGCCCGTTTCCCGTATCGTGTACCAGCGCAACCAAAACAATCACGCGCGGGTGCCGGTTGCCGGAACTTATTCCGGCCGGGTGAAGGCTGTCCAGGCGCGGCTGGTGCCGCGGGTGGCTGGACAGGGAGTTCCCACAAAATGGACCACGATAAGCCGTTCGCCTGATAAGGGCGGTTTTTCGGGGTATATAGATGGGGAGGGAGGCTGGTATAACCTTGAGATTCGTTTCAGAACGGGGTTGCTCGGGCGATGGCAGCTTGCCGGTGGAGTGGAGCGAGTAGGCATCGGGGAGGTCTTTGTGGTGGTTGGCCATTCGGTTGCACACGGCGGGGAAATTAACCTGGAAGGCGCAACGGACGACCGGGTCAGCACGGTGAAACTGGATAGCAAACAAAAACGGTTCGACAGCCTTTATCTCTCCACAGGAGATCCGCAATATCTTCCCGATCCGCAATTTTCACACGCGGGTTCCGGCGTGGCCCATGCGCCCTTTGGGCATGGCAGCTATTTCTGGTCGAAGTTTGGAGAGTTGGTGGTACAAAAGGAGAATGTGCCGGTGCTGATCTTCAACGCCGCATTTGGCGGCACGAGCCTGGAGCATTGGGCCAAATCCGCCCACGGGGTGCGCTTTGAACACGGATTTGTGCGATCGGCCATCCGGATGCCCTATATTAACCTGCGCAATGCGCTCACAAAATACATCTCATTAACTGGTATCCGCGCTCTGCTGGCCGACCAGGGGCAGAACGACGCGGGAGAAAAGAATGCGGAGAAGATCGTGGAGAATTACCGGATTTTTGTTGACCAGGCAAGGCAGGATCTGCACTATCCTGAGCTCGCAGTAGTGGTCAACCGCCAGTCGCCCGGCGCAGACTATCCGGCTGTACGGATCGCGCAGGAACGCATGATCCGGGAGCCGAACTATTTTGCTGGCCCCGACTACGATCTGCTGGAAAAGGAAGACCGCTACGACGGGATCCATCTGAGCGAATCGGGATTACGAAAGGTAGCTCCCATGTGGGCGGAAGCACTTACTCCTGCATTTTTCAGCGAATCCAGACCCTGGCAGCCGCACACCAGGTAGAGAGCACAGCGGAATTGCCGGTTTTACGATAAATATAGGTAAGGGTGCGACATTTTGTAAGTCGATCAAGGGCTAATTTCCAATTGTATGCAGCCGGTTGGAATTGTCGATAAGAAGTATATTACGCATGTGTACGGTATTATATGTTTAATTCGAAATGACGTAAAATGAAAAGACGGGACCTGGTTGGGAAAGTGATGGGTCTGGCTGCTGCAGGAACTTTATTAAACCTGCCCGGTGCGAGGGCCGGAACAGTAGCTGAAAATGCGACCGGCACAAAGCCCGGGGCCGCATCCGGAAATGTGTCCGGCGACGGGCTGCCGGCAAATATCCGCCTCTCTGATGGGAATATTTACGACGTGCGCAAATACGGAGCCGCCGGCGATGGTAAAAAAGACGATGCGGCCGCAATACAAAAGGCGATCGATGAGTGCGCCCAAAATGGCGGAGGGATGGTGCTGCTGCACAATGGCACCTTTTTTTCGGGTGGAATCGTTTTTCGCAGTAACGTGGAATTGCATATCTCCTCCACCGCGGTGCTGGTGGCTTCGGAAGACATCAGCAAACACAATAGCGACCATAAATTTGACCATGGCGAGCCGGTACGCTCGTTTATCCACGGCGACGGGTGTCACCATATTGCCATAACCGGCTCCGGAAAAATAGAGGGCCAGGGGCATCTGTTTGAAGCCGGCGGATCGTATTCGGTACGCCCGCTACTGATACAGCTCCGGGCTTGCACGGATGTCCGGATCAGGGATATTTTGCTCTCTAATTCCGCCGTCTGGGCTTGCTGGCTGTTGCAATGCCACCATGTGAAAGTGGATGGCGTCCGCATAGACAATCCGATCAGCCCCAACCGCGACGGTATTGATATTGACGGCTGCACCGAAGTGATTATCTCCAACTGCAATATCAAAACGGAAGACGACAGCATTGCGTTCAAGGTGAGCCAGAAAGGGTTTCCCTGTAGGAATATTGTGGTTACGAATTGTATTCTGAGTTCCCGCTGCGCTGCCATCCGCCTGGGCCCGGATGCTGCCGATAATATTGAGAACGTGACGGTTTCAAATTGTGTGATCCGGGACACGCGATTGAACGGTATCAAGATCCAGGAGGCCCTGGGGGCGGTGATCCGCAACATCACTTTTTCCAATATTGTGATGGACAACGTGCGGGGACCCATTTCCATTCGCCTGGCGGGCTGGAAGGTGAAAGAGGATGAGCCGACGCCCTTCAAAATAGACGACAGCGATTGGGAAATGGGAAAACTGCAGAATGTGTTGTTTGAGAACATACAGGCTACCATGCCGGACGATAATATTTGCATGTCTATAACCGGCACCACCAAAACGCGGCCGCAACAGATCACCTTCAGCAATCTAGATTTTACGTTTGCGGGAGGTGGTACTGCCGAACAGGGCGCCCGGCGCGAGGTCCCTGATCTGGACAGGCACTACCCGGAGATGTATATATTCGGAGAACTGCCCGCGTATGCCCTCTATATACACCATGCATCCGGCATAGTACTGAATAATGTACAGTTCCGGCTGCGGACCGACGACCTGCGTCCGGCAATTGTGTGCGATGACGTGGACGATCTGGAACTATCTGCATGCAGGATCGCGGGGAGCAAAAACGCCGAGTCCCTGATCCGGCTGCAGCATACGAAGAATGTATTTATACAGGGCTCGCGGACGCTCACGGAAACGGGAACATTCCTCCGGGTAGAGGGCTCCGCAAGCAGCGACATCGTGGTTGCAGGAAACCGGCTCGACAAAGTGAGAAAGATCACTGAGTTCGCATCGGGGGCGGTGAAAAAATCGGTCGTGGCGGCCAATAATATTAACCGGTGACTATAGCGGATAC
Source organism: uncultured Chitinophagaceae bacterium (assembly GCA_964624205.1). GTDB lineage: Bacteria > Bacteroidota > Bacteroidia > Chitinophagales > Chitinophagaceae > Flavitalea. The sequence goes on from CAZUWX010000024.1 coordinate 44,857, forward strand.
CGGGAACGGTCGCTGCGTTGAATCTTAATCAAATTGAAGTGAAACACATTGATCGCAATAAATTATTTGTAGCCAGTTGCCTGGGCATGTTGGTAGCTGCTCTGTCGTTTGGTATTCGTGCGGGGATCCTTGATCAGTTGGGAAGCGATTTTCAACTCAATGCTAGCCAGTTGGGCACTATCACGGCAACAGCGTATTGGGGTTTTCCGCTCGCAATTATAATCGGAGGGATGATCGTCGATATTGTGGGGATGAAACGACTGCTGGTGGCTGCGTTCTGGTTTCACCTGGCCGGCATCCTGCTCACGGTGTTTGCGCAGGGATACTGGACCCTGTTTATATCTACGCTTTTTGTCGGAATTGCAAACGGTACGATTGAAGCCGCCTGCAATCCGCTGGTTGCTACTGTGTATCCTGATAAAAAAACTGCGCGGCTAAACCATCTTCACCTTTGGTTTCCCGGCGGCATTGTGATCGGGACATTGATCGTATTGTTGTTCAATAGTCTGGGCCTGGGCTGGAAGGTTCAGGTGGCAATGATGATCATTCCGACGGTTATATACGGATACATGTTTGCGCGGCTTAGCTTTCCGCTCACCGAAAGAGTGTCTTCCGGTATCTCCACCGCTGCCATGTACCGGTCGGTGTTGTCGCCGCTGTTTATATTTATATTCATCTGTATGATTGGCACGGCCATCACCGAGCTCTTTACCGGGCAGTGGATAAGCGTACTGCTCGCCAACGTTACGGAAAACTCTATCCTGATCCTGACGCTGACCACCGGTGTGATGGTGATTGGCCGGGCTTTTGCAGGCCCGGTAGTGCGCCGCTTTTCTCCGCAGGGGGTATTGTTGTTATCAGCGATCTTCTCGGCAACAGGTATATACTTACTCAGCATATTGACGGGCCCCTCGATTTTTTTCGCGGCTATCCTGTTCGGTATGGGCGTTTGTTATTTCTGGCCCACTATGCTGGGTTTTGTTGCAGAAAACATACCTGCCACGGGCGCACTGGGTATGAATCTTTTGGGTGGCGTGGGTATGTTTGCGGTATCGGTGTACACCATTTTTATGGGAGGTTTTTACGATCGCCTGGTATTGGCTGGACTGCCGGCCGGATCCGACCTGGAACTGTACCTGCAAGCAGCTCCGCATACAGAGATGGGAGAGGCGCTTCTACTGGCCAGAAGTGCGGCAGGTCCCGATGTGTTACAGGCAACTTTGATATTGCCGCTTATCCTGATCTTGGCGTTCGCGGGCCTTGTTATTTACATGCGTTACCGTAAACCGCCGGGTGTTGTACCGGAGACCGTTTCTGCGAACTGATGTGCAGAGATTCGGGAGGGAAACTATCAGCAGCATGTCTAATTTTAGTCGCCATGCAGCTTTTACACCTTAGAATTGCTCTAAGTTTTGGGGCCGCACACAAAATCCCTGAAAGTGTAACGCTGCAAAGATTTTCGCGGAATAGTGGAATATTTTTGCGATATTAGTAAGCCATTTGCGGGGCACCGAGTCGATTGCAAAACATGTGAATCTTGAAGCTTGTCCAAACACATATTACCCCAATCATTAACACCAGCCTCCATATTGAAATGAGAGAGGAGGCTTTTGTGTATTCGCCTTTCCACGGGCGGCGCCCCTCGTTGCATGCGCATCCTGAGCTGGAGTTGACGGTGGTGTTGGAAGGTTACGGCAAAAGGATAATTGGTAGCAAGGTAGACAGATTTGAAGCGGGTGATATGGTTTTTCTCGGCCCCGACGTGCCACATATATGGTTGAGTGATCCCGTTTTCTACAAAGAAGACACGGCGTTGCGATCGAAAGTCATCGTGATGTACATCAACCCGAAGATATTTGAACAGATGTTCGAGACGATGAAGGAGTTGAGCGGGATCCGGTCGATGATACAGCAAGCTTCGATGGGGATCAGCATTTTCGGTAAAACAAAAAAGCTGATTGCAGAAAAACTGATCGATCTTTTTAATAAGACAGGATTTGAGAAGGTGAAGGGTTGCCTGGAGATCATGCATCTTATCTCTGTTTCCGAAGAAAAAAATTTCATTGCTGAAAAGGTGCTGGACACCGCTGCGGTAGGCTCCAATTCGGATCGGCTGATTGATGTGATTCAGTATATCAAAGAAAACATCAGTTCTCCTGTTTCGCTGAAAGACGTGGCGGAAGTGGCCTGCATGACCATCCCATCTTTTTGCCGATTTTTCAAGAGCCGCACCAAGATGAGGTTTTCCCAATACCTGGTGGAGGAGCGGATGGAACACGCGCGGCAGCTTTTAATCGAATTGGATAAACCCATTTCCGAGATCGCTGCCTTGTGCGGCTATAATTCCGATTCGCATTTCTGCAAAGTGTTTAAAGACCATACCGGGCAAAGCCCTCATCAATACAAGTCTGCTGTTGGCATCATGGGTTTAAGCTGAGCGGTTCCCGAATTTTTACTTCTCTTCCATTTAATTGCAAATCAAGGCGATCACCTTTGGGGGTCGTAGCCTGGTTATTAAATTTTTGAAATCCCGTTCCGTTGCCGTACAGGATAATTTTGTTACAAATCCTGCTAATCGCGCTACAAAATGCTACTTCTATTTGTGCTACGTTTAGGTTGTCAAACCAGAACTTAAGATGTGGAATAAATAATATTCTTTCCTACAAGTCAATCACTTTAATTATGAGAAAAAAAATCCTACAATGGGCAATACCCGTTCTTGTTCTCTTCCAGGCGGAGGTTTTTGCGCAAACGGGTAATACCACTGTTACTGGCAAAGTCACCGGTGCAGACAACGAAATTCTAGCGGGTGTAAATGTTAACCTGAGCGGCACCACGCGTACCACCGTCACGGACGCAACAGGGCAGTATAGCATATTGGCCCCTGCGAACGGGTCGCTGGTGTTCTCATTTGTCGGGCATGCCACGCAGACCCTGGCGATCGGCGGCCGGTCCGTTGTGAATGTTGAGTTGGCAACGGATGCCAGCGGCCTGGATGAGGTGGTGGTGACCGGCTACACTTCGCAGCGTGTAAAAGACATCGTGGGTGCGGTGTCGGTGGTGGATGTTCAGGCCATGAAGACCGTTCCCAGCAGCTCTGTGATGCAGTCGTTGCAAGGGCAGGCGGCCGGTGTAAACGTGATCAACAGCGGTTCGCCGGGAGAGGCGAGTAAGATCTTTATACGTGGTGTTACTTCTCTTGGCAACACGGACCCCCTCGTGTTGATCGATGGAGTGCAGGGCAACCTGAATAACCTCTCGCCCGATGATGTGGCGTCTGTGCAGGTGCTGAA
>CAZUWX010000024.1:48249-50442 GCA_964624205.1 uncultured Chitinophagaceae bacterium
ACCACCAGGGTACCCTTATGGAAAGCTGGAATAAACGATACCAGGTTCGGGTTAATTCCGAATATAAGGTCACGGATAATATCCGGCTGGGGGAAAATCTCCTGGTATTTTACAAAGATTCGAGAATGATCGGCAACGGCCCCAACGGAACCTTTAATTCTATCAATGCATCCCGGCTGTGGCTGCCTTTTCTGCCGGTGTATGATATTGGGGGCAACTTCGGCGGCACTTTCGCCGGCCCTGAACTTGGCAACTGGAGCAATGCAGTGGCCGACCAGAAAAGAACGGTGAACGACCGGAACACCTCCTACCAGGCCAATGGGAATATTTACCTGGAAGTAGACTTCCTGAAAAATTTCAGCGCGCGCACCAGCTTCGGGGGAACTGTTAATAATTTCTACGTACAGGATTTTAGTTTTAACGGTTATAATAATAATGAAGGTTTTAACGGCACCAATTCCCTGGTTGAAACTTCGGGTTATGGCGTTACCTCCATGTGGACCAACACGCTGGTGTACAGAAATACTTTTGGTGAGCATGGGCTGACGGTGTTGGGAGGTACTGAATCCGTAGTGAATAAGGGACGCCAGTTGCGCGGCCAGGCGATGGGTTTCTACAGCACCGATTTTAACTATCTGGTGCTGGCTAATGGCACCAGTGCGCTGTTCCCGACCAATGCCAATGGTGTGTATGAGAACGCATTGTTCTCGTTGTTCGGGAAACTGGACTACGACTTCCGCGGCAAATACATCGTTTCGGCAACGGTTCGGCGCGACGGGTATTCTGCGTTCGGCGCTAACGAAAAATACGGTGTGTTCCCCTCGGTGGCAGTGGGATGGCGCGTCAGTGAAGAGGATTTTATGCAGAATGTGGGATGGATCAATGACCTGAAAATTCGCGCCAGCCAGGGGGTGCTGGGGAATAAGGAAAATCTGGGCCCCAATAACCCGTATACGCTTTTTGCGCAAAACCTGACCCGCTCCTATTATGACCTGAACGGAACGGGCAACAGCGCTATACCGGGATTCCACAGTGCGTCGATCGGTAACCCGAACGCCCGCTGGGAGAGAAACCTGCTTACCAATATCGGTTTTGACGCCACCTTGTTTAATAATTCCTTCGACGTGACCTTCGAATGGTACAGGAAATATATCGACGGATTGTTGTTCCCCCTCTCGCTTCCCGCCACCGTGGGCGAGGCTGCCCGCCCGAGCGTGAACATCGGGGATATCCAGAACAAAGGATTTGACCTGGCCCTGACCTATCGCCATCGTTTCAGCGACGATTTCCGGTTGAGTGTAGGTGCTAATATCGGAGCATACAAGATGCTTATCAAAAGCATGCCTGACCCCGGATATGTCTATTATGGAGAACAGGTTATCAACCAGGTGGGTTTCCCATCCAGTACCTTCTTCGGCTACCGGGTGGAGGGGCTGTTCAGCGATGCGGATGACGTATCCAAACATGCCACTCAGCAAGACGCCGCACCGGGAAGCTTTAAGTTCGCGGACGTGAACGGCGACGGCGCCATCAACGACCAGGACCGTACGCACCTGGGTGATCCGCATCCGGACTTCACCTATGGGTTGAACGCGATGGCTACCTTCCGGAACTTTGATCTGGCTGCCATCTTTTACGGCTCGCAGGGCAATGATATCTACAATGCCACCAGGGTGGCCACAGATATCTGGGGTGGCAATTTAGGGAACAAGTCGAAGCGCGTGCTGGATGCCTGGACGGAAAGCAACAAAAATACCACCGTTCCCAAGGCAGAGCCCGTCCGGAATTTCTCCACCAATAACAATACGCATAGTTCTTACTTCATCGAAGACGGATCTTATTTCCGGCTAAGGACGCTGTCGTTGGGCTATAACTTCCCCAACACGGTTCTCAGCCCGGTAGGACTGAACAACCTGCGGTTATATGTACAGGCAACCAATCTGTTTACCATCACTAAGTATACAGGATTGGACCCGGAACTGCAGGCTTCCAACCCGATGTTCTTTGGCCAGGATAACGGCAACTATCCCAACCAGAAAAGTGTGCTGGTAGGGTTGAATCTCACTTTTTAAGATGAATTTTTAGTATGAGAAGGAACTTAAAATCGTTTAAAATGAAAAATATTAGAAACGCAATATATTCTGCAGTAGTAATAGCAGCCATGATCGTGGTGTTAACGGGCTGTAGTAAGGA
>CAZUWX010000025.1:0-49904 GCA_964624205.1 uncultured Chitinophagaceae bacterium
ACATACCCCCATAACGGACTTACACCGTCAAGTTTATCGCCATGCATGGCGCACCCCAAAAAAAGGCTGCCTCAGGTCTGAGGCAGCCTCGTCTGGCAATTGCCAGGTGTATTAAATGTAACTAAAACTCACACAATTACTGGGTTACTCCGGAATCGGGCGCTGCAGTGCTGTCTGCCGGAACAGCAGGAACTTCTTCAACAGGAGCTTCTTCAACAGGAGCCGGGGGCGCTGATTCTACTGCGGGAATGGAATCTCTCTGGGATTCGGGTTGATTTGCGGTATCGTTACACGCAGCAAAAGAAGCGAAAGCACCTACTGCCAGCACAAAAAATAGTTTTTTCATTTTTTAATGGTTTTGTTTTTTTATTAGAATGTTTGGTATTTATACCTGCATTCCAAAAAGGTAACCCTGTATGCGGGGAAAAGTTAAAATATTTTTAAGAGGGTTACTTATACCCTAATTTCGGTATAAACAAAGGTTGAGCGCGTGAAATCAGATCCAAATGAAACCGGCTTGCTGGAAGGGCTGGCAAGGAACGATCGCAGTGTTATTGAATCTATATACAGCAGGCATTTCGGAATGATTCAGGCGCTGATCGTGAATAACACCGGCACGTCTGATGATGCGAGGGATATTTTCCAGGAAGCCATGATCGTGCTGTACGAAAAATCAAAACAGCCGGGGTTTGAGCTGAGCTGCCAGCTAAAGACCTACCTGTATTCCGTCTGCCGCCGGCTTTGGCTAAAGAAGCTCAGTCAGGGCCAACGTTTTATCCCGGAGATCAATGGCCTGGAAGAAACGGTGCCAGTGGAGGAAGAGATTGAAACCGCCGAGCTTCGCAACCGGGAATACCAGTTGATGGAGCGGGCACTATCGGGCCTCGGCGAACCCTGCCGAAGCATCCTGGAAGCGTTCTACCTGGAAAAGAAAAATATGAACGAGATCGCGGCAAACTTCGGCTATACCAACCCGGCGAATGCCAAAAATCAAAAATACAAATGCCTGCTCCGGTTAAGAAAATTATTCTTTACGGAGTATAACACAAACGCTGAGGAGCACAACACAAACACCAAGTGATGGACAGGATACAATTACTGGAATTGGCGGAAAGATACCTCGCCAACGAGATGAGCGCCGAAGAACGCAAATCGTTTGAACAGCTTCGCACCACCCGTCCCGAAGTGGATGAGCTGGTTGTGGAGCACGCCTTGTTCCTTGAACAGCTTGGCCGTTTTGCCGAAGCCCGGGATTTTCGCTCCATGCTTCACGTGGTGCACAACGACCTCACCGATCGCGGCGTCATTCGCGAAACTACCCCCAGGGCAGTGCTGCTGCAGTTCTGGAAAAAACACAAAAGGGTGATGGCAGTGGCTGCCTCTATTGCCGGCATCACCACCCTGCTGATTGCGGGGATGCTGACCTATTATTCACGCAAGGAAAGCTCGGCGCAGCTTCAGCAACTGAGTAAAAAATTCGAGAACACGGAACGTAAGGTGAACGCGCTCCGGCAGCAGGTAGAAAACGACCAGGAAGATAAATCCCCTTCCAACATCCCTATCAAGTCCGGAGGAACGGGTTTTCTTATCAACGGCAATGGCTACCTCGTTACCAACGCCCACGTGGTAAAAGGAGCTTCCACCCTGATATTGCAAAACAATGCAGGCCAGGAATTCAGGGCGCGCCCCATACAGGTCAACGAAGAATACGATATCGCCATCATCAAGATAGAGGACGAGGATTTCAAACCCCTTGCCGCACTACCTTACGGACTGAAAAAAAGCGGGGCTGAGCTCGGCGAGCCCCTGTTCACCCTGGGCTACCCCAGAGAAGAAATTGTGTACAACGAAGGATATATGAGTGCCCGGACGGGCTTCAATGGAGATACGCTCACCTGCCAGATCGGCGTTTCGGCCAACCCGGGCAACTCTGGCGGCCCGGTCTTTAACAGGAACGGAGAGATCATCGGCATCATCAATACCCGCCAGGCCCAGGCCCAGGGAGTGGTATTCGCTATAAATGCACGGAACATCTTTACCACTGTCGAAACCCTCCGGCAGGATTCCATCCTGGATGCAGACATAAAGCTACCCCTTACCTCTTCCCTGAAGGGGATGGACCGGGTGCACCAGATCAGGAAGATCGCAGACTGTGTGTATATGGTGAAAAGCTACTAAGGTATCATCTGTCCGGGAGGTACGGGGTATTCTATTTCAGGTTTTCCGAAGATTGCGGGAATATGCGCCCTGCTCAGGTCAGATAAAGTTTGCATTCCCTTGCTCAGCCCCCCCAAAGACTACGGGGGTATTCGCCTGCTCCAATCAGTGCGTCGAGGCTCTTTTTAACTTCGGGAGCGTCTTCTTTATAGGTCACCCCAAACCACTGGGCGGAGGTGGGGATCACCTTGATGGCACCTTCCCCGCGAATGAACTCGTCCGCTACAATGGGAATAAAAAATTCCGACTTGGGTGTATCAATATATTCATCGAGGAAACGGTTGAATAGTTTTTCCGTATAGGGGAATATCCCCTGCGTAAAACACCAGAAGTTCATCGAAACCTTTGCATCCCTGGATAGTTCCCGAGGCTCCTGATTATCGTCGCAGATCACTTTCCCCTCTTTTTCTGCAATATTCAGGCGCTCCGCAATGCCGATCAGGTTTCCCTTTTCATCTACCCTGCACACCCCGCGGTTCACGGTGCCATTGTCCGAAAGTGTTTTGAGCAACTGGTACCCGATTATAGAGTACAGTTTATCGTTGGCATCACCGGTGAGAAAACCACAGGCTTTTTCAAACGCGTCCTTCCCGTAAAAATCATCGGCATTGATCACCGCAAAGGGCTCCTGCACGGCTTCCCTGGCGCATAACACGGCATGAGCGGTTCCCCAGGGCTTGGTTCTTTCCCCCGGAACCGTACGCCCGCCAAGAAAGGCATCCAGTTCCTGGAACACGTAATCCGTTTTGATCCGACCTTTCAGCTTGGGTTCGAAGATGTTTTTAAAATCCTGCTCGAATTCTTTACGAATAATAAAGACCACTTTCCCGAATCCTGCGCGGATCGCATCATAGATCGAATATTCCATGATGGTTTCACCGGATGGCCCGAATGCCTGGATCTGTTTCATGCTTCCATAACGTGACGCCATCCCTGCGGCAAGAATCAAAAGAGTTGGTTTCATTATTATTGTAATTTTAAAATTTCAGGCACGAATGTATAAAAATATACCGATACAGTCCATCCGGACAGCCCCGTTCAACGCAAACGATTTCGCTGCGGATATATTGCGCCTGGACCTTATTCACCCGGTAGTATCGGGCAATAAATGGTTCAAACTAAAACATCATCTTACAGCAGCCGCCCGGCAGGGTAAAACGAAATTATTAAGTTTCGGCGGCCCCTATTCCAACCACCTGGTGGCCATGGCCGATGTGGCAGCACAAGCAGGGCTGAAGGCCGTTGCCGTGGTAAGGGGAGAGGAACCGCAGTTGCATAGTCCTGCGCTCCGGCAAATAAAAGCGGCGGGCACTACCCTGGTGTTTGTGAGCCGGGAGGCCTACGGCAACAAAGAAAAGCTGGTTCAGCAAATGCAATCGGAATACCCCGACCACTATATTATTCCCGAAGGCGGGCAAAGCGCGCTCGGCATCCGGGGAGCCGCCGAGATCCTGGAGACGGTTCCCCGCCACTACAGTCATATTCTGTGCGCAGTGGGTACCGGCACCACACTGGCGGGGATTGCGAATGCCGCAGCCGTTCATCAGCAGGTGACCGGTATTGCCGCTCTGAAAGTTTCCGATCCCCATCATAACACCTTGCTAACGTTCATCAGCAACCACACACCGCGGGAGAACTGGCAGGTATTGTTCGACTACCATTTCGGAGGCTACGCCAGGAAAAACCAGGAGCTGATCCGCTTCATGAATGAACTGTACCGCACCGAAACGATACCCACTGATTTTGTGTACACCGGCAAGCTGTTGTACGCCGCGTTCGACCTGGCCCGGAATGGTTATTTCCCCTGCGGGTCGGCCGTACTGATCATCCATAGCGGCGGCCTGCAGGGCAACCGTTCGTTGCCGCCGGGCACGCTGGATTTTTGTAGCTTTGGCACAACATGATGCGGATATGACAAGAACAATCGGGGTATTGCTTTTATTATTCAGTGTTACCGGAACGCTGGCTGCGCAAGACACGCTGCCCGGGTTCTCCGTGGTGGCTAAGTCCAATGGGCGTAACGTGATCAGTTGGCACAACACTTTCCCCTACACCTCCCAAATCAGCATTCAGCGATCGTTCGACAGCACACGGCTATTTAAGACCATCCTCACCGTGCCCGATCCGCGCGTGCCGCAAAACGGAGTGGTAGACACCAAGGCGCCGGCGCCCAACATGTTTTACCGGCTGTTCATTGTGCTCGACAGCGGCAAATATCTTTTTAGCCGGTCCAGCCGGCCGGCTCCCGATACCGCTTCTTCCGTAGCGGAAATACTGGAAAACGACAGCCAGCGCGTAGTGCTCTCCGATAGTCTCGACAGCCGGGAGATCGAGGACCTGAAAACTAAAACCAGGCCTTCGCCAGCCCCCAGGCCGCGAAAGATATTCGTAGTCAAGAAAAGAGATACTATCGTGAGCCGGATCGACGAAGCCCATATCAAAAAATTCAGGGATTCGATCGTCTACTCCACCCGCGACACCCTGGTGTTTGCCGCAGTGGACACCATTCTTATCAAACCTTTTGTGCCCAGGGAAGTGTACCGCGCATCCAAATACATTTACACAGAAAAGCACGGCAATGTGATGATCGCGCTTCCGCAAGTGGCTCAGCAAAAATACTCGGTTAGCTTTTTCGACGAAAATAAAACACACCTTTTTGACATCGAAGAGATACCCACCCAATCACTCGTGCTGGACAAAACCAATTTTGTTCATGCCGGCTGGTTCTGGTTTGAATTGTACGAGAACGGCAAGCTGAAAGAAGCGCACAAATTTTTTATCCCGAAAGATTTTTAGCAGCCGGCCCTGCCAACTCGACTATATCTTCCCGGTGCGCCCTTGGACATCTCCCTTGCGGCTCTCATTATACCCGCTGCGGCGATGCCCCTGCCATCCTATCGAGCACCCTCTTTCTGGCAACCATCCGCCTTCCCGGCCGCGACCGCTCCGTTCTTCAAAACTGCTCTTCCATCATTTCCACGTCGGGAGTCGCCGGTTCAAAACTGCTCCTCTATCAGTTCTACGTCGAACACCGTTGCGAAGTTTTTTTTCACCAGGCTTTTCACTTCTTCCAGGTCGACCTCATGCGACAATTCCTTAGCCAGTGAAGTGACCTGCTTGCCGGCAATGCCGCAGGGAACAATATTATTAAAATAGTCGAGGTTGGTATTCACATTGAATGCCAGTCCATGCATCGTGATCCACCGGCTGCTGCGGATGCCGATGGCGCAGATCTTTCGCTCCCGGCCGGGTTTGCCGGGATCGAGCCATACGCCGGTCTCTCCCGGGGAACGGCCGGCAGCAACGCCGTAATCGGCAAGGGTACGGATGATCACTTCCTCGAGGTTGCGCAAATACTTTCCAATATCGGTGTAGAATTTTTCCAGGTCAAGAATGGGATAAGCCACCAACTGGCCGGGACCATGAAAGGTGATATCACCACCGCGGTTGATCCTGAAAAAGCCCAGGTTTTTTTTTAACCGGTCTTCCTCGCTGATCAGTACATGTTCGATCTTGCCGCTTTTGCCGAGGGTGTACACCGGAGGGTGTTCCACAAATAACAAATGGTGCACGGTATCGGCCGGCAGGTCGGCATCGGGAGAGTTGTCGGTAGCAGGGTGCCATCTTTGCGATTTAACCTGCACGTTTTTTGCCAGCAGTTGCTCCTGCAGATCCCAGGCCTGCTGGTATTCCATATTGCCCAGGTCGCTGAATATAACAGGTTGTTTATCCATACCGGTAACAAAGTTACGATATGGCGACGGAAGTGGCTGCACAATACAGCTCCAACTGCAGTCTGGCTACAAACCGCCGGCAGGCCTATGATGGCGGAACGGCTTGGTTGCAGACCGGTTTTGGGAAAATAAGGCGATTGAAAGAAGTCCCAACCCAAAAGCTCACCTGTACCGCGAAATCAGCAGATCGAAATAGCGGGTTTGAAAAGAGGTTCATGAGAAACGCTAACTTTGGCGGATGACAGAAAAAACGCTCAGCCATGAAGACGGGTTTAACGACCCGCCCGAAAGTTCGGAGGAGCTTTTTGAAAGACTGAACATTGTGGTTGACCGCGGCCAGGAGCCCATGCGGCTGGATAAATTCCTGACCGCCCGCATCGAGCACGCATCCCGCAACAAAATACAGCAGGCCATCGAAACAGGCAGGGTGCTGATCAACGGGAAAAGGGTGCAGGCCAACCATAAGATCAGGCCGGGGGAGGAGATCGTGCTATATTCCGAGAAAGAGGTGCATAGCGAAGAGATCATACCGGAAGATATCCCGCTGAATATTGTATATGAAGACGAAGAAGTGATGGTGGTGCACAAGCCTGCGGGCCTGGTGGTGCATCCGGCAAGCGGCAATTACACCGGCACGCTGGTCAATGGCGTGGCCTATTATCTCCAGCGTAAGAACAACGCCATCAACGAGGACACGCTGCCACGCTTCGGACTGGTACATCGCATTGATAAAAACACCAGCGGGCTGATGGTGCTGGCAAAGAACGGCCGGGCGTTGGCTCATCTTGCCAGGCAATTCTTCGACCACACAGTGCATCGGCAATATGTTGCGTTGGTCTGGGGTGAGCCCTCTGACGAAGCCGGCACGATCCATGCGCATGTGGGCCGGCATAAACGTTTTAGAAAAGTATTCGACGCGTACCCCGACGGCGATTATGGCAAAGAAGCCATTACCCACTACAAGGTGCTGGAACGCCTCGGGTACGTGAGCCTCGTTCAGTGCGAGCTGGAAACCGGGCGTACCCACCAGATCCGCGTACACATGCAACACATCGGCCACCCGCTTTTTAACGACGAAACATACGGGGGCAGCAGGATCGTGAAAGGCACAGTATTCACCAGGTACAAGCAGTTCGTGGAAAATGCCTTTGCGCTTTGCCCCCGGCACGCGCTCCATGCCAAAACCATCGGGTTCACGCATCCCCGTACCGGTGAGCAGATGCGTTTCGACAGTGAGCTTCCCGACGATATGCAGCAATTGATCGAGAAATGGAGAGGATACGCCCGGAATAAATCGATCATCTGAGGACACGGTGACCATACCGCAGCGCGTATAATTTGGCTGACCGATCCTGAGAGCCATTAAAAAATGCGGCGGAGGCCGGAACGCTTTGGCGACAGGCGTTAAGCGCTTGCAGGGCTATTTCGCGAAGCTCATTTTATAGTCCACTTTGATCTTTCCCCTGGAAATGTCTTCCAGTTTTCCCCGCATCAGCTTGCGTTTCAGGGGTTTGAGGTAGTCGATGAACAGCTTTCCTTCAATATGATCGTATTCGTGCAAAACGATCCGGGCGGTAAGGCCGTTAAAGGTTTCGGTATGCCGTTCGAAGCTCTCGTTATAGTAGGTGATCGTCACTTCTTCATTTCTGGAGATATCTTCCCGTATCCTGGGTATACTCAGGCAGCCTTCGTTGTACACCCATTCCACGCCGTCGATGGCATCGATCTTTGCGTTGATGAATACCTTTTTGATGCCGGGGTCGTCAGGAAAATCTTCTTTTTCGTCTTCGTCCTTATTGGCAAACATCTGGCTGCTGTCCACTACAAACAGCCGGATAGGGCGGTTGATCTGGGGGGCAGCGAGCCCCACCCCATTGCTGGCATACATAGTCTCCCACATGTCTGCGATAAGTTTTTCGAGACCGGGATAATCGGGAGTGATTTCCTCACTTACCGTTCTGAGAACAGGCGATCCGTATGCAACAATAGGAAGTATCATCAAATTGTTTTTTTGCCCTGCAAAGGTACGACAACCCGGCCAAAACCCGTGCGGCTGCCTGCTAAAACTGTGGTGCCGGCCGGTTGTTCAGCCATTCCTGCAACATCATGGTAGCGGCGATCTCATCTACCAGGGCTTTGTTTCGGCGTTGCATTTTTTTCATCCCCATATCGATCATGGCCCGCACAGCCATTTTGGAAGTATACCTTTCGTCGACCATCTCCAGGGGTAGCTGCGGGAATTCTTTTTTTAATCTTCTCACTACATCCCTCACGGGCCCGGAAGCGTGGGTATCGGTATCATCAAGATTTTTAGGCTCTCCTACGAGCAGCCGCTCGACGGCCTCCCGGGCAAGGTAGTCGCGCAGGAAACGGATCAGCCCCGGCGAGGCAATGGTAGTAAGCCCTGTTGCGATGAGCTGCAAAGGATCGGTAACGGCAATGCCGGTACGTTTGAGGCCATAATCTATACACAATACCCTTGCCATAGAGGTGTTAGAATAATAATATATCTATAATCACGAGCGCGGCGAAGGTCACGCTTGCCATCCCGTTAGCCGTCATAAATGCGATATTCACCCGCGAGAGATCGCCCGGACTAACAATGGCATGCTGGTACAAAAGCATGCCGGCAAATGCTGCGGCGCCTATCCAGTACACTACGTGGAAATTGCCTGATATCCCGATCAGCACGAGCAAACATATCGACAGAAAATGAAGGATCCGTGAAAAAATGAGCGCATTCCGTTTGCCCAGCCATACGGGTATGGAATATAGTTGCTGAGAGCGGTCAAAGTCTTCGTCCTGCAGCGCATAGATGATGTCGAATCCGCTCACCCAGCACAGCACCGTGCAGGAAAGCAGCACCGGCACCGGGTGAAACAACCCCGTCACTGCGAGGTAGGCGCCTATGGGGGCAAGTGAAAGGCCCAGGCCAAGTACCAGGTGACACAAGGCGGTAAACCGTTTGGTATAGCTGTAAAACAGGATCACGAACAGCGCCACAAAGGAAAGGTAAAAACAGAGCGGATTGATAAAGGCGGTGGTGACCACAAAGGCCAGGCCATTGAGCACCACAAATACCAGGGCCCGGTTGGCGCTGATGATGCCCGCAGGGATCTCCCGCGCCGCCGTACGCGGGTTCCTGGCATCAAAATTTTTGTCGAGCCAGCGGTTGAACGCCATGGCTGCATTCCGGGCAAACACCATACACAGCACTACCAGCACAAACCGGCTGGCAAAGAATACCAGCAACCCCGGCGGACAGACCGTGGTATACCGCTCCGGCAGGGCGGCAACGGGAAAATGGATCGCCCCCAGAACAAACCCGATCATCGCGAAAGGCATCGCGAAGATGGTGTGGGAAAACTTTACCAGACTTAAATAATTCTTTACCATGCTCGATTATTCTTTCACCTGCATCTTTCTGCCCGCCAGCTCCCAGAGCACGATCCCCGCAGCCACCGAGATATTCAGCGAATGTTTCATGCCATATTGGGGGATTTCCAGGGATCCCTCGCATTGTTCCAGCACGTGAGCCCCTACCCCGCCCACCTCATTGCCGAAAACCAGCGCCAGTTTTCCGGTGTGGCGGGAAGAAAATTCGTGCAGGGGGATGCTGTTTTCCACTTGTTCAACTGCGAAGGGTCTGAATCCTTTCTCCCTGAGTGCGGCGATCGCTTCCAGTGTGGTAGCCGCATAATGCCACTCCACGGTTTCGGTAGCCCCCAGGGCGGTTTTCCGGATATCGCGGTGCGGCGGCTGCGGAGTGTAGCCGCAGAGCCAGATTGCGCTGACCAGGAACGCATCGGCAGTTCTGAAGACGCTACCCACGTTGTGCATGCTCCGCACATTATCCAACACCACGGCCACCGGCATTTTTGCTGCCCTGTGGAATTCCTCCACGGTTTTACGGTTCAGGTCAGAAATATTTTTAATTTTCAAATTTCAGGTCGTTATTGCTAATTTGGCCGCAAAGTTTACATCTTATATTTTAAATTTCCATCATTGGCGGCCGGGTCGACCCTTTCGGAGCCCCGGCACAAAAATATTTTTCATTAATTGGCAACCAAATCAAGCACCGAAACACCCCTGATGCAACAGCACAGGGCCATTAAACAGAAATTCCCGGATGCCATTCTGCTTTTCCGGGTGGGGGATTTCTATGAAACCTTCGGTGAAGACGCGGTGGTGAGTGCGCGTATTCTGGGAATCACGCTCACCAAACGGAACAACGGTGCGGCCAGCTCGAGCGAACTGGCAGGTTTTCCCCATCACGCGCTGGATACTTATTTACATAAGCTGGTGAAAGCCGGCCACCGCGTGGCCATCTGCGACCAGATGGAGAATCCCAAGCAGGCAAAAGGAATTGTGAAAAGAGCCGTCACCGAATTGGTCACCCCGGGTATCGCCACGAATGAAAAACTGCTGGATCACGGCAGCAACAATTTCCTGGCGGCCATCCATTACACGGACAAACAACTGGGTGTGGCAATGGTAGACATCACAACAGGGGAGTTTTTTATAGCGGAAGGATCAGCCGAATACCTCGACAAGCTCCTGCAGAGCCTGAAACCGGCTGAGGTGATCTTCCAGCGCAGTTACCAGAAACATTTTAAAGAAACCTTTGGCGACACCTTTTATTCTTATCCACTCGAAAGCTGGATATTCGATCCTGTTTATGCCACAGAAACCCTGCTGAAACATTTCCAGACACATTCCCTCAAAGGATTTGGGATAGACGGGCAGGAGGAAGCCATCATAGCTGCCGGCGCTGCCCTGCACTATCTGCGGCATACCGAACACCCGAATCTCCAGCACATCCACTCGCTGCAACGGATCGACCGGAACGAACACCTTTGGATGGACCGGTTTACCGTCCGTAATCTGGAGCTGCTGGGGAACAGCACCGGCGAGAACCGGGGGTTGCTCCAGATATTGGACAATACCGTGACCCCCATGGGCGCCCGTTTGCTGAAAAGATGGATCGTGATGCCCCTGACCGATATCACCCGGATCAATGAACGGCTGGAGCTGGTAGCATTTTTAATAAAAGAGGTGGATCTCCGAAGCGGGCTCACGGGCCATCTCAAGCTCTGCGGCGATGTGGAGCGGTTGGTGAGCCGGATTGCCATGAGAAAGGCAACTCCCAGGGAAGTGGTGCAAGTGGCGCGGGGCCTGGAACAGATCCGGCAGATCAAAGAAAAATGCACGGATGCCGAAAACACATTGCTGCAACGGCTTGCCGGCACACTCGATCCCTGCAGCAGCACCTTCGAAAAAATCACCCGGGAGATCGTGGAGCAACCGCCCGTACAGGTGAGCAAGGGAGGCGTGATTAATGCGGGCATCTCTGCCGAACTCGATGAACTGCGCGCTATCGCCTCAGGGGGAAAACAATACCTGGTCACCCTGCAACAACGGGAAACCGAAAGAACCGGTATCAACAGCCTGAAGATCGGCTTCAACAATGTGTTCGGATATTATCTAGAAGTGACCAATTCACATAAACACAAGGTGCCCGAAGACTGGATCCGCAAACAAACGCTGACCGGCGCGGAACGTTATATCACCCCTGAGCTCAAGGAATACGAAGAAAAGATCACCGGTGCGGAAGAAAAGATCATCGCAATAGAGACCGCACTTTACGAACAACTGCTGGAAGAGCTGCAACT
Organism: uncultured Chitinophagaceae bacterium; assembly: GCA_964624205.1. GTDB lineage: Bacteria > Bacteroidota > Bacteroidia > Chitinophagales > Chitinophagaceae > Flavitalea. The sequence goes on from CAZUWX010000025.1 coordinate 11,624, forward strand.
GCACCTGGCGCCCATGCAACAAAACGGAAATGTGCTCGCAGTGATGGATTGCCTGCTTTGTTTTGCGGTCAACGCCGTCCGGTACAATTACCACAAACCGGAACTTCACACCGGCGGCGCACTTATGCTAACGGAAAGCAGGCACCCGGTGATAGAGCGGAACCTGTCCGATGGTGACACCTATATCGCCAACGACATCTCTCTGGACCCGCAGGGGCAGCAGATCATCATTCTGACAGGCCCCAACATGAGTGGGAAAAGCGCGGTGCTGCGACAAACGGCGCTGATCACACTCATGGCGCATATGGGAAGCTTTGTGCCGGCTGAAAAAGCAAGTATCCCGTTGACGGATAAAATATTTACAAGGGTCGGGGCAAGTGATAACCTGAGCGGCGGCGAATCCACCTTTATGGTAGAGATGAACGAAACCGCCAGCATCATCAATAACATTTCTTCGCGCAGCCTGATCCTGCTTGACGAGATCGGAAGGGGCACCTCCACCTACGACGGCATTTCCATTGCCTGGAGCATTGCCGAATACCTGCACAATTCTCCGCATTGTCCAAAAACGCTGTTCGCCACGCACTACCACGAATTGAATGAGCTGGAGAAGGTGTTGCCGCGGGTAAAGAACTTCCATATCACGAACCGGGAAGTGGGCAACAAGGTGATCTTTCTGAGAAAGCTGGCAGCGGGTGGCAGCACCCATAGCTTCGGGATACACGTGGCGAGGATGGCCGGGATGCCGCCTGAACTCATACAGAGGGCCAACGAAATACTCAATGAACTGGAAAAAAAGCAGGTTGGCGATGATACCCGGCAGGCCGTACAAAATATCTCGTCCCCGAAAGTGCAGCTTTCAATTTTCGACGCGCACAGTGAAACCTTCCGCGATATCCGTCAGTTGCTGGAAAATGTTGATATCAACCGGCTCACACCCGTTGAAGCACTGATGAAGCTCAATGAAGTGAAGAACATGCTGAAGTAAAAGGATTCGAGCACACGGCAGGTCGCGGTGGTCAACACAACCGCGAGCAGCGCCGCAGCTTCGGAGCCCGGCCCGGCCTCTGCGATGTCGGACATACGATCTACCCGCTCCCGGAATGTGCGGCACGCATTTTAATCCTTACTCACTCCGACGCGGGCAGCGCCGCTTCAACGGCATGGCCCCCAAATTCATTCCGCAGGGCAGCCACTACTTTGCCCGAAAAGGTATCCTCTTTGAGCGAGCGGTACCGCATCAGCAGGGAGAGCGCCACCACCGGCGTGGCGACGTTTTTATCCAGGGCTGTCTCCAGCATCCATTTTGCTTCGCCTGAAGAATGCATCACGCCCCGGATCGCCTCCAGGTTTCCGTCTTTTGCGAAAGCATCGTGCATCAATTCCATCAGCCAGGACCGGATCACCGATCCCTGGTTCCATAAACCGGCAATGGCTGCGTTATCGAATACGTATTCACTCTCGTGCATCAGCTCGAACCCTTCTGCCATAGACTGCATCATCCCGTATTCAATCCCATTGTGCACCATTTTAATAAAATGCCCGCTCCCGGGCTCACCGCAATAAAGGTATCCGCCGGGAACCGCTATGGCTTTAAACACAGGCTCACAGTATTCGAACACTTCCTTCCGACCTCCCACCATAGCGCATACTCCCTCCCGGGCCCCGCTCACACCGCCGCTGGTGCCACAGTCGAGAAATTCAATTCCTTTTTCCGAAAGCAATTGTTGCCTTCGTACCGAATCTTTATAATGAGAATTACCGCCGTCGATGACAATGTCGCCGGGCGCCAGCATTGGCGTAAGCGCAAGCAGGGTATCGTCTACGATCTTTCCCGAAGGCACCATCAACCAACAAATCTTTTTTCCCGTTAACCGCTTCAGCATCAGTTGCAGCGAGCCTTCTGCCGCGACCCCTTCGGCAGCCACACGCTCCCTTGCTTCAGCAGCTATATCGTAAGCCACCACTTCAAATTTCTTTTCGTGAAGATTCAGGGCAAGATTAAATCCCATCTTACCCAGGCCAACTATTCCTATTTGCATAATTGAGTGATTATACCGGCAAAGATCGGGATTGTAAGCTAACCGGAGGCCGGCTGAGCCGGTCTTTCCGGTTTTGCCCTCCGGAAGGCCTCGTACAGGCGGTTGTAAACTTCATAGTTTTTGCGATAAACGGCGTGTTGCTGCATATTGGGCGCAAAGCTGGCTCCAATCTCGAAAAAAGGCCGTATCCGGGCAAAGCCGTCGATAATGCCCAAGGCTTGCAGGCCTATGATAGCGGCGCCCGTCGCGGAAGCATCTTCGCCCTCCATAACCATCAATTTTTTACCCAGCACGTCGGCCATCAGCGACACCCATTGGTGAGATCTGACAAAACCACCACTGGCGTAAATATTTTCCACCGGCCCGATGAGCGTTTCCAGTGTTTGCAGGATCCCGTATAATCCGAAGGCCACGCCTTCCAGGCTTGCGCGCATAAAATGCGCAATGTTGTGATCGCTGCTGATCCCATAAAAAATGCCCTTCGCCCCGGCATCCCAAACCGGTGCACGTTCGCCATGGATATAGGGCAGCAATATCAGCCCCTCCGAGCCGGCGGGGGCCTCCATGGCTTCTTCTATGAACGAGGTATAATCCGCCGTATCCATCTCTCCCCGCCGCAGGAACGACCGGGCAAACCATTGCAGCACGTTGCCGCCGTTATTCACCGGCCCGCCGGCAATGTACAGGTGGTCGGTCAGGAGGTAATTAAATATCCCCTGGCCGGTATCCTGTAAGGGTTTGTCGCTCATCACCCGGATAGCTCCGCTGGTACCGATGGTGAGAGAGACGTCTTTATGCTGCAGGGCGTTACTGCCTAACTGCGACAGGCAGCCATCGCTTGCGCCGGCAATAAACGGCAGTTGGCTATCGATACCCATTCTACGGGCATATACCGGCTTCAGGCCCTCGAGTATATACCCCGCGGGAACCGGTCTGGACAAGCGTCCCGCGTCGACACCTGCCTCCCGGAGCGCCGCAGGATCCCACCGGCGGGTGTGAATATCGAACAATCCCGTGGCCGAAGCCAGGGAGTGATCGATGACAAAATCACCGAAAAGATGAAAAAAAACATACTCCTTTATAGCAATAAACCGGTGTGCCCGGCCAAATATTTCCGGCTGATGATCCCGCATCCACATAAGTTTGCACAGCGGGGACATGGGGTGAATAGGTGTTCCCGTTCGCTGGTACAGGGCGGCTCCTATTGCGCTATTCCGCAATTTTTTGGCGTATGCACTGCTGCGAAGGTCTGCCCAGGTCACCATATTGGTCAGCGGCGCGCCTTCTTCGTCCACCGCGATCAGTCCGTGCATGGCTGCGCTGAAGCTGATCCCGGCAAGCTGTTTGTGAGACTGTTCGCGTACGGCCTCTTCGATCACAGCCAACGTTGCCTCAAACAACAATTGGGGATCCAGTTCATGGTATCCGGCGTGTGGCGAAATAAAACCGTAGGATCGAGCAGCGTGGCCCAACGTTTTTCCGTCGGAGGAATAAGCCACGGCTTTTGTACTGCTGGTACCAATATCAACGCCAAGGACGTAGGTGGTCATATCACGGAAATGAATATACTAAATCAGGGTAACAAGCTGGTCAACGACGGTGTCGATCTCTTCCCTGCTGTTAAACTTACTGAAAGAGAACCGGACGGTCACCCTGCCGGGATCATCATATATGGCCCTTATCACATGGGAGCCCTGGTCGGCCCCGCTGCTACAGGCGCTTCCCCCGCTTGCGCAGATATTATTGATATCCAGGTTAAACAGGATCATCTCCGACTTTTCGGTCTTTGGAAAAGAGACGCTGAGCACGGTGTAAAGGGAGCTGCCCAGCGGATCGCCGTTAAAGCGCGCGGCAGGAATGTGGCGGGAGAGTTGCTCCATCATATATGATTTTAGCCCCCCGATGTACGTGCGGCTCTGCTCATAGCTGCCGGCGGCAATTTCCAGGGCTTTTGCAAAGCCCACAATGCCGTACACATTTTCGGTTCCCGCCCGCATATTCCGCTCCTGCGCCCCGCCGTGGATATAGGGGCTGATCTTCACATTCTCGTTGATATAAAGCAGCCCCACTCCTTTGGGGCCATGAAATTTATGTCCCGATCCGGTGATGAAGTGAACGGGGGTCGCCCTGAGATTAAAGGGAAAATGCCCCACCGTTTGTACGGTATCTGCATGGAAGATCGCCTCATGCTGTTTGCAGATTTCTCCCGCTTCCTGCAGATCCAGCATATTACCGATCTCGTTGTTAGCGTGTAGCAGGGATACCAGGGTTTTTTCGCGACTTTCATCAAGCAGCCGCTGCAAGTGTTGTAGGTCGATATGACCGTTGGGTAGCGCGTCTACATACCGCACCCCGGCCTCCCCGCGCTGCTGCAGATATTCCACCGTATGCAGGGTGGCATGGTGTTCAATATGTGACGTGATGATCTGCCTGCAGCCGAGATCACGTACGGAGGAAGTGATCGCCGTGTTGGAGCTTTCGGTTCCTCCAGAGGTGAAAAATATTTCAGCAGGGTGAGCGTGCAGTATAGCCGCCACGGACTTGCGTGCAGTTTCAACGGCCATCCGGCTCTCGCGCCCATACGAATATATGGAGGACGGATTGCCAAACTTATCGGTGAGAAAAGGCATCATTGCCTCCAGCACCCTTTCATCAATAGGGGTGGTGGCGGCGTTGTCAAAATAGATCCTGGTCATGTTGTGGGTTTGAGGTAAGAAAAAAGAAACGAAGCATGATAAGCTTTATTACACAGGAAAATGTGATACGTGAAATTCTATCAACCGGGAAAGGGTGATTGAATTCCGGGCGCAAAAATAAGCTTTTGTCCTTTTTTCTTCAATCCTTTAGCTGAACTCGCGTATGTCCTGCATCAGCCGCGCCGCTATATTGTTCGCAGTGGTTTCAAAATTACTCTCGGCATAAATCCTGATGATGGGCTCTGTATTAGAGGTGCGGAGATGCACCCAGTCGTTGTCGAATTCGATCTTCAGTCCGTCTTCGGTATTAGTGGGATGTTTTTTGTATTTATTCCGGATCTGTTCGAAAACTTCTCCGACGTTCACCCCTTTAGCCAACTCGATTTTATTCTTGGAGATAAAATAATCGGGATAGCCTGCCCGGAATGATTTCATACCGTTTTTATGATTCGACAAAGAGCTGAGAAAAAGCCCTATCCCGATCAGCGCATCCCGGCCATAGTGCAGGTCGGGCACAATAATACCTCCGTTGCCTTCACCGCCGATCACCGCGTTGACCTGTTTCATCCGGGTCACCACATTCACCTCCCCCACCGCCGACGGGTAATATTCTCCCCCGTGTTTAAGCGTAATTTCTTTCAGGGCGCGGGTGCTGCTCATATTGCTCACCGTATTACCAGGCCTTTTGCTCAGTACATAATCGGCCACAGCCACCAGGGTGTATTCTTCCCCGAACATACTTCCGTCCTCGCACACAAAACAAAGCCGGTCTACATCCGGATCCACCGCGATACCCAGGTCTGCCTTGTGTTTTTTCACCGCAGCGCTGAGGCCCGCCAGGTTTTCGGGGAGGGGCTCGGGATTATGCGCAAATTTTCCGTCCACTTCGCCGTGCAGCAGGATCACCTCCTTCACGCCCAGCGCGTTCAGCAAGGGCGGGATAAACAATGCTCCGGTGGAATTCACCACGTCCACCACTACCCGGTAATTTTTGCTGCTGATATTGTCGACCTCCACAAGGGGGTAGCGAACGACCGCATCGATATGTTTTTGCAGGTAGCTACCGTCTTCCCGATAACCACCCAGCTTGTCCACCGCCGAAAAAATAAAATCTTCCTTTTCAGCGGTAGCAAGCACTTCTGCTCCATCCGTTGCACTTATAAATTCTCCGTTTTCATTCAGCAGTTTGAGGGCATTCCACTCGCGCGGATTATGGCTGGCGGTAATGATGATGCCGCCGGCTGCTTTTTCTCCCGTAACAGCGAGCTCCACCGTGGGGGTGGTCGACAAACCCAGGTCAACTACTTCAAAACCAAGGCCTGCGAGCGTGCTCATGACCAGGTGCTGAACCATCGGCCCACTGATCCTGCCGTCGCGGCCCACCACTATTGTACGGTTTTCAGAACGTTTCAGCAGCCACATACCAAAAGCTGCGGTAAATCTTACAATATCGGGGGGGGTCAGATTCTCTCCGGTTCGCCCGCCTATCGTTCCGCGAATCCCCGAAATGCTTTTGATCAATGCCAACTTCTTGCAGTTTTGTAAATACAAAAATAATGGTTTGCAGCCTATCAGCGTACACTTTCCTTGCCTACTTTTGCAAAGTGGCAGCGGGGCTGGCCGGCACTTTTATTATTGCCGTTTAAATTTCCTGTAGCTTAGCGATAATCGGAAATTGGGCAAGCCGGCAGATAAATTTTTTTATAAATGGGAGAAATCTTTCTAATTCTTGGGCTTATTCTCTTGAACGGCGTGTTCTCAATGGCAGAAATAGCCCTCGTATCTGCCCGGAAAGCCAGGCTGGAAGCGCAGGCCAATAAAGGCGATACGGCTGCCAGGGAAGCCCTGAAGCTGGCCAGCCATCCTGACACCTTCCTTTCCACCGTCCAGATCGGCATCACCCTTATTGGTATCCTGACCGGTATCCTGTCTGGAGAACAGTTGAAGTCCGATTTTGTAGCTTATCTGAATCGTTTTGAGCTCATCCGGCCTTATAGCGGAGGGGTGGCTACCGCCGTTATCGTGATCATCATCACCTATTTCTCCATGGTGCTGGGCGAACTGCTGCCGAAACGACTGGGGCTGGCAAAGCCCGAAACCGTTTCCAAGCTCATAGCAAGGCCCATGCGGATACTGGGATATATTGCCCATCCTTTTATCTGGCTGCTGTCCAATTCCACCCTTTTGCTGGTGAAGCTGTTCAATATCAAAACCACCGATAACCAGGTAACCGAGGAAGAGATCAAGGCCATCATCAACGAAGGCACCGAGCAGGGCACCATTGAAGAGGCCGAACAGGAGATCATCGAAAGGGTCTTTCACCTGGGCGACCGGAATATCACCTCGCTGATGACCCACCGCAGCGACCTGATCTGGTTCGATGTGAACGACACGGAAGCCGCCATACGGGAAAAAATATTGCAGTACCCACATTCGCTGTATCCCATCTGTGACGGCCATATCGACAATATCCAGGGCGTGGTATCGCTGAAAGACATGTACGTAGCGAGCGACCGCACCCTGTTCAAAGACCTGATGAAACCGCCGTTGTATGTGCCGGAAAACAACACTGCCTACCAGGTACTGGAAAAGTATAAACAGTCGAAAATTCACTCCTGCTTCATCATAGACGAATACGGCAGCCTGTTGGGAATGATCACCCTGAACGATATCCTGGAAGCTATTGTGGGCGATATTCCCGAACAACATGTGGACGATTATGAGATCGTGGAAAGAGAGGATGGCAGCTATCTTGTGGACGGCCAGATACCCTTTTACGATTTTCTGACCCGGTTCGATAAAACGGAATGGATGAACGAGGGTGAGCAGGAATTCGATACCCTCGCGGGATTTATCCTGCAGGAGTTGGAGCGTATTCCGCAGACAGGAGACGCTATGGAATGGGAGGGCTTCAAATTCGAGATCATCGACATGGACGCACAGCGTATCGATAAAGTGCTGGTGCACATTTCAAAAGAAATCAAGGAAAATATGGAATAAAAATGCCGGCACGGGTTCGGGTACCAATACCCCAAACCCGCTGGTATTAACTATATATTGCAGCCGTTAATCTATTTATTATGAAGAATTTTTTCATACTGCAGGTACTGTATTTCTGTACATTCTTTTATGGTACGGCCCAGGATATCCGCAATAACCCGGAGAGCCATCACGGCAACAAGTTCGAACAACTGGGAACGATCCTGCCTACGCCGAACGTTTATCGGACCGCCAGCGGCGCCCCCGGCCCGGCGTACTGGCAGCAACGGGTGGATTACGATATCCGCTGTGATCTAGACGAGGCGAACCAGACCCTCACGGGAAACGAAACCGTCACTTATTTCAACAACTCTCCCGACCCGCTCGATTACCTTTGGTTCCAGCTCGACGAAAACCAGCACAGCTCGGTCAACAATGCTAATTACCAACTCAGCACCACCATGCCTCAGCAGCTTAGTACCGGGCAGGTGAAAAAATGGGAGCAGGACAGAACCGACAACGGCTACGGCGTCAATATCACCAGCCTCACCGATGCCGCCGGCAAAGATCTGCCCTACCAGATCAACCGTACCATGATGCGGGTGGATCTACCCGTTACCCTGAAACCCGGACAGCAATTCGTATTAAAAATAGCCTGGAATTACCGCATCACCAACCGCATGCAATCGGGTGGCCGTGGTGGTTATGAATATTTCCCCGACAACGACAACTACCTGTTCACCATGACGCAGTGGTACCCGCGCCTTTGCGTGTACAGCGATTTTGAAGGATGGCAGAACCACCAGTTCGCCAACAAGGAATTCGCCCTTAGTTTCGGAAACTTCGATGTGGCCTTCACCGTGCCGGCCGATCACGTGGTAGGAGCCACCGGCGAATGTCTGAATTACCAGGAAAACCTGAGCCCCACCCAACTCTCCAGATGGGAAAAGGCACAAACCGCAAAAGAGCCGGTGGAGATTGTGACCCTCGCAGAAGCTAAAAAAGCCGAACGTTCCAAAAACAAGGCAAAAAAGACCTGGAAATTCCGCGCCGAGAATGTACGCGATTTCGCCTGGACCTCTTCCCGGAAATTTGTCTGGGACGCCATGCCCACCTATATTGAAGGCAAAAAAGTGATGTGCATGAGCTTCTACGGAAAAGAAGCATATCCCCTATATAGTAAATATTCCACCAAAGTTGTGGCTCACACCCTCAAAATATATTCCCACCACACCATACCCTATCCCTACCCGGTAGCCCAGAGCGTTGAAGCTTCTAACGGCATGGAATATCCTATGATCTGCTTTAACTTCGGCCGGGCCGACAGGAACGGTCAGTATACCGATGCCGTGAAATGGGGTATGATCGGCGTGATCATACATGAAGTGGGGCATAATTTTTTTCCCATGATCATCAACAACGACGAGCGGCAATGGAGCTGGATGGACGAGGGCCTGAACTCCTTCGTGGAATATATTGCCGAACAGGCCTGGGACACGAGTTTCCCTTCCCGCAGGGGGCCGGCCCGCACCATCGTAAAATACATGAGCTCCCCCAAAGAAGCGCTGGAGCCGATCATGACCAACGTGGATAACATTCTCCAGTTCGGCAATAACGCGTACGGCAAAGTTGCCGCAGCGATGAATATCCTGCGGGAGACCATTCTCGGCCCCGAAGCGTTTGACCACGCATTCAGAACCTATGCCCGGCGCTGGGCCTTCAAACATCCGACACCGGCAGACCTGTTCCGCACCTTGGAAGACGCCAGCGGAGAGGACCTCGACTGGTTCTGGCGGGGGTGGTTCTACGGAACTGACCCCTGTGATATTGCCATCGAAAACGTAAAATATTTCCAGGTCGACCCCAACATCCGGAACAGCAAAGACGGTGAACAAAAAAAAACAGTGGAAAAACATTTTTACGAGATGGCTTTTGCCAACAGAGGCGGGCTGGTGATGCCCCTGATCATCCAGTGGACCTTTGCCGACGGCACTACGGAGACAGACCGGATTCCAGCTCAGATATGGCGGCTAAATGAAAACAGGCTGACAAAGGTGTTTATGAAAGACAAAAAGGTAGTGGCCATTCAGCTCGACCCCTTGCAGGAAACAGCCGATATAGACGAAAGCAATAACCGGTGGACAGACTTTTCCAGCCCTTCTATCCTACCACTGAGCGCCCAGTAGGTTGTATCAGACGAGGGAGGTTGATAGTAGTTTGCACTCCCATTGATGGAATACTTAACTATATCGTTCCTGTCACTGCTTTTTGCAAACCAGGGGAAACGCCCCGGCCCCAACCTGAGGATCCCAACGGCGACCTGGTTACCCTGGTAACGGTTCCTTAACACCTCGTTATAGTCAAGATTCGGCTACTGAACCGGACCGGCCGTAAAACGACGGTTCGGGTTCAGTATCTGTATAAACAAAACAGGCAACGACTGATAAGAAATAACTGATAACGCGTATATAAAAAGCAGACACTCCGCTACATTTTCTTCAGCACCTTTTCAAAAGTATTCAGGTTGCGGGAAGTAAAGACATTTTTAAGGTTTTTTCTGCCCAGTATTTTTCCGAAACCCGAGTCAAGCGTACTGCCCTTGGGTGTTTTCCAATAGAAATTGTTTCCTACAATCTGAGCTTCCTCTCCGGCTAACCTTGTCGACTTTTCAAACTCCAACAGCAGTGTTTTTTCAACTGCATCAGCACCCACAAAACAGTAAATATGAAAATCGGGATGAGCCTCAAAAGGATTCCGGCTAACAATGGTTGCTATCTCGTTTTCATTCTTTACAAAAAGAAACGCTTCGTAACCGAAACGTGCCGACATCGCCTTTTCCATCAATACTCTTAATTCGTTTGCCTGTTTATCGGAAACAAACAGAATATTACCCGAAGCCAGAACTGACGATACATTTTTCATGCCTTGTTTCTCGAATACAGCGCATACTTCTGCCATTTTCATCGATGTTCCCTTTACGTTCACGCCACGTAAAAAGGCACAAAACTTGGGCAAATTATCAGGTGTTTTTTTCATTTCGTTAAATCGCCGGCGAATATTCCGGGACTTGTCCGATTTCCGCTATAGGGTGCTGCCATCCTGATAGCGGATCTTTTTCCGGCCCTTCTGCTGCTCAAATTCCAGCACTTCTTTGGGCTTGGGTACCTCCTTGGGTTGCTGGGGCTGTGCCACGACCGCGTCGTTGGATTCGAGCTTACCCAGCACATAGGTCTCGGCCCGGATCAGGCTGCCGTCTTCGGCGTCGTAATACTTCCACACTCCGTGTTTGAGGGCAGCCCCTTCATTCTTGACCACCACGGTGCGATAAGTGTTCAGTTTGTCGACGTCCTCCACCTGTATGGTATCGAACTGTTTGTCGGGGTTCAGGGCTTTCCAGTGTTGCTCCATGCGAAGTCCGCCATTGATCGTAAAATACTGGGCAAGGCCGTCCTTATTTCCCCAGCGGTACTGTTCAATCCCGATCAGGTCGCCCATAAGATTAAAGATCCGCCATTCCCCCTCCTTGCGGTTATCAACGTATTCTCCCTCCTCTTCATAGCCGGGCTCACCACGTAGCCTTTCCACCCGCACGATCCATTCTCTCTGCCGGCGATCCTGCTGGTCGATCCGGTTAACGGTGTCCTTCCCGTCGTTGATCAGCCGGTAATCCTTCCATTGGGCAAAAACGCCCCCGGCGGCAAACAATAAAAACAGGCATATTATCCAACGCATGATGCCTAAATTAACAACTTTAGTACAAAAAATGAAGATGTCGCAAGGATAGCGCCAGATTTTAACCTTTTGGGATAGGGAACGGGCCCCGGGCAAAAGACATTGGTTGAGACGTGGAACGATTGAGAGAAAAAACTGGTCAGCCTTCGGAGCCGGCAACGAAAAAGTCCACTGCGAGGGCATAGCCTCTCAGTCCCAGTCCGCTGATGGTGCCCCGGCATTTAGCAGACACATGGGATATTTTCCGGAATTCCTCCCTTCCGTGCACATTGCTGATGTGGACTTCGATAACGGGGGTGGGGATAGCGGCAATAGCGTCGCCAAGTGCCACAGAGGTGTGAGTATAAGCTGCAGGATTAAAAATGATCCCGGTTGCGTCGGCCGACAGTTTTTGGAGCGCATCCACCAGCTCTCCCTCGATGTTGCTTTGAAAATAGGAAAATTCGACCTGGGGAAACTGATTCTGCAGGATCGCAAAATACTGCTCGAAACTGAGGCTGCCGTACACATCTGGCTCCCTTTTTCCGAGGAGGTTTAAATTCGGCCCGTTGATGATGGCTATTTTCATAATCGATGCTGCTTAAGAAACTGCCCCGCAAAAAGATGAAACCCGGGAACAGGTATAGAAATTATTCCGTCTTTACATGCGATTTGATGAGGTTGATAAAATCATCAAATAAATACCGGCTATCGTGCGGGCCGGGTGTGCTTTCCGGGTGGTACTGCACGGAAAATGCAGGTCGATCTTTCAACCGGATGCCTTCGATCGACTGGTCGTTCAGGTTCACATGTGTCACTTCTACATTACTCGCCTGCCGCACCGCCTCCGGATCAATACCGAACCCGTGATTCTGGGTGGTGATCTCGCAGGTTCCGGTAAGCAGATTTTTTACCGGATGGTTCAGCCCCCGGTGCCCGTGGTGCATTTTAAAGGTCGGTATCCCGTTGGCCAGCGCGAGCAGTTGATGCCCCAGGCATATGCCGAACAGGGGTTTATGCTCAGCAAGCACTTCCTTCACGGTATCGACGGCATATTCCATAGCGGCCGGATCGCCGGGACCATTGGATATAAAATAGCCGTCGGGATTAAACGACTTTAGTTCCTCCAGTGTTGTTTTCGCTGGAAATACCTTTACATAGGCCCCCCGCTGTACCATACATTCGATAATATGCTGTTTGGTGCCATAGTCGATCATAGCGATGCGGATATTGGCGTTTTCGTCTCCCCTGGTGTAGGATTCGCGGGTGCTTACCTCGCTGGCCAGTTCAAGGCCTGCCATTGGCGGGGTGGCGGCAAGTTGCTTACGCAGTTCCTCCAGGTCACTGATCTCAGAAGAAATGATACAGTTCATCGCTCCTTTTTCCCTGATATGGGTAACCAGTGCCCGGGTATCCACGTCTTCTATACAAACAACGTTATTCTGTACCAGGTAATCTTCCAGGGAACCCTGAGCCAGTTTCCGGCTGTACTGCTCTTCCAGATTACGGCAGATCAGCCCGCGGATCTTCACGCCGTCGGACTCAATATCGGCGTCTTTTACACCGTAATTTCCCACGTGGACGGCATTCATGATCACAACCTGCCCGTAGTAGCTGGGGTCGGTGAATACCTCCTGGTAGCCCGTCATCCCGGTATTAAAACATATTTCACCCACGGTGGTGCCTATCTTGCCAAAAGCCCTTCCGTAATGTAGTGTTCCATCAGCTAATAAGAGGATCGCGGTCGCCTGTTTCGGGGAAGCATTCATTCCGTGAAAATTTTGCAAATTAAACCAATTTTCAGGGGATGATAAGATAAAATTTTGAGAATCTGCTGATGGAGGAGAAAAATCCGAAGATTTCGAAGCTTTTCTTTAACTTTAGAAAGACCCCTTCCCGAGTTTTTTGAAACACTTTAAACGAATCCTCGTGATGGAAAGAAGAATCATAAAAAATGATCCGCAGACGGACTACGAAAAATCCGAAGCCGAACTGTTGAAGAAGACGCTGAGAGAATCTTACAAAAATCGGCTGCTGAGGAAGACGGGGTGGACACGCATACAAAAAACAATGGAGAAAGCCTTTATCAACCACCTCCCCCTTCTGGGCAGAGGGGGTTCCGGGCACGCTCCCCCCTCAGATTCCGGGCGACTGGGTCCGGAAACCGGCCCTGCTGACAATCTTCCAGCTCCGAGATAATAGAGACGACAAGACGCCGATGTGCAGATGGCGCTTCCGAAGCGATAGCACAGAGTTTGGCCAAAACACCCAACCGGGTGGGGTTGGCCGGCGATACTTATCAACAACGTCCTCTTTACTGTATTTGCTGAACGTTCGTTGTTGGCAGGGGGCCCTTATAAAGGGTCGCCCCATTCTTCCCTAAACAAAAAGAGGTCGCTTCGTTTGAAACAACCTCTGTATAAAGATTTATTTTTTCGCCGAAACTAAGCCTTCTCTTCCGGCGTTTCCTCAGCCGAGGCGGTGGTGGTATCATTTGCCGCTGCGGGTTTCTCTGCCGCCTGCGGTGCCGGGATTTCAGTCTGTGCAGGCGTTTCTCCAGCGACTTCGGCTTCAGCCTTCGGGCCGGCTTTTTTTGCCGTTCTTCCACGACGCGTCCGTTTAGCTGTCTCTTTAACTTCGCCCTTGCCTTTACCATACACCTCGTTGAAATCGACGAGCTCGATCAGTGCGGTCTCGGCATTGTCACCGTGGCGGGTGCCCAATTTGATCACCCGGGTATACCCCCCGGGGCGACCTCCGATTTTTTCAGCCACCGGGCCGAAAAGTTCAGCAACAATGGCTTTATCCTGCAGGTAGCTGAACACTACTCTGCGCTGGTGTGTGGTATTGTCTTTGCTTTTCGTGATCAGGGGCTCCACATAGGTGCGCAGCGCTTTTGCCTTGGCGAGCGTGGTAACGATCCGCTTGTGCAGAATCAGCTCGCGAGCCAGATTTCTCAGTAATGCTTTACGATGTGAGGCAGTTCTGCCGAGGTTGTTGATTTTGTCTCCGTGACGCATGACGTTTTTTTTATGGAGCTGTACCGTGTCAGGAATTACAGCCCTTGGTGATTGATGGCGCTACCGCCGTATTAATACTCTTCTTTATCTACACCCATTTTGCTGAGGTCCATTCCGAAATGCAGCCCCCGTTCGGAGAGCACCTGTTCAATTTCCGCCAGTGATTTCTGACCGAAATTCCTGAATTTCATCAGGTCCTCCTGCTCGTATTGCACCAGTTCGCTCAGCGAATTGATCTTTGCCGCTTTCAGGCAGTTGAATGCACGAACGGAAAGGTCGAGGTCTTCCAGTGGTGTTTTCAGCACTTTGCGCAATTGCAGCATCTGCTCGTCCACTACGTCCTCTTTTTTGTCTTCTTTGCTATCGAAAGTGATATTCTCGTCTGTAATGATCATCAGGTGCTGGATCAGGATCCGGCTGGCCTGCTTAACTGCTTCCTCCGGATGGATAGTGCCATCGGTTGCAACTTCCATGATCAGCTTTTCGTAGTCGGTGCGCTGCTCCACACGTGTATTTTCGATTGCGTACTTCACGTTCTTGATCGGGGTGAAGATCGCGTCGGTAGGAATATACCCGAATGGTGCGTCCTTTACCTTGTTCTCTTCAGCCGGAACGTAGCCGCGCCCCTTGGCTATTGTGAGCTCGATATCCAGCTTAGCCGATGGGTCGAGCGTGCAGATCAGCAGGTCGGGGTTCATGATCTCGAAGCTTTGGGAAGCCTCACCAATGATACCCGCAGTGAATTCGCTTTTATTTTTAATGCTCAGATTTACCTTTTCCAGTGCCAGGTCATTATCCAGTCTCTTTTTAAAACGGACCTGTTTCAGGTTAAGGATGATCTCCACCACGTCCTCAGATATTCCCTTGATAGTTGCGAATTCGTGATCCACTCCTTCGATACGCACACCAATGATCGCATAACCCTCCAGGGAACTCAGCAGCACTCTGCGCAAAGCGTTGCCAATAGTAACGCCAAAACCGGGCTCAAGCGGGCGAAACTCAAACTGAGCTTCAAAATCCGTAGCCTTCTGCAAGATGATCTTTTCTGGTTTCTGGAAATTTAAAATGGCCATATTAAAATGTAAAATTTAGCTGATGAATAAATGCCGGAACCCGGTTGTAGCCGTTACTTGGAATACAGCTCCACGATCAGTTGCTCCTTGATGTTCTCGGGAACGTTTTCTCTGTCCGGATAGGTAACGAATGTTCCCCTCATTTCCGCTTCATTCCAGTCTAACCAGCCGAACTTGACGTTCTTTCCCCGCATTGCGCCGGTAAGCGACTCATTTGCCTTATCCTTTTCTTTCAAACCCACAACGTCTCCGGGTTTCAACTGATAGGAGGGGATGTTCACCACCTGACCATTCACCGTAATATGCTTGTGCGACACCAGTTGCCGGGCAGCAGGCCGCGAAGGAGCTACACCCAGACGGTAAACGGTGTTGTCGAGGCGGGCCTCCAGTAACCTCATAAGATTCTCGCCCGTAACACCCTTGATGCGGGACGCAGCTTCAAAAGTTTTGCGGAATTGTTTTTCCAGTACACCGTAAGTGTATTTAGCCTTCTGTTTTTCCTTAAGCTGAAGGGCATATTCACCCGGAGCCTTACGCCTGCGGGTAGGTCCATGCTGTCCCGGAGGAAAGCTGTTTTTTGTAAGATATTTGGCGCTCCCCAGAATGGGTTCTCCGAAGATGCGGCATATTCTTGTTTTTGGGCCTGTGTAACGTGCCATAGTCGAATGATCGATTTTTTAGTGAAGACCGGCGATCAGTAAAAATCTTAAAAATCAATCACCGGCCCGTTTATGAATGTAAATAAAACTATACTCTTCTTTTCTTGGGTGGACGGCATCCGTTGTGAGGAAGCGGGGTGATGTCTTTGATCATCACCACTTCAATACCGGAATTGGACAGTGCGCGGATCGAGCTTTCCCGTCCCGAACCCGGCCCCTTTACAAATACGTCCACCTTCTTCACGCCTGCATCGGAAGCAGTTTTGGCGGCATCTGAAGCAGCCATCTGAGCTGCATATGGGGTGTTCTTCTTGGAGCCCCTGAAGCCCATCTTTCCTGCACTGCTCCAGGAAATCACCTGACCGTTCTTGTTGGTGATGCTAATGATGAGATTGTTGAAGCTGGCACTAATATGCGCGTCGCCGTAAGAATCTACTTTTACGATCCTTTTTTTCGCAGCGGCCTTTGCGCTGGTCTGTCCTTTTGCCATGTTTGATCCTGATTGGAGGTAATCTGTTAATGTTTATAAAAACCCGGGCTGCGCCCGGTGAACCGTGCCCTGTCGCATCTAAATGCGAGTGCGGCACACGGCTACTTATTATTTCTTAGCAGCTTTTTTCTTTCCTGCAACTGTTTTACGCTTGCCCTTACGGGTGCGGCTGTTGGTGCGGGTGCGCTGGCCGCGAACCGGCAATCCCTTACGATGACGCAGGCCACGGTAGCAGGCTATGTCAAGAAGACGTTTGATGCTCATCTGAACCTCAGACCGCAATTGTCCCTCCACTTTAAACTCGTTGGTGATGGTCGAACGAATGGCGTTCAATTCGTCATCATCCCACTCATTTACTTTCTTGTCTACACTGATACCAGATTTTTCAAGAATATACTTTGCAGTGGAGGGGCCTATACCATATATATAGGTAAGACCAATTTCTCCTCTTTTATTCTTTGGCAGATCCACGCCGGCGATACGAGCCATATGCTATTGTTTATTTTTAATTTTTATTTTCCGCAAACCTTAACCCTGCCGCTGTTTGAAGCGGGGGTTCTTTTTGTTGATCACATACAATCTGCCCTTTCTGCGCACGATCTTGCAGTCGACACTTCTTTTTTTAATAGATGCTCTTACTTTCATCTCTAGGCTTTTAATTTCTATTTATATCTGAAATTGATCCTTCCTCTTGACAAATCGTACGGGCTCATCTCCACCCCCACTTTATCACCCGGCAGGATCCGGATGTAGTTCATCCGCATTTTTCCGGAAATGGTTGCCACTATCTCATGCCCGTTCTCCAGCTTTACCTTGAACATCGCATTGGACAAGGCTTCTAAAATAATTCCATCCTGTTTGATCAGTGGTTGTTTACCCATACAATTTTAAGGAGGCGCAAAGATAGGTATTACGCGGTAAAATATGAAAAAATAATGTTTTTGGTCAGTGGGCGAAGATACCGAATTATTCCCAAAAACCCGCGGCGGAGATGCCCGGGTCAGTATCCGAAGATATCCTCCAGGCTCACCTGCCTCACTTCGCCAAGCCGGCGGAGCACTTCCATGTCCACCTTATCGGCGGAGCCCACCACACAATAGATAAAGGGTTTCCCCGAAACCGACCGGCCATGGAACTGCCGGACGTCCTCGAAGCCAAGAGAGGGCACCCGCTCGTACACCTGTTTGCGCAGGTCGGTTTCCAGCCCCAGCCGTTGGGCTGCCAGGTAGCTGAATATGATATCGTCCTGTGTGATGCGCTGGCTGGCAATATCCTTCAAAATGCTCTCCCGGGCTGCCTCAAGCGCCCCGTCCGATCTGGGCAGGTCGGTGAGCAACTCGTTCATTGCCGCAAGGGCCTCTTCCATCTTATCGGCCTGACAGCCGACATAGGCCACGGTACTGTACCGGTCTTGTTTTTTATCGGGCGTCGCATAAAAGGCATAGGTCGAATAGGCCAGGGCCTTCGATTCCCGGATGGTGCCAAAAACGATCGACGACATGCTGCCACCAAAGTAATTATTAAACAGGTCGATCACCGCCGTCCGGGCCGGATCGTACAGCTCGTTGTTGGTCACCCAGGTGATCTCGGCCTGCACCATATCGTAGGGCGTGAACAGCACCCTGCTTTTTCCAATATCCTGTTTTTCAAACTTCACAGCCTGGGGTGCCGGCTGGAAGGCCTTCGGTAGCCGGTGCAGGTTCCGGATAGCTGCCGTGAATGTGTTGAGCGACTGCGGACCGTAATAGATAATTGTATGCCGGTACTGAAAGACGGCATGGAGTATCTCGGTGAGACGGGAAGCCGTAACGCCCTGTAGCGCGCTGTCGGAGAGCTGATGATTGTACGGGTTCTGAGGGCCGTACATGGCATAGTTGTTCAGCCCGCGTGCAATGGCGGTTTTGTTGAGCTTGGCATCGGCCCTGGCTTTGTGAAGCCGGGCCTTCAATTGCTCAAGGGCGTTCTCATCGGGCCGGCAATTCCGGATCAGGTCTTCAAATAGTTTCACCGCAGCCTGAAAATTCTCCTGCAACCCACTGATAGTCACTGTCGTGTACTCCTTGTCCGGTGAGATGCTGAAATTACAGGCAATATTGTAGAACTGGCGACTAATCTCCTCCGCACTGAACTTATCCGTTCCCAGGTACTGGAGATACCCTGCAGCAAGTCCCAGTTCGAGGCTGTTCCAGCTTCCGATATCAAAGCGGTAGTACAACCGGAACAGGTCATTCTCCTTATTCTGTACATACAGCACATCTGCAATCCCGGCCTTCGCCCTCCCGATCTCTTTTTTGTAGTCGACCCACACCGGGCGGAGCGGGCTCGAAGGCATGGAGTCAATACGCCGCGCAAAATCCGACTGGGCATCATTGTTGGTGACAACGGGCGTGATCTGGGGTTTATCCACCTTTTCTCTTCTGTCGCTCTCCCCCTTGTGTTTAAATACGACAACGTAATTGTTGCGCAGGTACTTATTCACAAAATCTATCACCTCCTGCCGGCTCACTGCCCCGGTCTTGTCTACAAAAGCCACATCCTTATCCCAGTCTGCGCCCTTATGCTGTATAAAACTGTTCATCATGGTCACCGCCCGGTTTTCATTACTTTCCAACCCCTGCAGTTCCTGCACCTTAAAATTACCTGTGATGGCCTTAATAAGCGTTTCATCAAACTTACCCTCGCCTAGCAGCTTCACCTGGGAGAGCAGCAGGTCGCGCACCTCCTCAAGTGACTGTCCCTCGCGCGCCCTTCCGTTTAGGCAAAGCACGGAGTAGTCTTTCCAGTACAGCACGTTGGAAGAAGCCGCCAGCACCTTCTGCTGCTTGTTGAGATTGAGATCGATAAGACCTGCCTTGCCGTTAGAAAGCAATTGACTTACAACAGTGGCAACGACCACCGACTGGTAATCGGCGGCACCCGGTAACCGGAATCCGATCCGCAGGTATTCCGCATCCGGACCCGTAACCTCCCGCACCACCGGGGCTACGATCGGTTTTTCCTCAGGCCCTTCGTAGGCTGCCAGCGTCCCCGGCACCATATAAGAAAAGGCAGAGTCGATCTTTCTGATCAGCTCATCCGGATTAAAATCGCCCGCCATCACGATCGCCATGTTGTTGGGCACATAATAGGCATCGTAAAATTCGCGGATGGCTTTCAGCGAAGGATTCTTGAGGTGTTCGATCGTGCCAATGGTAGTTTGCTGGCCATAATTATGTGTAGGGAAAAGCGCATCGAACAGCTCCTCCCAAACTTTCGAACCGTCGCTGTCAAGGCTCCTGTTCTTCTCCTCATATACTGCCTCCAGCTCGGTATGAAACAGCCGGAAAACAGGATTCCGGAATCGCTCCGCCTGGATAGTAAGGAATTTATCCACCGCATTGGCAGGAATGTCTTCCTTGTACACCGTCTCTTCCACAAAAGTATGTGCGTTCGTGCCCTGCGACCCGATAGCGGTCATCATCTTCGTGTATTCATTTGCGATAGCATAGCGGGCGGCCACGGAAGAAACGCTGTCGATCTGCCTGTACACCGCCTTTCTTTCGGCGGAGTCAACCGTCCGGTTGTAGACATCGTACAACTCCACTATCTGGTGTATTGATTTTTTTTCGGAAACCGAATCAAGCGAACCGAAGGTGTACGTTCCCTTGAAAAGGAGGTGCTCCAGGTAATGGGCCAGGCCGGTATGTTCGCGGGGGTCGTTATTGCTGCCGGCCCGCACGCCGATCAGGGTTTTGATACGGGGTTCCCGGGGGTTGGCGCTCAGGATCACGGTGAGGCCATTGGCCAGGGTGTAGAATCGGCTTTTCATCGGATCGTTCGTTACATATCGGTACCGATAGCCGTTGGAGCTGCCTTCCTGCCATTCAATTTTTTGCTGACCGAAGGCACAGAGGGCGGAGAAAAATATCAAAGAAAAGGTTAAAAGAGGTTTCCCGGTAAACATGACAAAGGCTTTTTTTTACAAAAAGAGCGATTTAGCGGCATTTTCCAATACCGTTCATCACAAATCCGGCCGGCCAGCCGAAAACTACGAAAAATACCATGGGAAATGAGAAATGAATTCAGTATTTTACATGCGGTAAACAAGCAAGGCGCTGGCATAGCGATTGCCTGTATTAAAGTTCAAATTGACAGTATGAAGAAGATTTTAATGGCGGCAGCTTTAATAGGAACAGTTGCAGCAATCACGATAGTATATATTCAATACCTGGCCGACGAAAAGCACATCGAGGATCCTACCATGGATATCTGGCTTTGAGGAAAAAACACCCCGTATTTTTCACCGGACATACTGTAACATCCATTCATAAATATTTTTATCTTCTTCCCTGTAAGCCGGGTCGGTAGCCTTTGTCCAGGCATCGTGCCCTCCGGTAATCCATAGCGTCATCCGGGGGGCGATTGTTGTGCCTTCCGCGTTCATGAACTCAATATAGCGTGTAGTCGCCCGCACCGGCACTGCATCATCGTCCATATTGTGGAAAGCCCAGACGGGCAGATCCGAATGTGCGATGCGTTTGGCATCGGCAGTGTCTGACCACGCAGCTCCACAGATCGGCACTACGGCTGCGAGACGGCGGCCGTGGTCGGCCGCATATTTCCAGGTGGCCCCACCCCCCATGCTCAAGCCAACCATATAGATGCGATGCTGGTTGATACGATAGTGCTCCAGCGCATAGTCTACCACTGCCTCCACGTCCCTTGGCCGCGGCGCGTCTTTGAATTGGGGGCTGATCACGACAAAAGAGAAGGAGGAATCCCCAACATTAAAAACAAGGGGAAAGGACTGTTTATTCAACATCCTGGGGATCGCATTTTTGAGGATCAGCGGCAGGTCGCGATTGCCATCGCCCAGTTCTCCCCCGCCATGCAGAAAAATGATCAGGGGATAGGCCGCAA
This sequence comes from uncultured Chitinophagaceae bacterium, assembly GCA_964624205.1. Classification (GTDB taxonomy): domain Bacteria; phylum Bacteroidota; class Bacteroidia; order Chitinophagales; family Chitinophagaceae; genus Flavitalea. The sequence continues at coordinate 33,193 of CAZUWX010000025.1, forward strand.
CGGAACTGTCGTACCCGGGCGGGAGCGCTTCATAAAAACCTCCTATGTTGGAACCAATGTCCCGGTGCACGGGGCGTTGCTGGTAGGTTGGGGGCTCAGGTGGGGTGGGAGGCAATATAAGGGTATCGCCATCCGGCAGCAGCAGTTCTGGCGGCCATCTGGCCGTTATGCCGGGATTGGATTTCCGGCATCCCATTAGCGCACTAACCAAAAACACTATGATCGTCAGCCGTATTCGCATTCCTATTTCAGGGAAAAAATTGTACCGAAAGATACGATATACGGGGACGGGGCAGTGAGCCAGCTATTATTTTGCTCCTAAGCGCTGGTATTGCAGCATCCATTCATACACATTCTTCCCGTTTTCCTTATAGGAGGGGTCGTAAGCCTTGGTCCAGGAATCGTGGCCACCGGTAGGCCAGACAGTCGCCCTGGCAGCTACGGACGGATGATGGCTGTTGATCTTGGAAACATAGTCCAGGGTAAAGGAAACCGGCACCGCTTTGTCGTCGTCGTTGTGGAAAGCCCAGACGGGCAGATTAAAAGAGGCGATCTGTTGTGCCCGTTTGTTGTCCGGCCAGGACCCTCCGCAGATCGGGGCAATTGCAGCGATGGAATTTCCGTATTCCGAAGAAAATTCCCAGGTAACGCCGCCGCCCATGCTCAAGCCCGTGACATAGATACGGGAAGTGTCTACCCTGAACTCCCTGATCGCGTATTGTAATACTTCGTTGACTTCTTTGTTTTTGGGCCAGTCTTTGAATTGTGGGGCGATTACGATAAACGAATAATGTTTGCCTCCCGACTGAAAAGATGGGGGAAACCCTTTTTTGTTGATGAGTCTGGGCAGCCCGGCGCGGATCATCTTCGACAAATCGGATGTACCGTTTCCCAGCTCGCCGATACCGTGGATAAAGAGGATAAGGGGATATTTTTTATTACTTGAATCATACCGGGCCGGAAGGGCCTGGAAATAGCCACCGCAGTTACTATTCACCTCGGCGCTTACGGACGAAAATACCGCAGGCAGGGTCTCGATCACGCCATCTTCTTTATCGAGGGAGGTTTCTTTTTTGCAGGAAAACAGGCTCAACAGGAGCGCAAAGCAAAGGATTGCCTTGAATTCGGAGTGTTTCATGGGTATTCGGATTTGAATTCTAACGTTTGCGCTGGCCGTCAAATTGCCAGCACCGGCCACAGATGCTAAAAAAAATCCAATCACCCCGCTATTTGCGTGATGTCAGCGGAAAAATTCGGCCGGTTTACCCCCTTTGATGCCATCTTTTCCCGAAAAAAGACAGTTATTCCCACCTGGGGAGCCCCGAACCGGCAAATCGGCCGGTTTTAAGCAGAAAAACCGTTTGGCACGCATTTCGTTCTTTCTATAACGGTTTTTCATAGGATATTGGATTTTAAAACGGGGCTGGATTTTTATCCTGGCCCTTTTTTTTGCATAAAAAAATCTGCCTGCGATTTCCAATACTTCAGGGCTACCGAAGGTATCCCGGAAGTGTTTTCCCAGATTTTAACGGTGTCGGGGGCGACAATGAGGGTACCGAAGCACGCGTATCTCCGCCCCTTTTCTTACTCGTTTGGCGTAACTTTATACAAATCCCGATAGCAATGAAAATAGTGATCGTGGGCGGGGGCTTCGCCGGTATTCATCTGGCCAAAAAGCTCGCTTGTAAAAAAGATATAGAAATCACACTGGTAGACAAGAATAACTATCATTCTTTTCCACCCTTGCTTTACCAGGTATCCACCTCGTTTATTGAAGCATCCAACATCAGCTATCCGTTCAGAAGGATGTTCCAGGGAAAACTGAATCTCCGTTTTCACCTGGGATCCCTTATCCATGTAGACATGGAGAACAATATCGTTGAAACCGACACCGGCGATCTTGAGTACGACCGGCTTTTGCTGGCGACGGGAACGGAGACGAATTATTTCGGGATGGAGAATGTGAAAAAGAATGCTCTTCCCATGAAGACCATCGACGATGCACTGAACCTCCGCAATCATATTCTGATGAATATGGAAAAGCTGGTCCGGCTCGGGCCGGGGCCGGAGCGGGACCGGCTACAGAATATCGTGATCGCGGGGGGCGGCCCCACCGGAGTGGAAGTGTCCGGGATGCTGGCAGAGATGCGCAAGAATATTTTGCGAAAAGACTACCCCGAACTCCGGGCGGGAGCCCGGGGTGGCAATATTTATCTCATCGACGCCAGTCCTACCCTGTTGGGACCGATGAGTAAAAAATCCCAACAGGAAGCGCAAAAGGTGCTCACAAAACTTGGCGTCAACATCATCCTCGGCGTGGCGGTACAGGACTATGTCGACGGGAAAGTGGTATTGGGCAACGGTGAGTCAATCCCCACCGCCACGTTGGTCTGGTCTTCGGGCGTGATTGCCTGCCCGGTGCCCGGTCTGCCGCCAGAGAGTATCGGCAGGGGGCGCAGAATACTGGTTGACGAATTCAACAAGGTGAAGAACACCAGCAACGTGTATGCGATCGGTGATATTTGTTACCAGACCTCTGATCCCGATTATCCGAACGGCCACCCTCAATTGGCGCAGGTGGCGATACAGCAGGGCAAGACCCTTGCTGGAAATATCATCCGGGAAACAGAAGGCAAAACCCTCAGGCCGTTCCTGTACAAAAACAAGGGGACGATGGCCATCATTGCCAAATACAAGGCAGTAGTGGACCTCCCACATGGGTTCTTCAAAGGGTTTTTTGCCTGGCTGGTCTGGCTGTTCATCCATCTCATTCCCATCGCCGGCTACCGTAACAAAGCAAAGCTGGCCTATAACTGGTTCTGGTCGTTCATCACCAACGATCCCACACTGCGGCTGATCATCCGACCCAAAAAAGAAGTGCGGGAGATATTACACGAACACAAATCTGAGGTATAACCGCTGCGAATAGTACACCCCGCAGCAGAAAAGAAACGACAGCCTGCAAACAAGGCGTCACCAATTTGCAACACAGAACGGGGGTTCAGTCCTGACACACTAACGGGCGTGATGGCTGGTGTATGAATAGGATACCGCCGGGTGTGCGAAAAAATAGTATCGGCAGAATCTTGCTAAAATTCCCCTCCGCCTCCACCTTCGCCGCCGCCACCTTCTCCACCACCTCTATTGCGTTGTCCAAATACGTTCACATCTCTCTTGCCGAAACGATAGGAAAAGGTCAGACGGAAACTACGTACCCGCCAGCGTCGGTACGAGTCCTGGTAAAAGGTTTCCGTATCGTAGATCTGACCCCAGCGGTCGGTGTTGAATATATCATTGACGGCAAAAGTGATGGCCGCTGTATTATTCTTCAAAAACTCCTTACGTACTGCAAAATCCGAGTCGAACTGCGCTTTGTTTCTTCCCTGTGGAATCACTTCTCTCGACTCGTAGTTGGCGGATAGCTGAAAGCTGGTATTGTCGAAAAGAGAAGAAGCGGTGCGAAGCTTGTAATTTAAAATGAATTTGGTCTCCCAGTTGAACCCTTCATTATTCAGGTTAAGATCGCCCACTACCGCCTTTACTTTCCTGTATTGCAGGTTGAGATTAGGGATCATCTCGAAATCGCCGAGCCGGTAGTTCAGGATGAATTCCGCTCCCATCCGGTTGGTGTACTGCGCATTGATAAATGTGTTCAGGATCGCGTTGGGATCGATGGCGGCGCTATTGAGCTCCTCGTACAGCGCAGCGCTGATGGTGTCGCTATAGCTGGTAATATCGCCGGTATTATTATGGAAATATAAAGAGGTCAGGAAGTTTCCGCGTTCGAATTGTTGGTTGTAGTTCAGCTCAATGGCGTTTACATACTCGGGGCGTATCTCCGGATTACCCTGACGTATGTTCAGCGGGTCGTTGATATCGACATATGGATTGAGCTGCCAGAACCGGGGCCGACGGATCCGCCGGCTGAAATTAGCCTGTACTTCTTTGCCCTCTCCCACTTCTTTTGTCAGATAGATGCTGGGAAATAAACCATCAAACACCTTCGATGCTTCCGAGGGAAGCCTGTACCCGAAGTGTCGTGCACTGTCGATCAGCTCACCGTTAAACTGTGCATATTCGGCGCGTAATCCTACCTGGTAGCCAATGCTTTTCCATTTATTCGTGTAGGTGGTATAGCCGGCGTAGATCGTTTCATCATACGCAATATTGGTGCTAAGCGGAAGTTTCACCTGAGAGGCGCCGTTTACGTCCACCGAGAATACATTATATACATTGGCATTATCCTGCCTGAACGCGCGCAATCCCATTTCGATCTTTGAATCCTCCGTGATCGGATTCACAAAGTCGGCCTGTATCGTAAGCTGATTATCCTTCCCCGTAGAATTATTCTTTACAAAATTAGGGTCGCGGTAAGTAGTGCCACCCGGCGTGTAATAGTAATTGGAGATCATCGACTCCCCGGTACCGTTACCGTAATTGTAGGTCGCGTCGGCAGTCAGTTCCATACCCTTCTTGGGAAAGCTGTGCGTATAGTTGATCCTGGAATAATTCCGGTTGTAGCGGGATGAGCTCAGGGAAACACGCTCCCCTATCTGGAATAATTCTTTTGCACTATTCAGGTATTCCTGGTTTTGCCGCTCATCATGATCGCGGGAGCCCGGGGAAAAACCCTGTGAGAAAGATAGAATATTCCGGTTATCGATAAAATAGTCGAGCCCGAAGCGGATGGAGCTGTACACCCTGTCGCGGTCGGTATTGGAAACCTGTTTAAAGTAATCGGTAACAGATCCGTTATTCTTATTATGCCTTTCTGATTCCGATTTGGCCACACCGCCGGATTGCCCGTAAAAACCGCTGGCAGAAAAGTTCAGCTTACCCTGCCGGAGGTTGAGGCTGAGGTTTCCGTTTAAAACACCCGGTGTACCAACCCCGAGAGAAGCAAGCCCATTAAAACCCATGCGCCGGTTCTTTTTGAGCACTACGTTGATGATGCCCCCTGAGCTGGCTGCGTCGAACTTTGCCGACGGATTAGTAATAAGCTCGATACGTTCGATATCGTCGGCTGCAATCTGTTCAAGTGTGAGAATGGTGGGTCGTCCGTCCACAAATATCTGGGGACTCGTATTCCGCATGGTCACGTTTCCGTCCACGTCTACATTGAGAGAGGGTACATTCCGCATCACATCCACTGCGGTTCCTCCTGCAGATGTAATACTCTTGTCTACATTAAACACTTTTCTATCAATTCCCATCTGTAGTACCGGGCGCTGGCCCACCACTGTAACGGTGCCCAATAAATCAGATTCGCTGCCGAGCTTGATATTTCCCAGGTCCATACCATGCCGCATCTCGGCGCGCTGGGCGGCGGGAATAGTCACGATTTTTGCGTTCTCCGTATACCCCAGCGAGCTGGCGTGTACAGAAAACAAATCGGGCAGATCCAGACCGATAAATTTGAAATCGCCATTCGTTTGCGTGAGCATACCCGCAATCAGACTATCGGCGGGCTGGCCAGCCGGTGCATTTTTTCTCAGGACAAAGACCTGTACGGAAGCGGCGTCGATACCTTTATTGGTCTTGCTATCCACCACCTTGCCGAAAAGACCCGGGGTAACACTGGCCCGTGGTGCAGATTCTGCTACAGGCATTTCATCCCCCTCTTCTTGCGTGAATCCATTCAAAAACAAGCAACAAATCAACCCTGACAGAAAAATCCTCAATATCATGTAGTATTCTTTAAAAACTTTAAACGCAGCAGAGACCCTTTTGTTAGACGACCATCAGCAGGAATACTTGCGTTAATACATTAAACGATAAATCGTTATATGTGGATAAAAATCCACTAAAATTGAGGAATCGGAGCGATCTGGTGTTGTGAGTTTGTTAAAATGCCGGCAACGGGGCCGGCATGACAAGAAGTGTGAACGGAGTTTATTGTTTGATCACCTGAACTTCGGCGTGTATTTTCACCTCGTCAGACACCACAATACTGCCGGATTCGGTCACTGCGTTCCAGGTCAACCCGAATTCCTTTCTGCTGATCTTACCGTCGACAACGAAAGCTGCTTTGGATTGTCCGTAAGCGTCCACCACGGATCCGCCAAATTCCACGTTGAGGGTAAGGGGCTTGGTCACTCCGCGAATGGTGAGATTTCCCTTCAGGCTACCCGGATCCTGCTTATTATCGTACTGCTGCCCTTCAAATATCAACTGAGGGTGTTCATCTGCCTTAAAGAAGTCTGCGGAACGCAGGTGCTCATCCCGCTGCTCGGCATTTGTTGTTATTGAGTTAATAGCTGCTGTAAACCGGATATTCTTTGCGGTACCGAAATCCTCATCCTCGGTTTCGAATTCAAGATCAAATTCTTTAAAGTACCCGGTAACGGTGCTGATCATTAGATGCTTCACCTTAAACTGAACTTCCGAATGCGCGGGATCAATTTTCCATTTAATAGCCATAGTCTGTATCTTTTTATTGATTAAGTAATATGCCACAAAGATAATCCCGCGACCATCGGCCACCATTGAGACAGGATAAGAAATAACCGTGATCTATATCACGAAAAACCGCGCACTTCCCATCCTTTCCGGTAAGCCCTTTTCAGATATCTATTCGCGTCGGGATGGTCCGGAAAACTCAGGTTCTCAGCATCCCATGCCAGCAGGGTATTGGGCACACGAATCGCCACCGTCCCCAGGAGTATGGCTTCAGTCATGGGACCTGACTGAGCAAAATGCGACTCCGTTTTTTCACCCCCGAGACAAGCGTCTACATAATGATGATAGTGATTGCGTTCTGCTAGAGCGGGTGGTTTATGATCCGCAAATTTGCCCCGCGGCAACAGCACCGGCTTTCCTCCGTGCGGATTCAGCAGGGCACCTTCCGTACCGATCAGCATGGCAGACTCTGCCGGGTAATCCTCCACAGAATATAAGGCACGCACCTCTTCGGGCGGATAAAATTCACCGTCGTACCATTCCACGGGCAGTGAATCTGAAGCCGTCAGCGCATTACCGGGAAATATCCAGGTGATCTGATCAGCCTGGGGCCAGGTATCTGCCCTTCTTTCGGGGCTGTCTTGCCAGGACTGCTGAACTTTAGCCATCACCGATCGCGGCGCTTTCAGGCCAAGACCTTTCCATACTGCATCGAATATATGGCAACCGATATCGCCGGACCATCCCGTTCCAAAATCCTGCCAGGTACGCCAGATCGCAGGATGATAGATATTCTCTACAAAGGGCCGCATGGGTGCCGTGCCTGTCCACAACTCCCAGTTGAGATTGGCCGGCACCGCCGTGCCCTGCGGGGGCCGCGGCCCCGGTAGCCGGTAGGTAGCCACTGCCCCGGGCCGGTTGGAACAGAGGTACACGTGTTTGACCTTGCCGATGACTCCGTCTTTGATCCATTGCACTGCCGTACGGTCGCCCACTGAAGAAGCGACCTGCGTGCCCAATTGGGTGACTACACCGGCTTTCATCGAAGCTCGGGTTAGCGTCCGAACCTCTGCCACGTCGTGACAAAGTGGTTTTTGGCAGTACACGTGTTTGCCGTCGCGGATCGCCGCCATCGCCACAATAAAATGATTATGATCCGGCACAGACACATTCACCGAATCGATATTTTTCTTTTCTTTCTTGAGCAATTCACGCCAGTCGGTATAGGTACGCACTCCCGGAACCAGCTCGGCTGCTTTGTTCAGGTTGTTTTTGTCCACATCGCAAATGGCAACAATATCGACCAGGGGATGCTGCTTAAAGCTTTGCAGATCATAGGCACCCATGCCCCCTACTCCAATGCAGGCATGACGTAGCCGGCCTTTAGGCCGGACCCCGTCGGCAGCAGCACTCAACGCCAGAGGAGAGCCGATGGCTGCAGTGGCAGCCGACATCAAAAACTTACGCCGCGAAAAAGAACCCTTCCTGTTTTCCATATGCAAACAATATTTTACAAACAAATATAGAAAAAGGAGCCGGTTAAACAGCTCGTCACCATTGGGGCCTGATCCCTTCTGGCGGCTGTATCTCCTACCCCGCAGATCCCGATGGGTGGGGGAATATCCATCTTTGCCACGTATACTTCATCGTTTTTCTCCGAAAGAATTACCCAAAATATTTTTAATATCAGATGTCTTTTTTATCAAAAATTAAATCATCTTTACTTCGCTTTTCTGCCTAATCCACTTATGTATAACTACAAGTAATCGTAACCCGGTGAGCGGTCATCAGAAATAACATGTTATGCTCGGCCCGAGATTACCTATGTGGTATGCTGTTTTCCCGCTCCTCTTCGCTATTTCCGCACACGCCCAGGACAAAGAAGTATGCCTGACGGCCGCAAAAAATGCAGCAGTGCTGCAGGCGAATCTCAAAATAACAAAAGGGTCTTTTGCCCGGGCACTGATCTGGCCGGCGCATTCCACACTCCGGGTGAGCTTTCTGGGCGGCGACCAACGCTGCCGCGACTATGTAAAAAAATACGCGCCCGAATGGGCACAGTATGCCAATATTAAATTTGCGTTTGTAGAAAGCGGTAACGCGGACGTCCGCATTGACTTTGACCGTAACGACGGGAATTGGTCTTACCTGGGGACGCTGGCAACCAATATTCCGCAAAACCGGAAAACGATGAACCTGGGGGCATTACCCCGCCTCATTGCCGGGGGCGGCAGTTCAGCCGAAGCCGAAATAAGAAGAAAAGTACTCCATGAGTTCGGTCATTCTCTGGGGCTGGAACACGAACACCTGTCCCCTTATTCAGGGTTCGAATTTAATCTGGATAAGCTATATGCCTATTTTGCAGGGCCGCCCAATAACTGGAACAAAAAAACAGTGGATGAAAATATACTCAGAACGATAGACCAATCGAATACCAATGGCAAGTACGATGCACAATCGATCATGCTATATTACCTCGAACCTTCTCTTTTTGCCACACCCGGAGACTACACTTCGTATAATACAACACTCTCGGCGGGCGACAAAGAGACCATCCAGATGCTTTATTCCGATGCGCCGGTAGCCGCTCCGACAGCGCCGGCCGCAGCGATATCGGAAGTGAGGGCTACAATTTCGGCTCAAACCGGAAATCTCATTATCTATCCGGCTTTTTCAATCGACAATGCGACCCATTCCGATTGCGATGTAGTGATCGAATATTTTGACGCAGACAGGGATCCCATTCTGACCGATCCGGCCGCCGCATGCACTTATTATTTCCCCGAAACAAACCAGGTGGTCGGCTACAGGAAAATCACCCCAGCCTACAAAAGCACCATTTATAATGGGGGCAGCACTTCTACTTTCGGTATCAGCACTGCTTTGAGTTGCCTGTTGAATAGAAGGGGCGCCGAACAGACCATTATGATCAAAGTGTTGATACGGGTCGAAAACTCATCCATTGCAGAAACGGATTTTATCGCTTTCAAACTCCACTATTAACCACAATTAAAACTTCAACCATGCATTCCGCTTCGCTTTTGCTCGTTTTTTTACTGGCGGCAAATACCATATCGGCTACAACGGGATCACCGGTGAACACCCCTGCCCCGGGCATCTCGTACAGTTCCCTATCCGTCTTCCCGGCTCCGCCACCGACCCCGGATGTTCTTATCCCCTGTACACTTAATCAGGAGGGGCTGGAGAAGATATCCCGGAAGATCGTAGACAATCTGGTGAACCAGCGTTTTGAAAATGTGCGGGATGATTTTGCCGAAGACCTGCGATCCGCCCTACCGGCCGAAAAGATCCAGGAAGTATGGGAATCGGTGGTATTGCAGATTGGAGAATTCGAAGAGATTTCTTCCACCCAGAACAGAACAGCAGGCGGATACCAGCAGGTCAATCATAAATGTAAGTTCGAACGAAACAATGCTAATATAGAGGTGACATTTTCCTCTGATAAAAAAGTGGTGGGGCTTTATATAAAACCCTGATGCATCTACCGGGAATGATAATAAATAGAACCCATTCAGTGATCCCTTTCTGCATGTAAAACCCGGCGCGTCAACCGGCTAATCAGCTTTTATGGTACGTATGGTCCTGCTCGCCGCCTTTTTTTTCTGTGGCCAGACTGCCGCAGTAGCCCAATCGGCTTTTATCAGCAGGATGTCCGCAGCCTCAGATTATACACTGAATGGGCAATTGGTGCGAGCCGACAGCATGATGAATGAATTGGAAGCGTGGCTGAAGCAAGCTGATCCGCTACCTGACGATCGTGATCTTGCGCTGTTCTATCAGTCGTACGGCATGTTAAAAACCAGGATGAGCCAGGCCGGTAATGCTATAGGGCTACTGAAAAGATCGTTGTCGCTACAACCACAGATCACCCTGCCGGATTCCTTTGCCTGTGCCCTGACCCGCCTGGCGCTTGCACAGGCCTATCTCGAAACGGAAGACATCGATGAAGCCGTTCGCCTTTTGGAGAAGAATATGCATGTAGTGGAATCTTTCTCCCTGCCGGACCTCAACTTCTCCATCCTCCTGGCGAATGTTACGGCATTTGCGTATATCCGTAACGGAGATCTCTATAAAGCCGTTCAGACCATTGATAAGGTGCTCAATGATCCAGCGATTGTTTCCGCATCGGAACAGCAGTTGAGTCAGTTGTACTACGCGCAGGCTGATCTTTTCTCAAGGCTGGGGAATTTTCAGCAAGCCAGTATTTTCGCAGACAAGGCGCTCTGGGCGACAAACGCCGGTGGCATACCCTATGGCCCGGACAGGGCTGCGAGGATCAGTCAGCTCGCCAACCTATATCTCAGCGACGGAAACTACCGGGTGTCGGACTCGCTGTACCGGATCGCCCTGTCTATGTTCCGGTCGATGTATGGAACCATGCACCCCACTTACGCCAGTGCGCTTATTCCTGTAACCCATTCCCTGATCCGGCAGCAAAACTTCAAGGCTGCACGAGACAACTACCGTCAGGTTGCAGCCATCTTCCGCAATACGCTTGGGGAGAAGCACCGGGACTATGTTATGATGCTCAACCAGATCGGTGAATTCTACCTGTCGCTGGGAAACGCAGACACCGCACTGGCAAAATTCCGGGAGGCTTCGGAGCTCGCAAGCGAAATATTCCCGAACAGGCACCCCGACTATGAACATATACAGACCAATTTAGCTGCCAGTCTTGGTTATCTGTCCCGGACGGGAGAAGCTGCACGGGTGCTGAGAAGTTCGCTCAGCAGCGGCCGGGAATTCCTGACCACAAATGCATCCAGCTTAAGCGAGGAACAGAAAAAGAAATTTTTGGGCGCCAGGCTCCAAACCTTCAGCCTGGCCTTATCCTTTTTACAGGATAACCCTAACCTACAGGCGATCCTGGGTGACGAAGTCTTTACTACGGCAGTGCTGATCAACAATTTCAGCCTGATCAGCCAGTCAAGACTGCTACACGAGGTACGTCAGAAAGGTGATACTCAACTCTATAATCTGTATTTGCAGTGGCAGGCCGACAGAACCGTGCTCAGCCAGCAGTATCTCCTGCCGGCGAAGGACAGAAAGGTCAACACCGACAGCCTGCAAAACCGGACAGAATACCTGGAAAGATTGTTATCCGCGCTACTGGGCAATGCTGGTGAAGTTTCACCGCCCATTCCTGAACACATCGCCGCAGCACTGCGGCCCGATGAGACTGCCCTGCAATTCGTGAAATACCGGTACTTCAACAAGGGCTGGACCAATAAAATGATGTACGGTGCATTTATCGTCAAAGCCAATAAAGAACCGCTATATGTACCGCTGTTTGAAGAAAAGCAATTGGCGGGTATCCTGAAGTACACGCCGGAGATCAATGACCCGGAGGCCTACGTAAATTATTTGTATCCCCCGGCAAAACAACAAATCGATTCGGTCTATCATCTGGTCTGGCGACCGTTGGAGAAATATGTCGAAGGAAGCCGCACCATTTTTATAAGCCGCGCGGGGTTGTTGCACAGGGTTGCCTTTGCCGCCCTGAAAGACAGTTTGGGAACATACAATGTAGAAAAATTCCTTATCCGGGATCTGCTCTCTTTTTCCCCGGCAACGTTGCGGGCTAAACCGCCTGCGCTTCCCCGCTCTGCAGCGATCTGGGGTGCGATCAATTATGCCAGCGGAAACGTCCCGATTACCACAAAACAGCCAGGGGCGCAACAGGGGCAGCAGTCCTTCGGAGGCTCCTTCCTCAACGCGTGGTCGCCCCTGAAAGACGCAGCTTTGGAACTGGATAGTCTCGCGCGCTGGCTAACGGCCCACGGCGTGCGGGTCAAATCTGCCACGGGTAGTGGCGCCTCTGAGCAGGCTTTTAAACAGTTTGAGAAAAACAGCCCGGAGCTGCTCCATCTTTCTACCCATGGATTTTTTCTTCCGTACCAGGCCTCCGCCTGGGAAGAACCGCTCTACGGGCCCTTCCACAACACGTTCCAGACGCAGCAGAATCCGATGCTGCGAAGCGGACTGATACTGGCGGGCGCCAACTACGCCTGGAACGGATATCCCGTTGCACCCGGAACGGAAGATGGCATACTCACCGCTTATGAGATCTCGCAGATGGATCTTCACCGCACCCGCTTTGCGGTGCTCAGCGCCTGCGAGACAGGATTGGGCGACCTGTTCCTTAACGAAGGTGTCATCGGCTTGCAACGGGCGTTGAAAATGAGCGGTATACGGAAAATAATGATCAGTCTCTGGAAAGTACCGGCCACAGGCACCCAGCAACTGATGAGCCTGTTCTATCGCAACTGGCTGGAAGGAATGAATATGGAAGATGCGCTGCGGTCTGCACAGCTTGTCATGCAAAAAAATTATTCGCCCTATTACTGGGCGGGATTTCAAATCGTAGAATAAAACATTCGTCATGCAACCACAAATACACAACCCAACAGCATTGGTCGAGCCAATGAGGTTCTCGTCAGCACAACCACACCGGCCACAGGCACTAATACAGCCCCGAATAAAAAGAGTGCGGTTCGTTTTACCGGTCGTATTGCTCGCATTGCTGCTTCTTTTCCAGCCGCGAACCTATAGCCAGGCAGTAGACCTTGGTATCGGGAACATCCTGCAGGAGAAACAGGCCTGGTGCTGGGCGGCAGCAGCTCAGCAGATCATCGTGTGGTTAAATGGCCAGTCGCCCTATCAATGCCAGTTGGTGAGTGCCAGCTTAGGTCAGCCTTCGGGATTATGTTGCACTCCCGGCGCCTGCGATGTGCCTGGCAATCTCAACCAGATCCGGAGCCTGATCCAGCACTTCGGGGGAGCTGCATCGGCAATTGCTCCACCTGCCAATCCTACAATAATCTTCAATGCCCTGCAGCAGGGGAAAGCGATCATCCTGTTCCTGCAAACCACCCCTTATATCGGGCACTTTGTGGTACTACGCGGGATGGCCTGGATAAATGGGCAACCCGTTTTCTACATCAACGATCCCATGTCATATTTTACGCAGCCCGTGTATTTCAGTCAGTTGGTGAATATATGGGCGGCAGCCATCGTAGTGTACCGGCGAACGTATTGATCGTTTCGGCTGCGTATGTCAGTGAGACGGCCAATGATTCCCAAACCTGGGCGGATATCCGAGAGACGCGATCATATGTCGAACACTGTATTCATCAGTCGGTTATCCTGTATCTCAGCATAGAGCAGGTCTGCTACTATCAGTCCAATGTAAAGCTGAACTGGTCGTGGGGTGCTGTCCTCCAGGCCAGTTGCCGGGTGGCCGGAGAAAAGGCAAACAATGGAGAAAAGGTTTTCACGTGTACGGTTTTGCCGTCGGGCAGGAACTCGAGTATGCGCAGCCAGCCGTCGCCGCCGTTGCCATGCCAGCCCCCACCCAACGCCTGCGCGTTGAATACCATCTGCTGCACTTTTTTCCCCGCTGCATTTTTATCGGTACGAAATGCAATATGGCCTTTCGGGTTGTCCGGAGCCCCGATATGTCCGGCAAAAACCATTTCGATGTTCCGCGACGGCCGCACCAGCTTTTCGAATATCGCCGCGCCGTAATTCGCATCGGTAATGGGATATCCTTCTTTCACGATATGCTCGTTCCTGGAATTCATATAAGAATGGGTGAGCAGGATTACTTTGTGGTCTTTGTATTTCTCAAGAGACACTACTTTATTCGCCCAGGCGAGCGTAGTGTCGCGGGGAGCAAATTCGAGATTCAGCACCAGGAATTTCCGGTCGTCCGGCAGGATCAGCTCAAAGGCGGCATTTGCCAGGGTGGGTTTATCCTCTATGCTTAGACCCACTTCCCGAATCATTGGCTGGGTGAGCAGATTTTTGTCGACGGGAAAATAATGATCAAAATTCGACCGGCGGTGCTCTATGCTTTTATATCCGTAGTCGTGGTTACCTGTTGCAGAGACGTAGGGCACCTTGCCGTCGAGCCGGCCAAAAGCGTGGGCAACGGCTTCCCATTGGGACTTGCTCGGCTGGTCGCCGTTTACCCCGTCGGGATTCAGCATTTCGTTCTGTTCCACCAGGTCGCCGGTACACAGCACGAGTTTTATATTCAACGATGCGATATTATCCGCAACCCATGCGGTCATTAGTTCGAACACGGGTTGGTTCCGGGCAAATTTGTTGTAGGTCTGCGGATCAGGCAGCAATACCATAGACCAGGAGTCGGAATCACTTAATGCCGGTGGCTGGTAGGTTGGTTGCTGGGCGACAAGCTCAGCCGCCGGGATGCAGGCGATCAATAACAAAACCAGGAACCTCGACGACAGCCGGGAGGAGAAAAGACAGATGGAATGGCGAATGATCCGTATCATGGTAAAGGCGGTTTAGGTCAGATAATGTAAACGGACGGGGAAAATTATCCCTTTATTCTCATATACCGGCACACCGCACCATTATCTTCTTGTGAAGACCCGTCCCCCGTGCAAGCCTATTACAAAAGATGCTGTCACCTGGGAGGCCGGGAGTAAAATGATAAAGTAGAGGAGCAGATGGATAATATCCTGAACGAAAAATCGCACCCGATGCGCTTACTTTATAGAACAGCAAAATAAAATGGAATGAACCGGCGCCATTTTCTGGTTAACGGAGCTGCACTCTCCGCCGGCACACTTGCCTCAGCATCTCCCTTGAGCAATTGGGTTGTTTCTCCCTGGGCGGGCACTTCCTTTCCCTCGCCGCCATTCTCCCACAAGCTTCCAAAGACGGATATCCATTACCGGATGACGTCGGGTTATGTGGAAGATGAACCTGTTGCCGAATACACCTGGGCGCCCGAAGCTGCATATGAAGCCTTCAACGACATAAAATTCGGCATTCGCTTGCATTGGGGAGTGTACGCCACGCAACAGATAGAAGCATCCTGGCCCCTCCTCAGGATGCCGTTCGAAAAAAGACAGGCTTACCAGGAACTATACCGGTCGTGGTACCCGGCGGATTTCGACGCGGAAGAATGGATGGATTTATTTGAAGCCGCAGGCGCCAGGATGTTCGCCTTCACAGCGAAACATCATGACGGATTTTCCATGTTCAACACGAAGACCAGGGTTACAAAGCGGGTGAATTGGCTGGCTGATGGCGGGCCGGTAATAGAGGACTGCGACCTGCCCTACAGTATCATGGAAACGCCTTTCCGGCGGGATGTGGTAAAAGAATTGTGTGCCGTAGCGCAGCGGAGGAGGATAAAGGTGAATCTGTATTTTTCTCACCCCGACTGGTATGATGCGGACTTCAAGCCGTACAATTACCATCCCCTGCAGGTGCCCGACGCGGCGAAGCTGGCCGTTGTGGAGAAAAACCTGAAACCCGAGATAGAAGACCCCGAAAAATACTTTCGTGATGCGGGACTTGTAGTGGTCTCCAATCCCACCCCGGCGGAAACAGAGCGGATGATGGTGCGACATCGCCAGCAATTGGAAGAAATACTGACGGAATACGGCAGGGTTGACATGCTTTGCCTTGATCAGTGGCTGGGGCCTGCGGTATGGCCGGCGCTACGTGAAACCATCCTGCACATCCGAAAACTTTGTCCCGACCTGATGATCCGGGCAAGGGGAATCGGCAATTACGGCGACTACTATACGCCGGAGCGATTTGTGCCCGGTGCCAGGGAAAACTCCGATGTGCCCTGGTTTGTAATCTATCCCCTCGCCAGCATTTTTGCGTACGACGCGAAGGCCGGCAATTACAAAGGCGCTCCCTGGATTGTGAAGAACCTGATCGACTCGGTATCCAAGGGCGGCGCCTTTATGGTGGCAGTGGGGCCCGACGGCAGCGGCAAATTTCATCCCGAAGCGGTGCGGCAGTTGCGACAGACGGGCGACTGGCTAAAGGTCAACGGCGAAGGCATCTACGCCACGCGGCCCAGGGAAGGGGAATTATGGAAAGAAGGCGAGCAGATCCGTTTCACGCAGACCAAGGATGGGCGGACGGTCTATGCATTCAGTCTAACCTGGCCCGGCGAGCAGCTTGTCTTACGCACAGTAAACCCGCGAAAAAAGGCGGATATTCACCTGCTCGGCACAGCAACCGCGCTGGAATGGCGGCACAGCCGGGCGGGGGGCCTGGTAATACAGCTCCCGCAACGCCTGCGTGATGCCCTGCCGGGCGGTGGGCTGGTCTACTGTTTCCGTATCCCGGTAGGATAGATCTCCAGCAAATAAATAAATAAGTTTTTGTTGGGAACAAACATGCAGTTCCTTATCTTTGCCGTCCGTTTCTGAAAACACTGATTTTCAGTACGTAACAACCGAGGATCGGTAGTTCAGTTGGTTAGAATGCCGCCCTGTCACGGCGGAGGTCGCGGG
>CAZUWX010000026.1:0-32823 GCA_964624205.1 uncultured Chitinophagaceae bacterium
CGTCTCGCGTGTATTTCTTAACTTTGCACACTTTTTTGTTGAGAAATTTCGAGACGCACACCGTTTATGGCAGCCAAATACAGAGAATATTCAAAACTGAATTTACCGCAGGTAGAACAGGAGATGCTCCGCTGGTGGAACGATCACCGGGCCTTTGAAAAAAGCGTGGAGCTGCGCGAGGGCGCAAAGCCCTTTGTGTTTTACGAAGGGCCTCCCAGCGCCAACGGCATGCCCGGAATTCATCATGTGATCAGCAGGACGCTGAAAGACCTGGTATGCCGCTATAAAACCATGCAGGGCTTCCAGGTGAAGCGTAAGGGGGGCTGGGATACCCACGGCCTGCCGGTGGAACTCGGAGTGGAAAAAGAACTCGGCATCACCAAGGAAGATATTGGCAAGAAGATCTCTGTGGAGGAATACAACCGTAAATGCCGGGAAGCCGTGCTCCGCTACAAAGATCAGTGGGACGACCTGACCCGGAAAATGGGGTATTGGGTCGACCTCGACCATCCTTATATCACTTTCCAGAACGAATACATCGAAACGCTCTGGTGGATGCTGAAGGAGATGCACAAAAAAGGCCTTCTCTACCAAAGCGTGAGCATACAGCCCTATTCGCCCGCGGCAGGCACCGGCCTCAGCTCCCATGAGCTCAACCAGCCCGGCACCTATAAGATGGTGAAAGACACCTCGGCGGTTGTGATGTTCAAAGCCGCCCGCAACCGGAAATCCAATTTCCTGTTCAAAGTGGTGGGCGACCGGCCGGAAGAACTATTTTTCCTGGCCTGGACCACCACGCCCTGGACGCTGCCTTCCAATCTCGGACTCACCGTAGGCGCATCTATCGAATACGCACTGGTAAAAACCTTCAATCCCTACACGCACCGTCCCATCAATGTGATGCTGGCAAAAGAGCTGCTGGGGAACTATTTCAAAGCAGAAGACGCGGCGGAAGACCTGACCACCTACCGCGAGGGCGACAAACAGATTCCCTGGAAACTGCTGCTGGTCTGCAAAGGGTCGCAGTTGGAGGGCATCGGCTATGAACAACTGCTACCCTTTGAAGCCAACTCCCCAGCCAAAGCCGGTGGTCAACACCCTTTCCAGGTGCTGCTGGGCGATTTTGTGACCACAGAAGACGGCACCGGCATCGTACACACGGCGCCGGCCTTCGGGGCGGACGACTACAAAGTGGGGAAAAAATACGACATCGGCATGCTCGTGATGGTCGACCGGCAAGGGAAGTTTGTAGAAGGCCTGGGAGAATTCAGCAACCGCTATGTAAAAAACTATACGGACGATCCCGCTTACGTGGATGTGAACGTAGACATCTGCGTGAAGCTGAAAAAAGAGAATCGTGCCTTTCGCATCGAAAAATACGAACACAACTACCCGCACTGCTGGCGTACCGATAAACCCGTGCTGTATTATCCGCTCGACGCCTGGTTCATCCGGACCACCGCCGTGAAAGAAAAAATGGTGGCCCTGAACGAAACCATCAACTGGAAACCGCGGTCCACCGGCGAAGGCCGCTTCGGGAACTGGCTGGAGAATATGGTCGACTGGAACCTGAGCCGCTCCCGCTTCTGGGGAACCCCCCTGCCGGTCTGGAGAACGGCAGACGGCAGCGAAGAGAAATGTATCGGGTCGATGCGTGAGTTGCAGAAAGAGATCAGAAAAGCCAAAGCAGTGCTGCGCGTCCATCAGATTGACAGTACCCTCGACACAAACGAAGGAACAGGGTTGCAGGCTGGCCATCCAGATCAGATCCCCACCGGATTGGATACCCCCTCAACCGACCAGCTTCCTGCCACATCCAGCATCTCGTCGCCCGACCCTACCTCTGCGGAGTCCGGCACCTCTTCGCCTGACAGCCCCTCCGATAGGGGTCTGCCCGAAAGCCCCCTGGACCTTCACAAGCCCTTTGTGGACAAGATCGTGCTGGTGAGCGAAAGCGGTCTTCCGATGCACCGGGTGCCGGACCTGATAGACGTTTGGTTCGATAGCGGCGCCATGCCTTTTGCCCAATGGGGGCTCGATTATGAAAAGATGGATGCCGGTGAGGAAAAACCCTTCAAAGCGCCTTTCGAACTAAACTATCCGGCCGACTTCATCTGCGAGGGGGTGGACCAGACCAGGGGCTGGTTCTATACCCTGCACGCCATTTCCACCCTGCTGTTCGGCTCGGTAGCTTTCCGGACCTGCGTTTCCAACGGTCTGGTGCTGGACAAAAAAGGCAACAAGATGAGCAAAAGGCTGGGAAATGTGGTTGACCCCTTTGCCACCATCGCCGAATTTGGTGCAGACGCTACCCGCTGGTACCTGATCACCAATGCCTCTCCCTGGGAAAACATGAAGTTTGACCCGGAAGGCATCAAAGAGGTCCAACGCAAATTTTTCGGCACGCTTTATAACACCTACCAGTTTTTCGCTCTTTATGCCAATGTAGACGGCTTCGCCTTCCGGGAAGCATATATTCCCTTGGACCAGCGCCCCGAGATAGATCGCTGGATACTTTCGTCGCTGCACTCGCTGGTAAAGGCCGTTACCGGGCACATGGACGACTACGAGCCCACCCAGGCGGGCCGGCTGATCGAGGATTTTGTCGATTCCCAGCTCAGCAACTGGTACGTGCGGCTCTGCCGGAGAAGATTCTGGAAGGGCGAATACGAACAGGATAAGATCGCGGCCTACCAGACACTTTATGAGTGCATAGAAGTAGTGACACGGCTGATGGCACCCCTGGCACCCTTTTTCAGCGACAGCCTCTACCGCAACCTGAATACAGTCACCGGCGCCGTCAGCGAGGGCGGCAAAACCGGCTCCCGCCTCCTCTATTCCGGGGCGGGCGGCAGCCAGCAACCCGAATCGGTGCATCACGCCCTGTACCCGGAAGCCGATGAAAGCCGGATCGATACACCGCTGGAAGAAAGGATGCGGCTGGCACAGGACATTTCTTCCCTGGTATTATCCTTGCGTAAGAAGGTCAATATCCGGGTACGTCAGCCCCTGCAACGCATACTGATTCCTGTTATCAATGACCAGGTGCGGGAACAGATAGCAAAGGTGGAAGCCCTCATTAAATCGGAAGTAAACGTCAAGGAGATCGAATACCTCGGCAGCAATGACAGCAGCTTCATCAGGAAAAAGATAAAACCGAACTATGTGGTGTTGGGCAAGAAGCTGGGTTCGAAAATGAAAGTGGTAGCGGCAGCAATAACTGAGCTATCTCAGGAAGATATTGCGAAACTCGAAAAAGAAGGTTCTATTTCATTGTTAATTGATAACGAACCCTTAATATTACAGATACAGGAGGTGGATATCTCCGGAGAAGACATCCCGGGATGGATTGTGGCCAATAAAGACACACTCACCGTAGCGCTGGACGTAACTGTGACGCCGCTGCTCGTGAGCGAGGGGAATGCCAGGGAACTGGTCAACAGGGTGCAGAAGATCAGAAAAGACAGTGGTTTAGAGCTGACAGACAGAATTGTCGTTAAGGTATCGGAGCATGGAGGGCTGAAAGACTCCATCGCCCAATTTAATCACTATATTTGCGCCGAAATTTTAGCCGATCGGTTGGAGATGGTCCCTGATCTGGCAGAGGGTACAGAAGTTGAAGTAAACGATATTCCGGTGAAAGTGCTTGTTTCAAAAAAAGCCTGATACTATGCCATCCAAAAAAAAGGTAGCTAAGCCAGCTAAAAAACACACAACCGTAAAAAAGTCAGCACCTGCTAAAAAAAAGGTGTCCAAACCAGCGTCTGCCAGCAAGACGGTGAAACCGGCACCCAAAAAAGCGGCTAAAAAACCCGCAGCCAAACCGGCCCCGAAAAAGGCCGACCGGCCGGTTGCAAAACCTCCAGCCCGGACCAAAGCCGCCCCCAAGCCCGCAGCAAAGACAGTCAGCAAGCCGGTAGCGGCTGCAGCAAAGAACGCACCTAAGAAAGTCAAACCAAACGATAAAAAACCAGAAGTTAAACAGCCCGTGATGCCGAAGAAAGAGGAAAAGAAGCCCGAAGCGAAGAAGCCCGAGCCGAAAAAAATAGAAGTAAAGAAACCCGAGGCGAAAAAAGCCGGAACAAAATCAGCGCCTGGTAAGTCTCCAGCGCCGAAAAAACCGGTCGCACCGGCCAAGCCGATTAAAGTGGTAATCCCGGAAATGAAAACAAAAACAGTGAGAAAGTACGAACCAGAATTTACGAAATCCGTCCTTGACCAGCCCGAACAACCGGTTACAGGACCGACTATGCGGTATAGCGATGCCGACTTGCAGGAATTCCGCGAACTGATCCAGAAAAAACTCGAGCAAGCCAAAAAAGAACTCACCTATCTCCAGGGTCTGATCACCCGGAAAGACGAAATGGGTGGCGACGAGCACGAGAACCGGTATATGACCATGGAAGATGGCAGCATGAGCATGGAAAGAGAGCAGCTTGCCCAGATGGCAAGTCGCCAGATCCATTATATCGATCACCTCGAGAAAGCAATCATGCGTATCGAAAACCGAACCTACGGGATTTGCCGGGTTACGGGCAAACTGATCGATAAAGCCCGCCTCCGGGCAGTACCTCACGCCACCCTGAGCATTGAGGCCAAGCAGATGATGAATAAATAACATCGCCCTTTCCCAAAAAAACAATAAAACCGGGCGCCGGACATAAAAATCCCCGGTTTTATCCTCTCAAAGGTGTTTTTGGCATAGTTTATGGGTTTATCAGCAAAGTTGAGAGAGATCAGTATAATTGCTGATCAGGATCACGAAAGAGTTGATATTAAAATAGTTATTATCCATAATAAAGATTTTTTTCTACGGTTTAGGGTTTAGGGGTTAATAAGGGGAGTATTCCTACTCCCCTTTCCTTCAATTCATAATCCGGTATATTCCGACTCTCGATTACACCCCCTTATCACCTGGCCTTATCCTCCCTGTTGAATTTTCCGTTTCCCCGTCTTGAAATCTGTTGAAAGAGATTTTTCGTCCTCCCCTCTGTTGAAACGCTGATCTATTCCTATTGAAATTTGCCCGGGAAAAACCATCGAATTTCCCAATGCTACTCCGAACCTGCACCTGCCGGCTTTTACCCGGGAAACCGGGATAGAAGATAGGAGTCGGCCATTTAAAATGTGTTAACCTCTTTACCTACTGCCCACGCCCGGCAAAGCAAATCCTTTTACAGAGGCTCCTACGGCTGCCTCCGTTAAAGCGGCTGCTGGCACCTGGCGAAGTCAATCTTTTTACAGGACCCGTTTTTAATTCTGAATTCCTATGAAAGACCCAAGGTAAGGTTTGATATCCGTGTAAAAGTTATGTTAGTAGCCAGTTCCTGAAAAACTGAGATAGGTATAAAGAGGCTGTCTTTTAAAAGACGGCCTCTTTCATATATGTATATATAAATACAGGTGCCTTCCTGATTCGCTGCGCCACCGCTGATCGTACCTCGGGAAATATTGCTATATTAGTTTTGTCCTGAAAGACATTACTAATTCATAAATTCTTGTGTGGGAAAAATACTTGTACCGACCGACTTTTCACCCAATTCCGTTGCGGGGCTTCGTTTTGCCATACAATTGGCGACCCGGCGAAAGTCGGAATTGGTATTTCTTCACGTGAGCAGGCTCTGGATCGAGGATGCGGTGCAACCCGTCCAACCCGGAAGCCCGCAGGACCTGAGCAGACAAAAACTGCAGAAAGAGCTGGAGTCCTTTGTGCACGAGGTATACCACTCAATGAATATCAAACCCACCCGGTACCGCTGTGTTATTTATTATAAATTTGGGGTGGTCAACAGTCTTATAGACTATGCTGTAGAGAACGACTGCAATTATATATGCATCAGCACACACGGAGCCCGAAATGTGGCGAAATTATTCGGCACACACACAGGGGAGTTGATAAAGGACTCCGCAGTGCCAATCCTATGTATCCCAAAAGACTATAACGGCAGTGCCGTCACCAGGATCCTGTATGCGTCGGACCTGAAAAACTATGAGCAGGAACTGGAAAAAGTCGTGCAGTTCGCCTCAACCATCAACGCTGAAATAGACATGCTGCACTTTTTCGATACCAGCGTTTCGTATAATGAGGAGCACGCAAAAGAACTAAAGCTGGAGGAAAAGCTCAAATACAAAATAACCTTCCACCACAAAATAATGGACGCCAAAAATAAATTGCCCGACGAGCTGGATCGGGCGGTGAGCGAATTTTCCCCCTCGCTATTAGTTATGTTCACCGAACAGAACCGCTCCTTTTTTGAGCTACTATTCTTTTCCAGCAAGACGGAAGAATATTCTTTTCGTACCACGGTGCCGCTGCTTGTATTCAATAAATCCTTCGACAGCCACTAAAATGGAATGCCGGTGTTAATTCATGCGAGAAATAGAAGACCCAGGCTCACGCTAAACCCCACACAGTTCGACAAAAGGCTAGAGTATACAGGTTATTTACTACTTGTACTGATGTGGGGCCTGACATTATTTTCAAGCCTGCATTCCCCCGCATCCATTCCGGTACACTTTAATGTATCCGGGCAGGCAGATGGTTATGGGAGTAAAAAAATGCTGTGGATATTACCAATTATTGGAACAATCATTTACTGGGGCCTGACAAAGCTCAATAAGTATCCCCACATCTTTAATTATCCGATACCGATCACCGAAGATAATGCCAGGCGACAGTATACGATCGCTACCCGAAACCTAAGCATACTGAAGGTGTCGATTGTATTGGTGTTTTTACTGGTTATCCTGTTTAGCTATCTGACGAGCAAAGGCATTTCAGATGGCTTACCCACCTGGTTGTTACCGCTATCGATTGGTTTGCTCTCGGTTCCGACCATTATTTCAGTATGGCGGATTACCCATCAAAGATCATAATAAACGTTGAATCCAAACGAGTTGAATGGGTTTTCCTGCAGGTCCTTTTTGTAGAAGAGTCCTATTGTAATGGCATGACCTGCCCACGACTGACTGGCTGACCCTATTCTTACACCCCCCCGGAATATGGGTCCGTAAGAAGAACCCTTAAAATCA
This sequence comes from uncultured Chitinophagaceae bacterium, assembly GCA_964624205.1. Lineage (GTDB taxonomy): Bacteria > Bacteroidota > Bacteroidia > Chitinophagales > Chitinophagaceae > Flavitalea. Next base: position 7,033 of record CAZUWX010000026.1, read on the forward strand.
GAGTATTCGCTGCCGGATACTGATACATGATTATAGCCGAACCCTGCACCCAGATATCCGCCGAAAGTTCGTTCGTTGTCGTAGGTAGACTTACATCCGATATTGTAGTCGATTACGATCGCAAGGAGCTAAAGCTTTGGGATACGGAGCGATAAAAAAGAAAAGGGCCGGATAGAAATCCAGCCCGTGTTTTAAATCCAATATCCTATGAAAAACCGATAAAGGTATATCCAGTAGCGTGCCAGATGCTAAACGCAGTGCTGTAGCGGATTTCATCTTCTACCTCGCAATGGACCATTCCCTCTTTCAGACAGTTTTTCCAATTTTGGGTTGAACCTGTTGCGATGGTGCAGACACCGGAGCCATTTTTTCAAAGGCCGCTGCGCGCCCTCAAAACTCCACCTTGTAGTTCAGCACGGGAATAATGCCGGTCTGGTAAATATTCCGTAGTTCGCCCTTCAGCGGTTCGAAGTATTGGCCATATACATTTTGTCGGTTGGTCAGGTTCTGGATGTCCAGGGAAAGCGTGCTGGTTAAACGACTGCGGTTCCATTTCATGCTTAACCGAAGATCGGTGCGAAAGTAAGCGGGATTTTGCAGGGAAAAAGCCTCTTGCTCCCGGAACACCGTGTAGCCCTTTTCCAACGAACCCGCCAGGTCTATCGGCGTGAACCGGAACCCGCCCGTATATAATAACTTGAGGTGCAGGCCAATAGTCCGCTTGCCGTCTTTCAGCACCACGTCCCTGCCACCCGTGAGATTGCTGACCCATTTTCCATTGAAACGGGTATCTCGCTCAACGCCGTCGGATGCAGTGTATCTCGACCGGTACAAGGAATGGTTAAGCAGAAAATAAAAATCATTGCTCAGGTGTTTTTCCAGAGAAAGGTCAATGCCATAGTTCCTCCCCTTCCCCTGGTTGGTAAGGGCTTCGGTTATATAGTCGCCGTGGATGTTCAGGGTGGAGAAGCTGAGGCTGTCGTATATGCTCACAGGAACGTCAAAGAGGTGTTGATAATAGAGTTCTGCCCTGAATCGCAGGGTTTTGCTGAAAGCATGGCCGTAACCGGCAACAAAATGATGCGAACGGGTGAACGATAGGTCGCGGTTGGGATAAAGGGGTTCGCCGAGCGCGTCGGCAGTACGGGCAAAATAGATTCCCAGCCCCTGGATCTGACTGTGCAGGCCGTAGCCCAGTGAAACGGCATTCTGGGGATCCAGTTCATACCGGACTGATACGCGGGGCTCCAACGCATAGGTGTTGTTCAACAGCAACTGCAAATAGTGCGCACCTCCCTGCAGGGTCAACCGTCGCGACGCTTTGTACTGCCACTGTGCGAATGCCTGCAGGGTTTGGGTAGCGTCGGAGTTGTTGATGCGTTCCAGTACGGGCTCACCGGGATTTTCCCTGGACCGCTGATAGAAATTATATTGGATCAGGTTGGTGGTTATGCCAGCCCGGAGGCTATGCTGCGGGTTCACCTGGTGACTCAGCGCGGAGGAAAGGATCCACTTCCTGGTTTTATAGCTGTTGCGGTGTGTATTGAGTACCCCGCCTTCATCATCCGCATATTTTTCGTTGTAGGTATTATCCGTGTAAGACAGCGCGGCAGACGACCTCAGGTTTGTGCGATCCCCCAGAGCGATGCTGTGTGTGATGCCGGTGGCGGCTGTATTGGCTTTGAATGCCCCTCCGTATCGGTCGCCCTCCTCTTCCCATTTGGAGGGATCGGTTTCCACTTTCATATCCTGGTCGCTCAACCCCCCGAAACCAAACACGGTGAAGTCTCCCTTACCGGCAGTGGGCAGGTAAACGTTAAAGGAGAGATCCTGGAAATTGGTGACGCCGGCGGCACCCAGGTCGAGGCCGAGCTGGGTGAGCATCTGCAGGGTGGAATACCGGTAGTTCACCAGATAGGAGCCCTTATAAAGATCTGCAAACGGGCCTTCTGCAGCTACGTTTAATCCCAACAGACCGGCCTGCAGCGTGTATTCCCGCTTTTCGTTGTTGCCTTTCCGTAAGTGGAGATCGAACACGCCACTGAGTGCGTTACCATATTCAGCCGAGAAAGCGCCCGTTACGAAGTCGGAATTACCAAGAAGCTGCGCACTTAAAATGGAGATGCCGCCCCCGCTACTGCCAGCACTGCTGAAATGATTAGGATTCGGAATATCCACGCCTTCCATTCTCCACAACAGGCCGGCTGGGGAATTGCCCCGGATCACGATCTCGTTGTTGCCGTCATCGGCAGACACCACGCCTGCAAAGCTGGTGGCCATCCGCAAGGGGTCGTTCACTGCCGCCGCAAACTTCTGAGTTTCCTCCACGGTAAACGCGCGGGCGCTCACCATGCTCATGTCATTAATCGGGCGGTTCTTTTTTGATCTCGCCACAATCTCAACGGTTTGCTGTTCCGCTATATCGAGCTCTAGCGGAATGGTAAGCACCACCTCTTTGCCACTGTTGACTATGACATTATCTGCCACCGCAGGCTTGTAACCGCTAAAACTGACGACAAGCTGCTGCACGCCCAGCGGAACGCCCGAAAGCCGGAAGCTCCCGTTGCTCCCGGTGAGAGTTGACAGGTTCAGCGCCGGTATGCTGACGGTGGCTCCTTCCAACGGCTTCTGCAGCAACTGGTCTACCACGCTGCCCCGGACTGTTTGCGTGTACTGCGCCTGCGCGGCCGAACCTGATAAAAGGAGGATGCATACCACAAAGAGGGCGGTACACTCACGGGGTACAAAAAGAAGATGTCTTTTTTTATACGGCGTTGCCATAGTCGATATTTATGGATACGACAACAACCGGCGGCGATACCCCTATTCCCGTTTCTTTTTTGTACAGTAACTGACCATTTTAAGCGCGGGACGCTTCTATTTTCGCGCAATCCGATTCCTCAACTCCTGACCGGCTTTTCACGCGATCAGATTCTTAATGATCGAAAGCCTACTCTGTTGCTAATATTTTTGGCATTGGCAGACCGGCGCTTTATATTTGTGCAAACAGGATATCATCCATGAAAATACGAGCAGATTTATTTCTAGGCGACAGCAAAAAAATGCTTAAAAAGATCCCGGACAACTCTGTCGATCTTATTGTAACATCTCCTCCCTATGCCGACCAGCGCAAAGGAACCTATGGCGGCATTCATCCCGACAAATATGTTGAATGGTTTCTACCTATAGCAAAAGAATTGTTAAGAGTGTTGAAACCGACCGGCACCTTTATTCTTAATATAAAGGAAAAGGTGGTGGCGGGTGAGCGCAGCACCTACGTAATGGAGCTGATTATTGAAATGCGTAAGCAGGGCTGGCTATGGACCGAGGAATTTATCTGGCATAAGAAGAATTGTTATCCTGGGAAATGGCCTAATCGTTTTCGCGACGCCTGGGAAAGGCTACTCCAATTCAATAAAGACAAAAAGTTTCATATGTACCAGGAGGAAGTAATGGTGCCTATGGGAGACTGGGCCAAATCGAGACTAAAAAACCTCAGCGCCACCGATAAACTGAGAGATAATTCAAAAGTAGGGAGCGGCTTTGGAAAAAATATCTCAAACTGGCTAACGAGGGAAAAAGCATTTCCGACAAATGTGCTGCATCTGGCAACGGAGTGCAGCAATAAGAGCCATAGCGCTGCGTTTCCTGAGGAACTTCCCGAATGGTTTATCAAGTTGTTCACTAAAGAAAAAGATACTGTGCTGGACCCATTTATGGGCTCGGGCACCACTATTTTGGTCGCCAACAGTATGAAGCGGCACGCCATCGGGATCGACATTGTTGACGAATACTATAATATGGTGATGGAACAGATCAAACCGGCAGCACCCTACTTAGAATCAGCAGTAAAATATGAAACAGCTAAGCCTGGAAAACGTTACGCAGTACGTTGAGGAAAATATCGGAACATTTCACCAAAAGAGAATTGCAGGTCTGAACGATTTAAGGCTCCGGAAAGTCCTGGGAAAGAAAAATCCCTATTTATTTAAGGCAAAGTATATACTAACAGCACAGGATATTATCAAGAGCCTGACAGATGCCTTTATCTCCTCTCAGGAAGAAACGATTTTCGGAGATTGGCTGGAAGGACTTGCCATTTTTATTAACGGAAAAGTATATGATGGCCGAAAGTCTGGTATTCCCGGTATCGACCTGGAGTTTGACAAAGACGGCGCACGATATATTGTAACGATTAAGTCAGGCCCCAACTGGGGTAATAGCTCGCAGATCGGCAAAATGAGAGCTGATTTTAAAACTGCTCAAAAGACACTTCGTACCAGTAATTCACGGTTGAATATTGTAGCTGTCAATGGTTGCTGTTACGGCCGGGACAGCAGACCCGACAAGGGCGATTACTTTAAATATTGCGGACAAAGTTTCTGGGAGTTTATTTCCGGAGACAAAGATTTATATATAAAAATAATTGAACCGCTGGGGCACAAAGCAAAAGAGCGTAACGACGATTTTATACAGTCGTATTCTCAAATGATAAATAAATTTACGAAGGAATTTGCCGATACCTTCTGCCTGGACAGTGGCTCAATTGACTGGAGTAAGCTGGTGTGCTTTAATTCGGCCACAGATTACCCCAAATACAGAACTCCCTAAAACAGGTTGATGCCGGCCGTCCACCCAAACCAGCCGGTGACCCGGTCGCCGAACACGTGTTTGCTGTATCCTGCTGACGGTACTGGATACTTATAACCGTCGATCTTAACGTTCTGATCAGACAAAAACACCGAATACGCAGGGCCGGCGTAGGCTGAGATATTTTTCCCGATACGGAAGTTCAGCAGCAGTGTCGCCCTGTTGAGCAGATTCAGGTATTCCCAGGAACCAAGATATAAATACTGCGAGCTCAACTCGGGATTGAGAGAGAGTCGCCGCCCAACCCGTAGTTCAGCGCCCAGACCGTACCCGAAACCCCAGGCTTTCTCGTTGGAGCGGAGATTATATCCGCCGAGGAATATATTATAGAGTTTTTCGTTACCTGTTTTAAATGCGGCATTTGTATTCAGCACTTCACTCGTATACAGGGACAGTTTATGATAGCCCTTGAAAACGATATTGATCAGGCCGATACTATATCCTTCCGAGGTGTCGGAAACGTTGATCAGGCCGATCTGCACTCCCTTCAACCGGTTGGTATAATTGAACACGCCCGCTATCTGCGCACCACGCACCTCCCGGGTGCTGATATTTGCAACACCGGCTATCTGTGCACCTCGCGTGCTATGGTTGGCGAAATTCGCCACCCCGGCCGCCTGTACGCCATCGAGCGAAGCGCCGGTATGATTGTAAATGCCCGCTACCTGTATGCCGCTGAACTTGTCCTTTGTAAAATTATGTACACCTCCGAATTGCGCACCCCGGGCGCTATCAAGCACGGTGTTGCTGATGCCGCCTATCTGCAGCCCGGTAAGACTGCCGCCTACGGTGTTGAACAGGCCGGCTGCCTGCACATATTGCACGTCTTTTTTATCGATGTTGAAGAGACCGCCAATCTCCAGGCCATTCACCCCCGCGGCATAACCGCCAAAGATATTGAGCGAAAAATTATTGACCACCTGGCTGTTGAGTTTCCCGTTCGTACTGACGCCGGGTATTACCGATACCTGGTAGGGGCGTGCAACAAAGAATTTCTTCAGATTGATGCTCTGTAATTGCTGTTTGGAAGAGACCAGCCACTTGCCTACAGCAGTCTTTTCTACAATGGCAGAGTCGGTTTTCCGGTAGGTGTAGCGCCAGTAAAGATCATCTCCGATGGGCATGTCGAGTTGGATGGAGTCCGGTGCAGGAAAACCCACAGGGCCTACCAGTATGGTGCTTTCGGTAAGCTCTGCCGGCACGAGGGGGATAGTGACCGTCTGGTTATACCGCGACTCAATGATCACGGTGGTGTCTTCGTAATATTCCTTGCTTACACTGATCGCCGCCTGTTTGTATTTATTTTTCAGCTTGAGCCGGAAGTGCCCATTGGCGCCGGTGCTGGCTACGGAAAGCTGCTCCTTTTCGTACACGCTGGCGTCTGCGATCTTCTCTCCGGTCTGATCATCGATCACGTATCCGCTAATCACATAAAATTTATCATCGCTTCGCTCGGAAGACGTGACCAGTTGCAATCGTATCGGAGCCCTCCGGATAATGATGTAGTTGCCGCTCTCGCGAAATTCGAATCCTTCGCCTAAGATCAGCGTCAACACCCTGCCTACGGAGACATCATTAACTTTCAGCGAAACCAGGCTGTCTCTCCTGAGAATATTGCTGTTGTAGGAAAAATAGAAATTCCCTTTGTTGCTGATGATCTCCAGCACATGGTCGAGCCGCTGGCTGGTTACTTCCAGTGAGATATTCCGGTTGATCAGATTTTGCGCTGCTGCACAATAGGAGCAACACAGAAGCAGGGCCAGCGCTGAGTATTTCAATAAAGCCTGTTGCATAGTTTGTTTGTTATTCGGGATTCTTCTACGTTTTGATTGAATTACCACTCCGCTTCTACGGCTGCGGTGGTTTCGGTTAACCCCGGTTTGGTTGGTTACCCGGGCTGTTCAAGCCTGGTATGATCATTCTGCCATATCGATTTGCATGGAATATCTGTTTATCTAAGCAGGATACTGTCGTCCTGATACGCGATGGAGATCGAGAAGGTTTCGGATATCACGCCCAGGATATTCTCAAGCGATTCGTGATGAAAGGTGGTGGTCAGGGGCAGATTCCTCAGTTCTTCATTTTGGATAATGATGTTTGTGTTAAATGCCTCGTTCAATGCCTGCACCAGTTTCCAGAGAGGTGTATTGTCGCACACAAATTCACCCGTGTGATAATAGTTGTGTAGTTGGTCAGTGTTCTTCTCTTTTATCAGCAGGGTGTCTTCCCGCCGCACGGTTATACTCTCCTGCGGAAACAATGTTACAGCGATATGATTCTTTTCAACTTTCACCGAGCCGCTCTCCACGATCACTTCAACCAGGTCGGGAGTCGACGCTATATTGAAGGAGGTACCCAGCACCGCAACTGTTACATCGTTCACCTCCACCACAAAGGGTTTATTTTTATCGGGAGCTACCGCGAAGAATGCTTCTCCCTGCAGCGAGACCTTTCTCTGGTTGCCCCGGAAGTTCTTTTCGTAGCTGATGATGGCGTGGCGGTTGAGCGTGACCACGGATCCGTCGGACAATTCCCTAACCGATGTGGAATCCAGCGAAGCGTAATGAATTATGGGGCCGCTCCGCCTGTCCAGCAAAAAATAAGCGAGCGCACCCAGGCCCACCAGCAGCAGAACGGAGGCAGCTATGCGCAATCCACGCGCGTAGTTGTGCAGACTCCTCAGTCTGGTGTTTGGTGGCAATTTGGCTTTTGGCGATGCGAGGTAGGTTTTTTCCCGAAATCTTTGCCAGGCGGCCTGTTCATCTACCACCAGTTCGCCGGCTAAACCGCGGCTGGCTTCCCAGAGCAGGCGGAAGTGCTCGAAATACCGCCGGTTCAACTCGTTCTCACCGATCCAGGCTTCTACCTCCTCTCTTTGGCCGGCGCCGGCCTCATCGAGAAGATAGCTCACAAGCCATTCATCGCTCATATCGTTTTTATGCGTTGGCAAACTGTTCCGGGTTTAAGTTTTCGGTTAGGTGTAGGGTATGGGTTAATACAACCAGCAACAGCGGGAGGTAGTCGGCCAGCTTCACCCGCAATATCTTCAGGGCTTTGCCCATCTGGTTTTCAACGGTTTTAACGGAGAGGCCAAGTTTGTCCGCGATCTCCTGGTACTTCAGCTCTTCAAAACGGCTCATCTGGAAGATGGTGCGGCATTGCTCCGGCAACTCGCTGAGTGCCTTATCCAGCTTTTGCTGCAACTCCGAGAGTTGCACCTTCGAAGAGGCGCTGCCAGCCTGCTCTCCACCGCGATGCACGGCGTATGACTGGTGAGCCGCTTTTACCTTCTGGTGTTTCAGATAATTCAGGCTTTCGTGGTAGACCGACCGGTAGAGGTAGGCTTCTACGGAACTGTGAATGTCTACCCTGCCTTTTTTCTCCCATATCTTAAAAAATACCTGCTGCACCATTTCTTCCGCGGTGATCCCATCTTTCACAATGGTCAGCGCATAGGCGTACAGTCTTTTGAAATGCGTGGTGAACAGCCGTTCAAAAGACGCTTCCTGTACCGATATTAGTGGAACTGCCTGCGCTTCCTGCGTACCCATCCTGTAATTTTGAAATCGTGCCGTATGCATTAATGCCTCTTCCAATGGTGCCTTTCTAATACGACAACCATTGCTGTATTTACCCCTATAACGTAAAAATATTTAACTGGTTTGATTAACGGTGGTCTTTATAGGCTCCAGCCGGAATTTTTTCCCGGAGCTGTGCCAGCTCCGCCTGAGAAAGGGGTGGAGCGCTGCTGGCTGCGGCCAGTTCGGTCAGTTGCGCCAGGGTTCTGATCCCAGCCACCGCGGAGTCGACCGCTGGGTGGCTCAACACGTACTGCAGGGCCGTTTGAGCGACGCTACGCTCGAGCCCGGAAACAGCCGCGATCGCCGTTGCCGCCTGCTGCACCTGCGCAGCCGTGTTGTAGAGGTAGGGGGCGGGTGGTTTGCCGGCCAGCATTCCCTGGGCGAGGCCGCCACGCGCCAGCACGCCGATATGGTGTTGATGAAGCAGGCCGAGGCAGATTTCCTCCGGTCTCCGGTCTACCAGGCTGTACTGCATCATCACGCTGACTATGGAAGAACGGCGGATATATTCCCGGATCACGTTGGGGCGGATGGAAGAGATGCCGTATTCCCGGATCTTTCCCTGTTCTTTCAGTCTTTCGAACGCCTCAATGGTTTCGTCTATATTGTCCTGAATGGTGCCTCCGTGCAGTTGGTAAAGATCGATGCAGTCGGTACCGAGGCGTTTCAGGCTGGCCTCGGCCGCGGCGAGGACGTGCTTTTTGGAGGGATCCCAGTCGAGCCCACCATCCGGTCTTCTAACATTCCCGGCTTTTGAAGCCAGCACGATCGTGTTCCGTTTTCCGCGAATCGCTTTGCCTACCAAACGTTCATTCTCCCCGTCGTCGTAGACATCTGCAGTATCGAAAAAATTGATGCCCCGGTCGATAGCCGCGTGAATGAGATCAATGTTCTCTTTCTCTTTCCCGTTCCCGCGTAGCGACATACAGCCAAAGCCTATTGCAGAGATCCGGAGGGGGGAGTTGCCTAAAGGAAAATATTGCATAGCCGCAGAAGTTTAGCAAATATGGCCGAAGCATATGTTATAAGCAGTAAAGGATCGGAACGCATAGCATCAAGGCAGTTCGGGCCCGCCCACACAGCGTTGACACACGCTACCGGTCTATATGGCACATTTTTGATGATAATTCTCCAGCACGATAGCCGATTTCTCAAATTCGAAGCCTGCATATTGCAGGGATATCTCGTCCAGCACGGCTTCGATCTCTTCGATCGTTTTCAGCACCACCAGCCGGCTGCGGTATTCTTTGATATTGGGAAGCCCCCGCAGGTAGTTGGCGTAGTGCCTGCGCATTTCGAGGATGCCGACCACCGGGCCTTTCCATTCGTACGACCGGCGGAGGTGTTTGCGGCACACCGCAATACGCTGCCCGATCGAGGGAGGGGGCAGGTGTTCGCCGGTACGCATAAAATGTTTGATATCGTTGAACACCCAGGGATACCCGATCGCCGCCCGGCCTATCATAATGCCGTCCACTCCATAGCGGTTCCTGTATTCCACAGCTTTCTCCGGCGAATCGATGTCGCCATTCCCGAAGATCGGTATATGGATCCGGGGGTTGTTTTTCACCTTGCCGATCAGCGACCAGTCTGCCGACCCCTTATACATCTGCATCCGGGTGCGGCCGTGAATACTCAGGGCCTTAATTCCAACGTCTTGCAGCCGCTCTGCCACTTCTTCGATATTCCTGGACTCTTCATCCCATCCCAGCCGTGTTTTCACCGTCACCGGGAGTTGGGTCGATTTCACCACCGCTTCTGTGAGCCGGACCATCAGGGGCAGGTCTTTCAACACCCCGGCTCCCGCTCCTTTGCAGGCAACTTTTTTAACGGGGCAGCCAAAGTTAATATCGAGCAGATCGGGGTTGGTGACGTCTACGATCTTTGCAGCCAGGGCCAGGCTTTCTTCGTCGCCTCCGAATATCTGGATCCCTACAGGGCGTTCATAATCGAATATGTCGAGTTTTTTGCGGCTTTTGATGGCGTCGCGGATCAGTCCTTCGGACGAGATGAACTCCGTGTACATCAGGTCTGCCCCATTATCTTTGCACACCGCCCGGAAGGGGGGATCGCTGACGTCTTCCATGGGAGCGAGGAGGAGAGGAAATTCCGGAAGTAATATATTGTCTATTTTAACCATATGCGACCCGCGGCTGTGGTTGTTATTGCACCTGCCGGCTTATCCGTATCTTGTAAAAAAATATCGCGAATTTACACTTAATCTCTGTTATGATCGGTCATTTACGTGTTAAATCCCCGCTGTCGCAGTTGGCCATTTTCCTGGGTTTGCTGGGCGCTGCCTTCATTGTCGCCTCCATGGTCATGGCGGTGGCGGTTGTTTTACTCGGCCTGCCCGTTTCTACCCTGAACAAGCTCGACTGGTCGGCTTCGGAAACGGTTGCCGCCATGAAGCTGATCCAGGCCTTGTCTTCCATACTGATATTTTTACTACCTGCCGTAGCTTTTGCATTGATCACCTTCCGCAGCCGGCCCCTGTTTTTTCTGGGGCTGAAGCCGGCTTCCCGGCCGCAGATGCTGACGCTTGCCATTATTTGTATGCTGGCAGCTTTCCCTTTTGTTTTCTGGCTGGGAGAGCTAAACCGCGCCATCCCACTGCCGGAGTGGATGAGTGGTCTGGAGGCAGATGCTTCCCGGCAAATGCAGGCTTTTTTAAAAGCCGACGGAATGGGAGACGTGCTGATCAATGTATTGGTTATTGCCCTGCTGCCCGCGATCTGTGAAGAGATTTGTTTCCGGGGTGCCCTGCAGCGCATCATGATCCACCTGGCACGGCATCCCTGGATCGGGATAGTGGTTACTTCGATCCTTTTTTCGGCTTTCCATCTCCAGTTCCAGGGGTTTCTGCCGAGGATGTTTCTGGGCATGCTGCTGGGAGCTATCTACTGGTATAGCGGAAGCCTCTGGCCGAGCATTGCCGCTCATTTTGTCACCAATGCCGTGCAGGTGGTGGCCGTGTCGTACGCACCTGAGTACATCGACAAAAATCCTTCCGTACCGCTGTTGGCGGCTCTGGTCAGTGGCCTGGGAGTAGTCGGTATACTCTGGTATTTAAGGTCGATCTCGAAGGCCAGCTATGAAAAGGAGTACGAGCCGGAAAAGCTGAACCGCAGCAATCAGTTCATAGCCTGAGCCATCGCCCGGCTTGCATACATGCAGGCAATTCCGGTTTACAAACGTGGTAATCAATTTATAGTTTAAACTTCCGACATGCCGCTAAAACGTTCCGTTTTCAGAACCCGGTCGCTCACCGCTACAGTGTTTGTAGTGGTGATGCTGGCGGGCATGCTGATCAACCAGTGGACATTTTTCCTGCTCTTCACGGTGATCCATTTCGGCTGCTGGGGAGAATACCAGCGGATCATCGGCCGAATTGACAGCGAATACAAGCTAATATCACCTTTTCACCGGTATGGCGTGATGCTCGCCGGCTGGTGTTTTCTGCTTTATTTCACCAATAATCAGTTTCGCTTCGGAGATTTTCTGATCCATCCTGTGGGATGGTGGATGGGCCTGTTGTTTGCGTTCCTGCTTCCGATAACGGAACTGCTGTTCTCCAGTAATATTTCACCGAAGAATATTGCTTATTCGTCACTTGGGCTGCTCTATATATCATTGAGCTGCGGACTGATGATCGACCTGCTGCTTTTCCCCTCCGTGCCTTTCCGGCATGCTCCGGTCTTCCCCCTGGTGATCATCGCGTGCATGTGGATCAACGATACCATGGCCTACATCGTGGGGTCGCTGATCGGGAAAACACAGCTTTCGAAGATCTCTCCGAATAAAACCTGGGAGGGGACGGTCGGCGGTATCGTACTTTGTGTGGCAGCAGTAACACTGCTGGGAAAATATACACCGGTACTGAACAATATTCCGGCCATCCACTGGACCCTGATCGCCGCGATCGCCGCTATTACCGGCAGCCTGGGCGATCTTTTTGAAAGCAAGTTGAAAAGAATGGCGGGTATAAAAGACAGCGGGCGGATAATGCCCGGTCACGGCGGGATGCTCGACCGCTTTGATTCGCTGCTGGTGGCCACACCGTTTGTGTGGCTGTATGTCACTTTGGCTTTAAGATAACGAGCCGATGTTTCCGGATGAGCCCGGGTGAAGCTGACCGTTGAATGTCCTTTTTGTTCTGAGACCACGTTTCTGTTCGCGCTTCTTTTTGAAGTGCCGGAGCTCGAAAGGTTTGACTATTTTTGAATTTTAACTGCATTGCATGACTATACACAAAGAAGGGATCAAGACGGTGGTAATAACGGCGATCTTGTTCGGGCTGATCAATCTGGTGTCCTTTTATTTTCTCAGCTTTGGTTTCCCCTGGCTGAGCTGGTGCATATTCCTGATCACCATCGTGCTGTGGCTGTTCATCATCTCCTTTTTCCGGGTGCCCCGCAGAAATATTGTAAAGGGGGAGCGGACGGTGCTGTGCCCCGCCGATGGGAAGGTGGTAGTGGTGGAAGAGGTCTTCGACGAAGAATATTTTAAAGAAAAACGGCTGCAGATCTCGATCTTCATGAGCCCCGCCAACGTTCACCAGAACCGCAATCCGGTGAGCGGGGAAGTGGTGTATAACCAATATCATAAAGGCAAATACCTGGTGGCCTGGCATCCCAAGTCGTCCACAGAAAACGAGCGCCACACTGTGGTCATAAAAAATGAACATGCAGAGGTGCTGGTAAAACAGATTGCCGGAGCAGTAGCGCGCCGTATCGTGAATTATCTGAAAGTCGGGCAACAGGTAGAGCAGGGAGACGAGATGGGCTTTATCAAGTTCGGCAGCCGTGTGGACGTGCTGCTGCCCCCGGGCACAAAGGTAGAGGTGGAGCTGAACCAGGTGGTGAAAGGAGGCCTTACCGTACTGGCTACGCTTTAAAAGAGCTCCGGTATGCTGCGCTTGCGGAGGCCCGGCGCTGAGCGCGCCGGTTTGAAAGATACGCTCCAGCTCGCCGACGGAATACAACGTTCAACTTGTTAGCGGCGAGCCCCCATTCTAAAAGATATGTTCCAACTCGCCAACAGAATACACCGTGTAAGTGGGGCGAACAGGACAGGTTGCTCTGAGATGATTCATGTACACCTGGTCAATCCCGGCGTTGATAGCGCCCTGAATATCTGCTTCGATGCTATCCCCGATCATAATGCTGTGATGAGGTGAGGCATTGGCTTTTTTCATCGCGTAGTCGAAGATCTCCTTTTTTGGCTTGATGCTATTACTGGCCTCAGAGGTGATCACTTCCGTAAAGAACTGCGATATGCCGGAATTACGGAGCTTGCTATGCTGCGTGTTTTCAAATCCGTTGGTGATCAGGTGGAGCTGATAACCCTTGTTGCGCAGGTAAAAAAGCGTGCGCTCCGTGCCAGGGAATAACAATTTCCGGGTAGGCAGCAACTCCAGGAAACCGGCGCCGAGATCGTGAGCGAGCTGCTCGTTCCGGATGCGGAACTCAAGCAGGGTATGCCACATCCTTTTCCATCGCAGCTCCTCCGCTTTGATATGGCCATTCCGATACCTGGCCCATAGTTTTTCGTTGTGGGTGAGATAATGGGTATAAAAAAGTTCAAAACTGTCAATGCCCATTTTTTCCAGTTCCAGATTCCTATACAATTCTGTCAGCGTAAGCTTTGCATTCTGGTCGAAATCCCACAACGTGTGGTCGAGATCGAAGAAAAGATGCACATACTTCATTTGTTTATTTTATGTTTTTCAATAGCCGAATGGAATTCCGCGTCTACATCGCCCTATGTAAGAAAACTTATCATGCTCCGGTCATTATACAAAAATAACCTATATTCGACACCTTCCATTATCATGAATATTGTTATAACAGGTGCATCGAAAGGAATAGGAAAGGCAGTTGCCGAACGATTCGCAGCCAACGGCTGTTCCCTTTATATATGTGCGCGAAATGAAGCTCCCCTGCAACTGCTGGCCGCGGAGTTGGAAGCCGCGCATCCGGGCGTTCGGGTGCATTACCGGTGCTGCGACGTTTCCGAACGGCAGGAAGTGCTGGATTTTGCCGAATGGGTATTGGGGCATACAACTTCAATTGACGTACTGGTCAATAATGCAGGAGCATTTATACGGGGGCAGGTGCATGATGAACAGGCAGGTGTGCTGGAAAAGCTGATGGAGACCAACCTGTACAGCGCCTACCATCTTAGCCGTGCGTTGGTGCCTTATATGATAAAACGCAGGAGCGGACACATTTTTAACATCTGCTCCATTGCCGCCCTGAAGGCCTATCCTTTCGGCGGTTCTTATAGTATTACAAAATACGCGTTGGCGGGATTCTCGACTAATCTGCGCGACGAGCTGAAACAATATGACGTCAAGGTAACAGCAGTATTCCCGGGAGCAGCTTTCACCACTTCCTGGGCAGAAAGCGGTCTGGCGCGCAACCGGTTCATGGAGGCGGCAGACATTGCGGAAATGGTATTTGCTGCGGCCGGCCTTTCTCCCCGGGCCTGTGTGGAAGAGATCGTGATCCGCCCGCAGGCTGGGGATATCTGAAATGTTAATCAGGGGAATAGCAGAAACGTAATTAACATATCCGGGCCCGTTCCTTGCAACTGCACCCTATATTTGTGAACCGATGGGATGAATGGGCTCAGCTACCATATCTATTGTTCTTTTGTTGCCGCAACGTTGTTTTGTTGTGCAATGACTCCTGACAGTGCACAGGCCCAGCGCGACAACCTGTTTGATGCCTATAATGCCGTCAAGAACGCATCCGTAGTGCTGCCGGGAGAGGATATC
The DNA here is from genome assembly GCA_964624205.1 of uncultured Chitinophagaceae bacterium. Lineage (GTDB taxonomy): Bacteria > Bacteroidota > Bacteroidia > Chitinophagales > Chitinophagaceae > Flavitalea. The sequence goes on from CAZUWX010000026.1 coordinate 22,045, forward strand.
GATGAAAAAATAAAAAAGAACTTTTTTCTGAAGGCGGAAGTGAGCAAAACCGAGTGTTTTGTCGGGGAAATGGTAATGGCCACATTCAAGGCGTATTCACGGCTGGATGCGAGTTCCGAAGTACTTTCCCGCCCTTCTTTCAGCGGATTCAGCGTGATGGAGATGGTGGACGTGTACAGCAGTCAGCCCGACGTAGAGAAGTATAACGGCGAGTATTATTTTGTACACCTGATCCGTAAAGTACAGCTATTCGCCCTGCAGCCCGGCACTTTCACACTGGAACCTGCTGAAGTGCAGAGTATCATTCATCTCCGGAAGGCAGCCGAGTCATCCCTTTCGCAAGATGTGATCCGCAGCAGCGGCCGGCAGCGGCAGCATGAGCTGGACAGGCGGATAACTTCCACAACTCCCTCGGTGACGATCCGTGTCAAGTCGCTGCCAGCGCATGACCGCCCGGCAGATTTCTCGGGAGCAGTGGGCGGTTTTCATCTCGAGCTCAAGACCCGCGACTCAGTCATCCATGCCGGTGAGCCGGCCAAAATACGATTGTCGATTGTTGGTACCGGTAATCTTCCTATTGTTACTGATCCCGAGATCCATTGGCCCGAAAACGTCAGTGCCTCGCTGCCCGTGGTCCGCGAAAACCTTAACAAGTATGTTTACCCGCTTTCGGGCTCAAAAGTGTTTGAATACAATGTGCAGGTATCAGACACTGGCCATTATGAACTGCAGCCCGTTACCCTAAGTTACTTTGACCCTTCGGATGCATCGTATAAGACGGCCGGATCAGACAGCCTCCGTTTTACCGTTCGGCCTCAGGAGGCTAAGCCGGCTGCCGCGGTGAACAGGCTCCCTAAGCGGGGAAACGGGTCCTTGCCCTGGGAATATCTGTTGCCCGGGAGCGCCGTATTGGCGCTCGGTTTATGGCTTGGGCTCCGGAAAAGGAGGCCGGAGAAAAAATAATAGCGGAAGCTTTCCTCCGCCAGCGGTGTCCACAATACCTACTCGCTGTACTTATATCCTACCCCCCTGACGGAATGAAAATACTGGGGGTTCCGGCTGTCTTCTTCAAAGTATTTTCTGAAGTTAAGAATAAAGTTGTCGATGGTACGGGTGGTGGGATAAACGTTGTAACCCCAGACGGCCTGCAATATCTTTTCGCGGGTCACTACTTCGTTTTTGTTCTCGATCAGTAATTTAAGCAGCATAGCTTCTTTTTTGCTGATTTGCAGCCGATCCCCTTTCCGGGTGATCACTTCCTGGGCTTTGAAGTCGATCGTGTTCTTTCCAAAGCTATAGGTGTCGCCGATGAAGTCTTTCTCCTGCATTTTCCGATTCTTTTCGATCAGCTTTTGTATGCGTAGCAGGAGTTCTTCGAGGTTGAATGGTTTGGTAAGATAGTCGTCTGCCCCTTTCTTGAGGCCGAACACCCGGTCGGCGCTGGTGTCCTTTGCGCTGAGCATCAGGATAGGTACCTCGTTATTCTGCAAGCGTATATTCTCCGTAACGGTGATCCCGTCCACCTCCGGCAACATCACATCCATGATGATCAGGTCGAAATATTCCTGCTGTACCTTTTGGAGCGCCTGCGAACCGTCATATGCGGAAGTAATCTCATAGCCTTCGAGTTCCAGGTTCAGTTTCAGTGCGTCGTGAAGGTTTTCCTCGTCTTCCACTAACAGGATAGAAAGTTTGGGTGATGACATAATGATCCGGTTAATCTGCTGATTTTTCGAATTTAACGGTAAATACCGATCCTTGCGGGGTATTATCCGTTACCCTGATATGTGCGTGATGGTCGGCGGCTATCATACGGCAAAGATAAAGCCCCAGCCCCGTTCCTTTGGTAGTGCGGGTCTGTTCGCTTCCAAGACGATAGAATTTCCTGAATATCCTTCCTTTTTCTTCCGGCGGAATACCTGCGCCTGAATCGGATATCTTTAATATCACCTGGCCGTTTGTTTTTTCCAGTATGCATCCAATCTGTGAGCCGGCAGGGGAGTATTTTACCGCGTTTTCGATCAGGTTATTGACGAGTATGGTGAGCAGCAGCGGGTCGCCGCGTAACTCGGCGTCTTCCTGCAGGGAAATATCCCATATCCTGTCTGGATGCCGGTTCATGAATTCGTTCAGGCTGTTCCTGACCAGGTCGGAAAACCCGATATCTTCTCTCGCAAAAGACTTGCCTTCCTCCAGTTGTGCAGATACAAGGATGTTGCTGGCCAGTGCATTCAGCCGGTTAGTTTCCTGCAGGGTCATCTGGATCAGCTTCTGCCGCTTGTTTTCGTCCAGTTGATGCCGCTGCAGGGTTTCCAGGTTCAATTTAGCTACCGCGATCGGTGTTTTCAGCTCGTGGGTGATGGCCATCATCAGGTTTTCCTGCTGTCGTTGCAGCGCAAACTGCCTACGCACCGCTCGGTACATAAATACGGCTCCTATGATGATCACTGCCAGGAATACGACCCCTTCTCCGATGAACTGGGTACTTTTCCGTTGTTTTTCATTCCAGAGGGCCTGCAGCCTTTCGGGATACTGCGGATCGTCGTGCAGCAGTTCGTTGATACGATGGCTGGTCATCTGCTGGTTCTGCTTTTCGAGCTCCAGATACCAGAAGACCAATGCCGCCACTATATACAGCAACAGCAGCCAGTAGAGCAAAGTGATATTTAAAAGCCGCTTCCTTTTCGCATTCATTGGCGTTTGTTTGCCGGCTCTTAAGGAGCTTTCGGGGCCTGAAGTTAGGATTTAGTTTATTAGCTTCTCTACCCGAATACCGGCATTCAACACGTGCTGGAGCGGATCCTCGCGCATGATCTGCTCCAGGCGGAACACATATCGGCCCGGGCGGATAAATTGCTGCGGCCCGTTGCGGTTGACAAGTATGCGGTGTTCGTATATATCGTCCATTCCGCTTCCCAGCCACCCCTTATCATCGGTGGCGAGTCGCAGGTCGAGCCGGTTACGGAAAGTGGTGTCGGGTAACTGGACATACAGGTTGACCCACAGATTATTATACCGGTAGGCGTTTGTATGCCGGACCACTACATAAATATTGTAGAAAGCGGTAGTGTCCCGGATCTCGAAGCCGATCTCGGGCTGGAAAGAGCTGCTCCATTCGTGGCCCGGGATGTTTACATTTTTTTCGAATACGTCGGTTGTGCCGCAGGAAACGGACAGCAGCATTATGAGCAGGAGGGTGAGGAGTAGGGTGAACGGGATGAAATGGCCCGATCTTCGCGGGGAGTGCTGGAGAGTGAGGGCATCGTCTCCGGGGATCGTCATTGGACTTGCCGGCTGCGATGAAGGAATAGGGTTGTTCCCGCAACTGGCCGCGACAACGGGGGAGTCTCCCAATGGGGATGAAGCACAATAGGGAACCGGAGTTATGCGGGGAATCGGGAACATTTAAAGTACGTTTAAGACCTGCTCTTTTGCTTTTTCCAATTCGTCTTTCATCAATACAACACATTTCTGGATGCTGGAATCGTAGGCTTTTGCGCCGGTGGTATTGATCTCCCGGCCGATCTCCTGTAAAATGAAAGATAATTTTTTCCCCTTCCCTTCCTCCGGTTCGGAGATGATGGACATGAAATATTCGCAGTGGTTGGTCAGCCTCACCTGTTCTTCGCTCAGGTCTATCTTCTCGATATAATAAATGATCTCCTGTTCCAGCCGGTTGGGGTCATAATTTTCCTTGCCGACGTTCTCTTCCAGTATTTTGACGAGTCCTTCCTTGATGCGAACCTTGCGGAACGGCTCCAGCCGTATCACCTCTTCCTGTTGTTTGCAGATATTGGAGATGCGCAGTTCAAGGTCTCTGCGCAGCGATTCGCCCTCCTTTATCCGGTGCTCGGTGAGGTTTTTTATGGCCGACAGAAGCGCTGCCTGGAATTGCGCCCATTCGTCGTCAGTCAGGGTTTCGCCCGTGGGTGTGATCACTTCCGGCAGCTTGAGGAGGGTGCTCAATATCTCGGAAGAGTCAATTTTCAGTGAGCTCGCCAATTCAGCGATCGGCTCAAAATAGGCTTTTGCCAGGGTTGTGTTGATGGTTACGGGTTTGGTATTCCCGGTTTCTTTCAGGCTGATATTACAATCCACTGAGCCCCGGGTGAGATTTTGGGAAAGAATACTCCGAATCTCGAACTCAAATGGCTTCAGGAAGGCCGGCATTTTGAGATTGAGCTCAAATTGTTTGCCGTTCAGGGATTTAATGTCTATCAGAAAAGTTTTATCTCCAACGACCTGCTCCACCCTGCCGAATCCCGTCATTGATTTTAGCATAGGTATTATTGTTTATAGGGCAAGATAAACAAATCGGCTATACATTTATTGATATAGTCGCTCTATCTCCCCGGCATATTTTTCGATCACTACCTTGCGCTTGAGGCTTAGTTTAGGGGTCATCTCTCCCCCGTCTATGGTCCATTCGCGACTCAACAGCTCAAACTTCTTCACCTGCTCAACATGATTAAAATAAACATTGAAGCTGTCTACCAGGTTCCTGTACAGCTCTTTCACCCGGGGGTGCCGGACCAGTTCCGCGTCGGAATCGGCTGACACACCGTTTTGTTTTGCCCATTCGAGCAGGTTCGGAAAAGAAGGCACGATAAGGGCTCCCACAAATTTCCGGTTGGCGCCGACCACCATTACCTGTTCAATAAAGACCGATTCTTTCAGCTTGTTCTCAATGGGGAGGGGGGCTACGTATTTTCCTCCGCTGGTCTTGAACAATTCTTTTTTCCGGTCGGTGATCTTCAGGAATTCATTGTTTACCAGCTCCCCGATGTCTCCGGTATAGAACCAGCCGTCTTTTATCGCTTCGGCCGTGAGATCGGGCCGCTTATAATAGCCCATCATCACGTTAGGGCCTTTGCAGAGGATCTCGCCGTCGTCGGCGATCCTCAATTCAACATTATCGATCTTCGGCCCCACCGTGCCGAACATCCTGCCGGTTTCTTCGAAGCGGCTGGCGGTGAGCACCGGAGATGTTTCAGTAAGCCCATATCCTTCCAGCACCGGTATCCTGGCCGCGGTGAACAGTCGTATCAGTCTTACCTGGCAGGCAGCGCCACCAGAAACTATACAGACCAGATTGTTGCCCAGGGCCTCTCTCCACTTGCTGAAGACGAGCTTGTTGGCGATGGAGAGCTGCAGGTTATACCAGGCTCCCTGCGATTGATTGATCTCGAATTTTGAAGCAAGATCGTGCGCCCAGTAGAATAGTTTCTTTTTGATGCCTTTCAGCTCGGCTCCCTTGCTCATGATCTTATCGTACACCTTCTCAAGCAGCCGTGGCACGGTAGTGAATATGGTGGGACGGACCTCCTTCAGGTTCTCGCCAATGGTTTCCATGCTTTCCGCATAGTAGATCGAAGCTCCCTTGAAGAGATAAAAATAGGAGATCATTCTCTCATATATATGGTTCAGTGGCAGGAAACTCAACGCCTTGTGATTGCCCGCCGGCAAACAGGGTATGCAGGCCAGCACGTTGCTAAGGATATTATCATGAGAAAGCATCACTCCCTTCGGCGTACCGGTGGTTCCGCTGGTATAGATGATAGTAGCGAGGTCGGCGGGCTGTATCCGGTCGGAGACCTCTCTGATCTTTTTTTCGATCGTTTCATCCAGTGCCACGAGCAATTCCTTCCAGTAGCGGCATTGTCCGAGCTTCTCAAACGAGTAGATATCCCGGATGGAGGGTATTCTTTCCCGGATGGAGACTATTTTCTCATATTCTTCCTGGTTGTTGACAAAGACCAGTTTTACCTGGGCGTCGTTTAATACAAATTCCAGCTCGTTGATATTGATAGTAGGATACACCGGTACCAGCACCGCTCCCGACTGCTGTACAGCCAGGTCAAGGACCAGCCATTCGGGTTTGTTCTTGCTGATGATCGCTACTTTGTCGCGTCCTTCGAGGGTGCCGTCGCCGTAACCAATGCCGGCTTGCAGCAAGCCGCCGCAGAGACGGGAAACGAGCATTTTGATCTCGGGGGTGGTATAAGTTCTCCAATTTCCATCCTCTTTTGCTGCCAGCAGGTCTTTTTTATCTCCCTGCGCGAGCAAATAGTCCAGGCAATCGAAAAGTCGTTTGGGGTTGGTCATATTACAGGCGGTTAAGTCTTTCAGGTAAAGCCTGTCCTTAAATTATACAAAATATCTGAATTATTTGGTATCGCCGTAATATTGGTCCGCAGGCAGTTTAAAAACCCGGCTTCTCTGAAGCGTTGTAAACTTTTCGTAGGCTTCGTTATGGGTGGCAATCCATTGTTGAAAGGCGGAAAGATTACTGGCGGCTGCAAATATCCATTGATTATAGGCATCAAACATGCCTTCTTTGGCGAGTTGTTTGTGGTGGTCAAACAAACGGTATGGGAATTTTTCACCATATTTATTGAACCAGTCGAGGATGAATCTGGTCCGGAGTGCGGAAAGCGCGTCGGGAGTTACGCCGGTGGCAACGGTCTGCGCCTGCCTTTGCATGGTTTCGAGATATGCTGTGGCGAATTCGTTCTTTGTGTTCTGGTTTTTCATGATGTCGGCATCGGTAAATAGCTTTTTATACCCTTCCAGCAACAGCGATTTGATTTCAGGTGTACGCCTGGAGAAACTTTCCAGGTTGATAAAGATCTCTCCGTACACCAGGCCCCACACCTTATCGGCTGTCAGGTAATAGTATTTTGCAGCGTTATAATAGTTGCCGGGATAGTTGGGGTCGCTTCGAATCCCTTTTTCCCAGTGTTCGGCTGCCTGGGGAAAGTCTTTCCGGCTCCAGAGCATTTCGCCGTATTCGTTGTGTAATACGGCGCTATTGGGAAACTTTTTCAGTGCAGCTTTGTACATTTTTTCGGCTTCCTTTCTTTCTTCGGTGGCTTTGTACACCATGCCGAGTAACTGGTAGCCCTGTATATCCGCCTCTTTCCCTTCTGTAATGGGTTTGATCACGGCCTGCGCCCTGGAATATTCCCGGTTCATATAATATGCGAAGGCGAGATCTTTTTTTAACTGGGTGTTGTTGTTTTGCTGCTCTACCGCTTTATTCAGTATCAATATCGCATTGGTATAATCTCCCTCGCGCATAAAGGTTTTAGCAAGTTCAGCAGGTGGTTCCTGGGCGGCCGAAGGGAGAGACAGGGACAGGGTAAGTAGTACAGCGAACAATACCGTCCACATAGCACTATTCATTTTTTCCGGATGGCGGGGTGTGGGTACAAGATACCCTCCCGGACCGCTTGCGGCTCGCCTATGCTGGATATTGTTTTTCGCGAGGTTATTCATATTCCGGACGGTTTTGATGATCACTCCTGTATCAAATGGGTCAGCAACCCGTCGCGGAGCTTAGGTTCGAACCAGGTACTTTTGGGGGGCATCACGTTGCCGCTGTCAGCGATTGCAAATAGCTGCTCAATGCTTACCGGGTAGAGACTAAAGGCTGCTGCCATTTCGCCGGTTCCGACCCTTTTTTCAAGTTCGCCAAGACCCCGGATGCCACCCACAAAATCGATGCGTTTGTCGGTGCGCTGATCTTTTATGCCCAATATCTTATCTAATATATTATCTGAGAGAATGGTGACGTCCAGTATACCGGTAGGGGTTTCGGAGTAGGTGCCCGGTTTTGCCCTGAGCCGGTACCAGAAATGGTCGAGATACAGTCCAAATTCGTGCAACCCGCCAGGACGAAAGGCATCCTGGACAGGGGTAACCTCGAAATCCGATTCGAGATGTTGGAGAAAAGCTTCAGAACTTAATCCGTTCAGATCTTTTACGACCCGGTTATAGTCCATTATTTTGAGTTCGCCGGCAGGGAACAGGGTGGTGAGGAAATAATCGCCCGCCGCCTCGAGTCGCACTTTGGCGGCAGAAGCTGCACGGTGGTGACCGTCGGCAATATAGGTGGCCGGTACTTTCTCGGCAAATAGCCGGCTGAGTGTAGCATTCACTTCGCCAGAGCTGATCACCCATATAGCGTGGCTGATCCCGTCTGCTGCGATAAAGTCGTACACGGGGTCGTGGGTGGATTTCCACTGGGCTATCACCTGGTCTATTTCGTCAACATTCCGGTAGGCAAGAAAGACGTTGCCTGTCTGGGCCAGGGTCGTTTTAATATGGTTGATCCTGTCCTGCTCTTTTTCCGGTCTGGTGAATTCGTGTTTTTTGATCACCCCCTTTTCGTAGTCGTCGATAGCGCTCACCGCCACCAGCCCGGTCTGGCTTCTGCCATTCATCACCAACTGGTAGATATAGAAGCAGTCTTTGTCTTCCTGAAACAGGATACCGCGTTGGATAAAAGCGCGCAGGTTCTCGGCAGCTTTTTCATACACTTCGGTAGCGTGAATATCCGTGTCTTCGGGAAGGCTGATCTCCGATTTGGTGATATGTAGAAACGAATGGGGATTTCCCCTTGCAGCCACTTTAGCTTCGGGGCTGCTCAGTACGTCATAGGGCAGGGACGCTACCTGCGGAGCAAACTGGGGCTGGGGGCGCAATGCTTTGAATGGAGCTACGATAGCCATTAAATTTTTCTATTTAGCTGTTTGATTATGATTTGCGCTGTGCAAAATTTCTCATGAGTTCGGTGATGGCTGTTACACTTGCCAGTGGTAACGCATTGTACAGGGAGATACGGAATCCACCTACGCTACGGTGCCCCTTCACTCCTACCATTCCCTCTTGCTGGCACAGCGTGATGAACTCCTTTTCGAGCGCCGGATCGGGTACGTGGAAACACAGGTTCATCAGGCTCCTGTCTTCTTTCGCTACCGTGCCTTTGAACACCGGCAGTTCATCAATGGTCTGATATAGCAGTGCTGCCTTCTTTTTGTTTCTCTTTTCGATCTCCTTCACGCCGCCACTGTTCTTTAGCCAGCGTAGGGTGAGCAGGCAGACGTACACGGCAAACACGGGAGGTGTATTGAACATAGACCCGTTGGCAATATGATTGCGATAGTCCAGCATCGAGGGTATAGCTCTTTCAACGCGGCCTAATATATGCTTGTTCACTACAACCAGGGTGACTCCTGCTGCGCCTACATTCTTCTGTGCTCCGGCATAGATAAGGTCAAACCGGTTGAAGTCAAGCGACCGGCTCAGGATATCGCTGCTCATATCCGCCACAATGGGCACGCCTGCATTATAGAAGGACGAAAGGTCCTGCCATTGTGTGCCGTAGATGGTGTTATTGGTTGTCAGGTGGACGTATTGCGCTGTTTTCGGAACGCTGAAGGTCTTCGGGAGCGAGGTATAACCCGCTTCCCGCGAGCTGCAAACCACGTCTACGTGGCCGAAATTCCGTGCCTCTTTTATGGCCTTGGTCGACCAGACCCCGGTGTCGGCATAGGCAGCGATCTCATTTTCGTTGACGAGATTCATCGGCACCTGGAAAAACTGGGTAGAAGCTCCTCCGTGGAGAAACAGTACTTCCCGGTCGCTATCCAGTTGCATCAGTTCCCTGGCCAGTTGTGCAGCTTCGTCCATCACGTCCTTAAACATGCTGGTCCGGTGCCCCAGTTCCAGGATCGACAATCCGGTGTTATTAAAGTTGACCACGGCTTCACTGGCCTGTTCGAATACTTCCCTGGGCAATATGCTCGGACCCGCGTTAAAATTATGGACCACCTCCATATAGTGTACTTTTTTTATTGTTTAGGGGCTCAAAGATAGTGAATAGCTGAAAGCCTGTTGATGATTACTGTTTTCACCCGGGCCCCGCTGCCTGGTTACCGCTCAGTTACAGGATTTACCTTTTACGGCCCCGTTCAGCCAGTGTTTATTGAGCTCTTCAAATGCGGTTTTCTCTGCTTCCGAAAATGTGGTGCTGGCCAGGTTCCGGAGATCCGGCTGGCCGGCATTCACCCATGCTGAGAACCAAAATGAAGCCACCGAATGGATGGCCTGGCGCATCCTTCTTTCTACCATCCTGTTAAGCCGCCGGTCGAACGCCGTGGTATAGTCCGTGGAATATTGTTTAACAATGATCCCGTTGCGGTGTTCGAAAGCATACTTCCGACCCGGTGGGAAGCCGAGGCTGAGCTGCTGCTCTTCCCTGAGCACTGTGTCTGCTGCGGCTGCGCTTTCCAGCACCCGGTTCCAGGCGAACACGGACGTAGCGGAAATATAGGTTGCCCCGCCTGTGAAAAGGTCCCATTCTTTTTGGGCAAGCAGTTCTGGCACCCTGGATTCCCAAAAAGCATGAATGCCCTGCTGCCCGGTGAACTGGCCGTTGTAGTTGCTGCAGGCGTGGAGGGGAACATGCGCGTCGGCGATATAGTGACCGATTTCTGCCGACAGCCGGAGAATGCCGGCCTGATTTTTCTCTTCGAATGCCCGCGTGAGCCGCCGGAACAGGGTCTCGATCCACCAGGGAACGATACCGTGGGCTTGCAGACTGTCTTCCGTGAACCGGTCCACGGCGGCTCCCCATTCACGCGGCAGGGTGTCGTAAGGGAAAACCCCGTATCGGTCCATATCGATATAATGCCGGGCTCCTTCCGCCTCCGCCACATACCGCCGTTTGTCGGGATCCACCGCATGTTCCCGCAAAAAATGGATATGCGGCTTGTACAACACCATCATGTCCGGAGGCAACAGAAATACCGCGTGATAGTTGATTAGCTTATGCGCGAAAAATCCCCATGAAAAGGCAGGCAAGGAAAAACACAGGCATACCGCCGCCATACACCATTTCTTCATATCACAGTGTTTAATGCTCCGGCTCCACGTCGCCGGGCGTGCCGTGAGCACCATCGACCCCGGCCTTCGTTAATAAAATTTTATCCACCG
>CAZUWX010000026.1:32923-34367 GCA_964624205.1 uncultured Chitinophagaceae bacterium
TATCCTTCCTTTTTATTCTTCCAGTTCCGTGACGCCTCCCGAGATCGCAAATTTCATGGCCTCTGCCGCACTGATACCCGTCAGGGGCTTTACACGATCGTTTTTCACCAGGTATAGCTGACCCGCGAAGGCGTATGACTTCGGAAGGTAGACCGCTACATACCCCTCCAGGCCGAGTTGCTCCACTGTGTCCCGGGTTACAAACCCTACCTGCCATACATCGCGTTCCTGGATACAAACCAGCACTGCCCTGGTAAATTTTCTCTTGTTGCCCGCAAAGGCTTCGAAAAAATCCTTCAGCGTAGTATAGATGATCTTGATGCCGGGAGTACGTTCCAACACCTTGTCGAACAGGTATACCAGGCGGCCCATAATAAAAGAGGACGACACATATCCCACCGCTATCACCGTGAGAGTCACCAGCAGGAAACCGATACCGGGCGGCACGTTTGTATGCCCCTGTTCATCAACCCCCATCCAATGCGGGAACAACTGTCCGGCTATGTCGGGCAATATATTATCGATGAAGTTGAACAGAGCTGTTACTGCGTAGATCGTTATAACAATAGGAGCCAGGATGATCAACCCCTGCAAAAACGACTGAAACAGTTTTCTCAGCACCAGTTTGAATCTCATAATTCTAATTTTTTCAAAAATAAGCCAGTCTCTCTGTAACGAAAGGGAAATAACAACTGTCAGAGCAAAGAAAAAAAGCAAAAAAAACCGATGGAAACTTTGGCTACGTAAAAAGTTTCCATAGTTTTGCCCTCTCAGAAGAGGCTGATTATGGAAATGAAAGAAAGAATACAGCGGAAGACGGAGGATCTGTTCCGCCGCTACGGGGTCAAGTCGATCACGATGGATGAAATAGCCACGCAGCTTGGGGTATCGAAAAAAACGATCTACCAGTTTTTCTCGGACAAGAATGAGCTGGTCGAAAGTGTGGTGACGGACATTCTCGGCTATTCCCGGAAAATATGCGACAAAAACCGGGAAACGAGCAAAGATGCTGTGCATGAGCTGATACAGGCAATGGATTTTGTTCATCAGATCTTCTCCGATATGCATCCGGCGATGGTGTACGATCTGGAACGGTTCCACCCCCGGGCTTTCCGCCTGTTCCTTGAATACCGGAACAAATATCTGTATGAGGTGATCCTCTCCAATCTCCGGCGGGGTATAGAAGAGGAATTGTATCGCTCCGACATCGACATAAACATTGCTGCCAAATTCAGGCTGGAGGGTATGATGATAGCATTCAACGAGGATATCTACCCGCGTTCTGAGTTTACCCTTGCCGAGTTACAACGGGCCATTATCGAATATTTTCTGTTTGGTGTGGCGTCTCTGAAAGGGCACAAACTGATCACAAAATATCAGCGCGAAAAACCCAAAAAATAAAAATTTACTGATGAACCCGAGCCAGAACGGTGATGCTACACAG
>CAZUWX010000026.1:34467-48535 GCA_964624205.1 uncultured Chitinophagaceae bacterium
TTACTGATGAAATTCTCTTTCGGTTTACAGTGGATAAAGATAGGCCTGGCAGGCGTGTTGGGTATCATCGGGTCGGCATCCCGGGCGCAGGACTCCACCTTTCACATGTCGGTGGAGGACGTTGTGAAATACGCGTCGCAGAACAGCGTGCAGGTTCGGAATGCTTTGATCGGTATCCAGGTGCAGCAGCAGACCAATAAGGAAATCACTGCAGCGGCATTCCCTCAACTGAGCGGCTCGGCAGGTGCAAACTATTATCCCAATGTTGCCGTGCAGACCTTCCCCAATTTTATTGCAGCGGCAGCGTACGGAGTGCTGGTGCAGGAAGGAGTGAAGAACGGAGCAGGTAACCCGATCACTGCGCCAAACGATTTCGGTTTTGTGGAAGCGCAATTCGGAACCAAATACACCGCGTCTGCGGGATTGGATTTTTCACAGTTGCTGTTCGACGGGCAGGTGTTCGTGGGCCTGCAGGCAAGAAAAACCTCGATCGATTTCGCTACCAAAGCTGCCGAAGTCACCCAGGAACAGATAAAGGCCAACGTGTACAAGATCTACTACCAACTCATTGCCGGCGAGCAACAGGTATCGACCATCGATGCTAATATCACTAGGATTGAGCAGTTGCTGGACGATACCCGTGAGATCTATAAAAATGGTTTTGCGGAGAAACTGGACGTAAGTAAAGCTTCGGTAAGTCTGACCAACCTTCGTACCGAAAAAATGAAAGTCGAGAACAGCCTGCATGCCGCTTATCTCGGACTGAAGATGTTGATCGGTATGCCGGTCCGCAGTAGCCTGGTGCTCACCGACACGCTTCCGGAGCAGATCTTTACCGAAGAGATGCTGGACACCCACTTTGCGTACACCGACAGGGTTGAATACGAGCAGTTACTGCTGAACAAAAAACTGAATGAGTATAATATAAAAAGGTACAAGCTAAGCTACCTCCCCACCATCAGCCTGAATAGTTCCTACTATGAGATCGCGCAGCGGAATAAATTCAACTTTTTCAAGGGGGGTGAAACATGGTTCCCCTCCTCGTCGGTTTCCCTTAATATCAACGTCCCGATTTTTGACGGCCTGGCCAAAGCCGCCCGCGTGAGATCTGCCCGGCTCCAGCTCGAACAGACCAATAATAATATAGAGGGGATGGAGATGACAATTGAAAAGGAGATAGAGGAAACCCGCAACAATATCCGGTCGGCCGTGGCAACCATGCGCTACCAGCAGACAAATATGCAGCTCGCCGAAGAGGTGTACAACCAGACCCGACTGAAATATGAGCAGGGGCTGGGCTCAAACCTGGAGATCACCAACGCCCAGGCAGAGTTGACTACCGCACAGAACAATTATTACGCTGCATTGTATGACGCCATCGTGGCAAGGGTGGACTATCTCCGCGCTACGGGTAAACTATAAATACGAACAACACTTTATTCAAACATTTTAATATGAAACCAGGCATAGAGTACACGCACAGCAACCACCAAACACCGCAGGGCGCCACCTTCGCGGATAGGGGCGCTTCTCCCCGAAAGATCCTGTTATCAGAAAGGCCTTTCGGGGCCAGCGGGTTTTCCCGGCTGCTGGCGGCAGGCTTCCTTTCGATATTCATGATTTCCTGCGGCAGCACCGTGAAGCAAGAGGCACCGGTTGATAAAAAAGCAGAGCTGCTACAATTAAGGGAACAGCAGGCAAAGCTAAACGATCAGATCATCGCGCTGGAGGAAGAGCTTGCCCGCACCGATAGCACCGTGGCAAACGAAATGAACGCCAAACTGGTAGAGTTGTCGCCCGTTACGCTCCAGCGTTTTGTTCATTATATAGAACTGCAGGGCAAGGTGGACGCGATCAATATGGTATATGTAACGCCGCGGGGAGCAGGGGGACAGGTGAAAGAAATACACGTGCAGCAGGGCGATTACGTGCGGAAAGGACAGTTGTTGATGAAGCTCGACAATGCCATTCCGCAGCACCAGATTGAGCAGGTAAAGACCCAGCTCAGCCTGGCGGAGACACTTTACGAACGCCGCCGCAATTTGTGGGATAAACAAATCGGTACTGAAGTTGAGCTACTCCAGGCCAGGAATAATGTGGATAATCTGAAACAGCAGATTACACTGCTTGAAGAACAGTCGGGCATGTCCAATATCTACGCCCAGATCTCGGGAGTGGCCGACATGGTGAATATCCGCGTAGGGGAATATTTCAGCCCCCAAACCGCTTCCACCCTGGGCATCCGGATCGTGAACACCGATAACCTCAAGGTGGTCGCACAAGTGCCGGAAAATTATTTACACAAGGTGAACGAAGGGGCAAACGTGCTGATCGGTCTGCCCGATATAAATAAAACCATTGAATCAAAGATCACCGTGAAAGGAAAGACCATCGACCCGAACACCCGATCTTTTTATATAGAGATACGTGTGCCTTCCTCAAAAGACCTTCGCCCCAACCAGCTCACTATGGTAAAGATACAGGACTATGCCGCCGACAATGCAGTTACTATTCCCGTTAACACCCTGCAAAACGACGACAAGGGCAAATACGTTATGGTGGCCATAGAAGACAACGGCAGGAGGGTCGCCCGCAAACGACCGGTGGAAGTGGGAGAGCTCTATGGGAACGACCTGGAAGTAAAATCCGGACTCGAAGCGGGTGATGTGCTCGTCACTGAGGGATTTCAGGGGCTGTACGACGGGCAACAGTTGAGGACCAACGCAAATATCTAAGAACGGCAACAGTTCAGTCAACTTCAAAAAATCGCTATGAGCGTTATAGAAAATCTCCAGGGAAAGTTTAAACAATTCGGGCCTACCACATGGAGTATCAAAAACAGGACCTCCATTTACCTCATGATGATCTTCATCTCCATCATGGGAGTGGTACAATTCATCACCCTGCCCAAGGAACAGTTCCCCGACCTGGTGATCCCTACCATATATGTACAAACGATATACGTAGGCAATTCTCCGAAAGACATTGAGAATCTGGTGACGCAGCCGATCGAGAAACAACTCAAGTCCATCACAGGGGTAAAGATCCAAAAAGTTACCAGCACCTCACAACAGGATTATTCAGCCATCATAGTAGAGTTTGACGCCGCTGAAGACCTGGACGTGGCGCTGCAGAAAGTGAAGGACGCAGTGGATAAGGCTAAGACCGACCTGCCCACCGACCTGACCGAAGAACCGACCGTGATGGAAGTGAACCTCTCGGATCTTCCGATCATGTATGTGAATATTAGCGGCGACTATGATCCGGTGCAGCTTAAAGAGTATGCCGACGATATGCAAGACCGCCTCGAAGAACTTCCCGAGATCAACCGGGTCGATATAGTGGGCGCTCCTGAACGGGAATTCCAGATCAATGTTGACAACTACCGCATGCAGAGCGCCAATATCACGTTTGACGACATTGAGATGGCAGTGGCCCGCGAGAACCTCGACATTTCGGGAGGATTGCTGGAAGTGGGCAACATGAAGAGAACCCTGCAACTGAAAGGCCAGTTCAAAACCGCGGCAGATATCGAAAAAGTGGTGGTGCGAAATACTAGCGGAGCACCTATTTACCTGAAAGATATCGCCGTAATAAAGGACACCACCAAAGACCGGGAAAGTTTTGCAAGGCTCGACGGTAAAAATGTGATTACCCTTAATATTATTAAGCGGGCCGGCGAGAACCTTATCGAAACAGCCGCCGAGGTGAAGTCGGTGGTGAAAACCATGCAGGAGAACGAACTGCCTTCTAACCTGAAGATAGTGATGACCGGCGACCTTAGTAAGAACGCAAGCAATTCCTTTAACGAGCTGGTGAATACGATCGTGATCGGATTTGTACTCGTACTGATCATCCTGATGTTCTTCATGGGAGTTGTCAACGCATTTTTTGTGGCCATGAGTGTGCCGCTCAGTATGTTTGTGGCGTTTATGTTCCTCCCCGCCGCCGACCTGATCGTGGGCGCCAATGTTACCCTCAACTTTATTGTGCTGTTCGCCCTGCTGTTCGGACTGGGAATCATAGTGGACGACGCCATCGTGGTGATCGAAAACACCCACCGTATTTTTGTCGGCAGCAAGGGCACTGTTACCTCGGAAAAAGCGGCGATGGCTGCGGCAGGGGAGATATTCATCCCCGTGCTGGTAGGAACCTTAACCACCCTGGCACCCTTTTTCCCACTGCTTTTCTGGCCGGGTATTATTGGGAAATTCATGATCTACCTCCCAACCATGCTCATCTTCACTTTGTCGGCATCGCTGGTGGTGGCATTTATTATGAACCCGGTGTTTGCCGTGGATTTTATGAACCACCCCGAACAGGAACCTCGCTCCAGAATGGCCATCTTCCGTAAGCCGGGCCTGTGGATCGGGCTGGGTATGGGAATCTTGTTAGACCTGGCCGGCGCGACGTTCTGGGGCAACCTCATCCTGTTTATTATCCTGATGGTGCTGCTGAATCATTTTGTGCTGAACCGGCTGATCAATGGTTTCCAGCACCGCGTGCTCCCCAGCCTGATGCGCAGCTATGAAAAAGGGCTCAGGTGGTCGCTGAAGGGATGGCGACCGGTGTATCTTTTGCTGGGTACCATCACCCTGTTTTTTGTAAGCCTGTTCATTTTTATGGGTTCTGTTTCCAGCGGACGCGTCAAGGTGGTATTCTTTCCTAAAGCGGATCCCAACTATATTTATGTGTACCTCAAGGAACCGGTGGGCACCAATGTGGAATACACCGATTCCATCACCCGGGTGCTGGAACAACGGGTGTACAAGGTGTTAGGCATGGAAGACGGTAAGAAAAACCCCGTTGTGGAAAGCATTATTGCCAATGTGGGCGTGGGCGCTGCAGATCCCGCCAGCGGCGACAGGAGCACACGCCCGGAACTCGGTCGTGTGCAGGTGTCTTTTGTGGAGTTCGAGCATCGTAACGGCGTGTCAACAGCAAACTATCTTGATTCTATCAGGAGCGTTGTGAAGGGCATCCCCGGAGCCGAGATTTCAGTAGACCAGGAAAGTAGCGGCCCCCCAACCGATCCGCCAATCAATATCGAAATTGCCAGCGAGGATTTTGACAACCTTATCAAAACCGCGGTAAACCTCAAAAATTACCTGGATTCTATTCGTGTGCCGGGCGTGGAGGAATTAAAGATGGACGTCGATCTTACAAATCCGGAGATATCGCTTACGGTAGACCGTGAGCGTGCCATGATAGAAGGTGTGTCGTCTTATCAGATAGGCATGCAGATAAGAACGGCACTTTTCGGTCGCGAGGTGTCGAAGATCAAAGACGGAGAAGATGAATACAAGATACAATTGCGTAATAACGAGCTGCAAAGGAAAAGCCTTACAGACCTCCTGAACATGAATATTACGTTCCGCGACATATCCACCGGCGGTATCAAACACATTCCCATCAGTTCGCTGGTGCATGTGGATTATACCACCACGCTGGGAAGTGTAAAAAGGAAAAACAACAAACGGTCCATCATCCTGCGCTCAAATGTGCTGGAGTCGCAGGGGTATACCCCCACTGCAGTGAACCGCCAGATCAAGGCGTATATCGACAGGTTCCACGGAAAGGAACCGGGCGTTACCATCAAACAGACCGGAGAGGGAGAACAGCAGGCCGAAACCGGAGCCTTCCTGGGCAAAGCACTGGTGATCGCCCTGATGCTGATCCTTTTTATGCTGGTACTGCAGTTCAATTCCATCAGCAAGCCGGTTATCATCCTTACAGAGATCATATTCAGTGTGATCGGTGTGTTTCTGGGCTTCGCGCTGACCGGTATGGACGTATCCGTAGCCTTCACCGGCCTTGGCGTAGTGGGACTGGCGGGCATCGTAGTGAAGAACGGTATCCTGGTGATTGAGTTTGCCGACGAGCTCCGGGCGCGGGGATTGAAAACACGCGAAGCAGTGATAGAAGCGGGCAAAACCCGTATCATCCCCGTACTGCTTACTGCGCTGGCGGCTATATTCGGACTTATACCGCTGGGCATAGGATTTAACATCGACTTTATCTCCGCATTTGAAAAACTGGATCCACACATTTTTATTGGTGGTGACAGCTCCAGGTTTTGGAAACCGCTGGCATGGACCATCATCTTCGGGCTGATCTCCGCTTTCTTCATGACGCTGGTGATTGTACCCGGCATGTATCTGATCGCGGAGCGCCTTCGCCGACCCATGCGCAGAATATTCGGAGGAAAGTGGATATCCATGCTCGGCATACCGCCCCTGACCCTCCTGTTCATGCCGTTGATGCTCATTACCGCTGTCGTGCACGGATTTGACAAACGAAGAAGAAGGAGAAAACTGAAAGGACAAAGGGTGAACGAAGCGTTTATCGGCAGTTGGTTCTAATTTTGATCAAAACTTTATTATGATATCCAGTCATCAGGTAGACTATCACATTCACGGGGAAGAAATGCAGTATGTGGAGATAGAACTCGACCCTACCGAGACGGCCATTGCGGAAAGCGGGGCGTTCATGATGATGAACGACGGAATAGAGATGCAAACTATTTTTGGCGATGGCTCCAAACCGCAACAGGGGATTCTCGGAAAACTCATGTCAGCGGGTAAACGTATCCTCACCGGAGAAAGCCTTTTTATGACGGCTTTTACAAATACCGGCCAGGGTAAAAAGCGGGTGAGCTTTGCCTCTCCCTACCCCGGAAAGATCATCGCGCTCGACCTGCTGAGCATGGGTGGCAAGATGATCTGTCAGAAAGACGCTTTCTTATGCGCCGCCAAGGGCGTGTCTGTAGGAATTGAATTCCAGCGCAAGCTGGGTACGGGGCTTTTTGGCGGAGAAGGATTCATCATGCAAAAGTTGGAAGGAGACGGGCTGGCTTTTGTGCACGCGGGCGGACACGTGACAGAAAAAGAGCTGGCTCCGGGAGAATTGTTGAAGGTCGACACTGGCTGCATTGTCGCATTTACCCAAACGGTCAACTACGACATCCAATTTGTAGGGGGTATTAAAAACACGCTGTTCGGAGGCGAGGGACTTTTCTTTGCTACCCTGCGTGGCCCCGGCAGGGTATGGATCCAGACACTTCCCATCAGTCGCCTGGCAGGCAGAATACTGGCGTACGGCACCGTAAAGCGCAAGGAAGAAGGAAGCGTATTGGGCAGGGTCGGCAATGCGCTGGACGGCGACGGCTGGTAGATTCGGGATGCGCGGCTTGCAGACCGATCATTGGAGCCCGCTGATTCCTGGCTGCAGGCAATCTGCAGAGGGGAAGGACTATTTTGGCGGCTCGCCGCCGGCCCGGTTGTTATTGCCATCTCCCGGCCTTCCGGGAGGTTTCCTGCCAGCGTCCCTGTTTGGACGAGAACGGTCATTTGTTCCGCCCTGACCCGGGTTCGGTTTATTTCTCCCCTCGCCGCCGGGTTTACCGGGTCGCTCCTGCTGGTTACGGGTTTTAGGACCCGTACGGCGATCGGCAGGTGCCTGTTGCGCCCGGCCGCCGCCCGGTGCCGGTTTCCCCGGCCGCTGTGCGGGCCTTCCATCGCGTCTTCCCTGCGGCGTACCGATTCTTTTCTTTTTTTCCGCTTTATCCAGGCTCCGCAGACTAATCTGCCCTACCACGTCTACAAATTCGGGCTCCACCTCCTTGGGCTTGCTGCTGACTACCTCCACCGCTTCGAGTACCTGGGGGATGATGTTACGGCTGTTATCGGCCTTTATTTTCTTAACCGTTTCGATGGTCAGCGGATACTGTTTGCTGCTATCCGGCAGGATATACCACATGAGGTCGCGGAAAATATCTTTTTTGATCAATGTAGCAGTTCCCTTCGCCACCCGGAGTGTGTCGGCATCTTCGGGAAAATTCTGTAAGGCGTCGAGATAAGTGTCGAGCTCATAGTTGAGGCAACACTTTAGCCGGCCGCACTGACCACTCAGTTTGCTTTGATTAATAGACAGGTTCTGATAACGGGCTGCGGTGGTGTTGACCGACTTGAAATCGGTCAGCCAGGTGCTACAACATAATTCCCTTCCGCAGCTCCCTATTCCGCCCACTTTCCCTGCTTCCTGGCGGGCACCGATCTGGCGCATTTCCACTTTAACCCTGAACTCTTTTGCGTATATCTTGATCAGCTCCCGAAAATCGACACGGTCATCGGCGATGTAAAAAAAGGTAGCTTTTCTGCCATCCGCCTGGAAATCAACTTCGCTGATCTTCATTTCCAGCTTCAGTTGCCTGGCGATAGCACGCGAGCGGATAACGGCCTCGGGTTCACGCGCTTTATTCTGTTTCAGCGTGTCCAGGTCCCGTTCGGTAGCCCTGCGGGTAATCTTGCGCATTTCGGGATCGGCCTCATTCAATCCTTTTTTCTTCAATTGGAGACGCACAATTTCACCGGTGAGGTTTACCATGCCCACGTCGAAGCCGCTCACTCCCTCCACGGCAACCATGTCGCCCTTCTCGTATAAATGAACAGTGCTGTTTCTATAGAAGTCTTTTCTGCTGCCATTATTAAAGCTCACTTCCACAACGCGGCATGAGCTCTCCGGATCACTGAAAGGAAGATTTGCAAGCCAGTCGTACGCATTCATACGATTACATCCCCCGCTGCTACAGCCACCGTTGCTCTTACAACCTGCGGGACTTTTATCTCCACCCGATCCACACGAAGTACACCCCATTTGTTTATTTTTCTGAGTTTTTGTAGCTTAACGTGCAGAATATTAAATCGTTAGAATGCACGTCATCTTGCCAAAATTAAGGATTTCTCGGTAATGATATGGTAGAGTTTAATGGTGAGGGCGTGAAAGAGCATTTTGGGATTGGCATTTCTTTCGATGTAGTAGGTAGCATTATCGAGCTCACGCATTATAGCTTCCTGCTGTTCGATACCCGTCATCTTGTTCAGGCGCTTTGCAAAGTCGCGCTCCGGTTCACTCGCTGCCACGGTATGATCCTCCATCACGCGTAGTCTGACCGCCAACCCCAGCAGATGATTAAAGTAACGGAGAAACTGCTTTTGTTTTTCTCTTCCCAGGCCACTCATCTCTTCTATCCACCGGATCTGGGCGGTTAGCGCCGATTTTACGATGGCGTTCAGCCATTCGCGAACGTACGACTGCCAGTCTTCACCGGCGTGCTGCATCAATTGCAAAGACTCGCGGTAACTGCCATCCGATACGGCTGCCACCTGTATTGCCTGCTCCGCTGGCAGTCCCTTTTTAACAAGTTCCTGCTCAATATCGCCCGCTGCGAGCGGGGGAACACGGATCAGTTGAGTCCGTGAAACGATCGTCGGCAACAGCAGGCTTTCGTTTTCTGTTACCAACAGGAACAGGGTGCCGGCAGGTGGCTCTTCTATCAGCTTCAGCAGTTTGTTACCCTCGGTGCCAAGATATTCCGGCATCCACATCACTAATACTTTGTAAGCGCTTTCAAAACTTTTCAGACTGAGTTTGCGGATGATATCGGCGCATTCGTGGGCAGTGATATTCCCCTGTTTATTCTCAGCACCGATAAACTGCAGCCAATCGTACGTGTTTCCGTAGGGATATGTTTTTACGAACTCCCTCCACTCTGCAATAAAATCGGTGCTGAGGGGTTTATCGCCCGCCTTTTTGGGAATAACCGGATAAGAGAAATGGATATCGGGGTGGACAAGCGCCGACGCTTTTTTACAGGCGCTGCAGATTCCGCAGGCATCTGAAAGGGTAGCGACCGGTGGAGGAGATGGTTCAAAGAGCCCGCCAACCGCAGGCTGCCCGGCAGTTCTTTCACACACCACATACCGCGCCAAAGCAATAGCCAGAGAGAGCCCTCCCCGCCCCTGCTTTCCTGAAAAAAGCAGTGCATGGCTTAGCCGGTTATTGTTAACCATTTCGACCAGATGCCGCTTGACATCGGCCTGCCCAACCACATCGGAGAATGTCATGCCGGTAGTTAAGCCAATCAATTCAGGTATCGGGTGATGTCCTCGCTCATAGGTTCCGTCTTGCTGTTGAAAACACCAACCAGCTCACCCTTTTCATTGATCAGGAACTTGGTGAAGTTCCATTGAATGGGATCGTTGATCCCCTTTTTTTTAGCTTCTGCTACGAGATATTTGAATAATGGATGAATATCCTTTCCCTTTACCGACACTTTCTCTGACATGGGGAACTTCACCCCGTAGTTTTTTTGGCAGAAGGTCTGAATCTCGCTGTTGGAGCCTGGCTCCTGACCTCCGAAATTATTAGCAGGAAATCCTACTATCACAAGCGTCTTCTCATATTTTTCATAGAGCTGCTCCAGTCCCGCATACTGCGGTGTATAGCCACATTCCGAAGCAGTGTTCACGATCAGGATATTTTTTCCCTTGAACTGTGAAAAATCGATTGTGTCGCCGCTGAGCGAGGGAACCGTAAAGTCGTAAATCGTCATATTAAGAAATATAAGTCCGGACAAAATGAATAATTTAAACATTGCGCAGAGATTTAAGAGGTGACGAGTACCATCTTGCAAAGATGATGCTAGGAACGCAGGCCTCAAAACGGAGCGTCGCTACCGTCAGGCGAACCATCATCCCTATGCCATTACTTTACCGCCGCGATACCCTATTCCCCAGTAAAGGTCTGAAATAACGGCGAAACCACCATCTTTTTACAGTAAAGACGTATAAGCCAGGGCAACAACGCTGAGTCTTGTGTCCGGCGCCCGCAGCAGCTCTGTTCCACAGGCTTCCAGGGTCGCCCCGGTGGTGATCACATCGTCAACCAGCAGCAGGTGCTTGCCCGCTACCTTGTTTTCTGCAACAAGCTGAAACCTTCCCTTTATATTTTCCCATCTTTCCGCACGATTCTTACGCGTTTGGGTTGCAGCATTCTCTTTCCTGACCACGGCATTCTTTATAAGCGGGAGACCGGTTACAGCCGCTATGCCTTCGCAGATCGTATCTGCCTGATTGAACCCTCGTTTCTTTTCCTTCTGCAGGAACATCGGAAGGGGCACAAGCGCGTCGACGGGATCGGCAGACGGGTATTGTAACAAACAGGTTCCCATCCTCCGTCCAAAATAGCGGCCGATCTCCCGGTTGCCCCGGTATTTCAGATCGTGCAGCAACTGCTGCATCACCGACCGTTTGCTGAAAAAAGTGTAGGCGGAAGCGCTGACTACCGGGAGGCGGCCATGAAAGATGCGTTCCACAGGGTTGTCTGCATGCCCGCTAAAATTGGTCAGCGGGAGCTTCCGGATACAGTCGATGCATAGTGGCTGGCCGCGTTCGAGCAAGTCGCTCCCGCATCCTGCACACACTTCCGGATAAAAGAGGTGAAGCAGATCGCGGAGCCAGGTAGCAATATGAGCGGAGGGGGTCATGACATGTAGCGTGCGGCAAGTTAAAGATGGGGGTGTCAATACAGTTGTGACGATTTGGTATCACCTGAAACAGCTCAGGAGCTGAAGCAGCAATAAGCCTGAAGGAATTTGGTGTTCCATGGAAGCACAGCCCGGGATTGAGGCAGTACAACAGCCCGGAAACGATCGGTTAGCCGTCAAGAAAAGGTTACTGGAACAGGTAGCGGTATAATTCGTCCACCCTCGACATCTCAATCACTTCAATGCCATACTCTCCGGTGTTAAATTGAGCACCGCCCTTTTTCCCTCTTCGCAGATTGTATTTTGACACGATCATTTTTTCAAAGCCCAGCTTATCAGCTTCGGCGATCCGTTGCTCGATCCTGTTCACGGCCCTGATCTCACCACTCAGTCCAACCTCTCCGGCAAAACAGATCCGCTGCGAAAGCGGAAGATCCTCGAACGAGCTAAGCAAGGCCGATAGCACTGCCAGATCAATGGAAGGATCTTCCACTTTCAGTCCCCCGGCGATATTGAGGAATACGTCTTTTGTTCCGAAGTGAAATCCCCCGCGCTTTTCGAGAACCGCCAGTAACAGTTGGAGGCGGCGGAGTTCGAACCCCGAGACCGTACGCTGCGGCGTTCCGTAGACAGACTGGGTCACCAGGGCCTGCACTTCAATCAGCAGCGGACGCATGCCTTCCATACTTGCGGCAATCGCTATTCCGCTTAGCTGATCCTCTTTTTGGGTGATCAGGATCTCGCTGGGGTTGTTCACCCCGCGCATGCCTTCCGCGGTCATCTCATAGATGCCCAGCTCGGAAGTGCTGCCGAACCTGTTCTTCAGGGTCCTGAGAATACGATAGGTATAGTGCCGGTCGCCTTCAAACTGGAGCACGGTATCCACCATGTGTTCCAATATCTTGGGGCCCGCAACAGCTCCGTCCTTGGTAATATGACCGATCAGAAAAACAGGAATGTTGGATTCCTTCGCAAAGCGTTGCAGTTCCGCAGCGCATTCTCTTATCTGTGAGATGCTTCCCGGCGATGAATCGATATAGCTGGTATGAAGCGTTTGAATGGAGTCGATGATCAGCAACTGGGGTCTGATCTTCTTCAACTCTTTGAAGATAACCTGTGTGGAAGTTTCCGTGAGAAGATAAAAATCCGAATGGCGGATGCCCAGCCGGTCTGCCCGCATCTTTATCTGTTGTCCGCTTTCTTCACCACTCACATACATTACCCGCATCGCAGTCATTCGTAGTGCATTTTGGAGAAACAAGGTGGACTTACCTATGCCAGGCTCTCCCGCCACGAGCACTATGCTGCCGGGCACAATACCGCCGCCAAGTACACGGTTTAATTCCGGATCGGGAGTAACGATCCTTTCCTCTTGTGCTGCAGTGATCTCATGCAAGGCCACCGATCGTGGGCCGGTTTTGTTTTCACCCTCCTGACGCCATTCTCCACCGTTTCTTCCCTGCTCCTTATGCAATATTTCCTCGACAAAAGTGTTCCAACTTTCGCAAGACGGACACTTGCCGGCCCACTTGGCGCTCTCGTAGCCACAGTTGGAACAGAAATATGCCGTTTTTAATTTACTCATGATGTGAAGGTAGGAGTTGGAAGGCAGGAATAAACCGTTAAAAGACAGGAAAAAAGGGAAATTGCCGGGGAGCTTCATACAAAGTAAAAGGGTCAACATTGCTGCTGACCCCTTACTTACTAACCCATTAAATTCTTGCACTAAATTACAAATTAGCACCACATAACAAAATAAATTTTTGAGGGTGTGCATAATTTTAATGGCCAGGCGAATTCCGGAAGGTTAAGTTTTTTTAGGCGTGTATTGCGATGATTATCAAATAATTAACACTTTTAGCTTGCCTGATATCGCGCATTATGATAAATTGTCAGCCCTTGTTTTTCACTCACTTATCTAATGACAAAAAGACCAAAAAATACTCCTATTTTTAAGCAAAATGGCGGGAAAAGAAAATTGGATTTTCATTTGCTATCAAACAGAAAAATAAAACAGGTTTAGAGATATGACACCATCCATTATGATCGTTTCGCTTGTATTTCTCGGCATCAGTATGCTTGTGTCCGGGCTGTTGAAGAGTAAGTTCAAGACCTACAGTAAAGCGACCCTCAGTGCCGGCCTTACAGGGGCCGAAATTGCAGCTAAAATGCTGAGAGATAATATGATACATGATGTAAAAATAACTTCAGTGAACGGTTTTATGTCGGATCACTATAATCCCGTGAACAAAACTGTCAACCTGAGCCCTGAGGTTTACAGCGGCACTTCCATTGCCGCTGCTGCGGTCGCCGCCCATGAATGTGGTCACGCGGTGCAGCATGCAACGGCGTACAGGTGGCTGACGCTGCGCAGCAAGCTGGTTCCGGCGGTTCAGTTCAGCTCCGGGATCGTGCAGTGGATCCTGTTGGCCGGCATCCTGATGATCAATGCATTTCCCCAGCTCCTGCTGGCCGGCATCGTTCTTTTTGCCGTAACGACCATATTTTCGCTGGTCACGCTTCCGGTGGAGTTCGATGCGAGCAAGAGGGCGCTGGCCTGGCTGAAGTCTACAAACGTGACGGCATCATTCGAATACCCCAAGGCCAAAGACGCCCTGAAGTGGGCTGCGATGACCTATGTGGTTGCTGCCCTGGCCTCGGTGGCCACGCTGGTACAATACATCCTGATCTTCCTGGGAGGAAGCAGAAGGGATTGACCGGCAGCCGTATAATTCATAATTA
>CAZUWX010000027.1:0-1305 GCA_964624205.1 uncultured Chitinophagaceae bacterium
AGGCATCTAACAGGTATCTAACAGGTATCTGGAAGGAACTTTGCGCCTGTAACAGTCCTGCTAAATGCCTGTAAGTACCAGGACGAACTGCCTAAGGTCTTGAAAATCCAATAGTTACGATTATGTCAGTTTGGCAGCTAAAAGACCCCGGGTACAGCTTAAAATTTATATGCTGAACGGCGCGAAGTTGCCCCACTTTCCGGTGGCCAACCGTCCGCTACCTCTGGGACCGCTCCGACAATGCCGTGAAGGCCATCCTGGGCTGTTTTTCCCGCCCTTCCTAAGTGAATGCCTCCCGCAGTCCGTCCAGGAAACTAACGGGCTGAAATCCCAGCTCTTTTTTGGCCTTGGTTATATCAAAGCCCGTCCGGGGCGGCCGTATGGCTGGCTGTCGGATATCCGGCGAAGCGGCTTCTTTTACCAGGGTGGTATCCAGCCCGAAGAACCGGGCGGTTTCCACGGCCATTTCATAGGGGGTCATCTGCTCTTCGCCGGACAGGTGATAGATGCCGGTGGCATTCTTTTCTATCATCAGCAGAATACCCCGGGCCAGGTCGTTCACAAAGGTTGGGGTACGCACCTGGTCGGTAACCATGTTCACCGGCAGCGACTGTTCCAGCGTATTTTTCACCCAGCCTACGATATTCACCCGACCCGCTGAAGGCACGGTGCCATACACCAAAATCGTGCGGGCAATGGCCCAATGCAGCCCCGATTCCATCACCGCGTTCTCGGCCACCAGTTTGGTGCTGCCGTAGTAGTTGACCGGTGCCGGCGCATCTGCCTCGCTATAAGGCCCCTGGCTGCCATCGAAAACAAAATCGGTGGACACATAGATCAGTTTGGCGCCTACAATTTTGGCGGCGTCAATGATGAAACGGGTGGCCGTCACATTCACATTGTAGCAATCCTGCTTGTTCAGCTCACATTGATCCACCTGCGTCATCGCGGCGGCGTGCACAATCAGGTCGGGTTTCTCCTGGAGGATAAATTCGCTGGTAGCCGGCCCGTCCGTAATATCGAGGTCTTTGTAAGCATACCCTTCAAGGGCAGCCGCTATCAGCCGGGTAGGCCCGCGCCCCGTTCCGATCACCTCATATTTTTTCTCAAGGAGCTGCATGATCAGCGTCTGGCCCAATAATCCGTTCGCCCCGGTAACAAGTATATTCATCTGTTCGTGTTTGTCTTTTCAATGGTCAGATGGAACTCCGCCTGCCTATACTCAATCGCGAAAAACAATTAAGCTTCGTTTCATCTGTTCGTGTTTGTCTTTTCAATGGTCAGATGGAACTCCGCCTGCCTATA
>CAZUWX010000027.1:1405-2576 GCA_964624205.1 uncultured Chitinophagaceae bacterium
TTCATCTGTTCGTGTTTGTCTTTTCAATGGTCAGATGGAACTCCGCCTGCCTATACTCAATCGCGAAAAACAATTAAGCTTCGTTTCATCTGTTCGTGTTTGTCTTTTCAATGGTCGGTTTACGGAGTGACAGCACACCCATATTGTACAGTATAAAACTGTAAATATCGGCTGCAAGGTCTATGTTTTTTATGTTACTACTCGCACCATGTCCGGAATCCGTGTCAATCCTGATAAGTTGCGGACGGGCCCCACGGTATTTGGCCTGCAAGGTGGCAATATACTTAAACGAATGCGCAGGCACCACCCGGTCGTCATGATCGGCAGTTATCACCAGCGTGGCAGGGTGTTTCGATCCCGGCCTGATGTTGTGCAGCGGCGAATATGCATACAGGTTCCGGAAATCGTCGCTGTTATCGCTGCTCCCGTATTCGGCGATCCAGTTGAAGCCGATGGTGAATCGCTGAAACCGCAACATATCCATCAACCCAACCTCCGGTATGGCCACCGCGAACAGCTCGGGCCGCTGGTTGACCACCGCTCCTACCATCAGGCCGCCATTGGAGCGACCCCATAGCGCCAGACGCTCCGAAGACGTGTACTTTTTGTCGATCAGGTATTCGGCTGCCGCAATACAATCATCAAACACGTTCTGTTTACGGCCAAGCATGCCGGCCTGATGCCATGCTTCGCCATACTCATTGCCCCCGCGCAGGTTGGCCAGCGCAAACACACCTCCCTGCTCCAGCCAGGGGATCCGGGAAGCGTTGAAGCGGGGGAACATGGTGATGTTGAATCCGCCATAGCCGAAGAGCAGTGTGGGATTGTTGCCGTCGAACGGAATGCCTTTCCGGTGCACGATGAACATCGGCACACGGGTGCCGTCTTTGCTGGTGAAAAATACCTGTTTGGTGAGGTAACGGTCGGGGGAGAAATCAATCTCCGCACTGCGGAACAGGGTACTCCTGCCCGTGGCGATCTCGTACCGGTAGATGTTCGCCGGTACGTGCAATGAAGTAAAGGTGTAAAAAACATGCCGGTCGTCTTTCAGGCCGTAAAACCCCTCTACATTTCCCGGCCCGGGGAGTTCCACTTCCCGGACGGGTTTGCCGCTAAGCGTATAAGCATATACTGTTGAGGTGACGTCTTTCAAATATCGCAGGAACAATTG
>CAZUWX010000027.1:2676-29764 GCA_964624205.1 uncultured Chitinophagaceae bacterium
CACGGCTAAACCGGACGATCTTGCCGTTGGGCGCCCCTTCATTTGTTTTGATCAGGAAATCGTCGTTATCATCGAGACCCACCACGGTATAGTCGAACTGCCCGACCTCCGCCACAACCGGCCGGAATCGCTGTTCGGGGTCCTGGCCGTCAAGATAATACAGGGCGTTGCCGGGATGACCTTCTGCACCGTCGCTGATCGACAAAAACACATAGCGCTGGTCTTCACTGGAAGTAACAAAATGAAAACGTTGCGGACGGAGACTATCGGCATACACCAGCCGGTCCTCGGTCTGTGAAGTGCCGGGCGTATGAAACCATACCTGGTGGTGCTCGTTTAACGAAGAGCGCTCCCCACCCTGCTGAGGGCGCGGATAGCGGCTATAAAAAAAACCCTTTCCCAACCAAGCAATATTGGAAAATTTCACCCAGCCGACCGTATCGGGAAGATCCCGGAGCGTGTGCATGTCCTTCACAAAAAAAGTATTCCAGTCCGACCCCGCGCGCGAGATGCCCCAGATCGCATAACGGCCGTCGTGGGAGAGCTCAAAATCAGTCAACCGGGAAGTGCCGTCCGTCGACAAGCCGTTGGGATCGATCACCGCAACAGGTGTGCCATTCTCCCCCTTCTGCCTGTACAGCACCGCCTGGGGCTGCAGCCCGTCGTTCCGAAAATAATAGTAGTAATCGCCATTGCGGAAGGGGACGCTGTATCGGGGATAGTTATACACCTCCCCCATCCTTTTGCGTAAAGTTTCGCGGAACGGAATCGCCGCGAGGTAGGCTGAGGTAACCGCCTGCTGCGCCCCCACCCATTTCCGGGTGGTTTCGCCGGTGTCATTTTCCAGCCAACGATAGGGATCGGCCACCCGCACCCCATGATAATCGTCAACCTGTTCCAACCCCGGACTGGCCGGGTATCCGATCTGCGCCGGCACCTGTATGCCCAACAACACTCCCCAAAAAACGGAAAGCCAGGCTTTCATTGTATACATTTTATAGCTGTAAGTTTACAAAACTATGCGCGGATAGTATCCTGTTTCTTATCAAACAAAACCTTACATTTACGCCGCAAACTAGAAGGCAATAAAAATAATTCAACGATAGGCTTGTTTTATTAGATAATATCTAAAGAAAACAATATTTATTACGCGATGGCGAAAAAGGTTACAAAAATAGGAGTACTAACCTCCGGTGGTGATTCTCCCGGAATGAATGCAGCCACCCGGGCGATAGTAAGAACAGCAATTTACAATGGAATGGAGGCTTTCGGCATCATGCGAGGGTTTGCAGGCATGATTGACAACGACATTGTGCCAATGCATTCCAGAAGTGTTGCCAATATTATACAGCGCGGGGGAACGGTGTTGAAAACCGCCCGTTGTAAGGAATTTTATGAGCCCCAGGGGCGGAAAAAAGCATATGCCAACCTCAAAAAGCTGGGCATCAATGGTCTGGTAGTGATCGGGGGAGACGGCTCCTTCAAGGGCGCCGATATCTTCAGCCGTGAATTTGATATGCCGTGTATCGGGATTCCGGGCACCATCGATAAAGATATTGCAGGCACCGATTTCACCATCGGGTTCGATACCGCTGTAAACACGGCGGTGGAAGCGATCGATAAAATACGGGATACGGCCGACGCGCACGACAGGCTGTTCGTCATCGAGGTGATGGGCCGCGATGCCGGGTACATCGCACTGCACAGCGGCATCGCCACAGGCGCAGAGAGCATCCTGATACCGGAGCGAAAAACCGATGTGGAGGGGCTGGTACAATCCTTACAGGAAAAAGA
Source organism: uncultured Chitinophagaceae bacterium (assembly GCA_964624205.1). Taxonomy (GTDB): domain Bacteria; phylum Bacteroidota; class Bacteroidia; order Chitinophagales; family Chitinophagaceae; genus Flavitalea. The sequence goes on from CAZUWX010000027.1 coordinate 4,471, forward strand.
AAGGAGAAAAAAGCTGGTGAACCTGATCGTGGTGGCTGAAGGAGAAAACTTTGGGGGCGGCAACGAAGTAGCGAAGGTGATCCGGGAGCGGTTGCCCAACGCCGACGTCAGGGTGTGTATCCTGGGGCATATCCAGCGGGGCGGAGCTCCCTCCTGCCTGGACCGGCTCATCGCCAGCAGGATGGGATATTCGGCCGTGGAATGCCTGATGGAAGGCCGCCATAACGTGATGGTAGGCATCGTGAACAACAAGATGCACTTCACGCCCCTGGAAAAAGCCGTGAAAGCGAAACAGAAGATCAACGGCGAGTGGATGAAGATCGTAAAGATCCTTGCCAGTTAAGACTTATCAGCCAAGGTAGAAAAATAGTAATATGACAAAGAACATCAAGAAATATCTGTACGAAACGATGGACAAGGAAGCGGGTATCAACCATAGCTCCCACAGAACCAAAATCGTTGCAACGGTTGGCCCGGCCTGTGATTCTTACGAACAGTTGCTGGCACTCGTAAAAGCCGGGGTGAATGTGTTCCGCCTCAACTTTTCTCATGGTGGCCACGAGGACAAAGCCAGGATCATCGACCATATTCGTAAGATCAATCTCACCGAGCCTTTCAATATTTCGATACTGGGCGACCTGCAGGGGCCCAAGCTGCGGGTGGGCGAAATTGAGAATAATGCGCTGGAAGTGTTTCCGGGCGACGTCCTCACTTTCACGAACGAGAAGGTGGTGGGCAATCTTGAGCGGATCTATGTATCCTACCCCAATCTGCATGCAGACGTCAGGGTGGGCGACAAGATCATGATCGACGACGGCAAGATGGAGGTGAAAGTGATCAGTATTGAAAAAAATAACAACGTGAAAGTGGAAGTGACCATGGGCGGTGTTATTTCGTCAAAAAAGGGCATCAACCTCCCCGACACCAAGATCTCCCTGCCCGCACTTACCGAGAAAGACCTGATCGACCTGGATTTTATCATAGAACAAAAACTCGACTGGGTAGCCCTTTCTTTTGTGCGAAAGGTGGAGGATATAGAAGGGCTGCGCGCCATCCTCACAAAAAACAACAGCAAGACCAAGATCATCGCCAAGATAGAAAAACCGGAAGCCCTGGTGAATATCCGCGATATCATTATAGAATCCGACGGGATCATGGTGGCGCGGGGCGACCTGGGAGTAGAGCTTCCGGTAGAGCAGGTGCCGCTGATCCAGAAACAGATCATCCGGAAATGCCTCCATCGCGCCAAGCCGGTTATCGTGGCAACGCAGATGATGGAAAGCATGATGGAAAGGATCAAGCCCAACCGCAGTGAGATCACCGACGTAGCCAATGCAGTGCTGGAAGGCACCGACGCAGTGATGCTCAGCGGCGAAACGGCTACCGGCAAACATCCGGTGCTGGTGGTGGAAACCATGCGTAAGATTATCATGCAGGTGGAAAGAACCGACTACCGGTACAACCTGGAAGACGACCTTATTCCCCAGCCGCACTCCCCCTCCTTTCTGAGCGACGCCATCTGTTACAACGCCTGCAAACTGGCCCACGATACAAAAGCCAGCGCGCTCATCGGCATGACCCAGTCCGGCTACACAGCTTTTATGCTGTCGAGCTACCGGCCCGCCTCCCCCCTGTATATATTTTCAAAGGAAATGAGCCTGATCAACCAACTGAGCTTAAGCTGGGGAGTACGCGCTTTTTATTATGCCGAAGAAGAAAGCCTGGATGATATCATGGGCGACCAGTTAGAGATCCTGAAAGAAAGAGGATTCCTGAAAGCCGGCGACCTGGCAGTGAACACGGGAAGTACGCCGGTTCATCTTCATCTGCCCACCAATATTCTCAAGATTACAAAAGTGGAATAAGCCTGCGGGGGGTCCGGTGCAGCACTATGTACCGGATGGGCCGAAAGATGCTGGCCGCCACCGGTAGCCGAGCCATTCGATCTATCTCTTTTGTTTATTCTATTTATCCACCTTCAGACCTGCTCCGATGTACTCGGCGTTTAACCGGGATATATTGGTGATGGAGATCTCCTTGGGACAGACCGCTTCGCAGGCACCCGTGAACGTACAGGAGCCGAAACCTTCCTTGTCCATCTGCGCCACCATATTGAGGGCCCGCATTTCCCGCTCGGGATGCCCCTGGGGCAGGAGGGAGAGATGCGCCACCTTTGCGCTCAGGAATAACATGGCAGAGCTGTTCTTACAGGCAGCAACACAAGCACCGCAGCCTATGCACGCGGCGGCAGCAAATGCAGCATCCGCGTCAGTCCTGTTCACGGCAATGGCGTTTGCGTCTACGGCGTTGCCGGTGTTGACGGAAACGTACCCCCCCGCCTGGATGATACGGTCAAAGGCAGAGCGGTCCACCACCAGGTCTTTGATCACGGGGAATGATTTGGCCCTCCAGGGTTCCACCACAATGGTCTCTCCGTCGTGAAAAGCCCGCATGTGCAACTGGCAAACAGTGGTGGCATGCCAGGGGCCGTGAGGCCGCCCGTTAATATGCATGGAGCAGGAACCGCAGATACCCTCCCGGCAGTCGTGGTCAAAAGCGATGGGATCCTCGCCTGCTGCGATCAGCCGCTCGTTCAGCACATCGAACATCTCCAGAAAAGACATCTCCGGTGATACATCGTCCACTTTATAGGTAACGAACTGGCCTTTGCTGGAACTGTCTTTCTGTCTCCATACCAGCAGCGTCAGGCTTATTGTAGCATCATCCATAGTATCAAAATTTTTATTTATAGCTTCTCTGGGTGGGTTTGGCCACCTCAAACTTGAGGTCTTCCGTATGCATTTCCCATTTATTTTCACCGAGGTATTCCCAGGCGGCTACATACTGGAAATGTTCGTCGTCGCGCAGTGCTTCACCTTCCTCTGTTTCCATTTCTTCGCGGAAATGACCGCCGCAGCTCTCCCGGCGATGCAGGGCATCGATACACATTAATTCTCCCAACTCGATAAAGTCGGCCACACGGCCGGCCTTGTCCAGCTCGGTATTCATCTCCCTAACGCTACCGGGCACCCGCAGATCGCTCCAGAAGTCTTTTTTCAGTTGCCTGATTTCTTCAATGGCTTCCGTTAGTCCCTGCGCATTACGGGCCATGCCGCATTTGTTCCACATGATCTTGCCGAGGCGTTTATGGAAACTCTCCACGCTTTGGGCTCCTCTGATACCCATCAACCTGTCGATCCGTTCCCGTACCGCGTTCTCGGCCTCTTCAAAAGCCGGGTGGCTGGTGGGGATGGCCGGGGTTCTGATCTCGCCCGCCAGATAATTGCCGATGGTATAGGGGATCACAAAATATCCGTCGGCCAGGCCCTGCATCAGTGCAGACGCACCCAGTCGATTTGCCCCGTGGTCGGAGAAGTTCGCCTCGCCGAGGGCATAGAGGCCGGGTACAGTGGTAGTGAGTTCATAATCCACCCACAAACCGCCCATCGTATAGTGTACGGCAGGGTATATCCGCATGGGCGTTGTGTAGGGATCTTCGCCCGTGATCTTATTATACATATCGAACAGGTTGCCGTATTTTTCCTTTACGACCTCCTTGCCCAACTCCTTTATCTTTTCCAGGCTTACTTCGCCGAGGCCGTGCTTATGCACCTCTGCCCGTCCGTAGCGCAGAATGGCATCGGCATAGTCGAGGTACACGGCCATCCTGGATTTACCCACTCCATAGCCCGCGTCGCAACGCTCTTTTGCCGCACGCGAAGCCACGTCGCGCGGCACCAGATTGCCGAAAGCAGGGTATCTTCTTTCCAGGTAGTAATCTCTTTCCTCTTCGGGTATCTCGGCAGGCCGCCGGTTGTCGCCCTGCTGCTTGGGCACCCAGATCCGGCCATCGTTCCGAAGTGATTCCGACATCAGGGTGAGTTTGCTTTGGTGGTCGCCACTAACGGGGATGCAGGTGGGATGTATCTGGGTGAAGCAGGGGTTGCCGAAAAATGCGCCCTTTTTATGCGCCTTCCAGATGGCGGTGACATTGCTCCCCATCGCATTGGTCGAAAGATAGAACACATTACCGTACCCGCCGCTGGCTAACACCACAGCGTGACCGAAATAACGCTCCAGTTCGCCGGTGATCAGGTTGCGGCAGATGACGCCCCTTGCTTTTCCGTCGATCTTCACCAGGTCCAGCATCTCGTGTCGCGAATACACTTCCACGTTGCCCATCGCCACCTGCCGTTCCAGGGCCTGGTAGGCGCCGATCAGCAGTTGCTGGCCGGTCTGACCGGCTGCATAAAAAGTACGCTGCACCTGTGTTCCGCCGAAGGAGCGATTGCTGAGGAGGCCGCCGTACTCGCGTGCAAAGGGCACCCCCTGTGCCACGCACTGGTCAATTATATTTACGCTCACTTCCGCCAGCCGGTGCACGTTGGCTTCCCGCGAGCGGTAGTCGCCGCCCTTGATGGTTTCGTAGAACAACCTGAAAACACTGTCGCCGTCGTTCTGATAATTTTTTGCTGCGTTGATACCTCCCTGGGCGGCAATGCTATGCGCCCGGCGGGGGCTGTCCTGAAAACAAAAACACTTCACTTTGTATCCCAGTTCACCGAGGGTAGCGGCTGCCGAAGCGCCAGCCAGGCCCGTACCGATGATGATGACCTCAAGTTTACGTTTGTTAGCAGGGTTTACAAGCTGGATATGGCCTTTATAGTCGTCCCATTTATTCTCTAAACTTCCGGGAGGTATTTTTGAATTCAACATCTATGATTGAATTTTAAATGATAACTGTTAACCCACCCATCCCATGTAAATAGACACGGGCATAGCGGCAAATACGAAGGGAACAATGATAGAAAAAGCGGTTCCGGTACCTTTCACAATCTTTATGTAACGGGTGTTATGCAGGCCGAGCGTGCGAAATGCACTCTGAAAACCATGCAGCAGGTGATAAGCAAGCGAGATGCACCCGACCACATACAGGATCACCACCCATGGATTTTGAAAAACGTCGACCATCACCTGAAACAGGTTATGATAATTTTTGCCTTCTACTTCTTCCAGGCCCGTTATCCGCGACGGCACCCAGAAATGCGAGATATGCATGATCAGGAACAGCAGCAACAGGGTGCCCAGCAGACCCATGGTACGGCTATACCATTTGCTGCCCTTGTTGGCAAGATTCACCTTGTAGCCCTTGCCCCGCCGTGAAAGATTTTTTGCCTCGAGCACATAACCCTGTATGATATGGATCAGGAACCCGATAAAAAGGCCGTATTCCAGCGTTCGGACAAGCATGGACGAAGCCATAAAATGGGCTGCCCGGTTAAACATGTCGCCATTGTCGTTGGGGTCGTAAATGTCATTAAAGATGCAGGCGTTTATGCTGACGTGGATGATGAGAAAACTGATAAGGAAAAGGCCCGTCAGCGCCATAACAAATTTCTTGCCCACGGAAGAAGTAAAGAAGTCAGACCATTTCATGAATTAGTAATTGGAACTGTGCAAAAATAGTGCAGCACGGTGAATTACCAAGTATTCTCACTAAATAGCAGGAAATGGTGGCGGGTGCAACCGGCTCCGGCTGCAATACAAACCTGCTGATTTGTCAATTTTTCGATCGGCCTGCAATACAAATTTGCTACCTTAGCCCGCTAAATCGACTTAGATGACACAAGAGGAGGACTTTGAGGCCAATCTTGCGGGCGATGAAGAAAAAGCGGGAGATTCGAGATCCAGTTGGTTCAAACGAATTAAGAAAGGAATTCTAACCAGCACTGCGGAAAAGAAAGAAACTCCCGAAGGCCTGTGGAGCAAATGCCCGGAATGCGGATACATCTGCACGGTCACTGAATTGCGCGAGAGCCTGTTTGTTTGTCCCAAATGCGCCTATCATCACCGGATAGGCAGCTCGGAATATTTTGAGATATTATTCGATGGCAATGATTATGAGGTGATGTTTGAAAGTATCCGCTCGCGGGATTTTCTGGAATTCACCGATCTCAAATCCTATGGCAAGCGGCTGGAAGAGACCTGGGCGAAAACCGATATCACCGATTCCATCCGGATAGGCAGCGGCAAGCTGGGAGATCATTCGCTGGTGATCGGCTGTATGGACTTTGAATTTATCGGGGGTTCGCTCGGAAGTGTGATGGGTGAGCGTATTTCGCGGGCCATCGATCACTGTATCAAACATAATTTCCCGCTCCTGATCATCTGTAAGTCGGGGGGTGCCAGGATGATGGAGAGCGCATTTTCGCTGATGCAACTGGCAAAGGTTTCGGGAAAGCTGTCGCAGCTCACGGACGCAAAGATCCCTTATATTTCGCTGCTCACCGATCCTTCTTTCGGCGGCATATCCGCCTCCTTCGGCATGCTGGGCGATCTGAACATCGCCGAACCGGGTGCGCTTATAGGGTTTGCCGGGCCCAGGGTAATCCGCGAGACGATCAAAAAAGACCTTCCCGAAGGTTTTCAACGCAGTGAGTTTCTCCTGGAACACGGCTTCCTGGATTTTATTATTCACCGCAGGGAACTGAAAGAACGGCTCACCGTTCTGTTAAAATTGTTCGCAAACTAACTAAACGCGGGCGTTCTTCCGCATACGGCCCGCAGCAGCAAACATAGCAGGAACCAGTACGCTACCGGGTCGGCGCCGCCACGCGCAACCGGCAGCCGATGGACGCGGCAGTGTGTACGCTGAAAATATTCTTCCCGTTACCGTGTGGTCTTCATGCAAACTGGCTGCAGATCGTTAATTTCGCCTGCAGCAATACAACTATGTCGGAGATCAGGAACAGGCAGGCTTATTTTGAGTATTTCATAGAAGATAAGTATGAGGCAGGCATCGTATTGGCCGGAACGGAAGTAAAATCCCTGCGGGCAGGAAGAGCGAGCTTCAACGATAGTTATTGTTATTTTCACCGGGGTGAGCTCTGGCTGAAGAGCCTGCATATCGCCGAGTACAGCCACGGCACGTCGAATAACCATGCACCCACGCGCGACCGGAAGCTGCTGCTCAACAAAAAAGAGCTGCGTAAGATCGAGTCGCAGGTGAAGGAGAAGGGCATAACGGTGGTGCCCCTGCGGATATTCTTTTCCTCGGGCGGACTGGCCAAGATCCAGATTGGATTGGGAAAAGGGAAAAAACTATACGATAAACGCGAAACGATCAAACAACGCGATACCAAACGCGAAATGAAAAAATATCTAAAATGATGGTCAGACTTGTGTTTTTGATGGCGACCTTATGGAGTTACAACCCGGTACTTTCGGGGCAGACCGTTACCGGATCCTGGTACGGCCGCGCCGATGTGCAGATAGAAGGCAGCGCCAGCAACTATCTCACCGAATTTACGCTGAAACAAAAAGGCAACGAGGTGGAGGGCATTTTCGGGTATTACTTCAAAGACAGCTACCAGAGTTTTTTTGTACGCGGCACCTACACCCCGCAGAACCGGCAGGTGCATATCCCGAACCTCCCCATGCTTTTCTATGCCTCCCCTACCCGTACGGGCATCGAATGCCCCATGCATTTTGTCGGCACCCTGATGGTATCGCGGGTAAAAAGTACGCTGAACGGGAACTTCTATACAGAAGCCAAATACCGCTATACCTGCCCTGAACTGCGCGTGAGCCTGACAATGGATAATGACGAAAACAACGCCGACAGCCTGCTGCAGCATTCTTTCGCCGGGCGGAAATACTGGATGCCTGCCGAGGAGGACATCCTGGTAACAGGCGGGGCGTCGGACGATAAAGACACCCTGCCGGCCAGTTTCGCTTCCATGCCCATCGCGAAAGCGCCACCAATAAGCGAGGCGGCCAGCAAGTTGCTGGTGCATGAATTTGAAAAAAGAAAAAACACTTACGAAAAAGACATCGTGATTTATAATGATACGGTGTTGGTGAGTTTCTACGATAACGGGGATATCGACGATGACACGATCAGCGTTTTTCTGAATAAGGAGCCGGTGCTGATCAGAAGAGGGCTGACCAGCCGCGCCCTGAATATTTATATCGGACTGGATCCCGATCGCGAAATAAACGAACTCAGCATGTTCGCCGATAACCTCGGAAAATATCCTCCCAACACGGCCCTGATGGTGATCAGCGACGGGCAGCGGAGGTTTGAGGTATATCTTTCCGCAAGCCTGAAACAGAATGCCAGCGTACGACTGCGGCGCTTCAGAGCCGATTGACGGGTTTGTGAATAACTCGTGCACAATTATCAATCCGGCTCGCGTCCCACATCTTATTTTCGGCATGCATTTCTTCTATATTTGCCTGCTTACCTAAATTAAAAATCCACTGTGAGATTAAAGAGCTTAGAAATTAAAGGGTTTAAAAGTTTTGCAGATAAAACGATCGTCAATTTTGATGATAATATTACCGGCATCGTAGGTCCAAACGGTTGCGGCAAAAGCAATATCATCGACAGCATCCGCTGGGTGATCGGGGAACAGAAGATCAGCCACCTGCGGTCGGAAAATCTGGAAAGCCTGGTATTCAACGGCTCAAAGACCCGGTCGGCAAGCGGGCTGGCAGAAGTCAGTCTCACTTTTGAGAACACCCGCAACCTGCTTCCCACCGAATTCAGCACCGTTACGGTGACCCGCAAATTTTACAAGAGCGGAGAAAGCGAATACCGCCTCAACGATGTAAGCTGCCGGCTGCGCGATATCCAGAACCTGTTTATGGATACGGGCATCAGCACAGATTCTTATGCCATTATCGAACTCGGGATGGTAGACGATATCATCAAAGACAAAGACAACAGCCGGCGAAAGATGCTGGAGCAGGCAGCGGGGATCACCATTTACAAAACCAGGAAAAAAGAAGCAAAAAGCAAGCTGGACGCTACCGAGCAGGACCTGGCACGTATCGAGGACCTGCTTTTTGAGATCAACAACCAGCTAAAGGCGCTGGAGAATCAGGCAAAAAAAGCAGAGAAGTACTACGAAATAAAAAAAGACTACCGGGATATCAGCATTGAGCTGGCAAAAGCTTCCCTGGAAGGATTTAATCTCACCTATAAGGAGCTGACCCGGCAATCGGAAGCGGAAACCGACCGGAAAACCCAACTGGAAGCCACTATCGCCACAGGCGAGGCACGCGTGGAGCAGGAAAAGCTGGAGTTCATTGAGAAGGAAAAACACCTGCACGCCATGCAGCACCAGTTTAACGAACTGCTCCAGCAGCTTCGCACCCGGGAGAACGAAAAAAATCTGGCGTCGCAACGGCTGAACTTCCTGCAGGAGAAAGAAACCAATCTCCAGGAATTCCTGAGCCGCAGTGAAGTGCAGCTAAAAGGACTGGACGAGAGCATTCAATTCACCGAAGCGCAGACGAGCGAGGAAAAGGCAAAGCTGGAAACCCTGCAGCAGCAACTGGAAGAACTGAAGGAGACGGTTGAGTCGAGCAGAAAAGTGTTCGACGAAAGACGGCAGCGCGTGGATACACTCCGCACCGAACATATCGCAGTCCAAAGGAATCAGTTTGAAGCAGAAAAAAAAGTGGCTGTTGCCGATACCTCCATACAAAACCTACAGCATGCCATCGCACGGATAGAGGAAGAACGGGAAACCCGTGCCAGCCAGCTCAAGCAATTGGAAGAAGAACGGACCCAACGCGAACAGGAACTGGAAGGCCGCAAGGAAACGCTCCGGGATCTGCAGGAGCAGCACGAACGCACCAAGGAACAGATCCTGCAGACCCAGGCCGAAGCCGAACAGCTCCGTAACCGGCTGGCCGAGGAGGGCCGGAAGCTGGATGCCAGGAAAAACGAACACGACCTGCTGAAAAGCCTGATCGATTCGATGGAAGGATACCCGGAAAGCGTGAAATTTCTTCACAAAAACCCTTCCTGGAACCATACGGCCCCGATACTGTCCGATATTATATATGTGAAGGAAGACTACAGGGCCGCAGTGGAAAATGTACTCGAACCCTTCCTGAACTACTATGTTGTAAACAACCTGCAGGAAGGGCTCCGGGCCGTTCACCTGCTCGATGAGAATAAAAAGGGAAAAGCCAATTTTTTCCTGCTGGATAAACTGAATGAAACCGCTGCGGAAGCGGTCCACCGGCCCGCCGGCACCATCCCCGTGATGGACGTGATCGAAGTGGATGAACCGTATCGGAAGCTGGCCGGGCACCTCCTGGGCAATGTGTACATCGCCGAGAATGAAGACGCCCTGATCAACAGCAATGGGTCTGTAATCCTGGAAAAAACAGGTAAATATGTAAAAGGCAGATATTCCCTCACCGGCGGCAGCGTAGGCATTTTCGAAGGCAAAAAGATCGGCCGCGCAAAAAATCTCGAAAAACTCCGGGAGGAGATCGAACGCCAGGATACGCTGGTCGCGGGACTGAAAGCAGCCATTCAGGAAAAACACAATGAGGTGGCTGGCTACAACGAACAATTGAAGGAGCACGCCATCAAAAAAACGCAGGAAGACATCAATACACTCACCAACCAGGTGTTCTCCCTCAGCAATAAGCTGGAGAATATCCATGGCCTGCAGCATAGTTCCCTGAACAGGATGGAAGAGCTGCAGCAGCATTTGGAGCATACGGTCGGCGCGATAGAAAGCACCCGCCGGGAATGGCAGGAGCTGGTTACCCTGCTCAATGAGCTGAAAGAAAAACTGGAGGCTTCGGGCACTGCCTTCAGCGAATCCGAACAGGCCTACAACCGCGTTTCAGAACAGTACAACGAATTTAATCTGCAGGTCACACGCCAGCAAAGTCGTATCAACGCACTGGTACAGGAGGAAGCCTTTAAAAGAAACCAGCTAAAAGACCTGGAACAGCAGGTGGCCACCAATGTTTCGCAACTGAAGCAGACCAGCGAGAGCATCACCGAAAGCGCCGCCCTGTTGGCAACAGCCGGCAACGCCCTGGTGGAGCTGCTGAAAAACAAAGACGAGGAAGAGAAAAAGCTGAACGAGGCCGACCAGTCGTTCTATAATCTCCGCAATGTGCTGAACGAAAAAGAAACCGCGCTCCGCCAACACGTCAAAACCCGCGAGCAGGCAGAGCACCTGCTGGCGGAAATAAAAGACAAGCTGAATGAGCTGAAACTGCAATTGGCAGGCATGAAAGAGCGGTTGAGCGTGGAATTCAGGATCAACCTCGACGATATTATCGATCAACCCAGAACCAGCGAGGTTCCCAGGGAGGAATTGCAGGAGAAAGCCGACCGCATGAAAAAGCGGCTGGACAATCTCGGAGAAGTAAACCCCACGGCCATCGAGGCGTTCCAGGAAATGAAAAAAAGGTACGAGTTCATACTCGAACAGAAGACCGACCTTGTAACCGCAAAACAGAGCCTCCTGCAAACGATCGAAGAGGTGGAAGCCACCGCCAACCAGCAGTTCCTGGATACGTTCAATAAGGTGCGGGACAATTTCCAGAAAGTGTTCAAAGCGCTGTTTACCGAAGACGACACGGCAGATCTTGTACTTGAAAACCCCAACAACCTCGCGGAAACCGGGGTGGACATTGTGGCCAAGCCGAAAGGCAAACGCCCCTCGTCCATCACCCAGCTAAGCGGAGGTGAAAAAACCCTCACCGCCACCGCGCTGCTGTTTTCCATCTACCTGATCAAACCCGCCCCCTTCTGTATACTGGACGAAGTGGACGCTCCCCTGGATGATGCCAACGTGGGTAAATTCACCCAGATGATCCGGAAATTCAGTGAAGAAAGCCAGTTCATCATCGTAACCCATAACAAAATGACCATGAGCGCTGTGGACGTGATCTACGGGGTCACTATGCAGGAACCGGGCGTGAGCAAGCTGGTGCCGGTGGATTTCAGGAACCTGAATTAATCACCCACCTGGCGCTGACATTGCGTCCGTGGTAATGCGTACTAATGCCCGCCGCGGGCGGCTTCCCCGTGCGCTGAAGCTGACAAGGTTTCCAGGTCGCGGTCGAACAGGTACATGCCCCCCTTATCATCTCCGATAAGGTTTAGCTTGTCCAGAACATTCCGGGCCAGGGTTTCTTCTTCAATCTGCTCGGCTACGTACCATTGCAAAAAATTATGCGTGGTATAGTCCCGTTCGTTGATACAGAGCTCAACCAGGGCGTTGATCTCATTGGACACCTTTATCTCGTGCGAGAGCACGATCTCGAAGATGGAATGGATGGAATCATAGTTTTTGGGTGGTGCATCAAGGCCCGGAACCAGCGCATGCCCGCCGCGATCATTGATGTATTTGAATAATTTCAGCATATGCATCCTCTCCTCATCCGAATGATGGTACAGGAACTTGGCAACGCCATTATAGCCTTTTAATTCGCACCAGGAAGCCATGGACAGGTAATACATCGACGAAAACCCTTCAAGGTCGATCTGCCTGTTCAGTGCTGCTTCAATTTTAGATGAGATCATAGATGGAATATTTGATTCGATTCGTGAATTTTGTATGTTCTCAAAAATACATCTTTGTTTGGTATGCGAACCATCTTACTATTAACTGCCTCTAACATTTTTATGACGTTTGCCTGGTACGGCCACCTGAAGCACCCGCAACTGGCACTCTGGAAAATGATACTCATCAGTTGGGGGATCGCCTTCTTTGAGTATTGCCTGATGGTGCCGGCCAACCGGATCGGCTATGCGGAGGGCATGAGCGGCTTTCAGTTGAAGCTGACCCAGGAAGTGATCACGCTCACCGTTTTTGCTGTGTTTGCAGTGTTTTATCTGCGGGAACCCTTCCAATGGCGCTACCTGGTGAGTTTTGTGCTGCTGTTGGGAGCCGTCTATTTTATGTTTAAAAAATGATCCCTCCGGGCTGCCCCCCATGAACGGCCGGCGGCAGTTGCAACACTACCGGCGGGATAAAGAATCACTACCATACCAGTCGCCCGACAAGCCCGTCGTTGCCGGCCAGGAAAACCGTCTCGCTTTTCTGCGAGCGGGCGCATACGTTGAAGCTGACCGCCGAGATGGAATTCCAGTTGATGCCTTCATCGAGCGAGATGTCGACACCGTTCAGCCCGCAGGTGATGAGTTTGGTAGCTGTAATATAGATCACGCAGCTTCGGTAGCCGTAAGGAGGATTGGAGGGCCTGATCCAGGTTTTGCCTCCATCGCGCGACAAAACGCAGTTTTGCCGGCGCAGCAGCGGATCCTGGAAATCGCCGCCTACAATGGTAAACTGCAGGGGCCTGCCACGTGGTGCCCACACCGCTATCGAATTCGCCCCCTGCGACGCTCCGCCCTGCAGAAGAGGGAGTGTAACCGGGCCATCCTTGCCGAACAGGCGCGACCGGCTTCCGCCGCTCACAAAGTACATTTCTCCTTTGCGCAGCAGGAACAGGTTGGTGCCGCTGGCAGCAAAACAGTACTCTCCCGTATCCGCTGCAGGCAATTGCGGCCGGGGTAACTCCCGCCAGTTCGTTCCACCGTCGGAACTGGCAGCCAGAAAAAAGTGGCCGTCTATGGGATCACCAACCACCATTCCATGCCCCTGATCGCGGAATGTTACTGCATTCAGGAACATTCCGGCTTGCCGGTTCTCATACACTTTTTTCCAGCTATGGCCGCCATCGGTGGTTTTCAGCAGCACCGCCGGCTCACCCACAGCCATGATCAACGCAACGTTCGCATCAAAGGCGTCCACATCGCGAAAATCCCGCTGTTCAAACCCCGGTACTTTTATCCATCTCCAGGTGGCGCCCCCATCGACGCTCCGGCCCACCGTTCCCCTGTTGCCCGATACCCAGAGCACCTGATCCGACACCACGCTGAGTCCGCGCAAAGAGACGCCGCCGAGCCGGTGCAGGATCTCGACGTGCTGGCCCCAGCCCTCCGGACACCACAGTGCGGCGATCAACAACAAACTAATATATCGGCATGCTACGGTCATGATTCAGCCAGGATTCAACAGGATATAAATATATACCGGATATTCCACCCTGCTTACCGTAAAAAGGCTAATTGTCCGGATGTGAATATCTCGGGGAAGGATAGTAATTTATGCAAACAAGAGAAAAAGTACTATTACCAAAATAATATTAAGCTGCAATATTTGGCGATATTTAGGGTTTTGAACTGGTAAAATCTTATTGTTGAAATTCGATCTGTACCATATTTTATGCACTGCGGCGGTAATCTCCTACTTTATCCCGCTCGTTTTGGTTTTATTACGCGGGCTTTGGCACGATAAGTTTTTCCTGTTATTTGCCCTGTATTGGGCCACCGGCGGGCTCATCAACTCGCCCGACCTCATACCGGCATTCCCCTCCGAGATCATGTACACCATTGGCGTGGTTTATAACCTCTTAGACATCCCGGTGATCCTGACCATCTTCTATTATACCGGCAGCTCGCCCGGCATTCGCAAACTCGCCCGGGCCGGGCTGATCGCCATTATCCTTATCGAGCTGACAAGCGTGGCCCTGGCAGGCTTCGACTACAATGCACTGAAGTACACCATCGGACCGGGAATCCTGGTAGTAATGGTCATCGTGGTATGGGAGATTCTCCGATACCTGCAAAAGATCGAGCATTCCAACCGGCAAACTGCCAAGGTATTCATCTATGCAGCCCTGCTATTTGAATATGCAACCTTTATCCTGATCTATATCTTCGACTACTTTATAGTCGATTCAGCCCGGGAAGACAGTTTCCTGATCTATTATATTTCCACCGTCGTAGCCATAGTGATCGCTTCCAGCGGCTACCTGCTGTTCCGAAAAAAATATGCATACCGCAGCATCCCCATACGAAACGACGAGGCGGCCAGGGATTGACGAAAACCTGCCCCAGAATTGAAAAGCTCCGGCCGGAGCTTGCGGATGGCCCACGAGGGGAGCCCGATCTAAGGGTTGATGATGACATTGCCATCGGAGGGGCCGTTTGAGCGTGGAGATGGCCCACGAGGGGAGCCCGATCTTAAGGGTTGATAATGGCAAAAGCCTTGTCGCTCACATAAGGGCCACCCGGATAACGCGCGGAATAATCGAGATTCAGCCAGTATTGCCCCTCCTGCTCGTGGTAATAGATATTCCCCCGCATCTCCCTGCTGAACAGGTTCAGGATGGCAGCGCTGATCTTTTCGAAATTCTTTTCATCGCCACAAAGCAATTCCGGATAGAGATGCCCTTCGGTTAGTACCATACGGGAATGTACACCGATCGCTTTTAAGGCCGAGACCATCAGGATCGTGTGATCGTCGCAATCTCCGCCAAGCCCATTCAGGATCGTTTCCCGGGCAGTGGCAAAATACTCGTCTCTTTGCGAATCGGCCACGTATTTAAAATTATTGTTGATATACTTAAACAGGGAAAGCGTGCGTACGAGTATGCCGTACTTGGGATAATACTCGTCGAAATGGGCCAGGGAAGCAGCCACCGCAAAATTACGCACGATAGAATCGCGATGGTCGACCTTGCTCTCCAGCGCCCGGACAGTGCGGGTGAGCGGTCCCTCAAAAAAGGAGGGCATCACTACCAGGTCGGTTTCCTTCTGTTCCTTTTTACCCCAGTTGCTCTTCACCATCACCTGGTAATCATTGACCACCGTGCCCAGCCCCCGGCCGTTGGTAAGGGAATTGTACAGCATGACCCCAACAAACATCACCACCACCGGTATCAGTAGAAAATGGAAGATCCGCAGCACTACATAGGTAAAAAAAGCGGCCAGCAATATCGATACTACCAGGTCAAAATTCCAGTCGCCCACCATCAGGGGCGGGATGTACCGGTTAAGGATGGGCGCAAGAGGAATGATCGTAAGAATGGCAATCACCACGCTGACCGCCTTGCGGAGACCGTTGAATCTATCGTGAGTATATTGCATGAATTATGCAATTATAACGCAAAACTGTACCACAATTTGATTCAGGTTCTGTTAAATGTACCCCCTGCCCCGGCTTAATCATCGTCCTCCTCTTCATAGTTGTAGGCATCTTTATTGTAAATGCTTTCCCATTCTTTCACCACCTCATCACCCAGCAATTCCAGTATCTCAAATATAGAATCAGTCTTTTTTTTCCAGTTCACCACCTCCTCATCGCCATACATCGTCACAAATACGCAGTAATCGGTCTCCATCGTCACCTGTATCAATTGAATGGGGGACTCCTCTTTTTCCTGAATAAGATAATAACAGCCTGTTTCCAGCAACGCATACGAATACATACAAACCACTTTTAATGTTTAAAAAGAAGATTTCAGGCAGAACCCAAGGGCTAGTAGAAGAAAAAATGGGTTAGTAGGTAGTCTGAATTTAATGGCCGGCCAACGGCACGACAGCCCAAAGGTAAGATTATTACAGTTGCCAGGGGGTAATGCCTAATTGTTAATTATCAATGGTTGATTATTCATCATTAGTTAAATATTGATATCCAGTATATTATAACCTAATCCCGCGTTTTTACCGTTTTATGTGGAGAATGAGCCGGTCCCGGGAATACCGTCGGTATTCCAGCCTTAACAATTAACAATTCACAATTAATAATTGATAGCTCCTATATTTGCGGGCGTCCGATCCATTCCAAAAAACCGGCGTTTAATCCATGTCAGACAAACAGAATCTGTTCGAATACACTGAGGAAAGCATCAAATCGCTCGACTGGCGGGAGCATATCCGCCTGCGGCCGGGCATGTATATTGGTAAGCTGGGCGACGGATCCAGCCCGGACGACGGGATCTACGTACTCGTGAAAGAGGTGGTGGACAACTGTATTGACGAATACACCATGGGGCACGGCAAGAGCATTGAGATCACAATTGAAGACAAGACGGTCACCGTGCGCGATTATGGCCGCGGCATCCCGCTGGGCAAGGTGGTGGATGTGGTGAGCAAGATCAATACGGGCGCCAAGTACGATAGCCGCGCCTTCCAGAAATCGGTGGGCCTGAACGGGGTCGGCACCAAGGCGGTGAACGCACTCAGCAGCTACTTCAAAGTGACCGCCATCCGGGACGGCAAGGAAAAAACAGCCGAATTTGAACGGGGGAAGCTGTCCAAAGAACACAAGGAGGCAAAATCCGGGGAGACCAACGGAACCCGGGTGATATTCATCCCGGATCCCCTGATATTCAAGAACTTTCATTTCGTCAACGAATACCTCGATAACCAGCTCTGGAACTATTGTTACCTGAACGCCGGCCTCGTCATCAACCTGAACGGGAAAAAATACGTCAGCAAGAACGGACTGCTCGACCTGCTGGAGCGCAAAACCATCGAAGACGAGCGGCGATACCCGATCATCTCGTTAAAAGGGGAAGACATTGACGTAGCCATCACGCATGAGAACCAGTACGGAGAGGAGTATTACTCCTTTGTAAACGGCCAGTACACCACCCAGGGCGGTACCCACCTGGCCGCTTTCCGGGAAGCAGTGGTGAAAACGGTACGGGAATTCTTTAAAAAAGACTACGAGGCTGCCGATATCAGGGGAAGCATCTGTGCGGCGATCTCCGTGAGAGTGCAGGAACCCGTGTTTGAGTCGCAGACCAAAACCAAACTCGGTTCACAGACGGTGTATGAAAACGGTCCCAGTATGCGGAATTTTGTGGGAGACTTCCTTTCCCGCGAGCTGGACAACTACCTCCACCGCAACCCGTCGGTGGCAGACGCCATGAAAAAAAGGATCGAACAGAGCGAACGGGAACGAAAAGAACTGTCGGGGATCCGTAAGCTGGCAAATGAACGCGCCAAGAAAGCAAACCTGCATAATAAGAAGCTGCGCGACTGCCGGTATCACCTCAACGACGAAGTCACGGGTAAAGACAAGGAGAAGATCCTGGAGAAACAACGGGAAAGCACCATCTTCATCACAGAAGGCGATTCGGCGAGCGGTTCCATCACCAAAGCCCGCGACGTCGAAACCCAGGCCGTATTCAGCCTGCGGGGAAAACCGCTGAATTCCTTCGGGCTTACCAAAAAAGTGGTCTATGAAAACGAAGAATTTAACCTGCTGCAGCACGCGCTGAATATCGAGGAATCATACGAAGGCCTCCGCTATAATCATATCGTGATTGCCACCGACGCCGATGTCGACGGCATGCATATCCGCTTACTGCTGATGACCTTTTTCCTCCAGTTTTTTCCCGACCTCGTAAAAAACGGGCACGTGTACGTGCTGGAGACCCCCCTTTTCAGGGTACGGAATAAAACCGAAACCATCTACTGCTACGACGAAACAGAGAAGGAGGCCGCGGTCAGGAAGCTGGGAAACAAGCCTGAGATCACCCGGTTCAAGGGGTTGGGAGAGATCTCCCCCGACGAATTCGCACAATTCATAGGCAGCCATATCCGGCTCCAGCCGGTGCTGGTCCGGCCTGAAACCCATATACAGCAGATACTTGAATATTATATGGGCAAAAACACCATGCAGCGGCAGGAATTCATCATCGACAACCTGAGAGTAGAACTGGATCTGGTGAACGAAAAAGCTGATGCACCCGCCTAGCGAGATCCTGGAGTTCCGCGACGCGACGATCGCGGACCTGGAAACCATCGTGGCCATATACAATTCAACGATAGCCGGCGGGATGGTTACTGCAGACACCATGCCCGTTACCGTCGACAGCCGGCAGGAATGGTTCCGGCAGCACGAAACGCCACACCGCCCCCTGTGGATAGTGCTTTCCGGCGACAAAACGATCGGTTGGGTCAGCTTCCAGTCGTTTTACGGCAGGCCGGCCTATCGCTTCACTGCCGAGATCAGCATCTATCTCCACGAAAGCCAGCGGGGGAAAGGATTTGGGAAAAACATCCTGCGGCACGCCATGGATTCCTGCTCCCGGTTGGAGATAAAAACCCTGTTAGGGTTTATATTCGCGCATAATTTCCCAAGCATTCGTCTCTTCACCGCCAGCGGCTTCGAAACCTGGGGCAGTCTTGCCGGCGTTGCTACGCTGGGCGGCATCGAAAGAGACCTTGTCATCCTTGGTAAAAGAATTAACCCGTAACAGATGATCCATATAGTATTCCAGGAACCGGATATAGCAGTTTTACAGCAGGCCATCGAGTTGGACGCATCACTCGCCGGGGATATCGTGCTGATAAAAGACGATTTCGCGGTGGGGCCCCTGCAGGCACTCTTTACCGAAGAAGGTGCCGAACAGCGTAAACAATGGTGGCGGGAGGTGCTCGCCGGCGGAGAACTGGATGGCCGGGTCGACGACGGCAGCGTGGATGATGTGAAGACCGTGGCCGAACTCAGCCTGCGACTGCAGGAGCAACCGGAGGAAATCTGCTGGATCTGGGCCGCCCAGAATAAGCACGATGTTTCCGGGTACTACTGGCTGATCAGCCAGTTGAAGGATTTCCAGGGCCGCATATTTATCCTCTACCTGAACAACCTGCCCTTTTTTAATGAAAAAGGCGGTATCTTTTATCCCAACCGGCTGGCCACGATCCCCCCGAAGGAATTCCTCAAAGCCAAAAAGCTTGCCCGGCCAGTCACGCTGAGCGAATTCGAGATAGACCCGGACGAATGGATCCGGCTAAGCAGCCAGGATAAACGGGTGCGCCTGCTCGAAGGCGGTAAAAAGCTGGTACAGTACGACGAAGACTTTTACGACGACACGTTGAAAGGATTTATAACGGGCGACTGGCAGAAGGCGGCCCGCATCATCAGCCAGTTCCTGCACAAGGCAAAAGAAACCACCGGCGATGCCTACCTGTTGTGGCGCCTCAAACAGCTTGTGCAGGACGAAGATTTTGAAATACAGGGGCAGTTGAAGGGGATGAAGGACTTCGAGGTCCGACGCAAAAAAACAGAACAGGAAAACCAATAAAGTATTTTTTATCAATTATGGCTTCACCCAAGCAGGAACAGACAAACCCGAATATGAACGAATCGGGGGTCACCGGTCAATATCGTAACTGGTTTCTCGACTACGCATCTTATGTGATCCTGGAACGCGCCGTGCCCGCAGTGGAAGACGGTCTGAAACCCGTGCAGCGCAGGATCCTGCACGCCATGAAAGAAATGGACGACGGCCGGTTTAATAAGGTCGCCAATATCATCGGTCAGAGCATGCAGTTCCATCCCCACGGAGATGCCAGCATCGGCGACGCCCTTGTCAACCTCGGACAAAAAGACCTGCTGATCGAAACACAAGGTAACTGGGGAGATATCCGGACGGGAGACGATGCCGCAGCCGCCCGTTATATTGAGGCGCGCCCCTCGAAGTTCGCCCTGGAAGTTGCCTTTAACGACAAAACGACCCAGTGGCAGCTCAGCTACGACGGGCGCAAGAACGAGCCCATCACCCTGCCTATGAAGTTCCCGCTGCTGCTGGCACAGGGGGCGGAAGGCATCGCCGTGGGCCTGGCCACCAAAATACTGCCCCACAACTTCTGCGAACTGATCGGCGCTGCCGTTAAATATCTGCGGGGGAAAAAATTTGAGCTGTACCCCGACTTCCAAACGGGCGGCATGGCCGACGTGTCTCATTACAACGACGGAAAACGCGGTGGCAAAATACGCGTGCGCTCTAAAATAGAAGAGCTGGATAAAAAGACCCTGGCAATACGGGACGTCCCCTACGGAGTGACGACCGCCCAGCTCATGGACTCGATCGTGAAAGCCAACGACACCGGTAAAATCAAAATAAAAAAGGTAACCGACAATACTGCCGCCGAGGTAGAGATCCTGATCGACCTGTCGCCGGGTATCTCGCCGGATATCACCATCGATGCACTCTATGCATTCACCGACTGTGAAGTGAGCGTCTCGCCAAATGCCTGTGTGATCATGGATCACAAGCCAAGGTTCCTGCCCGCCACCGAACTGCTGAAGATCTCGGTCGACCATACCCAGCAATTGCTCCGCAGAGAACTGGAAATAAAACTCGCCGAGCTGCAGGACAAATGGCATTATACTTCATTGGAAAAAATCTTCTTCGAGGAAAAAATATACAAGGAGCTCGAGAAAAAACACGAGACCTGGGAAAAGGTGATCGCGGCGATCACCCGGGCCTTCGACCCCTTCCTGAAAAAACTGAAAAGGGGCATTACCCGGGAAGACGTCGTGAAGCTAACAGAGAAGCCCGTTCGCCGCATCTACCGGCTGGACATCAACGAACTGAACCTGCAGATCAAAAACATCGAAGCCGAGATCAAGCAGGTAAAATACGACCTGGCCAACCTCGTGGATTTCGCCGTGGCCTATTTCGAAGGGCTGCTCAAAAAGTTCGGGAAAGGACGCGAACGGAAAACGGAGCTGAAGCTGTTCGAAGCCATCAAGGCCCAGCAGGTGGCAATCGCCAATGTGAAGCTGTACGTGAACCGGGCCGACGGTTTCGTGGGAACCGGCCTGAAAAAAGATGAATACGTGACCGACTGCTCCGATCTGGATGATATTATTGCCTTCACCAAGACGGGGAAGATGAAGGTGGTAAAAGTGGCCGACAAGGTCTTTATAGGCAAAGACATCATCCACCTCGCACTGTTCAGAAAGAATGATGAACGTACTACCTATAATATGATCTATCTCGACGGTAAATCGGGGATCAGCTACGCGAAACGTTTTAACGTGACCAGCGTAACGCGCGACAGGGAATATGACCTCACCAAAGGAAGCGAAAAAAGCAAGGTACATTACTTCACCGTGAACCCCAACGGCGAGGCGGAGGTGGTCAGGGTGCTCCTGAATCCCGGCTCTTCTGCCCGCAATAAAGAACTGGAATTTTATTTCGAATCACTCGAAATAAAAAACCGGAATAGTATGGGCAACCAGGTGACCAAATACCCGATCAAAAGCGTGAAGCTGAAGGAAGCGGGAAAATCCACCCTTAGCGGCCGCGAACTCTGGTTCGACGACAGCTTTGGCCGGCTCAACGAGGAGCAGAAGGGAGGCTATCTGGGTAGCTTTGACCCCGACGAACTCCTGCTGGTGGTCTACAACGACGGAAGCTATGAACTTACAGACACGGAGCTCACCCAGCGATTCGATACCGATACCCTTATCGCCATCGAAAAATTCGACCCCGAAAAGATCGTCACCGCAATCTACCTGGATAAGGAAAAACTCCAGTTTAATGTAAAACGTTTCCGGATCGAAACCACCACCCTCCGGAATAAATTCCTTTTTATAAAAGAAGGGGAAGGTAACCGTGTGGAAGCCGTGACAACGGAAAATGATCCCGTTATCGTCATCCAGTCCGGGCGTGGCTCCCAGGCGCGGAGCTCCCGGATCAAACTGGCGGGCTTTGTGGAGATCATGGGATGGAAGGCCGTAGGGGCCAAGCTGGCGGATTTCAATAAGAGCGTAACGATGGACTGGCAGGCTCCCAAAACTAATAAGGGCAAGCAACCTGAACTGTTTTAAAATAATTTGTATATTACTCCGCACTTTAAAAATTCCATATTAAATCCAACACTTACAGATGAAAAAAATTCTGGTTCCGACCGACTTTTCCGACACGGCTAAAAATGCGGCACGCTATGCCGTCGACCTTGCAGCTTCGGATTCCAACGTTACCATAGTGCTGTACAACATTTACAGCAAACTGGCCCCCGGAACCGACGGTTCCCTGCTTACAGAAACCGAGGAAAACCGCAGAACAGTACTCAACCAGGCACTGGCTAACCTGGAGATCGAGCTGACCGAAGGCAGCTCCGTCAATATCGAGCACGTTGCGGAAGAAGGTACTTCGCTTGTGTACAGCGTAGAAAGATACGTGCGCAACCACGGAATCGATATGGTGATCATGGGTATCACAGGGGCCACCCGCCTCTCACAGTTGCTGATCGGGAGCAATGCCCTTAATATGGCCCGTGAGGGCGTATGCCCGGTGATCATTGTGCCGCCGAACGCCCGGTTCAGAAAAGTGGAGAACGTGCTGTTCGCCAGCGATTTCAAGAACGTGAAAACGACCACACCCTTTGCACAGATCAAGAGAGTGCTGGACCTGTTCAAGCCTAACCTGCATATCGTGAACGTGGATAGTGAACACTACGTGGAGCTGACCGAAGAGTATAAGGTTGAAAAGGCAGCGCTCGAAAAAGCTTTTGAAGTCTATAACCCCCAGTTCTATTTTATCCGTATGTACGACTTCAACGACGCGATCAATAATTTCACCCGCGACCATAAGATCGACCTGATCGTATCCGTACCACGGAAGCACTCCTTCCTGACGGGCCTGTTTAAGACCAGCTACACTAAAAAACTGGCCTATCATAGCTATGTGCCCATGGTAGCCATACATGAATAAAAAAGAAGTCCCGGTGTGGAAACACCAGGACAATTTGGTTAAGGCTCTGATTTATAGAAAGAAATTTTGCGCACTAAGAGTATATACTTAAGAGCGCTAAATCAGGCCGTTCGTTGCATGGCTGGCCACAAATATTTTCGGAATCGTTTGCCCCGTTTGCCGTAACCGCAGGCTCTACCCTCTCCCCATTTCGCGCAGGAAAGCCACATGGGAGGCAACGGCATACCGTACCTTGGGATATTCTATGTACACAAGGCCGTGTTCTTCGCAGGCTTTGCGGATGATCTTGCTGATGGCAGGATAGTGCACATGGGAGATCTTGGGGAAAAGATGATGCTCAATCTGGAAATTCAGTCCACCTACCAACCAGGAAACCAGTTTGTTATCGGTAGCGAAGTTTGCCGTGGTCTTGATCTGGTGAACCGCCCATTCATCTTCCAGCCTTCCGGTAACCAGATGCGGCTGAGGAAAAGCGGTATGCTCAACGGTATGGGCCAGTTGGAATACCAGGCTGAGCACCAGGCCCGCCACACAGGTGAAGATGACGAAGCCGGTCAGCCAGGAAACAAATCCTATCATATAGATGGGGAGTCCTACAAACAGGAACAAATGGAACACCTTAAAACCCCAGAACACCAGGTGGTCGGAAAGGTGCATTTTTTTGAGGGGCATGCTGCCAATATGTTTCTTGAAATATTTCTGGTAGTCGAGCACAAATATCCAGAACAGGTACAGCAGAGAGTAGAGCACCCAGAAATAGATATGCTGGTATTTATGCAGTGCATACTTTTTCTGCGTGGCACTCATACGCATCCAGGGCTGTATGTCGATGTCGTCATCCACCCCATCCACATTGGTGTAGGCATGGTGGATCACGTTGTGTTTCATATTCCACATAAAGCTGTTCCCTCCCAGTATGTTCAGGGAAAAAGCAGCCAGGCCGTTCACCCAACGGTACTTGCTGAAGCTGCCGTGCGCGCCGTCGTGCATTACGTTAAAGCCGATGGCTGCCACAATGCCGCCAAGCACCACACATTCCAGGATGGCCCAGATTGTGGCGGGGGTGAAAAACACAAGATGTATATACAGGAATACAAAGGCTGTCATCAGGATCACGGCCTTGATAAACAGGCTATAGTTACCGGTAGTGGAAGCACCTACCTCTTCAAAGTACTCGCTGATCTTTTTTTTGAGTTCAGAATGAAATGAGTGAGGGACATTGGAAAACTTGGGTGCGCTCATGATCTGGTTTCGTTAAGACATATCCTGTCTGAAGGGAGTTTGTCGCTTGGTTTTATTAAGAATAGAGCGAAGATAATTTATTCCGGCCGAAACACGACCATGAGTAAGATCAGTATGTTCTTTTTTAACACTAGGTTTCCACCTGGAGAAGGGCGTCGAGATTACGGATCCCGATCTTTTTATCGCTGGTGAACCCCTCTGCATATTTTACCCCGATCCTTTTGCCCAGCATTCTTGCCCGGGCCACTACGCTTTCAAGGAAGTCGGGAGTAGAAATATAGGTTTGCAGCCCCCCGTCACCCTCGCTCGCAGCGTTTTCCCCGTTTCCCTCTCCTCCCCGTTCACGCGGCACGTAAAACTGAGTGGTGTAAGCCTCGATCGATTTCATTTTTTGTTCGAACACCGCAGAAACATCTATCAGCAGGTCGGGCTCATGGTACCAGTCCTGTATATAGTGCAGCACATATTTCGGTCTCCACTTCTCCTGGGGCTGTCCCTGGCTATCTGTTGTGACTACCTTCGCCAGGCCCGATAAAAAGCAGGCAGTTTCGATCAGGTGGCCAGCACGACCATGATCGGGATGCCTGTCTTCCAACACATTAGCAAATACTATCTCAGGTTTATATTTACGTATTGCCTGCACCAGCAAGAGTTGATGTTCTTCGTCGTTCCGGAAAAATCCGTCGCGCATACCCAGGTTTTCCCGCGCCGCCACGCCGATGATGGCAGCAGCTCTTTTTGCCTCTTCGTCGCGGGTAAGGGCCGTTCCCCGGGTGCCCAGTTCCCCGCGCGTGAGGTCTACGATACCCGCTTTTTTTCCATTTCTGATTTCAGTGATCAATGCGCCCGCACAACCGAGCTCCACATCGTCGGGGTGCACGCCTATCGCCAGTACATCAAGTTTCATCCG
>CAZUWX010000027.1:29864-48197 GCA_964624205.1 uncultured Chitinophagaceae bacterium
CGAGCTCCACATCGTCGGGGTGCACGCCTATCGCCAGTACATCAAGTTTCATCCGCTTATATTTTGTTTTTCAGTGGTCGGATGGAACTCCGCAGATACAATCTCCCCTGGGATAAACCTTGTCTCGCTTCGTTTCATCCGTTTATATTTTGTTTTTCAATGGTCGGATGGAACTCCGCAAATACAATCTCCCCTGGGATAAACCCTGTCTCGCTTCGTTTCATCCGTTTGGTCGGTACAAATGTACAAGTGAAGGCGGTAAATTGGTACATTGCTTCCAAGGAACTAATTTCGCACTCGTACCGATCATCCATCAAAAAATAAAACTTCTTAAGCATGGCATACGATATAATTGTTCTCGGAAGCGGGCCTGGCGGATATGTTGCCGCCATCCGGGCAGCACAGCTCGGTTTCAAAACCGCCGTCATTGAAAAGGAAAACCTGGGTGGGATCTGTCTTAACTGGGGTTGTATCCCCACCAAGGCATTGCTCAAAACTGCGCAGGTGCATGAAGACATCAAACATGCGAAGGACTTTGGTATTGAAGCCAGCGGTAAGGTGGATTTCGGGGCAGTCATCAAGAGAAGCCGCGGTGTAGCCGATAAGATGAGCAAGGGCGTGCAGTTCCTGATGAAGAAGAATAAGATCGATGTGGTGTCCGGTTTCGGACGGCTGAAGGGAAAAGGCCAGGTAGAGGTAAAAGCGGCCGACGGCAGCGTCTCCACAGTAGAAGGTAAACACATTGTCATCGCCACCGGCGCAAGGAGCCGCGAGCTACCCAATCTGAAGCTGGACGGGAAAAAAGTGATCGGCTACCGCGAAGCGATGGTGCTGCCGCAACTGCCGGCAAGCATCGTGATAGTAGGCAGTGGAGCCATCGGAGTGGAGTTCGCTTACTTCTATAATAGCATGGGCACAAAAGTGACCATCGTCGAATTTATGCCCCGCATTGTACCCGTTGAAGACGCTGACATCTCTAAAGAGTTGGAGAAGAATTTTAAAAAAGGGGGGATAGAGATCATGACAAGCAGCGAGGTGACCAGTGTGGACGTTTCGGGCAACGGCGTGAAAGCCACCGTGAAAACGCAGAACGGCGAGGTAACACTGGAAGCGGACGTGCTGCTGAGCGCGGTGGGCATCACCGCCAATATCGAAGGCATCGGACTGGAAGAACTGGGCATCAAAACGGAGAAAGGAAAAGTGATGGTGGATCAGTTCTATAAAACCACGGTAGACGGATTTTATTCGATAGGCGACTGCGCACCGGGACAGGCCCTGGCGCATGTAGCCTCCAAAGAAGCCATCATCTGCATTGAAAACATTGCCTACCAGGAGAAAAAATATAACCACAAACCCCAACCGATCGATTACAATAATGTGCCCGGATGTACCTATTGCACGCCTGAGATCGCTTCGGTGGGTTTTACCGAAGAGCAGGCCAAAGACGCCGGATATGAGATTAAAGTGGGTAAGTTCCCGCTGAGCGCTTCCGGCAAGGCCTCGGCAGCAGGTCATACCGAGGGTTTTATCAAAGTCATATTTGACGCTAAATACGGCGAATGGCTGGGTACCCACATGATCGGCTATAACGTTACCGAGATCATCGCGCAGACGGTTACAGCCAGGAAGCTGGAGACCACTTACCAGGAAGTGCTCGACAGCATACACCCCCATCCCACCATCAGCGAGAGCATCAAAGATGCCATCGAAGTGGCCTACGGGGAAGCCATCCATCTATAACGGGCCTTATGCAGCTATCACGCTGGGAAAAAGAATCATTCTACGCCCCTGCCGACGTTCTAATCGCCGGCGGGGGTTTTGTGGGTTTATGGTCGGCCTGGTGGCTCAGGAAAAAAAATCCGCGGCTGCGGATCACCCTGATCGATCGGGGGGTGATCCCGAGTGGCGCCAGTACCCGCAACGCCGGCTTTGCGTGTTTCGGCAGCCCTACGGAACTGTTGAAAGATGCTGCCCTGTCCGGCGAAGACCAGATGCTTACGCTTGTCGAAAAACGGTTCAGGGGCCTGCAGCGGATACAAAAAGTATTCGGAACCCAACAAATAGACTTTCTCCCTGACGCTGGCTATGAGCTGATCGACCAGACGGCCCTGGATCGGTTTGACGACCTGCCGGAAAGGGTGAACCACCTGAATAAGCTGCTTCGCCCGGTGCTCGGAACGGGCAAAACCTTCCGGTTCGCCGATAAAAAGATACCCGTGTTCGGATTCAGCCGGATCCGCCACCTGATCCGGACCGACCTGGAAGGCAACCTTCATCCCGGCAAACTCTGCCAATTGCTGCTGCAGGCAGTGCAGGCATTGGGGGTTACCGTGCTGACCGGCCTGGAGATCAAAAGCTATGAAGAAGACGACCGGGGCATTCGCGTCTTTACCGACAAAGAGATCGTATTATCGGCCCGGCAGTTATTGGTGTGCACCAACGGCTTCGCCCGCCGGTTGCTGCCCGGCCTGCCACTAACCCCTGCCAGGGGCCAGGTGCTCGTAACTGCCCCAATCCCCTCACTCACGCTGCGCGGCAGCTTTCATTTCGATGAAGGATTCTATTATTTCCGCAACCTCGGCAAGCGGATCCTGCTGGGAGGAGCAAGAAATCTGGCCATTGAGCAGGAAACCACCACGGAGCAAGGAATCACCGAAAATATACAGCAGGCCCTGGAGACATTTCTGCAAACCACCGTCATTCCCGGCGTGCCCTTTGAGGTGACGGACCGCTGGAGCGGCATCATGGCGATGGGCCCCGAAAAAACCCCGATCATCCGCCATTTGTCGCCCCGCATTTTCTGCGCGGTGCGGATGGGCGGAATGGGCGTAGCGCTGGCGCCGATGGCAGGCCGCCAGATCGCCGGCATGATGCTTGACAGCTAGGACGAAAAACAGAATTTTCTTATCTTAGTACCAGATGCCTTGCCACATTGGCCCGGCCGAATTGCCCATACCGTGTTCAGCAAGCTACCCCTCGGCGAACGTATGATCCTCGCTGGTTGGCCTGGTTGAGCCGCCCTACCCGGTTCTTTAGCAGCCGCCGACGGAGGATCTTATCCCCGCTGTGTTAACCTGCCGTGAGGGGGCAATAAACGTGATTACCCCCTCACGGGGCGATCTGCCGGAAAAATAGCTACTTGATTTTCAGGATGTTCCACCGAGAAACTGTTCCACGCCGGAGCTGAAACGGGATTTGTTCGGGTATTGTTCGGGTCCGAACCCCAAAAATGCAGTGTTTTCGGGCGTTCCACGGGAGCGTACCCGAACATGCCTCGAACATGTCTCGAACAAGGTTCAGCCAACAGTGGCAAATGTCTCGTCCTGGAACTATGCAGGTGAATAATAAATCCTGAAATCGGCTATCTCCCGTCCTGGAATAACTTATCGCACAGGCAGTCTCCTTTTGTCAGCGTCCTTTGAGGAATCTACCCTTCAGTCCGTTTGTCCCCGAAATATAGTAGACGCCGGGATTCAATTCCCGGATATCGATCCGCGTCAACCCCGCCTGGAGCTGCACCTGCTTTACCGGTTGTCCCAGGCTATTAAAAACCACCACCCGGTGCCCGGAACCGGCCCGGTTGCCCGGTGCGTTGTCCGGCAGACGGATCCATAGCTCATGTACAGCCGGGTTAGGGTACACCTGCCATTCGGCGGGGAGTTCAGCCAACGCTATATCCGCAGAGGCGCCGACTGCTTTTAGCGAAGAAAGCAGGGCATGCCTTGTTTCCCCGGCGTTGAAGAGGGTGCGCATCCGGGCCACCTGTCCCGCAGTGAACATGTTGATACATTCGTCGTTCGTGAAATCCATGAAATTCATGTACATATTCCCTGCCGGGCCGCTGGCGCAGGTAGCCACCACGCCGGAAGGGCATCCCCTGGTGGGGCCCTGTTGAGGCGGCGTATCATCTACCTGGTCGTCGCCACAGGCGGCATCGCCCCAGATATGGCGAAGGCCGAGCCAGTGCCCGATCTCGTGCACTGCGGTGCGTCCCTTATGATAGGGAGCTTTCGCCGTTCCGTTGGTTCCGAAAGCGTCGTGCCTTATCACCACCCCGTCCTTTCCGGGCAAACACCCCGGAACGCTGGCGTATCCCATAACACCGGGCGATAGATTGCCTACCCATATATTCAGGTATTCATCGCGGTTCCAGGCGTTTATACCACCGGCCGTTGTTTCCTTTATGGCATCATCAAGCCCGAAAACCGGTATATCCGTGGGGGTGCGGGTGATGCCGGAGCTGGCAAAACCCGAAGGGTCTGTCGTTGCCAGCCGGAATTCTATCCGGGCATCGCCGGCCAGGGGGCGGAAAGCGGCAGGAATATAGTGTGTGTCTTTATTCTTTTTTCTGAAATCCTCATTGAGCACCTGGATCTGCGAGCGGATCTGGTTGTCGCTGATATTCTGGGCGGGGGTTTGGTACACCACGTGTACCACCACCGGTATGATGATCACCTCTTCTGCGGCGAGCGCTGCCGGGTTTTCCAGCATGGTTGCCTGAGAAACAGTGGCCCGCATCGTAACCGTGTCGGGAGAGACAGCCACGCACACCCGCTCGTGTTGAGCAAAGGCCGGGAACTGTGTCAGTAAGACCAGACATATTATCGGAAAAAACTTGTGTTTCATGCTAGCACGGATTGTGATAGCTTAACACAGGTATGGATTGCCGTCAGGCGGTGGTTGATGACAGGGATCGGATGAGAAAGAATATCCGGGAAAGGATCCTGTAAAAGAATAAAAATTGGATGAAGAAAACAAGCCGTTCCTGAATTTTATGTTTTTGTTGCCGGCAAGTTAGCCGCAGAGTGTTATTTTCGCCCCTTACCCAACCTATCTCAAACCGTCGGATTAAACAAAGTTTCCAAATGACCAAGCATGCTCTTTTCTGTTTCAGCATGGCCCTTTTACTTGTGGGCTGCGCAGATGAAGACAATAGGAACTACACAGACGAGCACCATGTAAAAGCTCCGGTAAACCTGAGTTTTCAGGTAGTCAACCAGTTCCCGCACGATACGGCAGCGTTCACGGAAGGATTCAGCTTCTATGCCGGTGAACTATATGAAAGCACCGGTTCGCCCAGTTCTCCCCCCACCAACGGTACCTGGATCGCAAAGCTGGACCTGGCCACCGGGCAGTACGACCGCAAAGTAGACCTGGGAACCAGTTATTTCGGGGAAGGCATGACGTTTCTGAACGACAAGGTGTTCCAACTCACCTGGACCACCAAAAAGGGGTTTATATACGACGCAAAAACCTTCAAAAAACTGGGAGAATTCAGCTATGCCAGCGAGGGATGGGGCCTCACCAACAACGGGATACACCTCATCATGAGCACGGGCTCAAATAACCTGTACTTTCTTGACCCCGAGAGCCTGCAATTTGTGCGGACCCTGGCGGTGCAGGATAACAAAGGTTTTGTCTCCAACCTGAACGAACTGGAATATATAGACGGATACGTGTATGCCAACCAGTGGATGACGCCCTATATCCTGAAAATCGATCCCCAGACGGGTCATGTGGTGGCAAAGATGGACTTTACCCGCCAGGTGAACGAAATCAAAAGTAAACACCCTTACGCCGAAGAAATGAATGGCATCGCGTACGACAGCCTGTCGCGCAAGACCTATATCACGGGCAAAAAATGGCCATTCGTTTACGAAATTAAGTGGTAGATTGTTTTTTTCCATTACCTTTGCAAACTCTTTAAACGGGGTATTCATGAGCAGCCGAAGGATGTATGATATTGCGTTTGTGGGGTTGAAGCCTGGGGCGCACCGGTTTGAGTACGATGTGGATGATGAGTTCTTTACGGCATACAGGGAGCAGGATTTCAGGAACTGTGTGGCCCATATTGTATTGACCCTCGATAAAAAAAGCAGTTTTATGCTGCTGAAATTCGAGGTGGGGGGACGGTTGGAAGTCACCTGCGACCGTTGCGGAAATGGGTTGCCACTGGGTTTGTGGGACGAGTTCAATATTGTGGTGAAGATGGTGGACAATCCGGAGGAAATGAATGACCAGGAAAACGATCCCGACATTTATTATATCTCCCGGGGAGAAAGTCATCTCAGCGTGGCTGACTGGATCTACGAATTCGTAAACCTGAGCATACCCATGCAGCGTATGTGCCCGCCCGAAGAGATCGGCGGGTCGCATTGTAATAAAGAGGTACTCGCCCGGCTGGAAGAGCTGGGCATGGACTATAAAACCGCAGGCAATCCGGTGTGGAAAGACCTGGAAAAATTCCGGAATTCGAATAATTGATATAAATATTAAGCAGACATAATCGTTTATTTATGCCTAATCCAAAAAGAAGACATTCCCAACAGCGGAGTGCAAAAAGAAGGACGCATTATAAGGCGCAAATCATCACGCTGAGCAAGGACTCTACAACTGGCGAAACACATGTTCGCCACCGCGCGCACGTGAGCGAAGGGAAACTGTTCTACAAGGGGAAAGTGGTAGCGGAGCAATCGCCCGTTAAATAGTTTCCTCAACGTACAGCTCCCGGATGAAGATTGCCTTAGATATGATGGGTGGCGATTTCGCACCCAAAGAAGCAGTAGGTGGTGTAGGATTATTCCTTGCAGCAGTAAATGATCCGCCCGGCCTGTTGCTCATTGGCGACGAAGCCAAAGTATCCGAACAGCTTCGCCGGCACGATATTACGTCTCCGGCTATCCGGATAGTTCATGCACCTTCTGTCATTGACATGCATGAACATCCCACAAAAGCCCTGAAAGAAAAGCCGGATTCTTCCATTGCAACCGGTTTCCGGCTGCTGGCAACCGGAGAATGTGACGCCTTTATAAGCGCAGGCAATACCGGGGCCATGCTTGTCGGCGCAGTGTACAGTATCAAACCGATCGAAGGGGTGCTCCGTCCTTCTATCTCCACCCTGATCCCCAAAGACAACGGCCAGACCGGACTACTACTGGATGTTGGTTTAAATGCAGACTGTAAGCCGGAACACCTCAATCAATTTGCCCTGCTCGGATCGCTCTATGCCCGGTATATTTCCGGGATCGAAGAACCCCGCGTAGCCCTCGTCAATATCGGCGAAGAAGAGGGCAAAGGCAATCTCCTCGCGCAAGCCGCCTATCCCCTGCTCAAAGAGAACAAAAAGATCAACTTTATCGGCAATGTAGAAGGAAGGGATATCTTCAAAGACAAAGCAGACGTGATGGTCTGCGAAGGCTTTACGGGCAATATCATTCTGAAGCTGGCGGAATCGTTCTACGATATTACTACCGAAAAAAATATCCGCCACCCCTACCTCGAACAGTTCAACTATGAGAACTACGGTGGAACCCCCGTACTGGGTGTTTCAAAGCCGGTGATCATCGGGCACGGTATTTCTCACGCCCCGGCTTTCGCCAATATGATCCATCTCGCACAAAAAATACTCACTGCCCGGCTGCTCGAAAAGATGAAATCCCATTTCAGCACGGAATAGGATCATTGACCGGTTCTCGTGATTATCTTCGCACCGGCACCGGACACAAACCAGCGTTTCGTTTTCCGACAACCTCATAAGGCCACCCGACGGCGGAACCGTTTGCCGAAACAGCAACTACCGTGTAGTGTTCCTTCGGTTCACCTCCAGATTGTCTTGTGAACCCGGTTATCAGCAACCCGTATGCGACAGATCAGCGACTATTTCATACAATATTCCAGGCAAGCGAGCAAATCGTCACACCTATTTACTTCTCTGATTTTAATCTGTTTAATAGCAGTTAACTATTATTTTAATCTATACAATGAGTGGCAGGGTCAGGAAAATTTTGCAGCCCGGTTTGGCGCACTGTTTTTTCTTTTTCTCCTTGCATTTGCCGGGATTTTTCTGATGGTATTTTGGCTGGAGCGTCAGCCCCTTCCCCGGGCAGGCTTTTTCTATGTGCTGCTGCTGGCTTCGCCGGCAGTTTTTGCCCTGAAGGCGGCCGTCCGCACCCGCGACCTGCTGCCTGCCGGCCTTTGGGATGGATCCGGGCAGCACTATCTCGAAATAATATTGCAGTGGCCCCTGAAAGCCCTGGTGGTGATAATTGCAGTCTGCCTGCTGTGGATGGCGGGGAAGTATGGCCGGCCCGTGGCGGGGCTTAACGGGCAACCAGGAACGGTCCGCCCCTACCTCTTATTGCTGGCGGTCATGCTGCCGCTGCTACTGCTCGCGTCCGGGCAGGAAGACTTCCGGCAGACCTATCCCAAAGCGGCTCTGATCGGCACTACCGGGGAACAAGCGGCACACTGGTTCCGTGTGCTGGTATTTGAGATCTGCTATGGAATAGACTTTTTCACGATCGAGCTTTTTTTCCGGGGTTTCCTGGTATTGGCATTTGCCCGCTACGCCGGCAGCGGGGCCATCCTGCCGATAGCTGTGTTCTACTGCTGCATTCATTTCGGGAAACCCCTGGCGGAATGTATCAGCTCCTTTCCGGGCGGGCTGATCCTGGGTGTTATCGTGTATCACACCCGTAGCATCTGGGGTGGATTGCTGGTGCACCTGGGAATAGCCTGGGGAATGGAAGCAGTGGGCCTGCTATGGACCACATAACAGTCGTAAAACACGCCAAGCCGGTGGCGACGGTCAATAACGTCCGCCCATCCTGCATTGGATCGCTAAGCAACAAAGGAAAAAAAATATAAACTACAAACTCGTAAGCCGGATTCTGTTTCTAAACTATCATTTATCTGGCCGCAACATTACTGCTGCGGTCTAGCTGCCTACCCACCGGCCTTCCCGAAGGATCGGGCGGGCAACCCTCAACGACCGGCTTACATGGCATTTCAGCATGCAAGGTTTACCCCTCCGGCATATTACTATGCAGGACTGTGAGCGCTTACCTCACTTTTTCACCCTTACCTCGTCCAAGGACAAGGCGGTTATTTTCTGTGGCACTGGCTGTTCCTCCTCGCGGAGAACCCGGCTGTTAACCGGTGCATCGCCCTATGCTGTCCGGACTTTCCTCGACCTTAAAAGGCCGCGATAGTTCGGTCTGTAGTTATATTAAAACTTTAATTCTTTTTCATACCGCCCCCATCTTCAGGCTTTTTGCAACATTTGGGGAGCTCTTCATAGGAAGCTTCGTTAGCGGTGATATCGTCGGCGTCATACCCCACATTGGCGATTCCGGTCTTGACATTTTCCAGGTTGGTCCGCTCCGCCCAGTAGGTCACTTTTGTTTTCTTGTTCTTATAGTTCACGTCCACTTTATGGACGCCCTCTTCACGGATCATATATCGTTCGATGCGTTTTTTACACATCTCGCACTGGACGGTGGGTGTGCTGATCGTCACCGTTTGCAGCCCTTTCTTTTTGGTCGCCTGACTGAAACCGCTGCTCACCAGCCCGGTCAGGATCACCGAAAACAATAGCAATTTCTTCATGGGAATAATTTTACTTAAAAGTAACTAAAATCCCGTCCAGGTAGAAGGGCTATCCCGCCACTTTAACAAAATGGCTTCCTGTTCTTTTCCCACCAGGTCTTTCTCCAGCGCCAGGTCGATCAGCGTGGAATAGTTGGTAAGTGAATGATACTCCACCCCAGCCTGCTCAAAAGCCTCCTTTGCCTGTGGAAAGCCGTAAGTGAAGATCGACACCATCCCCATCACCTCGAGTCCGGCCTGGCGGAGCGCGTCCACCACCTGGAGGCTGCTTTTACCCGTCGAGACAAGGTCTTCCACCACCACGGTCTGCTGCCCCTTCTCAAAATACCCTTCCACCAGGTTAGCCAGTCCGTGGGCTTTGGGTTTGGGCCGTACATAGACAAATGGCAGCTTCAGTTGGTCGGCTGCCAGGGCGCCCCAGGCGATCCCGGCCGTGGACACACCCGCCAATAGCCCCGCATCCGGGAATTTTTCAAAAATGAGGTTGCACATCTCCGATTTGACAAACTCCCGTATATGCGTAAAGGAGAGTATCCGCCGGTTATCGCAGTATATCGGGCTTTTCCACCCGGAAGCCCAGGTGAAGGGCTGCTCGGGCCGTAAGGAAACGGCGTTAACCTGTAACAGTTTTTCGGCTATAGCTTTTTCATTTGTCATGGCGCGAAATTAATGGAAACCGCGAAGTCAGATAGTCCTAATTTTGTGAAAGGAGAGGTTCCCAACCAGGGAAGAGACATCCACCGGAGATGAGATATTGACGCCCACAAATTAAACTTTCATATGGCTTTAACCGTGTATCATGAAGACGATCTTGTGCCGGTAGACGATCCGCAAACTTTCTTTGACAGGCACGAACGCATCACGGCCGGTGGCGGTGTGGTATTGGACAACAAAAACAGGGTGCTGCTCATCTTTCGCCGGGGCAAATGGGACCTGCCCAAGGGCAAGGCGGAGGGGGGCGAATCGATGGAAACCTGCGCAATCCGCGAAATCCAGGAGGAGACCGGTTTGCAGGAATTGGAGTTGCAGCGTTTCCTGCTCACCACCTACCATACCTACGAGCAGGACGGCCATTCGATTGTGAAAGATACACACTGGTTCCTGTTCCAAGCGCCGGGGGGGCAGCCCGTACACCCGCAAACGGAGGAAGACATTATGGAGATCCGATGGGTTGACCCGGGTGAGATACACCACTATACCAATAATACCTATCGGCTGATCATCGAGGTACTTCGGGCGGCGGGGATACCCGGTCAATCTCTGGCAACACATAAGCCGACCTAATGGTTTTAAAAATTTTTCCTGCTCACATTTAAAAGATAATTTTAGCCGCAATGGAAAAATTGATAACCCCGAAATATTTCAAAACTTGGAAATCTATGCTGGACATAGATATTCAAAAGGGGTTTTCTGTTATTGAACAAATAAAATTAGAGCCGCATAGTTTTACGTTTTATACTTCTGTTTCGGTTATGTCTTCCTCAAGAATTGAAGGCGAACAAATGGAAGTGGATAGCTACGTAAAGCATAAAATGCTGAATGTGGAGTACCTGCCGGAATTGACCGAAAAGCCGAATGATCTGTACAACGCTTATCTGTTTGCAAAAGAAAACAAGCTGAATCAAAATAATTTTCTACAGGCACACAAATTAATTGCTGCCCACCTGCTGCCCGATAACCAAAGAGGAGCTATCCGAAAAACGGAAATGCTGATAATGGAACATAAAACAGGCAGGATACAATATGAGGCAGCACCATTAAGCATTGTAAAAGACTGTTATTCCGCATTCTGGAATGAAACCGAAACCCTGTTAACACAAGAACTGACGATTGAAGAAGTTTTTTATTATGCCTCGTTCATTCATTTGGCATTTGTAAATATTCATCCGTTTGGAGATGGTAACGGAAGAATTTCCCGGTTGCTCGAAAAATGGTTTTTAGTAGAAAAATTAGGCGAAAAAGCGTGGTACATACAATCGGAAAAATACTATTGCAAAAACGTAAATGATTACTATAAAAACCTCGCAAGATTAGGTTTGCTTTATGAGACGCTGGATTACGAAAAGTCTATTCCTCTCCTGCTCATGCTCCCACAATCATTAATTTCTGAAAAGTAAAATGCAATAATCCGGTAGTTTTTTAATACAGAGGCTGGGCATAATTGTGCCAGGGCCTGGTTCCTGCACTCACCCTTTGGCCAGTGAGCGGGCAACGATACCGGGCAGGAACTGGCTGACCTGCCCACCGTTGCGGATCACGTCCCGCACAAGTGTGGAAGCCACGGAGGTGTACTGCGGAAGACAGGTGAGGAAAACGGTCTCGATATTGCCGTCGAGGCTACGGTTCATATCCGCTATCGCCTTTTCGTATTCAAAATCATTTACATAACGGATGCCGCGCACAATAAAGCTGGCATCTACCTTTTTGCAGCATTCCACAGTCAGTCCTTCATAAATGAGCGCCGAGACCTTCGGCTCGTCCTTATATATTTCCCGTATCCATTCCAGCCGCCGTTCTTCCGAAAACATGGCTGCTTTGTTGACATTGCGGCCGATGCCGATGATCAGTTTGTCGAACAGGGTGATGGCGCGCTGTATGATGTCGATATGGCCGATGGTGATAGGGTCGAATGTTCCTGGAAATAAAGCTATTCGCATACACGAGGGTTAAGCGTGAAAATATGCCGGTGAACGGGCCACGGCTTTTAATGGTTTCCTGGCAGGATAGAGCCGGGCTTATCCAGAGGATAGGATCATTTGGGGTTTAGGCGTCCGCCGTCAATGCCTCTGACTGCCCCGACAGCAGGTATAACGCAGCCATCCGCACAGCCAGACCATTCTCCACCTGCTGCAAAATAATGGATTGTTTGCTATCTGCCACATCGCTGTCGAGCTCCACACCGCGGTTGATGGGGCCGGGATGCATGATCACGATTTCTTTACTGAGGCTGTCGAGCAGCTTTTTGTTGATGCCGTAGGCCAGATTATACTCCCTGAGCGAGGAAAACAATACCTGGTTCTGCCTTTCCAACTGGATCCGGAGCACGTTGGCCACATCGCACCATTCCAGGGCTTTTCTCAAATTATACTCCACACGCACCCCAAACGCTTCCTGTATATATGGGGGTATCAGCGTGGGCGGGCCCGCCACGGTTACTTCCGCACCCATTTTTTTCAGCAGGTACAGATTGCTCATCGCTACCCGCGAGTGCATGATATCGCCGATGATCGCCACCTTTCTGCCCTCAAGCCCTCCCAACTTCTCGCGGATGGAAAAAGCATCGAGCAAACCCTGTGTCGGATGTTCATTGATGCCATCGCCGGCGTTGACGATCGCTACACCGATATTGCGGGAAGCAAGCTGGCGGGCCAGGAAATGCGGGGCTCCCGTGGCGCTGTGCCGCATCACGATCATGTCCACTTTCATGGACAGGATATTATTGACGGTGTCGAGCAGCGTCTCGCCTTTTGAAACGGAAGAACCCGAAGCCGAAAAATTGATGGTATCTGCGCTAAGCCTTTTCTCGGCCAGTTCAAAGGAGATCCGGGTACGGGTAGAGTTCTCAAAGAACAGGTTCAGCACCGAAAAATCACGGAGCGCAGGCACCTTTTTCACCGGCCGCTGGAGCACTTCCTTGAAATGAATAGCCGTGTCTAAAATAATCTGGATATCGCTGGGGGTAAGATCCCTTATGCCGAGTAAGTGTTTGACTGAAAGTTGCATTCTCAGGCTGCGAAGTTATACGATTACTAAATACGATACAAAATCAATTCCCCTCAAGCAGCACGACTTCCTGCCTGTTATCACGCGATTTCCAGAATACCTTGACCTGCTGCGATATAATGGAGTCGATGGTCTTGCCTACATAGTCGGGCTGAATGGGAAGCTGCCTGCTGAACCGCCTGTCGATCAGTGCACAAAGCTCCACTTTAGAGGGCCGGCCGAAATCCAGCAGCGCATCCAGCGCGGCCCTGATCGTACGGCCGGTATGCAGTACATCGTCTATCAGCACCACATTTTTCTCTTCTATGGTAAAGGGAAGGCTGGTTTGGTTGGGGGCGTGCAGCGCCTTGCGGATATCATCGCGGTAAAAAGTGATGTCGAGCCTGCCATATTTGATGCTGGCAGGGGGAACCAGCTTTTTCAGCTCTTCCACGATATGATCCGATAAAAATACGCCGCGGGGCTGCATGCCGATGATCACCGTATCCTTCAGGCCGGCGTGATTCTCCAGTATCTGGTGGCTCAACCGTTTTATCGTGATCGCCAATTGCTGTTCGTTAAGTACCGTCTTCAAAAATCGATTTTTGATAAAATTAAGCGAAAGCTTCGAATTCGGGCAAAACAAAAGAGGGAGCATCCATTACAGATACCCCCTCCTCTATTATAAGATTGAGACCAATTATCTCGAAGCGCTCGCAGAACCGAATTTATAGAACAAGCCTACCTGAATCACGCTATTTTTAATACTGCCTTCACCTTCGCTTTCGGCGGCAATATTCGACAGGCCAAGATTATACCGGCCATTCACACCCAGATTCGGAGCAAACTCGTATCCTATGCCAAACGCCCAGGAAAAATCAATAGACTTGTAATAGTCCTTCATATCCACGTCTACATTATCAGCTTTAACTTTGGCGTTTAACAGAAATCCAACCTGCGGACCTGTTTCAGCAAAAAAACCGCTTTCCGAAGTCCACTTGCCTAATACGGGAACATTCAGATAGCCGAGATTTAAGCTCACATCCTCTCCCTCACCCTCTGCTTTAGCCCCCTGGCTGGAGAAAACAACTTCCGGACGAAGACTGAAAGCGGAAGCAAGAGGAAGCTCGGCAAATCCGCCGACGTTGAATCCAATTTTAGACTTCACATCTTCCACATCTCCGGTAAAGCTCGCAATGTTTAATCCGGCTTTAAGACCAAAATTTGCCTGAGCCTGAGCGCCAGCAAATGATGCAGCGCATACAAATAACAATAACAGTTTTTTCATGTTTGATTTGATTTTAATGTGGCGCAAATTTATGCGCAAAAAGATCAGAAACAAATATTATTTGCCGATAAAATAAAAAACGTTTGTACGCATATGATAGAACAAAGAATGGGGCTCCCTTTGGTTACCGCTATGGTGCATTTGTGCCGGCCTGGAGTTCTTCTCGTGACGCTTAATATAACCAAAGTCAGAAGGCCGCCAATGAGCGGCTCCCGCAATTATCTCTAAACACCTACCAGATTTCGCTGGTGGTGGTTATCTGCATCTTTTAAAAACCAAATCCAAGGGTAATGCCGGTGCGAACGCCAAACCCATCGATGCCGGATGAAATATCAAACTCGTCTTCGTCAGAATTGTTCTTGAATTTACCGGAGTTCATAGAAGGTCCTACAAAAAGATCGAGCACAAATCCGCTATCCCACATCTTCTGCCAACCGATAGTGGCGCCACCTCCAAACGAGCTGTATTTCGCTTCGTTCGCGCTTGATTTATTCTTTAACGAAAAGCTCTGATAGCGCAGAAAAGGTGCCGCATATACGCCGTTCAGCGCCTCTTTTCTTCCGGCAAAATAAAAACGGTATTCTGGCGTTATTCCCAATCCCGAATATTTGATGTCGCCAAGACCAACACCGGAATAGAATGCACCGATCTGGAAGGATTGGTTGTCCGTAACGGCGCGTTCGTA
Source organism: uncultured Chitinophagaceae bacterium (assembly GCA_964624205.1). GTDB lineage: Bacteria > Bacteroidota > Bacteroidia > Chitinophagales > Chitinophagaceae > Flavitalea. Next base: position 44,927 of record CAZUWX010000027.1, read on the forward strand.
AGCAACGTTCCCGGTTGCGAGGAATAGTGAAAGCGGGTTGATCTTGATCGCATTAGGATGCGGGCCGTCCTGTGCGCTCAGGTGCATGCCCGGCAGGGCAATGAAAGCAAAAAGTAATAGTTTCTTCATAGTTGAAATATTGGATTAGACAATAGGTCAAAACAACCTGCAGGCCAGTATCTGAAATCCCGGAGGAACGACAGATACCGTTATCAGGTGGTTTTTACATTAAAAAAACGTCTTTATCTCATATTTATTGGATAGCCGCTATTATTTCTCCTGTAGAAAGGGATATCTGTAATCTACAGGCGGCACGAAGGTTTCTTTAATTGTCCTGGCGCTCAACCAGCGATACAGGTTAAGCATCGACCCCGCTTTATCGTTGGTGCCGCTGGCCCTTGCTCCGCCAAAGGGTTGCTGACCGACCACGGCACCCGTGGGCTTATCGTTGATGTAGAAATTACCAGCGGCATCGCGTAGTTTTACGAGCGCCAACTCGATGGCGTTTCTATCCGTGGCGATCACAGAACCGGTCAACGCATACGGAGAAGTCTGGTCTACCAGTTTCAGCGCTGTCTCGAACTCATCTGCAGGATATACAAACAAGGTAAGCACCGGGCCAAATATTTCTTCGCACATGGTGGCAGTGCGGGGGTGGGTTGTTTCAATCACCGTGGGCCGGATAAAATAGCCTTTCGATTTATCACATTCTCCACCCACCAGGATAGAGCAGTCCGCATCGCTGCCGGCTGTATCGATATAGCGTTGTATCTTATCGAAACTCTTTTCGTCGATCACCGCGTTGATAAAATTGGAGAAGTCTTCCGGTGACCCCATGCGGAGACTAGCGACTTCCTCCACCAGCTTTTTCTTCACTGCGGCGGCAATATTGGAGGGGATATAGGCGCGGGAGGCAGCAGAACATTTTTGTCCCTGGAATTCAAAAGCTCCCCGCAGCAGCGCAGTGGCCACCACATCAGGATCTGCTGATTTATGAGCGATCACAAAGTCCTTGCCGCCGGTCTCCCCTACTATCCTGGGATAGGACTGATAATTCCCGATGTTGGTTCCGATAGATTGCCAGATCTGGTTAAACACGGCAGTGGAGCCGGTGAAATGAATGCCGGCAAAATCGCTGTGCGAGAAACAGACCTCGCCGAGCACCGGGCCCTCCACATACACGAGGTTGATCACGCCATCGGGCAACCCTGCTTCCTGCAGTATCTTCATGAATACGTGCGCACTGTACACCTGGGTATTGGCCGGCTTCCACACCACCACATTGCCGCACATCGCTGCAACGGTGGGAAGGTTGCCGGCGATGGCAGTAAAATTAAAGGGTGTGATGGCCAGCACGAACCCTTCCAGGGGACGGTACTCCATCCGGTTATGTATTCCTGTGGCATGCTGTGGCTGCTGCCGGTAGATCTCGCTGAGAAAATGAACATTGAAACGGAGAAAATCGATGAGTTCGCAGGCACTGTCAATCTCGGCCTGGTGAGCGTTTTTGCTCTGTGCGAGCATGGTGGCGCCGTTCATCCGGTAGCGGTATTTGGTAGCCAGTAGATCGGCGGCTTTCAGAAAAATGGCCGCCCTGCTTTCCCAGCTCATGGCCGCCCAGGATGGCCGGGCAGTCAGCGCGGCGTCGATGGCCTGGCGGACATGCCCCTCGTCGCCCAGATGGAAATGGCCCAGCAAGCGGGATATTTCATGCGGGGGGCGGATATCCCGGAGCTGACCGGTCCTGATCTCCCGGCCGCCAATATACATGGGAATATCTGCGTGGGCGCTTTTCAGCTCAAGCAGGGTTTTTTGTAGGGCTTTTCTTTCGGGTGAGTCCGGCGCATAGTCGAGCACCGGTTCGTTTTGCGGGAGAGGATAAGCAAAATAACCTGCGTTCATAGTTTTCAGTTTTGTGTGGAGGTAGCATATATAAGGTGTCCCGTAACAGGTACGGGGACATCGGTATTACTGCGGTTGTTTCTCTTCATCTTCGGTTGCAGTATCCGCGCCCGCTTGGGGGACATCGGTATTACTGCGATTCCTTCTCTGCCATCAGGTAGGCCTTGATGAATCCATCCAGTTCCCCGTCCATCACCGGCTGCACGTTGCCGACTTCATAATCCGTGCGGTGGTCTTTGATCATCTTATAAGGATGGAACACATAGGAGCGAATCTGTGATCCCCATTCTATTTTCTTTTTGGTGCTGTTCACCGCATCTTTCATCTCGTTCCTCCGGCGGAGCTCTTCTTCATACAGCCGGCTTTTGAGCATCGTCATGGCCTTCTCGCGGTTGCCGAGCTGGGATCTTTCGGTTTGACACACCACCACAATGCCAGTGGGAATATGGGTGAGCATAACCTTGGTTTCGACCTTATTGACATTCTGGCCACCCGCTCCCCCGCTACGCGCGGTTTCCATTTTCACCTCGGAATCCTTTACCTCTATGTTAATGGTATCGTCCACCAACGGATAAACGAACACGGAACTGAAAGAAGTGTGGCGGCGGGCATTACTATCGAACGGCGAGATCCTCACCAGCCGGTGGACACCGCTTTCGGCTTTCAGAAAACCGTAAGCAAAGGAGCCTTCAAACTGGAGGGTGGCAGTCTTGATGCCAGCACCGTCGCCCGGCACCCAGTCCAGCTCAACCACTTTCCATCCATGCCTTTCGCCGTACATGCGGTACATGCGCGCGAGCATCTCTGCCCAGTCCTGGCTTTCGGTTCCCCCCGCTCCGCTGTTGATCTGTAAAATAGCGGGCAGCTCATCTTCCGGCTGGTTCAGCGTGCTTTTAAACTCTGCTTCTTCGATTTGTGCGATGGCTTGATGATAGGCTTCACGGGTTTCTTCCTCGGAAGCCTCACCGGCTTTCCAGAATTCATAGAGCACCGTAAAATCTTCCACGGCGGTGTTCACCTGGTTGTACAGTTTCACCCAGTACTCGTTGAGGTTGATACTCCTGAGTATTTCGGCGGCACGTTTGTTATCATCCCAGAATCCGGGAGAAAGGGAAAGCTGTTTATCCTGATTTATCTTATCCTGTCTGTTAGCGACGTCAAAGAAACCTCCTCAGGACAAGCACACGGTCCCTCATATCTTTTATCTGATCTTGTGTCATACGGCGCGAAGGTAAAAAAAATAGGGATGTCGCAAAAAAATAGAGCGGGCTCTGCAATATCATGCCAGGAAGAGCGATGGACCGGGAGAGTGAATTTTATCCGCCGGCTGCACGGTCTATCCGTTATGCGGCTGCCCAGAGTTATGGCA
>CAZUWX010000028.1:0-15262 GCA_964624205.1 uncultured Chitinophagaceae bacterium
TTACCCAGTTCGATCACTTCGCAGTCCCGTATATTCTTGCCGTCAATCACAAAACGCACCAATGTACGCATCAGGTGCCAGCCCTGTTTGCCTGCAGCGCCCGGATTCATACATAAACAATTGTATTGCTGATCATACACGATTTTCAGGATGTGCGAATGTCCGCAGATGAAGAGATCGGGCGACCCCTTTTTTATCTGCTCCCGTATAGAAGCGGGATACTTGCCGGGGTATCCGCCGATATGGGTCATTAGTATCTTCACTTCCTCGCAGACCCATTCGAGGGTGCCCGGATATACGCTTCGTATGTCCATCCCATCGATATTGCCGAAAACACCCTTCAACGGTTTGAACGCGGCCAGGCGCTCCGCTACAGCGGCAGTACCGAAATCACCGGCATGCCATATTTCATCACAGTTGGAAAAATGATTAAAGATCCGCTCGTCCAGAAAATGATGCGTATCTGATAAAAGTCCGATCCGGGTCATGGTTCATCCTCAATTAGCATTGACCGGCTGCCTGCACATCCCGCACCCGGAGGAGTTTATTTCCGTTATAAGGTACTGCACGCTGGTGAGCAAAGCGAGCGGCGAAACACCGTCAGCCTTCACAGATCATTTTCCGGATAATGATCCTTTGTCAGCAGCAACCGTTCGCTGTTCTAATTGTTGATCTTCAGGTATTGCTGTGCTTCCGAATAGTTGTCCAGGTTCACACCCGGCGGTTTAACAGCCATCACCGCCCCGGGGATCAGAACGTACCGGAATTGCAACAGCCGGTTTCCCTCGATGGTTCTGCTGCTGGCGTCAAAATTGGAAGAGAGGAAGACCACACCCTCTTCATAATCGGCGGTAAGCAGGTATCCGAAAATCGGATCAAAATAAGGAATGGGTGAGATGGAGGGCTCAGTGGCCGTACCCCAGTTCATATACACTTTTATCTCCCCCTTTGTCAGTATGTCGTGCGTAAGCTTAGCGGCGTCGAAGCTTGCCGCATAGCCCAATGTATCGTCGTCTTCCGTTACTAACGCCTGGAAAGTCACGTCCAGCCAGTCGGAGTAGATCACGTTGGCAACCCCAGTATCCCCTTTGGGGCCCTGCTGCCCTGGCTGACCCTGTTGTCCTTGCGGGCCCTGCGGCCCTTCCGGACCAGTTGCGCCGTCTTTCTGACAAGCTGCAAAAACCACCAGGGCCGCTACTACGGCCAGCGGATAAATCAATTTTCTATTTATCATAAAAGTGTTTTTGGATCGTTTGCTAAATATAAAGATAAAATCAGCAAGTAGCCGCAGTTTACCTAAGATTTCCGGTAAAGAAAAATGCGGTGTGATCCAGGCTGGTAAACTGACCGAGCACCTGCGAGCCACCCGTAAAATAGTCCAGGCGGAACGTATCCTGGTTAATATAGTTGAGCAGGGGTGCCATGGCTGTGGCCACCAGGTTCCCATTGCCATTTGCTCCCATTGCTGTGAACGTGGCGATATTTGCACTATTAAAAGTATAGCTATATACATATTGTAGCACAAAGGGCACTCCATTCTGAAACACCTGCACCAGCAAGGCCATCGTGTTGGTTTCATCGTCGAATATAAAATCCATCACATCCAGGTCGAGGTTGTAGCCACCGGTTTTAAGATTGGTTTTTATTGCGTCGTAGACGTCGTCAAAAAGTGGCGACTGACCCGGCAGCGGATCCACGGGCACACTGATGGTGCTGATCGACCGGCCCAGCACCTGGTTAAAAGGGAAAAGCGGTACCCCTGCATTCAGAATGTTGACCCGGTTGCCCCCCGCGTTAAAATAGTACACCTGCAAACCCGCATCCCAATAGAGGTCCTGGAATGTATAGCCGCCGACAGTGACGGGATTCTTAAAGTGAAGCCCTTCGGTGGTGTGACTGAACGGAGCGGAAATAGTGGTCAACTGCCCACCGGACAACAAGGTAAAATTGATGCGGTAGAGGAAGAGGTTGAAAGAAACGCCTACCATAGCATTGTCTGAGGCGGTGAAATGAAGAAAAGGATTAGCAGCCGCATAGCTGGTTGTTGCCTGCATGATGGCGGCCAGGCCACCATTGAACGCAGCATCCATCTCTTCCTGGGTGCCTCTTATGAGATAGGCATCGCTCTTGTTGAAATTACCCTGCAGCACGATCGTGTCTTCGGGAGCCGCCTCGGTGAAAGAAAAATCAAAATCGGTACCCCAGCCGTACCCGCCGGTTTGCGCAGGACTGAAAGACACCGATTCGTCGGGGTCGGCTGCCACATGAATATAGCTGTAGGTGTCAAAGATCAGAGAAGGCCGTTGCGCCGCTTTCAACCGGAAACCGCTTTCATTGGCAACGGCAGCCATGTCTGCCGTGAAGTCCGACACCATCGTCACGCGGTTGGAATCGGGAAAACGGAGGTAGTAGGTCAACCCGCCCACGTCTATATCCTGGCTTTCCAGGCCTTTGGGATAAACAAATAATTTCCAGCCCGGCGCCTCGTACAACGCAGCGCTGAATTTATCCAGCGCTTCCCGCAACCGCTCATCCGGGGTTTGCCCGAACAGATCGGGGGTGTCCTTTTTACATCCGGCCAACAGCACACAAGCCGTAAGGATATATAGTAAATGTTTCATTCGTTCATTTTTGTTTTTTATTGGTCGAATGGAACTCCGCATATACACTCCCCCGTGGGGGATAGCTTGTCATGCTCCGGTTCATTCGTTCATTTTTGTTTTTTATTGGTCGAATGGAACTCCGCATATACACTCCCCCGTGGGGATAGCTTGTCATGCTCCGGTTCATTCGTTCATTTTTTGTTTAGCCGGCCATTGGCTGCCTGGGTATCATGGATAGAGTTTAGCCAGGAAATAATTACCGGGATTCGACACGGGTGTAAACCGTACGCGCGGATAGATCGTGACCAAAGGATCCGCATACCAGGTGATATTAAATTGATTATTCTGAAAATACGCCAGCAGCGGCAACACCGCATCCTCTATGTCCGCACCTTCCTGGTTACTTCCAAAAATAGAATAAGAACGCAGGCCACCGGGGGTACGGGATTGGTCGTATCCGAAAACTGCCAGCGTCGGTGCACCGTCCTGAACGAGGTAGAACAGCAGATAGGTGGTAGAAGCGTCATTATCCATCACCGAAAAGGAATCGAGCTGATAATTACCCGGCAGTTCCGACACCGCTGTCACGGCCGACTCGAACATTGCCCTGAACGCGGCCGGCTGTGGTAACCCCACCGGGTCCGTCATGTCGGCACTGGCCGTAGTATAGGTTTTATCGAACCCGAACAGGTCGTTCACTGCAGGCGGTGTAACCAGACTATTCAGGGCAGCCTGAACACGGGTCTGCAGACTGTAAAAATCGATCTCCCACACGTTCTTAAAATAATCCACCACGATCCGTTCTTTAGAACGCAGGGCAGAGCGGGCCGTTTCATCTCTGGCAGCTACCAGCTCGTCGAACCGCGACCGGCCCTCCATCAGCATGTTGGCTACCATCTCTACAAAGTCTTCGTCGTAGCTCGCCATCGAATAGGGAGTGATATAGCCGTTTTCCAGGGCTTCCGCTTCAGAAATATTAAACCAGGTGGCCGTGTATCCCTTCAGACCTAAACCAGCAGAGATGCCTTTGAACTCCGGCGGATATAATACGGTCTGGTGGAGGATGTGTGCAAATTCATGATGGGTGGTCTGGATCATACGCCGGACAGCGGACGCTTCATCCCGGTCAAAATGCTGGTTAATATCAAAAAAGGCGATGTTGTTCCCGCCCTCGGCCTGTCCCAGCACCACCGTACCGTTGTAATTATACTCAACGCTTCCCACGAGTTTGAATTGTTTCGGCGAATAACGTTTGATGAACAGGTCGCTTCCGGTTTCCTGGTTATAGGGGTCGATCCAGACCCTTTTGATTGCCGACATGGCGGGAATGATCCGGCTCTCATCGGGTGGCGTCAGGGTTTTGTCGAGGTTCAGCTCCCAGGGATCCCAGCGATATTTTACAGCGATATTATAAGGCACAGTCAGGCTGTCGTGCAGCCATTGGTCAACAGCGGTGAACTGCCAGGTATCTCCCCCCAGCCCCAGCGGCTGCTCGAAGTTGAGCGCCTCTTCCTTCCTGCAGGAAACCAGGGCAACGAGCAAGCAGATGACCCATGTGTATTTTTTCATGCTCCGGTATTTTTGGCAACGGCGACACACCGCTGAAATATGATTCGTTGTAGTAGTTATCAACTCTTTCATAAAAATTATCTTGGGTTGGGTTCCAGCCCCGCCTGTTTAGTAAGCGGGGGCAACTGGAGCGCCCGCCGGTTATCGTTGCTCCCTAATTCAATCACTTCGCCCTGTCCGGTTAAGTGTATAACAGGAATATCCAACCGTAGTATATCGAACCACCGCATTCCTTCATGAAGAAAAAACACCCGCTTAAAATCGAGTATTGTATTCAATATAGCAGGTTGGGCCGGCATGCCATAAAAACTGCTGACCTTACCCGTGGTAAGTGTGTGTGCCGCAGCGTTATAATTTTCGGTATTGCGACTGGCGAATGTATTGAGATCAGCCAGGGATTCGCCGGTTTGGGTAAGGAACAGATAAGCCTCCGCCCTGTTCAGCAAAGCCTCCTCGGCAGTGAACAGCGGGATGGTGTTATAAGGCTGGCCGGAATTGGCGTTCAGGCTTTCCGTTACAAAATACTCATAGAATTTGGGAATGTTGTACACCCGCGGGTTTGCACCATAGACGGGATAGGTATAATATCCGCCCGTGGCATTGGGGCGCGCTATGAACCGGTTCAGGATCCCTTCTCCCAGGCCGTAACGCAGGGCCGCATAGGACCTGCCCCAGATCGAATTGGTTTCGTGCAGCAACAGGTTTCCGCTGGTGGTGGACTTGGTATATGCCGCCTCAAGTTCCGCGTATTGGAGTGCAGACAGACTTGTATTCCACGGCCTGAGTTCTTCTGCCACATTGCTGCCCAACGCTTGTGTAGCATAGAAGACAACTTTTTCATAATCCCGTTTGAACAGGAAAAACCGGGCGGCAAAGGCTGCGGCAGCCTTTTTGTTGAAATGAAACTTTGGCGCCTGGCCATAGATCCTGTCGTCGATCAGCGGATAACCCGCTATCAGATCATTTTCTATCATCTCGTACACCGACGCCACCGTTCCGCGGCGGTATTGCACAAATATTTCCTTTTCGGGAGCAGTCACATAGGGTATGCCCGGATCATTACCCGCAGTAACGGGATCATATACTTTTGCGAAAAGGGTCACCAGCATAAAATGGGCATATGCACGGGCTACCAGCGCCTCGCCACGGTGCGGCGCAAGGGCCTGGGTGTCGGAGGCCGCATTGATCAGCTCAAGCGCCTGGTTGGCGGCCGCAATGGCCTTGTAGCAGCTATTCCAATAGGCCACGGGGCCGTCAATGTCATCGGGTGCCACTTCCACCACTTCATAACGGTACGATTCCCGGTTAATCTTGTCTGCAAAATCATAGCCCGATCCCCCGCCCAGTTTGTCTTCGGCATTGTCCGACATCGCTTCGCAGAACATAATATAGTTCCCACCCGGATAGGCCGTGGTAAGTAACTGGGCGATCTGGTCCGGCGTGTGGATCTGCGTGCGGTTGTCAGGCTCTTTATCCAGGAATTTGCGACATCCCGGTAAAACGGCCACACCGAGCAATGCGATGCCGAGAAAATAAATTATATATATGCGCCTGCTCCGATTCATCCGTATAATTTTTGTTTTTCAATGGTCGGTACCGTGTTGCGTTTCATATTCTCATTTTAGAACCCTAGTTTTAACGACAAGGTTGCCTGCCGGTTGATGGGAAGGGCCACCCCACCCGCGTTAAAAAATTCCGGGTCCTGGCCATGTAAGCCGGGGTCGGAATAGATCAGCCACAAATTCATGCCCACCAGGCTCACAGCTACCGTCTTAAAAGGTGTGCCACCCAGCAATTTTACAGGCAAGGCGTATTGAAGCGTCACCGATTTCAGTCTTACAAAAGAGCCATCCACTACCCGCGCAGTGGAATAATTATAATTATTGTAGGGATAAGAATTCGAGTTATCCAGGGCAAAGTCCCAGTAGGCGTCGGCAATGGACGGGATATCGGTAATGCCCTCATCACCGGGCAGCACCCAACGGTTCTTAAAATCATTGGGCAGTGCGTCGAGGTCCGAATAATCTGGCCTGAAAACAGGGTTCAGGCGTATCTTATTACCCGTCTGGTAGGAAATATGAAATCCCGCCGAGAAATTCCCATAGCGGAAAGTATTCGTGAAACCGCCGGTGATGGTGGGATCCACTGGGCCCTCATAGCGCAGGAAATCCGTTTCGTCGCTTTGCAGATACACCGCAGTGCCGACCGCTCCCTTTTCATTATTGAACTGCGGTATCCCTACTTCACTCAATCCAGCAAAGGGGATGGAAAAAAGGCCGCGTACCGGATAGCCCACTTTGGCTCCTCCTTCAGGAACTACAAGATCGAACACCAGCGGAAAATTCTCGGCCCTGGTGATGCGGGTCGTATTATACCCGAACGTAAAATTGGTTTGCCAACTGAACAGGTTATTCGAGTACGGCTGGCCGCCCACCGCCAACTCGATGCCCTTTGATTCGAGGTCGGCATAATTGGCCGCCTTGGTGAACTCACCCCCGATACCGGAGGTTCGGATCAAGGCGATCAGGTCGAGGCTTTGGCGGCTGTAAGCGTCAATGGAAATGTTCAGGCGGTTCTGGAACAAACCGATATCAGCGCCGATATTGGCCTCATATTTTTTTTCCCAGGTAAGATCGGAGTTTTCCAGGTTCTCGATATCTATGGCCAGTTGCCGGTCGTTCAGATAAGGCCGGTTCGTAAGTTTGGTGCGCAATACGGCGAGGGAGTTGGTGGCGTTCCCGTAGTTGGCATTGAGGCCATAGCTGGCGCGCAGGGTCAGATAGCTCAGCACGTCTACATCCTGCATAAAACTTTCCCGGTCAACGTTCCATCGCCCCGCGATTGTCCAGGAGTTCAGCCATCTCGATTTTTCCGAGCGGCCGAGGCGGTTGGAGCCATCCCGGCGAACCGTTGCGTCGAGTGTGTATTTCCGGTTATACGTGTAGCGGGCGTTACCGAAATAACCCACAAACCTTTCGTATTCGTTGCCCATGCCGTAGTACTGCATGCTGTTCTCGACGAATTGTTTGAGGATCCGGTAATCCACAAAGGGCACGCCGCCGTTTTCGTACTGATAGCCAAAGCCGGTGTTGTTGGCATTTTGTCGGTCGGTGTATTTCACTTCCTGGCCTACCAGGCCCTGCACCTGATGCATCTCACCAAAGTCGCGATCCAGGGAAAGGGTATTGCGGAAAGTATAATTTTTCAGTTCGTCTTCCTGGCGGTTATAAAATCCGCCATAGGGCAGCACCACCACCGGAGGTGCTTCGGGATCGGCGGGGTCGCGATAAAGGAAACGGTTGGCCGCCGCAATAGTCGCGTTTGGTGCAGCGCGGTAGGCGTTCGCCTGGTTGGAGTGTTCGGTGATCTGGTGTTCTTTGGAGGTTTTGACGTAGCGGATAGCGCCTATAAAATTATAATTCAGCCAGGGAGTGATCTTGTAATGGGCATCGCCGGTAAGGCTGATGTCCATCAGGTTCAGCTTGATATAGTTATTATCCACCTCGTTAATTATATTGAAATCGGTAAAATTGCGCCGGAAATATTCCAGGTCCCCGTTCTCGTCGTAGGCGGTCAGCACCCGGCTGGTATTCAGGGCATAACTAAAGGGATTGATGTCGAAATCGCGGTCGTACGATCCTTCCACCGGGTTGCTGATCCGGCTCACGGTGCCGGGCGCCCGCTGTTGCCGCACAGATCCCAGCATTTTGAAACCACCGGAGAAACGATCGGAAAAATCATACGTGTTCCGGAGATTAACGATGTATCGCTTTACATTATCAGCGATCGTCCAGCCCTGGTCATTGTAGAAACTGGTAGAGAAATACGACTGGGCTTTCTCCGTGCCGTGCGACAAGCTGAGGGAATGCTCCTGGGTGAGGGAATTGCGGAAAAGTATGTCGAACCAATCGGTATTGTGCCGGGCATAACTCATTAAAAAAGCGGCCCGGGCTTCCTGGGTGTTCTCCAGCGCAAAATCGCCGGTTACGGGGTCGACGGTGCGGATGAGGTCGGCCATCTTCCCATAAATGCCGGCATTCGTCCGGTTGGCGATACTGTTAAAATCCAGGTAGCCTTTACGCTCCAGCTCCGCGTACACCGATAGCTGGCGGGCGGAGTTCATGATATCATAATCTGCATAGCCGGGCTTGAACTGCATGCCGAAATTCCCCGTATAATTAATGGAGGTTGCTCCCGATCTGCCTTTTTTCGTAGTGATCACGATCACGCCATTCATTGCGCGGGCTCCGTACAGCGCCGTGGCGGCCGCATCCTTCAGGATATCGAAACTTTCGATGTCATTGGGATTTAACCCTGCCACTGCAGAGCCCAGCAAGGTGTTGGGATCGCCGCTAGCCAACTGGTCGTTCGATACATTCACGATGTCTTCCAGCACCACGCCGTCGATCACCCATAGCGGCTTGTTATCGCCCGTGATGGAGGTCGCGCCCCGGATCCTTACTTTGGGTGCCGCGCCGAAAGTGCCGGACACATTTTGTATCGCCACACCGGCCGCACGGCCTTCCAGCATCCGGCTCACGTCCGTCATGCCTTCTGTCTTTATCTTGTCCATGTCCAGCTTCACCGCTGCCCCCGTGAACTTGCTCTTATCGATCCGTTGAAACCCGGTAACGATCACATCCGTGAGGGTGCCGGCTTCAGCCACAAGGTAAACGGTGAGAAAACCCTGGCCCGGGATCAATTTCCGCTCCTGGGTGTGAAAGCCGATGTTGCTGATCACCAGGGTGGCATCCGAAGGCACATTGTAGAGGACAAACTCCCCGGCCGCTGCGGTAACCGTTCCCGTCCGGGTGCCTTTCACCGCCACCGATACCCCCGTGAGGGATGCACCGGTGCTGTCCATTACTCTTCCCCGGATGGTAGTATCCATCGGGTTGCCGGCCCCGATATCTGCTGTGCCGGCCGGTACCGCAGGATCGCCTGCCTCAGCAGTATATGCCCTCACGCCCCCTCCGCGCTGCCCTTGCGGACCGGCAAACCCCGTCGCAACGGCAAGTATTAAGACTGCTGAGCAGGAAAAGCAGCGGAACAATCTCATCAGCGGTACGTGCATGGGACAGTCGTTTGATTCAGTGGACAATTTAGCCACCTTTTTGCGCATTTAGACCACCTTTTTTAGGTATAATACGCAGGCAGATCCAGAGTTGTTTAGCCAGGAGCTTTCTCATCGCCTGACACGCCGCCATTTAGCATAACGCAGGGATAGGCTGATTAAGATGGGACTGCAAGATCACCCTGAAAATCCGCATCCGGACAACCGCGGGGATGGGTTACCTTGCAAGGCATGAAAAGAGGGAACAGATGGTCTTTCAAACGGGAGTTGCTGACCATGTACTATGCGTTCAGGCAGCCGGGCACCCCCTGGTATGCCAAGCTTTGCGCCCTGTTCTCGCTGGTATACCTGCTCAGCCCGGCGGATCTTGTCCCCGACGTGGTGCCCTTTGCCGGACTGGTCGACGACCTGCTGATCGTCCCCTTCCTGGTCAATATTTCCACCCGGCTATTGCCGGAGGAGATACGAAAGGCCAGCACTGAAAAAGCCAGGAGAAGCAGCCGGCGCGCCAACCTGATCCTCCTGGCGGCCGGAATCCTGCTGATGGGCACCATGGTGGTTCTTTTTGTACTCGTCTCCCGCTGGCTACAGGCAGCAGGATAGCTTTGCCCCCGGGAATATGATCTTCCCGGGTGAGCGCACCGAAGGCGGCAGGAGTTTTTACACCTGCTATAAGGAGATCCAGCTCCAGGTAGCCCACGGATTCGACAACTACAGGGCAACCTTCGCTCCCCCGTGACCGGCAGACTTCTCCCCCTCACTTAAACATTGATACACGTCAATAAATCCACGAAAATGCGCCGCTCCGCAATATGATGAGGAAGTTTGGAGTTAAAGTATCCGAATCCAATATTTATGTAACGACCACTTGGTTATTATTTTGCATGTGCCGGATGATCGACCCTTATTAACCCCTTTACTTTGTCCGGGATATCCCGGAGAATATTAAACCGGCACATGCTTTTTTTCTTACCCGTTGTCTTCCGCCGTTTCCTCCTCCCCCTCTTCCGGTGTTGCCGTTAACCGTCCCTGCATAGCCATCGTGTACTCCCGCTCCCGACGTTCGCCTACTTGCTGGCGCCACATGGCATAGTACAGGCCTTTTTGCTGCTGGAGCTCTTCGTGTGAGCCGATCTCAACGATCCGCCCACGTTCCAGCACATATATTTTATCGGCATGCAGGATGGTGCTGAGCCGGTGGGCGATCAGGATCGTGATTTGTTCCCGGGCAGCCGAAATGCGTCTGATGGTTCCTGTGATCTCGTCTTCGGTGAGAGAATCCAACGCTGAAGTTGCCTCATCAAATATCAGCAGCCGCGGGTTTCGTAGCAGGGCCCGCGCAATGGAAATGCGTTGTTTTTCGCCTCCCGAAAGTTTCATCCCTCCTTCTCCCAGCATTGTGTAGATGCCTCGCGCACTCCGGGAGAGCAGTTGTTCGCAGGCCGCCTTATGCAGCACTTCCGTTATCTCCTCGTCTGTGGCGTCGGCTTTTACGAACAGAAGATTGTCGCGTATCGTTCCCGCAAATAATTGGGTATCCTGGGTAACAAAACCGATCTGGCGGCGCAGTGCATTGTACCGGATGTCGGTCGACGATACGCTGTTAAACAATATCTCACCTTCCGCCGGCTTGTAAAGCCCCACAAGTAATTTCACCAGCGTGCTTTTTCCCGAACCGGAGGGGCCCACGAATGCGATCGTTTCCCCCGTCTTTACAGAAAATGAAATGCCGTCGATGGCTCGTATGCGAGCGGTTTTATGCTGAAAGATAACTTCCCGGAATTGCAGGCTTTGCAGGTTGCCGATCTCGAGCGGATTTTCAGGACGCTGTTCAACAGGCTTCTTCATCAGTGTGTCAAAATTCTGTATGGATGCATCCACTTCCCGGTACTGAAGAATAATATTGCCGAGGTCCTGCAGGGGGCCAAAAATAGACGTCGAGATAAACTGCATGGTGATCAGTTCCCCCGTACTCAGCACCTCGCGAAAGATCAGCCACAAAAGAATAAAAAGAATGGACTGCCGGAGAATATTAAGTGTGGTGCCCTGCAGAAAAGAAAGTGTGCGCACCTTCCTGACCTTTATCATTTCCAGGTCGAATATCTGCTGGGTTTGCCCGCGCAAACGCCGGATCTCGGGAAAAGTGAGCCCCAGGCTTTTTACCAATTCGATATTCCGGAGGCTTTCGGTGATCACCCCGCTCATCTTATATGTTTCCCGGTTGATCGAACGCTGCACAGTCTTTATTTTTTTTGAAAGAAGACCTGTCAGAGAACCCAGCACCAGTATGCCCACCACAAAAACCGGGATCAGCATCCAGTTTTTGGTGATGGAATACCAGATCAGAAACCCCACGCCCACAACAGAAGAAAAAAGGATATTGATGAATGAGTTGATGAACCGCTCTGTGTCCGTTTTTACCTTCTGCAGCACTGAGAGGGTTTCACCGCTACGGCTTTCCTCGTATTCCTGGAAATTAAGGCGAAGGGTCTGTTTCAGTCCGTCGTTGAAAATCTGCATGCCGAAGCGGGCTACTGCCAGCCGGGCCACGTATTCCTGAAAAGCCCGGGCCAGCCGGGCGGCCAGTGCTACGGCTACGGCCACACCCAGCCAGAAGAGTACGCCATTGATCAGTTCCTCCTCCGACCGCGCCGCACGGTTGGTTGCATAGTCGTCAATGATCTTCCCAAAAATGATGGGGTCTACCAGGGTCAGCAATTGGGCGACGGTGGCCAGCAGGAGCGCCAGGAAGATCAGTTTCCGGTGAGGTTTGAGATAATTCCAGAGAATACGCATGATCTGAAGGTCGGAAAAAAATGTATGCGGGGGCGACTGGTCGCGGGCATGAATTTTTTAATACTGTCCAAAACAGCTACTATGGCTAAGTATTCAAAAAAAGCACAAAAGAAAGTGGCCCGCTCCATGCATGAGATGAAGGAGGGTAAACTGAAATCCGGCAGAAGCGGAAAAAAAGTTACCAACCCCAGGCAGGCGGTCGCCATCGGTCTTTCCGAAGCACGTAAAGAAGGCGCCAAAGTACCGGCACAGGCCGCTGGTAAAAAATCGCCGGCCAGGAAAAAATCCCCTTCCAAAAGATCCGCTCCAAAGAAGACGGCTCCAAAGAAAAGCACTTCGACGAAAAACGCTTCAAAAAAAACAACTCCGAAAAAGACGACTCCTAAAACAACTGCACCCCAAAAAAAATCGGGCCCGAAAAAAAGAACCGCCGGCAGGCCATCAGGATCGGGCAGATCCACCCCCGGGAAAAAATCCGCGGCAAAAAAAAGAGGCCGTAGAACCACGGCCTGATATGGACCAGCGCTTATAGAGAGCCGCAGCATGCTGCTTCACACAGTGAAGATAGAATTAGTTAATATCAACAGAGAACCTTCTGTTTGATCCATGCCGCTCCAAAACAACGGAGATGAAATCCCCGTCTAATTTCCCCTATGTAGTATATTCGCCGAATCATTTTTATTTTCGGTGTCGGAATGCTAACAGGTATAGTCAGATTTGCGGTTCTTTTGATAATGATGATCCCGTTCGTTGCGAGGGCGCAATACCTGCCGATGCAGACCGACAGCCCCCGGGGGAAGATCGGCTTCCTGCAGTACCTGCCGCCCGGATATGCAACGGACACTGCCGGGCATCCGCTGATCATATTTCTTCACGGCATCGGAGAAAAAGGAACCGGCTCGCCCGAAGAACTTGCGAAGATCAACTGCTGCGGGCTTCCGCGCTATATCAACGAAGGAGAGCATATGCAGTTCACCTGGAACGGGAAAACCGAAGGTTTTGTTGTGCTCGCGCCACAGCTTGCTTCGAGGTATGGCACCTGGGAAAATTATTATATCGACGCCATGATCCGGTTTGCCCGCGAGAACCTCCACATCGACACCAACCGGATCTTTCTCACCGGACTGAGCCTGGGCGGAGGAGGCTCCTGGGTGTATGCCGCTTCTTCGCTGCGCAATGCGAAACAATTGGCCGGTATTGTGCCGGTGGTATCGCCCTGTTTCATGACCAACGGCTGCAACATCGCGAATGCCAGGCTGCCCGTGCTCGCTATTCATGCGCTAGACGACGACAAAGCCAGCTATACCTGCACCACCGAAGCGATCGCAAGCATCAATAATTGCGGCGCCGCGGTCACGCCCAACCTTATCCTGTGGGACAATGGCGGCCATTATGTATGGACCAGAAGAGCTTTTAATACGGGTCACCGGTATTTTAACCCTAATATCTATGAATGGATGCTCGCCCAAAACCGGGCGTTCGCCCCCAATATAAAACCCGTTGCTCACGCAGGCAGGGATACAATGATTTCTGCCAGTTCCGGCAGAGTGGTACTCGACGGATCTGCATCTTATGATCCCGACGGAAAGATCCTGCGGCACGTGTGGCAAAAGATCTCGGGCCCCTCTTATGAAAAGGTTGCGCGAGAGATATCACCCTATGCTGAAATCACGGACCTCACCTATCCGGGCGTGTACACTTTTTTATTGCGTGTGATAGACGATCGTGCGGAATGGAGCACCGACACGGTGCGAATCACTGTAATAGACGGGGAGCCGATCCGATAGTCAACCTGCCGGTTCAACCCAATCCGACCCCTGTTCTGTATACCCTTCGGGCAATATTGAATCTCCGATAAACAACCCGCTATTCAGCCGGACCCGATCCCAGATCTTTTATCGCCTGGATCATCCGATGTTCTTATCGCCCCCTATTTCAGCCGAATCCGGTAGAGATGATCGTGACAAGTCATATACAGCATCTTTTCGTCTGCCGAGAAAGCGCAGTTGGAAGTAAGTTTGCCGGTATGGATCCTGGCCAGCGGCTTCCCTGCCGGATTAAAGATCCAGATGCCGCCGGGGCCGGAGGCGAACACATAGCCATTGCGGTTAACCTTCATCCCGTCCGGAGATCCGGGAGCAGCTTTTTTCTCCTCTTCGGAGATTTCGTAGAAGACCGAACCGGTTTTGACCAACCCCTGCTCGTCCAGCACATATTTCATCCATTTGGGATGCTCTCCGTCGGAGTGCGCCACATATAATATCCCTCCGTCGGGAGAGAAAGCAATACCATTAGGGTAGTTGAATTCATTGGTCACCAGGTCCACCCTGCCGTCGGTTTTGACGCGAAAAACACCGTGGAACGCAAGCTCCCTGGCCGAGTCATCGGTTCTTCCGTCCAGGCCATAAGGCGGATCGGTCAGATACAGATCACCGTTACTGTGATATACCGCATCATTGGGACTGTTCAGCCTTTTTCCCTGGTACCGGTCGGCGATCGTTTCGAATACAGGTTGCGGCGCATCAAGAGGAGCCAGCATCCGGGCCATTCTTCTGTCGCCGTGCTGGCACAGTACAAGATTTCCTTTCTCATCCAGCAGAAGGCCATTCGAGCCGGGTTCGTTTTTGGGCTGCTGCGCTGCGTTGCCCGTGTACCCGGCAGAAGTAAGATAAACCGAGGCGCCTTCGCCTTCCTTCCATTTTATCACCTGATTGGCCGGTATATCCGAGAACAGCAAATAATCGCCGTCTGCTATATACAAGGGGCCTTCCGACCACGTAAACCCGTCTGCGAGGTCCTCCACCACCGCGGTGGAATCGATCAGATCCAGGGCTTCCGGATCGAGTATCTCGACCCTTGTGCCCGGGAGTGCCGCGCCGGACTTGGCCGTTTCTTCGGTCTGCGGTTGACCACCGCCGTTACAAGCTCCAAGGACCAGGCATACCGCCACCGCGGCTACCATGCATGAATGTATATTCTTCATCCGTTTATTTTTTGTTTCTCAATTGCCGGTCGGGTGTCGCTAAAGACGCTGCCCGCCCTGCTCCGCCGAAGCACGGCATTAGCCCGGTTTGGCTAAGGTACAGCGGTACGATGGAACTCTGCATATACATTTCGCCTCTGTGATGGCTTATCACGCTCAGTTGCATCTGCGTATATTTAGAAGTCCTGAAGATAAGCTGTTTCATCGTAAAACCGTCGTGCGCAAGTGGGGAATACG
>CAZUWX010000028.1:15362-18141 GCA_964624205.1 uncultured Chitinophagaceae bacterium
ATAATAGTTGCCCAGCAGGTCCCGGAACGCATCAGTGTATTCATCATCATTCTTTTTTATGACAAGTTCCTGGGTGAGGCAGTTTGCCGGTGGCTCCGCGGCACAAAGGTACATGGCACGGAAAGGGGTATGCCGCGGTGTCTGCTGAAGGAGCACACGTTCAACGGGATAGAATCCGCTTTGCTTCGCCAGCTCTTCAAAACCAACGGCTCTGTGGAAAGGAAGCAGCACCGCAAACCGGCCGCGGCTGGTCACGGTGCGCTTTGCAACCTGCACCAGCTCGCCCAAATTCAAGGCGCTACTGTGCAGGGCGATGTTACGCGTTCCGGACACCGACCGAAGGTCGTGCTCATAAAAAGGCGGGTTGGAGAACAGCAGGTCGTATCGCGACGCCGGCGACCATTCCCGGATATCCGCATGAATGGCGGTTAAACGGTCTGGCCAGGGCGATTGCCCGAAGTTTTGTCTTGCCTGCTCAAATGCGTTCTCCTCGATCTCCACCGCTTCGATACAGCCCTGCGTCTGCTGCGCCAGCATCAGTGAAAGCAGGCCGGTGCCCGCTCCCACGTCCAACATCGGCCCCTCTGCCAACCCGTGTTGCACAGCACGGGAAGCCAGCCAGGCGCCAAACACACACGCATCGGTACACACTTTCATCGCGCACTTGTCCTGGTGAACAGTGAACGTTTTGAATCGAAAAAAACTGTTTGCCATTATTACATTTCTCCGATAGCTGATCGATGCCCTCTACGAGTTAATACGCACCCTTAATGCACTAATAGGTTCTTCCGATGAGCGGGTGCTCCACAATTCTTTTTCTCATTTCGAGTGGGTTGATGATGCCATGCCGTGCATAAACGATCTTTCCACCGGGCTCAACAAGTATCGTATAAGGCAGTGCACCGGCCCACTTGGGATCCACCGCTTCAATCAGTTTATATTTATCCTCGCCGGTGAAGATGTAGTTGGGGTTAGCCGCCTGCTTGTCTTTTAAAAATCCGAGCGCTTTTTCATGCTTGTCGGGATTATCCGCACTGATGGAAACAAATTCGAAATCGCGCAAAATATACATTTTGCTCATGATGATGAACTCGGGGAATTCGGTCACGCAGGGCCCGCACCAGGTGGCCCAGATATTGATCAGCCGCAGCTTTCCGGAATTATTCTTTAACAGCTCCTTTACACCGGCCTCGTTAATCTTCTCCAGTTTCACAGGTCGCTTTGCCCATTCTTCGTCCTCTTTTTTCACCCAGTCGTTCTTGTCGGCCCACTTGGTGGAGCAACCGAACACCTTCGTGGTAGTAACAGGCACTTCCTTTGCTGCCAGCAACGCGTCGATGGCGTTATGGGTATCTTTAACGCGCGGTGTTTTCCGCTGGTCTTCTGTGTCGTCTATACGTCCCTGATAGCGTAGTTTTCTTTTTTCGTCAAATACAAAAACATGCGGTGTCGCCACTGGCCCGTAGGCCTTCGACACTTCCTGCGTTTCACCATCATAGAGATAAGGGAAGTTAAAATCCTTGTCCTGCGCCCTGATCTTCATATCCTCAAAATTATCGCCCACGTCGGTGTAGCCGAGTTCGTCGAGGCGGAGGCCCCGGTCGCTGTTGGGAGAGATCGCAACAACCGCCACTCCTTTTGGAGTATAGTCGCGCACCATCTGTTTGATCCGCTCTTCGTAGGCCTGGGAAGTGGGGCAGTGATTACAGGTGAAAATGATCACCAATACGCGGGCGTCGCGGAAGGAAGCCAGACTGTAGGATTGCTCATCCACACCCATCAGGGTAAAATCAGGTGCCGCAGCTCCAATTGCAAGGGTCTTTGGCTGCTCCAACACTCCTGTGGCATTAAGTTTGACGGAAAGCAGCGAAGCCCCAAATAAGAAAGTAATAATGAATTGTTTCATCCGTATAGTTTTTGTTTATGATGATTTACGATTGTGAACTACGAGTTGCGATTCCAGGATGATGCGGTAATAGGCATTCGACTCATTGTCGCCATTGCCGCGCCGCAGCAGTTCCATCAGGGTCTCTGTGGCTTTCTGCCCCTGTACATAGGGGAACTGTTCCACGGAAGCAAGGGGTGGGAAAGCGGTATAATGGCTTAATGGCAAATTCGCATAGCTGACAAACGCGATGTCTTTGTTGATTCGGAATTTCAATTTACGCGCATATTGTACGGCATCCAGCACCACGTAGTCATTAAAGACCACCACGGCCGTCGGTTTACGTTTATGCGTGAGCAGGTGGTGCATGGCCTGTTCCGTGCTCTCCTTCGTCAGATCGGTGTCGACGATCAGTTGCGGGTCGAATTTCAGCCGGTGTTTCTGAAGCGCCTTGATATATCCGTCGAGTCGTTCCCTGCTTGCCATCAACTGCTCCGGCCCATTGATCATCCCGATTACACGATGGCCGCGCTGCAACAGGAAACTGACCGCCTGCACCGTGCCCGATTCCATGTTACAGGCCACGTAGTGAATGCCTTCCATCCGGGGGATCCGGTCGAAAAAAACCACGGGTATAGCATATTTTCTGAGCGCCTCGAAATGGCTGTAATCCACCGTATTTTTTGCCACCGAAACAATGAGGCCGTCTACCCGGTGTTTCTTCATGGTTTCCACCACCCTTTTTTCCCTTTCCTCGCTGTCGTGCGACTGCCCCAGGATCACCGTGTACTGGTTCTTGTAGGCGCTGTCTTCAATGCCGGTGATAGCAGACGAAAAAAAAGCCTCCGAAAGCTCAGGGAGCACAACACCGATGGTATAGGTTTTTCGCTGCTG
>CAZUWX010000028.1:18241-19838 GCA_964624205.1 uncultured Chitinophagaceae bacterium
TATGGAGCGTACAAAGATCGCCATTCTCGGAGCCGGTTTTATTTCGGATATACACCTCGAAAGTTATCATCGCTTTATTCCGGAAGCAGAAGTAGTTGCCGTATACGCGAGGAACGAAGAAAAAACAAAAGGTTTTGCCGAAAAGTACGGCATCCCGCGCTGGTTCACCGACCTGGATGCGGTTATCAATGAATCCGGATGTGATATTGTAGACATCTGCCTTCCAAATTTCCTGCACGCCGAAGCCACTATCAAGGCGGCAAAAGCTGGCAAGCACGTGATCATCGAAAAGCCCCTGGCAGTAACGCTCGAAGAAGCGGACGCCATGATCGCAGCCTGTGAGGCCGCTGGCGTCAAATTGATGTATGCTGAAGAACTTTGCTTCGCCCCCAAATACGAAAGGGTCCGCAAGATGGTGAACGACGGCGCAGTCGGAGATATCTATATGCTCAAACAATCGGAGAAACATTCCGGGCCGCACTCCGACTGGTTCTACAACGTAGACCTTTCCGGCGGGGGTGTGCTGATGGACATGGGCTGCCACGCCATGCAATGGTTCCGTTGGATGCTGAAGAACGCTAAGCCGGTAAGTGTGACGGCCAGCATGTCGACCGTGCTGCACCGCGGCCGGACAAAGGGCGAGGACAACTCGTTGGTGATCGTTGAATTCGAGAACGGGGTCACCGCCCTTGCCGAAAATAGCTGGGCCAAACACGGGGGAATGGACGATAAAAGCGAGGTGCACGGCACAGGCGGGGTGATTTACGCCGATCTGTTCATCGGCAACTCCGCACTGTCTTACAGCAAACACGGGTACGACTATGCCATGGAAAAAGCCGATACCACGGTGGGTTGGAGCTTTACTATGTTTGAAGAAGTTTTTAACCAGGGCTACCCGCACGAGCTGAAACATTTTGTGGATTGTGTGCGCAACGGCACCGAGCCGCTCGTAACCGGGGCAGACGGGCGCGTAGTGCTTGAGATGATCTATGCGGCCTATGCATCCGCAGGTCAGGGGAAGAAGATCTCATTGCCCTTTTCCGCAGCGGTGAAAAAACCGATCGATCTCTGGCTCAACCCCTAGTAACCCGGTGCCTGGGTTATTGGGGCACACCCACTTTTCTGGTTACACAATCTGACAATCTTCCGGGTGGTCGGAAATGCATTAGCGGTCTGCTGATACACGCTTTTGTACCCGCAAGATCGGGCAGTCTTCCGGATCAGCATCAGCCGGGCACTATCCGCTGGCCCCGGGGAGCCGTTTGCGGTCACATGGGTGAAGGGGCGGTCAGGCCTTCTTCCGGTCGGCCAAGACCATCACTACTCCTACGATCGCGATAACCGCGCCCGCATAGGTAGGCCAGCCAATCCATTTGTTTTCCTGCTTGTTGATCTCCAAAGAACCCACATCCAGTACTTTTTTCTCCGTTTGAACGGAGAAACCCCTTATCAATGCCATGGCTATCCCTACCACAATGAGAATAATTCCAAATGTTTTCATCCGTATATATTTTGTTTTTTCAATGGTCGGATGGAGCTCCGCGTAAACATCTCGCTGGCCAAAGAACGATGATGCTCCGGTTCATCCGTATATATT
>CAZUWX010000028.1:19938-25188 GCA_964624205.1 uncultured Chitinophagaceae bacterium
CGTAAACATCTCGCTGGCCAAAGAACGATGATGCTCCGGTTCATCCGTATATATTTTGTTTTTTCAATGGTCGGATGGAGCTCCGCGTAAACATCTCGCTGGCCAAAGAACGATGATGCTCCGGTTCATCCGTATATATTATTCATAATAAAAATCTATAATACGCAACTGCTGTGCCACCGGGGGGCGGTCTTTGATTATATTAGCAGCTAAAATGTTTGTATGGATGAAATGGAGGACACCGACCTGCTTGCCCAATTCCGCGTAGAACACTCGAAAGAAGCGGGATTTGCAGGCATTGTGAGGAAATACCAGGAGAAATTGTACTGGCATATCCGCAGAATGGTGATCAATCACGATGATGCCGACGATGTGCTGCAGAATGTCTTCATAAAAGTGTGGAATGGCCTGAAGGGATTCCGGGAGGATGCGCGCCTGTATACCTGGCTTTACCGAATCGCCACGAACGAGAGCCTGGGATTCCTGGAACAGCGAAAGAAAAAGCAGGCCATTCCTCTGGACGATGCCAACGCGTTTACGGCTTCCCTGAAGGCAGATGAGCAGTTTGACGCCGGCAAGCTGGAGTGGAAGCTACAAATGGCTATCCGCCAACTTCCTGAGAAACAGCGGCTCGTATTCAATATGCGTTATTTCGACGAAATGTCGTACCAGCAGATCAGCGAAATACTCCAGACCTCAGAAGGAGGACTGAAGGCCTCTTATCACCACGCAGCGAAAAAGATCGAGGATTTTATCCTCAACCATTAAACTTTTTATTAACACTACAGTCTTACAATTATGTCGTCACGAAAGGAAATACAGGAGGAACTGGAGAAAATTGCTCCCCAACTGGCGCAAATGGAGATCCGCCCGCCCTTCAGCATACCGGACGGCTATTTTGCGCGGTTGCCGGAGGTAGTGGCGGCAAGGATCAGAACACTGAACGCCGAAACCGCCGCTGAGGAATCGGAGGTATTGTTGCCTGTTCTGGGGCAACTTCCGAAAAAAATGCCTTTCACCATGCCGGAGGGGTATTTTGAACGCCTGCCGCATACAATTGCCCGCCAAAACCGTGGCACAGGTAAACTGGTGCGCCTGTCGCGCCAGACCGGATTGCGCATTGCTGTGGCAGCAGCAGCCGCTGTATTGATCATCGGCGGTGTATGGATGTACAGCGGCGAACCGGCTGTCACAGGGCCGCAGATTGTAGCCCGGACGGATGACAGTGCAAACGGGAGTGATCTCGCGGAACGGCCGGATCTGCTCCGTTATATGCAATTTGTCAGCGACGCGGAAATCATACAATACGTTGAGCCCGGCCCGGCGCCGGCAGAGGCGGCCTCGGGGGTAACTGAAAACAACCCGGCAATGTCCATCGGCGAAGAAGACCTGTCTCTTTTGCTGGCCGATATTTCCGATCAGGAACTGGAGAGCTACCTGGCCATATCTGATATTTAGCATTACTAAACCGAAGAGAATGAAAATACTTTTATCTGTAATATTGTGGATGGGGATATTGCTCCCGGGTTTCGCGCAAGACACGTCATGGAGTACGTCTAAGCGGTTCGACGGAAGCCGTATAGAAGCACTGAAAGTTGCTTACCTCACCAAAAAACTCCCTCTTTCGCCCGAAGAAGCGCAACGCTTCTGGCCCGTGTATAACAAGTACGTGGCAGAGATCAGAAAACAACGGATCGACCAGCATAGAAATAATATGCCAACACTCGAACGGGAGGAAAAGCTACTGCATACCCGAAAAAAATACAGCGGCGAATTCATAAAATCCCTGGGCGATGAAAAAACCAATCGTTTTTTTCAGGCCGAAAAAGAGTTTGGCAACTACCTGCGCAAAGAGCTGTCGGAACGCAGGAAAACACGATCCTCACAACCAGGTACCCCTGGCAGCCGCAAATAATACCATCACCTTTAGGAACTATAGCCCGGGGCATAGCTCGAATTAAGTTGCCATAGTGGATCAGTAGCAGTTTGTTTAGATTGTAAGCAGTTCCTTATGAAGTCTTTTTTGACGTACCTTAAAGCCCATACATTGCTCACTATGACCAGTAATATCCAACCACCCCTTCCGGAAGTATGGCTCCGCGGGCCTGTAGAAGGCGTTCCGGCACTGCTACAACCTGTTGCGCATACCTGGCTGCAAGCCAGCGAAGAAATACCCCGACTCCTGGATGGCTTTCCTGAAGAATTGCTTTGGGAACGCCCGGAAGGCGTCGCTTCCGTAGCTTTTCACCTCCGGCATATCTGTGGGGTAGTAGACCGCCTGGCCACCTACGCGAAAGGCGCAGGACTTGATGCCACCCAACTCGCTTACCTCGCGGCTGAAGGCACAATAGACAACGCTGCGTCGCTGGGTTCGCTGCTGGATAAGCTCAAGCGTGATCTGCATGAAGCGGTAGAAACACTGAAAGAATTCGACGAAGGAAGTCTTACCGCCTTCCGCGGCGTGGGACGCAAGCAGCTACCCTCAACGGTGCTGGGACTGCTGTTCCATGCGGCCGAACATACTATGCGTCACATGGGACAACTGCTGGTGACGGCACGTGTGCTGAAAGCGGGAATGATTCAACAACCCGCATGAGTTTCCCTGGCCTGATATAGCAGCAGCTACACGCCGCCCGTATCTTTAGGGAAAAAGCGGATATCCAGAAAGGCGCTACTGGCATTGTCGTCCGCCACGAACTGTGGAATGCCGTTCACGATATCCACCGATTGCCGGTGTATATGGCCCGCCACCACTCCCAGCAGGTTGGGCGCGGAAAAAACCGCTTTATGAAAATCCATGGTTGTTTTTGTGTGACCTGCTTCCGGCCATTGCGGTCGCCGCTCAGCCTTGTAACTCGTATCCGTTTTCGCACCCCAGTTGGGATTGCCGCATCCGAAATTAATGTTCCGCCCCGGAGCGTACAGGGGAATATGCAGCATCAGCACCAGCGGCTTGCCGGTCTTCACCCGGGCCTGAAAAAACGCCAGTTGCTCGGGCAATATTTCGACAACGGAGTTATCGATGGCGACCACTGTTATGCCCTTCACATCGTAGGCGGCCATCATCGGATCATTGCCCTGGTACAGGGGCAACAGTCTTTTCTCTATCCAGGTCTTCCGCAATTCCATTGAAGTGCCTTCCATGCCTTCATAGTGCCAGTCGTGATTGCCCGCCACATAAAAATACGGCAGTCCTGATTTATTGAGTCGTTCCATCACCCATTCTACTGCCGCTTCGGAAGGGAAGCTGAAAATATCACCCAAAAGGGCCAGCATATCAGCATCCTGATCTTTGGCCATCCGGATCGCCAGCTCAAAAGATTCTTCCGGATTGGTAGCCGTTCCCTTTTGAAAATGCCGGGTGCTGTTATAGGCGCCAGCCATACGTCCACTGTATTGACTGAAGGGTTCGCCCCGTGCGTCGTCCCGGAAAAGATGCGTATCTGCCAGCATAAATATCTTCACTGGCTCCCTCAGCGCCGGAACATAACAGTTTATCCGGTTTTCGTCCATTGAGAAAGTAAAGTCCAGCTTCTTTTTTCTGGAAATGATCGCGTCTTTCGCCAGTACCTGGGGAGACACGCCGATGCCCAGACCGGCAACGGAAGCATGCTGCAAAAAAGAACGTCTCTTCATCCGAGTATATTTTGTCTTTTCAATGGCCGGTCGTGCGTCGCCAAAGGCTTTGCCGGCGGCACGATGGAACTCCGCACCGTACGCAGTGTGCAAGTTAATACTTCCCCACTATAAACTTAAATCACCAGCTACGGTCGACCCTGGCAGGATATCGATCCGGAAAGGAGACAGAACACCCGCAACAACCTTACTGGTTTGGCGCAATCATGTACATTTGCGAGGTATATCACGTATTGGATACCCTTACACATATTGCCCTGGGAGCCTGTATCGGAGAGGCCATTGCAGGAAAGACCGCCGGCAAAAAAGCCATGGTGATCGGAGCCATCGCCCAGATGGTTCCGGACCTTGATTTCCTCGGTAATTTCTGGTTGGATCCGGTGGAGAGGCTGGTCGCACATCGGGGCATCACCCATTCGTTGCTGTTCGTTGCCGTTATGACTCCGGCTCTCGGCTGGGCCGTGAAAAAATATTTACGACCGCTCCCCGTTTCTTTTTCAACCTGCATGCTGCTAATGGGAGTGAACATGCTTGCACACATCTTTATCGACAGCTTCAACGCCTACGGAACCGGCTGGCTGGAACCGTTTAGTCAGGTCCGTATCTCTTTTCACACCCTCTTTGTGGTGGATCCTTTTTTCTCTTTCTGGCTGGCGGTAGCCTGCTTTTTTCTAATCCGGTACCCGGCCCGCCACCCGGGTCGGAAACTATGGTGGAGGGCCGGCCTCCTGTTCAGCACACTCTACCTGGGCTATTCGGTCATGAATAAAATGCTCATCGAGCGTTCCATCCGGCAGAACATCCGAAGTCAACACATCACCGCCACGGGTTATCTCTCCACCCCCACCCCACTAAATAATTGGTTGTGGTTCGTTGCCGTGAAAGACGCGAATGGTTACTATACCGGTTACCGGTCTGTCTTGGACAGGAGCGATACAATCGAGCTCCACTACGTGCCCCGGAATGAGGCCCTCCTGACTCAGTCACGGAACGAAAAAGAAACCCAAAAGCTCGTTCAATTCTCACAGGGATATTATTCTGTGGAAAACAGGTTTGATACCCTGCTGACCTTCAATGTGCTGCGATTCGGACAGGTAGCAGGCTGGCACCACCCCAAGGCAGAATTTGCCTTCCATTATTTTCTCGACCGCTCCGATGCAAACGACATGGTAGTGCAAAGAGGCCGTTTCAAGAACTGGGGACCGGAAGCGCTCATCGCCATGGTGAAACGGATCTGTGGCCGCTAACAGCATCCGGCAGGCTGCCGTCTCTGACGGGCACGATTCTTACTCATCATAAACCGTCAGTACCCGCGAAAGCCTGATATTTTCAGACCCCAAAAAGCAGGTTTATGAACACGATACTCGTTCTAACAGATTTTTCGCCGGCAGCAGATCATGCCGCGCGTTATGCCGCACGCCTGACACACGATATTCACAGCAGGCGCCTGATCCTTTATCACGCTTACCAGGCCATCGTGCCGGTGTCGGAGGTCACCCCTTTTACCCAGGTGATCGACCTGGAATCACTTCACAAAACAAGCCTGCAACAGCTCGAAGAGTTGAAGCGGACATTGGAACCGCTTATTCATCCCGCAACAACAATCGACTGCCG
>CAZUWX010000028.1:25288-34182 GCA_964624205.1 uncultured Chitinophagaceae bacterium
GAAGAAAACGACGCTTCACTGATCCTGATGCACACGAAGAACCGCGGTTTTTTCGAGGGCCTTTTTCACCGCAGCACCACCAAACAAATGATCTACCATACCACCCTGCCGCTCCTACTGCTCCATGGAAAAACCAGCCGCACCTAAGGCGCCTGAATCTGAGCTCCAATTATCAGCGCGGCGTTGGAATCAGGTTAGGTTGCTGCCGCTACCACTCCGTTGCTGAATGAAGGCAACAGATTGGGGAAAAAAAACACCAGCCCGCCCCTTCCCCTAATCAAAACAGTTATACCACCCCGCCCATCAGCGGATCGGTGAAACCGTCCCGGCCGGTTTCCGTTTTTCCTGCTATCCGCCGGACAAACCGACCGGCTTCCGGCACCGCTACCGTAAGGTCATGCCAGCCAAAACTCTTATCCAGATCTACTATCAGCTTTGTCTCCCGTCCCGGCCGGACATCCAGCACCTTCACCCCGCGAATAATTGTATAGCTGTTGTCTTTTATCTCCGCACGATAGAGCCGGTCGCCGTGATTGACGAGAACGATCTCCAGGTTGCCGGTAAAACGGCCCTTTTTGTTCCGATGATACCCGCACGTGACCCGCAGTGGGGGATCCTCCCTGTTGCCCGCGAACTCCCGGAAAAACCCGTTCGGCCCATAGACCCGAAGATGATAGTGGTCATCTTCAAATTGTGAGAGCTGCCAGTGGTCGCTGAGATCTCCTCCCGCAGCAACCGCATAGCACCTTGTGTTTACTTCCTCAAAAGGGCCCGTGAGCATTGCGCGGAACCGGCCCGGCGCATACACATGGAAGGGAGCCCCTGCGGAATGATCACCAAAAATGGATTTGCCCGCCGCAAACCGGATATCAAATCCGGTCTTTCCGGCATTGAGCGCACCATCCACATACAATTCGTAGGGAAGCGCACTGGCCTTTCTGATCCCCGGCTCCTGCCGGGGCAGGTGGGGAGACAGCAGGGGATCTTTATTCGTCTGTGCGATAGCGGCGGAAGACAGTTTGGTATACAGGGGCGGTTCCCGGTACTGTGATTGGTGGATATCCTTCATCAGCTTGTTTCTTTCCAGGAATCGGGGCAGCTCGATCTTCTCCCCGTTATAGGGTCTGAAAACGGAGCTGAGATCACCGCAGATCGCCCGCCTCCAGGAGCTGATGTTCGTCTCTTTAATCGTTTTGCCGGTTTTCCTGCTGAGGAATTTCTCCAGGAACAGGAGGGTGGAACTAATATCACAGACCTCTGAGTTCACCCATCCTCCCCTGCTCCAGGGCGAAGCGATCACCAGCGGCACGCGATAGCCGAGTCCAACCGGGCCCTGCCTTGCATTCGCGGGCTTCATTCCCGGCTTTTTGAGCTCTTCCTCTAACCTGACAAATTCATCGGTGGTATCTATCCCCGAAGAAACGCGTCCCGTGGAGCTATCGTGGGGATCGGGTGCCACAAAAGGTGGCTGATGATCAAAATATCCGTCGTTCTCATCGTAGTTCAGGATAAAAATTGTTTTTTTCCAGACCTCCGGTTTTTTTGTCAGGATCTCCAGCACCTCAGATACATACCAGGCACCGTACCAGGGAGAGCTGGGGTGATCGGAAAAACGGTGAGGCGCAACCAGCCAGGTAACGGTAGGTAACCGGCCGTTCTCCACGTCTTGCCGGAACTGGTGTAACACGTCTCCTTTGGGAACCTTCACGTTTCTGTCGTTACCTTCTTCGTCGCGATACTCCAGCGTTTCCGTTTGATGATAGTAGGGATCCCCGGAATTATTGGTGAACGCTTTTTTGTGAATATTTTTTTGGAACTCAGTGAGTTTCCCGAAGTTCGCGGGACTGTATTCTTCCAGTTGTTTTTCAGTTGCTGTCAGTTCCTGCTGTTTCCCGCCAACCTCTTTTTTCAGTTGTTCGGCCCTGTCGCCGTTCTGCTCCTGCAGTTCCTGCTGTAATACTGCGATCTCGGCTTTGAGACGTGTTGCCTGCGTTCTCATAAAATCGCAGTGTTCTTTTGCAAACCGGATCTTGTACTGGGAGAACCATTCGAGATTATTGTTGGTGAAATTGGAAAGCAGCGCCTCATCTTCTCCCTCGAGCTCCGTTTGCAGACTCAGCTCATTCTGGTAAACGCGCCAGGAAATGCCCTGTTCCTCGAGCCGTTCGGGAAAGGTTTTCCAGTCTACCTCCTTTTGATATCCTGTTTCGCTGTTTCTCACGTTCGGTTGTGCCCCGGGTTTACCCCGCAGCGTGCCGCTCCAGAAGTACATACGGTTGGGTGTGGTGCCGGTCAGGGAAGAGCAGAAATGCTGGTCACACACGGTGAAGGCGTCGGCAAGCGCATAATAAAACGGAATGTCTTCCCGCGTATGGTAACCCATGGTAAGTGGTATGCCACGATTCTCCTCCCGGCCCGAACGTTTGGAGATGATCCATTTATCATATTTCCCGTGATTACGGGCGTCGAGCTGGTTCTCCCAGGAATGGGGAAGGTCTCCCATCCAGGTGGCCCGGGAATCTTTGATATTCAAACGAAGCGGCGGATACGTGTTTCCATCCGCGTCGCTCTGAAGCCAGACCAGGTTTTTATTGGGTAAAGTAATTGCCCGGGGGTCGTTGAATCCTCGTACACCCTGCAGCGTGCCATACGCGTGATCGAAGGAGCGGTTTTCCTGCATGAGCATTACAACGTGCTCCGCATCGTAGAAACTGCTGCCCAGTGCAGGGTCAATCGAGATCGCCCGCTGAATGGATGCAGGCAGCGTACTCCATATTCCCGTACCCCCTGCCAGCAGGGCCGCCTTCTTCAAAAAATCCCTTCTATTATCCGGCATGATAATCTGTTTTGCCCGCTAAGATGTCGATTTTCGCGGAAAGATTATCAAAGTTCTGTGCCGGCTTTGTACACCGATGCAATACGACGGGAATTTTTTATGTCTGTGGAAGGGTCGGCGTCCAGTATCAGCAGATCGGCCATTTTACCGGTCTCGATCGTTCCGAAACGATCTCCGATCTTCAGCATCACCGCTGCATTATGAGTGGCTGTCGTAATCGCCTCCAATGGCGTGAGGCCGGCCTGCACCATCAATTCCAGCTCAAGGTGTTCGGAAAACCCCTGCGCACGTACCGGGAGCGCTCCGGAGTCGGTTCCCATGGCCACTAATACACCCCCTGCAGCTATCTTTTTCAGGTTGGCGAGGGCGGTCTCAAATCCGGCAATATTACGCGCGTAGCCAGGCGAATTACGAACGTTTTCCCTGAACTGTTCCGAAGTGATCATTTCATACACCCCGGGTTCCAGGGAAGCCTTAAAAAAAGGATCGTCCACCCATTCAGGGGAACGGGAATATACAAACGAAAATTCGTCCAGGGAAAGAGTGGGTATGTATCCGACTCCCTTCCGCTTCATCTCGGCCACGAGGTGGTCGTCGATCACACTGTCGCGGATGCTGTGCGCGATAATGTCAACGCCATCCTGCACCAGCATTCTGGCGTCTGATAAATAGTACAGGTGTGCCGCTACCTGCAGACCGTGAGCATGTGCTTCACGGATTACAGCGCGATAGATAGAAGTATCCATTTTTTGGGTGGAACCTCCAAAATCGTCGACCCATATCTTTACCATCTTTACCCCCAGAGCGGCCAGGCTGTCCATCTGCACGGGCACCTGTTGAGCAGTGACGGGACGATACAACAGGTTCATGGGCGAGTTGGGCGACTGCCCCCCATCGGGAACATTAAAACCATAGGCGGCAGACAGCATCCTGGCACCCGGCAGCAACCCCTTCCGGATAGAATCATAGAGCCCGTTTTCAAACAGCACCGGCCGGTCGGTGCCCATGGCCTGCACTTGCAGCACGCCATAGTCTGCATATTTTTTCAACTGGGAAAGCAGGTTCTCACGGGTATAATTACCGGCATCCGTGCCCGTACCCTTCAGCATGCCTACATGCGCGTGGGCGCAGATCAGTGCCGGCATCATGGTTTTTCCCGAAAGGTCCACCACCCTGGCCCCGTCTTCATCCAGCCCGGTTCCGATGGCCGCAATCTTATCGCCTCTTACCAACACGCTGGTGCCCGCCACCGGCGCACCACCGTTACCGTCTATCAGGTTCACATTTTTAAAAAGAATCGTTTCTCCGTCCCCCTGTTCACGCGTATCGGAACAGGCGGCAAAAGCCAGCAGACCCAGGATGAGGAGGGTCGGAAATGCTATTATATTTTTCATTCGCTTATTTTTTGTTTTTTAATAGTCGAATCGAACTCCGCATATACATTCCCGGTGTGATGAAGCTGATCATGCTTCGTTTCATTTGTGCAAATTTCCCTCTTTGCAAAAAGCAGGCTGTCAACTCATCAATTCTACAATAATTCCTTCGTCGCCGGCCAGCGGCGTGACGCCATCAATAAAACTATTTTCCAGTTCGCCGGATGCCGACAGCAGGACGCTTCCCTGATAGTACCCTTTAAGGGGCCGGAAATAAACGGGGCCGTGCGAAAGGTTCAGGATGATCAACAGGCGCCGGTTATCATTGCCCTCCCGGATATAAGCCAGTATCTTGTCGTCGGCACTCTTTGTTCTCACCGGCAAATAGTTTCCGCTGTGCAGGCTGTTTTCCTGCCTTCTTAATGCGATCAGTCTTTTATAGAGCAGTAAAAGAGAGCGGGGATCAGATTGCTGGGCGGCTACGTTTTTTTGCCGGTAGGCCCTGTCCACGGGAAGCCAGGGGTTCCCTGCCGTGAATCCCGCGTGGGCGGCTTCGCTCCATTGCATCGGTGTGCGGGCTGGGTCGCGGCTCAGATCCTTATCGGGCATATTGAGCCCCTGGGGATCCCTGATTTCCTCCACCGGGATGGGCACATCGGCCATACCGATCTCGTCGCCATAGTAAATGGTGGGAGTCCCTCTCAGTGTCAGCAGGAGGATAGCAGCCACCCGGGCCTGTTCCGCTCCCACCCTGCTGGCAATCCGTGGCCTGTCGTGGTTACTCAGCACCCAGTTGGGCCAGCCGCCTGCGGGGAGCGCGGCTTCATACTCATCAATTGCTGCGGCGATCTCCCGCGCCTGCCAGGGAAGGGAGACCAGCAAAAAATTAAACGGAAGATGAGCGCCGTTGTTGTTCTCCCCATAGTAGCTCACCAGTTGTGGAATGGGAAGATAGATCTCTCCGATCATCACCCGTTCTGTGTATGTGTTGAACAGCCGGCGCATTTCCTGTACGATACCGTGTACTTCGGGCTGGTCGGTGGAATACACCGGCAGCAATTTTTCATGCTCCGGCTGGTCTGGCCGATAGTGAGGGTTAACGGGATTATCCCGGAACTGCTGGTCTTTGATCAGGTACCAAAGCACATCCACGCGGAAACCGTCTATTCCCTTATCGAGCCAGAAACGCATCACCTCAAATATCGCTGCCGCAACTTCGGGGTTTCTCCAATTCAGGTCGGGCTGCTCTTTCAAAAACGCATGGTAATAATACTGTCCGGTATTTTCGTCCCATTCCCAGGCGCTTCCGCCGAATACACTCAGCCAGTTGTTTGGAGGATGACCGGTTTCAGCAGGGTCTTTCCATATATACCAGTCGCGTTTCGGATGCTGGCGTGAGCTGCGGGACGCCGTGAACCAGGGGTGTTGGTCCGAGCTATGATTGGGCACCAGGTCCAGGATCAACCGGATATTTCGTTGGTGTGCCTGTGTAAGCAGCTCGTCAAGATCGCCCATGCTGCCGAACAGTGGATGTATTGCGGTGTAATTGGAAATGTCATAGCCAAAGTCGGCCATCGGCGACGGGTAGATGGGCGATATCCAGATCGCGTCCACGCCAAACCATTGCAGGTAGTCGAGGCGGGAGATAATGCCACGCAGGTCGCCCACGCCATCGCCATCGCTGTCCTGGAAGGAACGCGGATAAACCTGATACACCACTCCCTGTTGCCACCATAATGCCTGCATGATCCTGGTTTTAAATCCTGAGCCGGCGAACTGGATACCAGCGCGATCCGGCAAATGTTTATTCCCTGAGCCAGCCAGCATATTTGCATGACCCTGGTTTACATCCCGGGCCGGGGAACTGGAAGAATACCGGAGCAGCCAGGCAAGGGCCTATTTGCCGAGCCGGTACAGCCTTCCCTGGTCGGTTACCGCGTAAAGCGCACCATCTTTCCCCTGCGTGATATCGCGGAAACGCTGCGATTCGCCGGCGAGCAGTCGCTCTTCGCCCACCACTTTGTTATTTTCTATCACCAACCGTGCAATATGCATACCGCTCAACGCAGCGACAAACAGGTTGTTCTTCCATTCGGGGACGGCATCGCTGCTGTAGAAAGTGATACCGCTGGGGGAGATGACGGGATCATAATAATAGACCGGTTGTTCCAGCCCGTCCAGTTGCTGGATGCTGTCGCCTATTTTTGCTCCGCTGTATTCAATGCCATAGGTGATGGTGGGCCAGCCGTAGTTTTTGCCGGGGTGAACCAGGTTGATCTCATCACCGCCGCGGGGCCCGAATTCGGCCTCCCAGAGATCTCCGGTCACGGGATGAAAAGCCAGCCCCTGCACATTACGGTGTCCGTAAGAATACAGTTCAGGGCGAGCCGCCGCATTGTTCTCGAAAGGATTGCCAGGTGCCGGTTTTCCTTCGGGCGTGATACGGATGACCTTTCCGAGTGAGGAATTCAGGTCCTGCGACTGCGGGCGGGTGACAATATCGGAGCGCTCGCCTGTGCTGAAGATGATATTGCCGGTTTTATCGAATAATATTCTGGAACCGTAATGAAGATTGCTCTTATGCGCAGGTGTAGCACGATAGATCACCTGCGCTCCTTCGATAGTGCGCTCGTCATCCGCCAGCCGTCCTTTCGCTACGGCGGTGAGCGTTCCCTGGGGTGTATTCTCTGAAAAACTCCAGTAGACCAGCCGGTTTGTGGTGAAAGACGGATCAATAGTGAGTCCCAGCAGCCCGCCCTGGCCAGCGTGATTGACAGCAGGCAAACCCGTGATCGCCTCGCTCAGCGTTCCTTCCCCTGAAACAATCCGCATCGTCCCTTCCTTCTCGGTGATCAGGAATCTCCCGTCGGGCAGCGTGGTGATCCCCCACGGCTTGTTAAGGCCTTCGGTCAGCACCTTGCCTTCATAAGGAGTGCCCGTTTTGACGCCTTTAATACGCGTTTGCCCCTCAAATGCCGGCTTATAATTTGTATTGGGTTGTTTGGTTTCAACCGGAGCCAGCCCCGTATCCGATCCGGAAGGTTGACCGTTGTTGGTAACAGGGGAGGTGCAGGAAGCCGCCATCAAGGCCAGGCCCAGCACGGTGCGCGAGAGATTGTTCATAGTTTATAAATTATGAAATGTAAACTTAGTCAAATTGATTTACTTTCAGGATGAAATTCCCCCCCCGATCCTGCCGTAACGATGCAATGATTCTTTACATCAAACACGTCTTTTTTCTTCCTATTAACGACACATTATTCTTCACCTCAAATATGTTCCGTTATGATCATCGTACACGACATATTCATCTGCAAGCCGGGCAATGCTTCCAAACTCGCAAAAAAATTCAAGGAAGCCATGCAGGACAATGTTGACCTGGTAAATATCATGACCGATATGACAGGAAGTTTCAACAAGGTAGTGATGGTAAGCCAATACCCCAGCCTCACAGCATACGAAGAAAGCTGGCAGCAATATGACAACGACAGTGAGGCAGCCAAAAAGATGAAAGCGGCCATGGATGGGTATCAGGAGATGTACCTCATGGGCTCGCGGGAAATCTATCAGGTATGGTAGCACGAGGTCTGCTGCGATGTAGGGGCCGAAGATGAATAAAGCCGCATTAGCCGGGTAGCCTGATAACCCCAGGGGATCAGCAGATTTGAAGAGCTAAACAACGGGCCGGGCCGACTACGCTCCAGGGCGTAACGTTGGAGACGACCTGCAGTTATTTCTTATTCAGCCAGCCGTTGGTCTTCATCCAGTTCCGGCAGCGTTCCATCCATTTTTCGTCTGCGTTGCCGGCAGTCAGTCCGAACCCGTGGCCACCCTGCTGATAAATATGGAGCTCTGCTTTTATGCCGTGGCGGAGCAAGGCCTCGTACATGCTGATGCTGTTTTCGGGCTTCACCCCGTTATCGTCGCTGGCGTGCACAAGAAAAGCGGGAGGAGTGTCGGCGCTCACCTGCAGATCGGGTGAATATTCCGCTGCCAGCGCCGGAGAAGGTTCTTTTCCCAGCAAACGGTTGCGCGAGCCGGAATGCCCTATTTT
The DNA here is from genome assembly GCA_964624205.1 of uncultured Chitinophagaceae bacterium. GTDB lineage: Bacteria > Bacteroidota > Bacteroidia > Chitinophagales > Chitinophagaceae > Flavitalea. Next base: position 33,552 of record CAZUWX010000028.1, read on the forward strand.
ACCGGAAAAATTGATCACCGGATACACCAGCACCATAAAATCCGGCCGTATGCTGGCAGGAGTAGCGTCCGGGAGAACCGGATTCGCGAAATGGGTGCCGGCTGTTGCAGCGAGATGTCCTCCCGCTGAAAAACCCAGGATCCCGATGCGGTCAGGTTCGATATTCCATTTCGCGGCTTCCGCTCGCACCCGGCGGATGGCCTGCTGCGCATCCTGTAGCGGGCCGATTGTCTTATTCACCATGGTGCTGTCCTCCGGAAGCCGGTATTTCAGCACAAAGGCAGCAACCCCTATCTCGTTAAACGCGCGGGCCACATCCGAGCCCTCGTGTTCGGCAGCCAGTATAAAATAGCCGCCGCCGGGGCAGATGATCACTGCTGCACCGGTCGCCTTTTCTGCCGGTGGCAGGAAGGCTGTCAGAGTCGGCCGCGTAACATTAAATATCCGCAGTAAGCCGTCCCTCTCCGACCGTTCCTTATCCGGAGAGGGGATGCTGTTGGGAATCGCATCGGGATATAAGGGGAAGGTCTGTTGTGCCTGTATTGCTCCGCCCATGAGCAGGATGGATAGGAATGGGAAGATCTTATTCATAACTGTAAAAATACCATATCTCATGCACACATACATCAGG
>CAZUWX010000028.1:34282-46593 GCA_964624205.1 uncultured Chitinophagaceae bacterium
GCTTACTTATCAACCGCTGAGGATCGCGAACTGTATATCTTCCGGCACCCGGTATGTATAATATCACTCCTTTTATAATAATTTGCGATCCGTACATAACGGTTTCGCCATGCATTATCTGTCTTTATATTGCGCATTGTTCCTGCTATGGCCGCTGTACATGAGTTGCAGCTCCCTGAAACCTTCAGCCCCCGAACCGGCAGATCAATCAGACCGGCCAAACGTAATCCTCATCATGGCCGACGACCTGGGCTGGGGCGATGTGGGTTTTAATGGCAACCAGATCGTGAAAACACCGGCACTCGATGAAATGGCAGGAGAAGGCATCGTCTTCTCCCGCTTCTATGCGGCAGCGCCGGTATGCTCGCCTACACGGGGAAGCTGCCTGACCGGCAGGTATCCCTACCGCTATGGAGTGGAATCTGCCAATGTAGGAAGGATGAAACCGGAAGAAGTAACCCTCGCCGAGTATTTGCGGCAAAAGGGATACAGCACCGGGCATTTTGGGAAGTGGCACCTGGGCACGCTCACAAACATGGAAACAGACGCCAACAGAGGTGGAAAGGATCCTGCGGACTATTCCCCTCCCTGGGAAAACGGCTTCGAGGTGTGTTTTTCCACGGAATCAAAGGTTCCTACCTGGGACCCGATGACCACGCCCGGCAGCGATGCGGGGGATATAGGAAAAAAGCTCCCGGGTACACCGTTCGGCACCAGCTATTGGACGGGGCCGGGACAGAAAGTTTCCGATAACCTGGGCGGCGATGATTCGCGCATTGTGATGGATCGGGTTATCCCTTACATTGAGGAACAGTCCCGGAGCAACAAATCCTTTCTGGCGGTAGTCTGGTTTCACACGCCCCACCTGCCGGTGCTGACCGGTGAAAAGTATCGTCAGCTATACCCGCAACAGCCCCTGGATGTGCAGCATTTTTACGGATCAATCAGCGCGATGGATGAGCAGATCGGCAGACTAAGAACAAGATTAAAAGAGCTCGGACTATCCGAAAATACGCTGGTATTCTTTACCAGCGATAACGGGCCGGAAGGAAAAGCGCAGGAAGGCAGAACGCAGGGCAGCACCGGTGGTTTTAAGGGACGCAAACGTAGCCTGTACGAGGGCGGTATCCGTGTACCCGGCGTCGCAGTGTGGCCCGCGAAAATAAAAGGAGGGATACAGACCAGCTACCCCGCAGTGACATCCGACTATTTCCCAACTATCCGCGAGATCCTGGGAGACACGGCCCAGCCGCCCGTTTCTCCTGTAGACGGCGTATCGTTGAGGGCGGTATGGCAGCAAGGCCTAAGCGAACGGGAAACGCCGATCGGTTTTCAATTCGGAAAACAGAAAGCTGCTATTGGTAACCGTTATAAATTGTACATACACGGCACGAATGCGCCGGAGCTATACGATCTGCTGGAAGATCCATTTGAAACCCGGAACATAGTAAAACAGCATCCCGGAGAATTGAAAAAAATGAATGCGTACCTGGAAAAATTTGTACAATCGTGCGCCGCGAGCAATTCCGGCGCAGACTATTAGCCGCCGTTCAGATCGTAACCCCTGCCCGGGCAGCGGTGAATCCGGTACAACTGTAATTCTCTTCCTGGAAGTTTCGTTTGTTAGCCTCAACAAATCGCCGTTCATCGTTGGCACCGATATGGATCGCGCTTTTATGCCGCTTTTTTAGGTTCTGATCTCCCTTCGCATGAACCAGTAATACGATAGGGCAAAACACACCGCAGTGGCTGCCAGCAAACCGCAAACCTGTGGCCATACAATCAGCAAACTTTCTCTGAGAGGAAGGGGTGCGGGAATAGCACCGGCCATCTGCTCGATCGTGAGAGGGCCCAGGCTTCTTACCGAAGGCATCAGAAATGTGGTCGTGGCATCGGTGTAAAGCTGGCTCGGGGCCAGTCGCAGCATGTCGAGTATCAGATAGTTATAGGATAATATTTCCGTGGGCGAAAGATAGACGGGGTCGGGGAAAACGGTTTTTACAACCATGTTCACGATGATCCGGAAGAAGACCGTGAAGAAGAGCCAGATGCCTATTGCGGTCAGCGCCGAGGTGGTAGCCTGTCTGAACCGGATAGACAGCAGGATAGCCAGGCTCAGCCAAAAGCCCACATACAGCACTGTGATGAAGATGAATGCCAGTATCCGGAAAAACTCCACCACTTCAATACGGACGCCCGTGATGATAAGCCCTCCCCCAATCATAAGCAGGGCCAGCGACAGGAACAGCACCGCCACCACGATCAACGCGCCCAAAAATTTGGCGAGCAATAAATTGTCGCGATAAACGGGCTGCGCCATAACCCGAACGAGCGTGCCGTTGTTCTGCTCGGCGTTCACCGCGTCGAAACCGAGACTGATGCCCAGCAACGGACCCAGAAAGCTGATGAAAATATGAAAAGCCGGAAGCGATCCGTCGCTCGTCGTCAGCAACTTAAGATAGAGAAACAGGCGATCTGGATCGGCTTCATTGGCAACCGCAGCTTTCAGGTTGCTCAACGATACGTACATCGCCGCCGCAAAAGTGAGCACGATCAGCATGAGCAGCACAATAAACCGCCAACTCCGGATATGGTCTGCAATTTCCTTGCGAAGGATCACGGCAAACGGCGTTAGGGGCGCCGATAACCGGCCGGTACTTTTTTCTTTTGAAGTACGGGATACCGTGATCTCCTCATCCCCTGAGTTTTTTGAAAAAAGATCTTTGAAATAGCCCGCTGGTTTTGCCATCAGCTTCATTTTCATTGAGATTGTTTTCAAAATATCGTTGGTAAATTTCTTCAAGGCCGTACTCTTTTTTCTGAACGCCCATCACATCGAACCCCTTTTCTACAAAAAACCGGACAAGGTCGGCCGTCAGATCCCGGGTGCAGGCAATTTCAATCGTATTGTCGGCCACGTTCACTTTTTTAACCTGGTCCATCTCGAGGAGCGTGGTTCGATATTCCCAGTCTGCAGGCAGGATCTCTTTTACTACAATGGCAACGAGGTAGGCCTCTTCAGCAAATAAATGTTTGGACAACTCTTGAATATTTCCGTCGGCCAGCAGCCTCCCTCCCACAAAAATGCCTACCCGGTCGCACACCTGCTGCACCTGGTGCAGGTGGTGGGAAGACAGGAGCACGGTAATACCCTGTTGCCTGCTGAGCTGCCGTATCAGCGAAAGAAAGTCTTTCACGCCGCTGGGATCAATACCCAGTGTCGGCTCATCCAGTATAATTACGTCGGGGCGCTTGATCAACACATCCGCCAACCCGAGCCGTTGTTTCATACCCCGTGAGTAAGCGCCGGCACGCTTATGCATCGCTCCCTCCAACCCCACCAGCTTCATCATCTCGCAGCTATGCTCCCTGACTTCCTGCTCCGGAATACCATTGAGCCGGGCAATATACTGGAGGTTCTCAAGGCCTGTCATCCCATCATAAAATCCTACACTATCCGGCATATAACCTACTCTTCGCTTTACGGCGATCGGGTGGCTGGTTGCATTGAAGCCACACACACGGGCCATTCCGGCGGAGGGCTCGGTAAGACCCAGCATCATCAGAATGGTGGTCGTTTTACCCGCTCCGTTAGGGCCGAGCAGGCCATATACTTCGCCCCGCCGGATAGCCAGGTGCAGATCGTCCACAGCTTTCAGCGAACCATAGAATTTTGTCAATCCTTCCAGTTCAATAATTGTGTCTTCCATGTGACAAAACCTTATCGTCTTCCGTATTTACGGATCAGGTAATAGATCATGCCCGCAGCGATGAGGATCACCAGCAGGCCCAGCCACCCAGATAACAAAGAGGTGGTGACCGACATGCGGAAAGCTGCGCTGGCATTCGCACTGCTATTCTTGGCCGTGAATGTGGTCATGTAGTCGCCCGCAATGGTTTTATCCGGCACACCCAAACGCGCAGTCACTTCTTTGGACTCGCCAGGTTTGAGCCGGTCGATCCGGGATGGCTCAAAACTGGCTTCCCATTTGGAGGGTGATTGCGCGGACAGATCCAGTTCGTCCAGCGGAAGCGTACCCGTATTCTTAACAACAAGCTGAATGAGTTTGCTGCTGCCTTCCGTGATATCCTCGCTCAGCCTACCCGATGGAGTGGTGAGCGTGAGCGCATAGGCGCCTTTCACCGCTGCCTCCAGGCTAAGCTGCAGGCTGTCAGATTCGCTGACAGCCGCTACTGGAATCGGGTACTTACCCGGCTCCACTTCCGGACCGGGCGTAATTTCCAGTGTTATATTCTGCGTCTTATCCGGATCAAGCTTCAGCGAGCTGACCTGCATGCCGTCGGCCCGGAAAATGGTGTTCCATCCCTGCGGGGCACCGCCGCGCAACTCATAGATGACCGATTGCGCACCACCGTTATGCAGAGACAGCGTATATCGGAAAGTCTCTTTAGCCGTCGCTTCCAGGTTGATCAGGCGGGCGGTGAAACTCGATGGGCTGCTATTCGTTCGCTGCGCAGGAAGCAGGGACGGGCAGGCAGTAAATAGCAGGAAAAAAATCAGGTAGATTGAGAATAAAAAGATGCCGCAGCGATCTTCCTGTCGCCGGGCCTGACAATTAAGCGCTAACATAAGATTAACAAACAAGGGTTTATTTATTAATAAAACACGAGCGCCTTAAAAAAGGCAAGCTAAGTTAACAATAAATGAATAATGCAGCCAAATGAAAATGATTTTTTTCAGTTACCGGTATCCCAAGTATATCTGCGAGGCAGATAAAAACATATGAGGATCGCGACAGCCGACTCAATGCCTCAACTCACTGAGGTATTGTATAAGATGCACCAATTCTTCTTCGGAAAGATGATTTGTCAGCCCGTCCGGCATTACAGACCCTAACTCGGTAATACCTGCGATCGCGTTCTTATCTATACGGGCCTGCTCGCCGCTGGCCTCTTTCAGCGTTATTGCCTGATCCGTTTCATATGCTTTGACGCCCTGCACGTGCTCACCATTCTTCATGCTGACCATCACCATATTATAACCTTCTTTTATATTCCTGGCCGGCCATAGTACCTCTGTGATCATATCTCCCAGTGTCAGTCCGCTCCCGACAGCAGAAAGATCGGGGCCGATCGTTCCTCCGTTTCCTCCGATTTTATGACAGGTTGCGCAGGTCAGGGTATTATAAATCTCTTTCCCTTTTTGCGCACTACCGTTTTTGACAATATTTTGTTTGAGGCGGGATATGTATCGCTCGTCGTAATTCCTGTATAAGGCAGATCGGTTTTCACCGGCAATCTTAGATATATGATTGACCAATTCGAGGTTATTGATATCACTGGTAGACAGCGCCCGAAGCAAGACCTGTGCCTCCGGCCGGGTAATTGTTGCCCGACTGATCTTATCGGCAAATTGCTGCAGCAAACCTGCGTTTGTTTTCATCATAAAAACCACGCGCTCAACATCCTCCTGTTTCCACCCCGACTCTTCTATACGTTTAACACCTTCTCCCGCTGCAGATGCGGGGTCCAGGCTGCTCAACCCCTTCAGGCTGGCGAATTTTATTTCCCGGTCGGCATCTCCGGAAAGCAGATATTCCTTTAGCAGCGGGATCGCAGCGGCACCGGTCTGCTCCACGTAAAAGTTCAGGCTCTCCACGCGCACACTGATAGGCTGGGATTCGTCGCGAAACAGCTCCATAGCGGGCGCGTAAAGCGCATCCATTTCCCAGGCGCGCATTATCAGGAATACCGAACGTTTCATCTCAGCGGGCATATCTCCCCGTAGGATATTCCTCAGGTATTCCGCTGATTGTTGGTTGATCTTCTTTTTTCCCATATTGCTAAGCATGGTCAGCAGGTCCGCATTTTTAGCATCATAAGATTTCCGGATGATAAATTCGATGTCTTCCGGGCGGCCAATCTTCGCCAATCCGCGAAGCAGCTCAGCATAGCTACCCGACCGGGTTTCGGGGAGTTGCCCCATCAACTTATGATACATTTCAGACGGAACCCATTCGGGAGTGGTTTTGCCTATTATAAAAGCCAACTGGGAATTATTCTGAAGGGTCAGCAGACCATCCCTGAGCGCCGGGCTCCAGTAGTTTTTTAATGCATTGACAGCTTTCTCGAGCGCATAGAGAATGAATTTATCTGTAGGATGATCCAGCGCCTTAGCGGCAACAAGCATGGACTCGGCTTTGGGAATGTTTCCTGCTGCAACAACCGCCATCAGTCGCACGTTGGGCGAAGGATCATTTACGAGCGCGGACAAATAGTTGAGGGGTGATCCTAATGCGGGCCACCAGCGCTCCACTGCCTGGGCGGCCAGCGCCCGTGCATCGGGATTCGCGGAGCGACTCAACCGCCTGAGCAATTGTTCATTCACCAGTTCATGGCTCATGTAAACGAACATCGCCTCCCTGAGGCCTGCTTCATACTGGCGGTCGCGCGGATCCAGGTTTTCGAGCCAATTATCAAGCGCTGGTTGCACCTCACCGGTAGGGAGGGCAGCCAGCAGCCTTCTTGTCTGGTATCTGGTCCAGTATTCCGGGGATCTGAGGTGTTCGAGAAGGGCGGATACAGGTTGTTGCGTTAAAACGGGCTTTTGCGATAACGGCCTGTTGTTGGCCGTGATCCTCCAGATCCTGCCATGACTCTTGTCCCGCGAGGGGTCGCGCATAGAGGCCTGGTAGTGCCCTATCACGGGGTTGTACCAATCGAGCACATACACCGCACCATCCGGCCCGGTTTTGATGTCAACCGGCCGGAACGCGGTGCCCGAAGAAACCAGCAAGGGCTCCATCAGGCGGGCGGAATAGCCGGAGCCGTCTTTCGAGATCTTCATCCGGTCGATCCGGTTATTATAATACCCCGCCACCAGAAAATCGTTTTGCACGCTATCCGGAAAATGGCTGGAGCGGATGATCTCAATTATCCCGGATTTGTTAGAGGCCGCCCCGATCTGGGGCAGCATGGCTTTTTGTGAATTAACGATCAGGCCGGGGCTGGTAAAGTACATGCCCTGGGCATTCGATTTATTGAACACCCTACCCCAATCGTCGAAATTCAATCCCCAGGGATTATCGCTGGCTGTTGCCTCGTCCAGAAAATTATCCAGTTGGCCAAGTTTCGGACGATACCGCCATATAGACGCCCTGTTTGATTTTCGGATACCCCAGGGCGTTTCTATCCGGCTGAAAATATGGTATCCCTGGGAGAAAAAAAGTTCACCGGATGGGCTCCACATGAACGAGTTGATGGTCTGGTGTGCATCGCTTGTGCCGAATCCGGAAAAAACCGTTTCGATAGTATCGGCGCGCAGGTCATTATTAATGTCTTTCAGGAACAACAAGCGGGTTTGTTCGCCCAGGTAAACGCCGCCGTTACCCAATTCAAAGCCGAGGGGAATATTAAGATGGTCGACAAACACCTTCGACCTGTCTGGCCTGCCGTCGGAGTTGGTGTCTTCGAGCACTATCAACCGGTCGCCCGGGAGATGACCCGGCTTCAATTGCGGATAGGTGGGGGAGGTCAACACCCAAAGTCTTCCCTGCTCATCCCATCTCATGGCAGTGGGCTTTATAACACCCTGTTCTTCGGAAGCATATAGCTCAACCGTATATCCTTCCGCCACTGTAAAAGACGCCAGCTCTTCTTCCACCGAAAAACGGCTTACGGCATCACGGTCAACAGATTGTTCCGACAACCTATTATCCACTGCCCGGTTATCCTCCGAAGAGCCGCGTCCGGCACATGCCGCCAATAACAAAAGAGAGGTGATGTTTAAAATCGTAACAGGTGCGAAATGGCGTAGCAGCTTCATGAAGATCTTTTTATTCCGATTAGGTGTTATTTCGATAGGGTTTTGTGCAACCAGGTTTTGGTTCGATACTGTGTTATCCCGGTTAAGCGGGGTTAGCCATTTCAGCGAAATCCGGCCGACAGTTTATATATCCTTCGTTCGGATGATTCGAGAAGCGGCTGGAACTCTTTCATCTCTTCGGGGAATATTCTTTTATCAACGTCTTGCCAGTCGCGGCTGAACTCCACATGTGTTCTGTCGCCTTTCAAAAAGGCCCAGTTACCCGGCCGCCAGTAGTTGAACCATATTTCGTTCTTTGCGATGATCTCTTTTCTGAGCGGCTCCATTTCGGTGGTGTAGGTTTTGTCCAGGCCGATAGCACCAGCAATGATTGCGGCGACCCTTTTATGTCCGTTCTCGTTAAGATGAATACCGTTCGATGTAAAGGCTCCGCCGTTAAGATGATCTCCACTTGAAGTGCGGGATATGCCATTTTTTTTCAGCGCATTAAAAAGATCGATGTACCGGTAGTTTTTTTCGTGAGCCAGCCGCTGCACCGATTGCGCATATTTTTCAAGCACCACGTTGTCCAGCGGATCCTCCCTGCCGTAAGAAACAAGCTGCTCCGTTTTTTGGGGTTCAAAGGGAATCGGAGAAATCAGGATAATCTGTCTTCCTTTTTTTTCTATCTGGTCCAGCAGCCGGCGATATGCCAGCACAAAGCTGTCGATCCCGGCTTCTCCCTGGAGTGCCTCCATCTGACCAAATTGGACAAACACGATCGCCGCGTTCAGGCTGTCGATATTTTGTTGCCAGCTCCCGAAATTCAGGTCGCGAAATTGTTCAAAAACAGTATCCCCATCCCAGGCAAGATTCCGGAAACGTAGTTTGGTGTTGGGGAAAGACGCCTGGATAGTGGTTTCCAGGAAGCCGTTATACTGCATATTGCTGATGTTGGTGCCGCCGGCAAACACAATCAGGTCATTATCCCTGTAATCGGAGCCGGACTGATCCTTCCCTCCGCATTGGGTCATTACTACAGAAAACAAGATGACCATACACATACTGCTTCGCAATGTGCGGATGTTTGTGCTGGTGGTTCGGGTACCGCATCGGCCTGTGCAGTTGCTGCTGTGGGCTATGGAGAGGGCGCTTCTGCAAAATAGTCGAGAGCGGACCCGGCGTGCCGTTATCTTTTTCATCGAATCAAAGATGGGTTTGCAAAAAATAAAGATATAAACAAGCGGGCTTCCATAGAAATTCTATTCTTTTCATCGTCGGTTAAACACATCCCGAAGCAGTATGCCTGAATTTTATCGTCGCCCCGTCTTTTATATCCGGATGAGCCATAGAGATTTGGGGCAGCACGCCCGCTGTCCGGGATCTGACACACCGTCGAAACGAAGCCCTATTTTCGAAACGGGGCCGGGTTGATATAGTTCATTTGCCGATCGTGAAGGTGGCGAACGGCCGCTCCACCTCGTCGCCTGCTTTGGTTTTGACCACCTCCGTCTGTTTCTCTGCATCGATCAGTGTAAAAGGCGTCTGACCGATCAGCGTTAGCAGCGCCTCGTCGTCATACAACGTAAACCCGTACGGAGTAAAAGGCAGTTGCTCCATAAAGTCTTTCGGTGCCAGGGTGATATTCAGGATCCCGTTTGGTTGCAGCACTCTGTACAGTTCTGACAACAGCAACTTCGGATCGCTCCAGAAATAGATGGTGTTGACGGTGAATATCCGGTCGAAATAGTTTTCCGTGAAGGGTATATGCAGGCCATCGTACAGATAAAAAGAGGCTTGTTTCGACGCCACAAACGGCTGGTTGATCCGCTGGGCTTCTCCGTTCATCAAGGCGGATATATCCAATCCGGCATAAGTCAGGTTGCGCTGTTGCTCCAACAAATAGGCCAGGTGTTTACCGTTGCCGTGTCCGAGCTCCAGTACCCGGTGGCCCTCCCGCAATTGCAGCCGGTCTATCGCATGGCGTATCATCCCGCTATTTGACTCATTCATCATATTGGCCACCTCGATACCCTTTGTACCGTCTGGCTGCCTCAGTTGCGAGGCCATCTCTTCCCATTCAGCGATATCTGACATACGCAAAAATATTATTTTATTGTTGGATATCCCGGATGTACGGCTCAATTGCATCCGCCCATACCTGGTAGCCCTTTTCGGTAGGATGACAGAAATCATTCGCCATTTCTTTTGGGAGCGAGCCATCTTCGGCCAGCATTTTCGGCCCGATGTCGACAAGAGTTATTTTTTGTTTCTGTGCAAAAATGGCAAGCTGACGATTGATCTCGTTGATCAATATCCGCCGGGGGTGATCCGGATTTTGCTCGCGCGGGAAAACTGCCATCAGTATGATCCTGGCCTGCGGAGTTTTCGACCGTACCCTACCGCATATGGCCCCGATGCCTTCCACGATCTCCGATGCCGTATTCATCCGGGCGTTTTTTGTCTCGCTTGTATTATTGGTGCCGATATGTATGATCACTGTCCGGGGGTGGATCCCATCCAGTTCTCCGCGATCCAGCCGCCACAGCACATTTTGCGTACGATCCCAGCCAAAGCCCAGATTCAGCACCCGATGATCATGAAATAACGAATCCCAGGCTTTGGGGCCATTCGGTTGCCGCAGTTTTCCGTCCTTGTATTTCAATTGCGGCAAGCCTCCCCAGAAATGCGTGATGGAGTTGCCGATCAGCACAATTTCCGGGTTGATCGAATCCTTGATACGCAGTACTTCCGCATGGCGGTCCCACCAGTTATAGCTATCCTCCTCGAGTTTAGGCACCGGAACAACGGCAGAGTTGGGGGGTATCTCCGTATCCAGGGATCCATCACCCATTAATTCCGAAAGTAAGGGCTCCATCGCCCGGGCAAAGGCTTTTGATCCCTCCGGGCTGGGATGCAACCAGTCCGGCATCATATCCTTGTTTATCGAACCATCCCTATTAAGAAATACATGGTTCACGTCGTAATAGTAGACATGTTTGCCGTCGGCAAGTTTGGCAACCAGGTCGGAAGCACGCTCGAGGATGGCGCGATGAGAACTGGGGTTGGGGCCATCGTAACATCCCGGAAAAGATCGGAGAACAATGATCTTTGCATCCGGGCATTTTTCGCGCAATAGTGTAACGATCGTTTCTATCCCGCCGGCGAGCTGGCCGGCAGTATGGCGGGTGGGATAATTTTTCTCGTCAACATTGTTGGTGCCAATTTCCAAAATGATCACTTTGGGAGATTGCCCCTCAAGTTCTCCATGTTGAATGTTCCAGATAATATTTTCTGTCCGGTAACCGGAATAGCCAAGGTTAAGGGCTTTTCGCGGCGCAAAGAATTGTTGCCACACCGGTTGGTACTCGGGTTTTTCAAAATTATTGGTGATGGAGTTCCCTATCCAGATCAGATCGAATTTTTCTTTTGCAACAATAGCGAGCTGCTGATTATGGCGTTGAGAACTGTATCCCGCAACCGGAACCGCTGCAGGGTTTGCATTTGTAGATTGAATTCCCGGTTGCTCATCCAGGAATGTTTTCAGGGAAGCCAACAAATACGGATTATTGGCCGGCCTCGTATCGATCGTCTGTCCGCTATCGGATAATAAATGAAATCTTGCTAACCCGTCATAACCAATCCAGGTTTTAGTATATTCCTGGCAGCTTCTGACCCATTCTTTATTTTCAATGGAGGAGAATGAAGCAAAAAGCCTGGCCTTCGGCCGCAGTGGAGGCATCACAGCAGGGAATACCGTTCCTGGCAGGGTTTCATTCATCCCCGAGGGATTGATAAGCAGCAGATCATCCGGTTGTTCTTTTTCATCGAGTTGCTGAACTGCCCTCGCGGCCAGGTATCCGCCCGAATTAAATCCCATCATACTCAGGCGATCACCATGGAGGCCCAACTCTCCATATTTTTCTTTCAAAAGCCGGAATGCCTTCCTGATATCGCCCAAAGCCAGGTCGCGGGCCTTAGGGTCTGTACCCGGATGGTGTTCGAGAATGACAATGTCAAAACCTTCGCCATTCAGCAGCCGGCCCATCTCTTCCGCCTCGTTCTTCAATTTTAATAATTCATATGCTCCGCCGGGAAGGAGCAAAATACTGCCTTTGGGAGATGTCGATCTTGTACGCATCAGATGCAGCCTCCGGGAGTCCCCGTTGTTAGTATTGCCATCCCCCTTACGCAGGCTCCCCTTTGCCAGCGCCCGGCCCTCGAGGGATACATAGGTTGCCCGCGCCGGATCGCTCTTTCTATTCAGCAACTGGGCATTAACGGAGCCGGCAACCATTAAAAACAATAATGTGGTGAACAATAGCGGTGCTACTGAGCGCATCTTTTCAGGTTTTTATTTATTCGTCAATTTCGATCATTTTCAACTCTATGCCACCCACAGATTTCCCCGGCGTTGCAGCACCTACTATCCCGGAACGCTTTCCCGGGGCCCGTTTCCCGGCTACCTAGCCCTGCCAGGGCCTCCTTCGCTGCGATTGATAGGGCAAATATAAATTCCGGTGAGACTGATTGTTGATTTATGTGA
>CAZUWX010000029.1:0-21561 GCA_964624205.1 uncultured Chitinophagaceae bacterium
ACGAGGTTGGCAAATACAAGATCGTCCCGCTCCTCTTCCCTCGCCTCCCGCCCGCCGGCTTCTTCCCACTTGCTGTAGTTGCCCTCGTCGTCCTGCTGGCTCAATACCCCGCCGAGCAGCGACCGGTACTGGAAGGAAGGACGTACCGGTGATATTTGCTGCAGCAGTATCCTGCTCTTTTTGGTGCGCAACACGGTCAGGGCCTCTTCGCTAAAGGAAGGGGCTATCAGCACTTCGAAAAATATCTCCTGGATAGCTTCGGCGGTAACCTTGTCCACTTCCACGTTGCAGGCCAGCACCCCGCCAAAAGCACTCTCGGGGTCGCCGGAGAGCGCAGCATCCCAGGCATCTCTGAGGGTGCTGCGGGATGCAATGCCACAGGGATTGGTATGCTTAATGATCGCAAAGCTGGTGTCCCCGAACTCGGCGATCAGCCGGACAGCCGCTTCTACATCAACCAGATTATTGTAAGAAAGCTCCTTGCCGTTGAGTTGCGTGAACAGCTTGCCGAGGTCGCCGTAGAACCGTCCCTCCTGATGCGGGTTCTCTCCATAACGGAGTACGGTGGCGTTTTGTTCGAACGGATTAAAATGCGCCGTATCGTTAAAATAGTTGGAGATCGCGATATCATAGCCCGAGCAGATATCGAATGCTTTTGCCGCAAACTCGCGACGTTGCGCGAGAGAGGTGGCGCCCTGCTGTTCTGTGAGGATTGTTTCCAACGCCGGGTAGTCTTGTTTTGAAGCCACCACCAGCACGTCGCGGTGATTTTTTGCAGCGGCGCGTATCATGGAAGGTCCGCCGATATCGATTTTTTCGATAATCGCCTGCTCGTCGGTGGTGGCGGCAACGGTCTCCGCGAAGGGATACAGGTCTACGATCACCAGGTCCATCTCCGGAATATTGTAAGATCTCATCTCTTCCAGGTGTTGCGCATCGTCGCGTTTGCCCAGGATGCCGCCAAATACGGCGGGGTGAAGGGTTTTCACTCTTCCGCCCAGTATCGACGGATAGCTGGTAAGATCCTCTACCGGTGTAACCGGTATGCCGAGTTTTTCTATGAACTGCTGGGTGCCGCCGGTGGAGTATATTTTCACGTTGAGCTGGTGCAGGTGTTTTGCGATACTATCCAGTCCTTCTTTATAAAAAACGGAGATAAGGGCGGAGGAGATCTTTTTGTTCATGCCGAAAATGTTTGAAAGGCTGCAAAGCTACTTCAATTGATTTGGATTTCGGGTTGGAACCTCAGTACTCCGGCTGAATTGAACTTTCCCGGCGATAGTTGGCTTTAACGCTGCCGCGGGAACGGTTTGTGATCGCTTAGGGGGGATGGCGGCTCCTGTATTTTGCGTGTGATGGCCGGTGGTTGCTACAAAAAATTTCTGAAAAACCGGAGATAGCTTCGCATGATCATTCAGCAATGATAACCGGCAAGCAGGAACAGGATAATGCAGAGGAGGCCGGGGTACACCCAGCGTTTTTGTTGTAATACCAGCCAGCCCCCGATGCAGGCGATACACAGGTACAGGAAGATAACCTGCAACACATTCACCTGCAAGCCCGTCCAGGACGAAAAGGCCAGACTGTCGAGCCATTCTATTGAGCGGTTCATCAGCCGGATACCAAAAAAGAGCAGGGTGCCGAGCAGCCGGGCTATCAGCGGCAAAGCCGAGAAAACACAAAGTCCTATTTCACCAACGAGGATGGCGCTGGACAGCGGTACTGCTATAAAATTGGTTATCAGGAACAAACTGGGGAACTGCTGAAAATAAAAGACACAGAGGGGTGCGGTCAGCACCTGGGCGGATAAAGTGACAGCATTGAGTTTCCAGACCGATTTTAGGAACGCCTGTTTGGGAGTGAACAATTGGTAGATGGGCCGCATGAACAGCACGATGCTAAGCACTGCGGTGTAAGACAACTGAAAGCCGATATCTCCGAGCCATTGCGGATTGTAGCAGAGCAGGAAAAATGCCGAGGCCGCCAGGTTGTTGAGAACAGGAGTGCGCCGGGAAAATGACTCTCCCAGCACAATGGCGGTGAACATCACAGCCGAACGGATCACGGATGGCGAACCACCGGTAAGGAAGCTGAATATCCAAAGTCCGGCTATAATAATCAGCGGGCAAAGCCAACGGCCGGGGGGGCGGCGACCCAGCGGCAGGCAGCAATAGCGAAGGAGCGCGTAGATAAGCCCCAGGTGCAGGCCCGAGATCGCCACCACGTGGATCACGCCCGTGTTGCTATACGACCGCATGAGCGTTTTGTCCAGGTCGTCTTTATAACCGATAAGCAGGGCCTCGGCGAGTCCGCATTCTTTTTTCCCGGGGATGTATTTTTTAAGCGTGCGCAGCACCCATTCGCGCAGGTATATTAAAAAGGTATCGAACCAGTGGCCTGCGTTCTCTTGCAGTACAACGTACTCCCCGGGACGGAGGAACACCTGGAAATAGAGGTTCCTGCGTGCACAATAACTTTCATAGTCGAAGTTTCCGAATTCTTTCCGGTTCTTTATTCTTTGCGGTGTCTTGCGGAAAACGATCCGGTCGCCATACCCCGGAATATCGTGGAGACTGTCTTTCCTGAAATACACCAGGATATCGATTGACGGAAAGAGGCGCGCGTCTCCCTTCACTATTCCGTTGATACCTGCCTGGCTTTTATAGGATGCCGGCCGCTCTGACGGGCGTTCGTGCAGCGTTACTACTGTTGAAGTGCCCGGGCCGGAATAGAGCTGCCCGATCGCTCCAACCTGTGGGCTGCAATCGTGCGCATTGGCCGCCAGGCTGCCGATAGCGGCAATCGCCAGGTGGATGGGCAGGCTATGCAGGTGGCGGTGCCGGTAGCGGAACAGCAGACCTGAATACGAAAGCAGGCAAAACATCAGGGCAGAAAGGCCGAGAATGCCGAGGCCGACTGCTGCATCGAAGGGCAGATACTGCCGCCACAGGATGCCGGCAACCAGCGGCAGCAGCAGCCGCACAAAAGGTGCTTTCCTCCAGAATGGAACGAAGGGGATAGCCATGAGTCAATGTTATCACGACTATCCAAAAAACGGGTGGTGAAAAAATACTTTCTCACCGCCTAAACACTATTCGTTCTACTTACTTAGGTACATGCTTCTTCCCCTGTACAGCTCCCGGAAATAGGGATCGCGCAGGTCTTTAATAAACCGGATCGCTTCGCCCGTGCTTTTCATTTCCGGGCCCAGCTCCTTGTTTACACCGGGGAATTTGTTGAAGCTGAAGACGGGTTCCTTGATGGCAAATCCTTTCAGCTTTTTTTCGAATTTGAAATCAGTGAGTTTGTAGTCGCCGATCATGATCTTGGTAGCGACGTTCAGATAAGGAATCTGGTAGGCTTTGGCGATAAAGGGAGTGGTCCGGGAAGCTCTGGGATTGGCTTCGATCACGTACACGATACCATCTTTGATGGCGAACTGAATATTGATCAGACCTTTTATATTCAGTGCCCTTGCGATCTTTTCCGCGTATTCCTCCATCGTGTACACGATAAGGGGGGAGAGGTTGAATTGCGGGAGCACCGCGTTGCTGTCGCCGCTATGGATACCGGCAGGCTCAATGTGTTCCATGACTCCCATCACGTGGAAATTTTCCCCGTCGAAGATAGCGTCGATCTCGGCTTCCTGGCAGCGGTCGAGAAAGTGGTCGATCAGAATATTATTGCCGGGGATATGTTTCAGCAGGTTCACCACCGCTTTCTCCAGGTCTTCGTTATTGATCACGATCCTCATCTGTTGTCCGCCGAGCACATAGCTGGGCCGGACCAGCACGGGGAAGCCTACGCGATTGGCCACCTCGATGGCGCCGTCGGCTGTATGCGCAGTGCCGTAGTCGGGGTACGGGATGCCCAGCTCTTTGAGCATATCGCTGAACCGGCCACGGTCTTCGGCGATATCCATGTTATCGAACGAAGTTCCGATTATTTTAATTCCTTTTTCGTGCAGCCGCTTGGCCAGTTTGAGGGCCGTCTGTCCGCCGAGCTGAACGATCACGCCATCCGGCTTTTCGTGCTCTACAATTTCCCAGAGGTGTTCCCAGTAGACGGGTTCGAAATAAAGTTTGTCGGCGATGTCAAAGTCGGTCGAAACGGTTTCGGGATTACAGTTCACCATGATGGCCTCGTATCCGCATTCTTTGATGGCCATCAACCCGTGCACACAGCAGTAATCGAACTCGATCCCCTGCCCGATCCGGTTAGGGCCGGAGCCCAGCACTATGATCTTTTTGCGGTCGCTGACAATACTTTCATTGCTGTCGCCATTTTCGAAAGTAGAATAGAAATACGGGGTTTTTGCTTCGAACTCTGCCGCACAGGTGTCTACCATTTTAAACACGCGGGTGATACCGGCCGCCTTCCTTTTTTCATATAGTGCGTCTTCGGTGCCATCGTTCATAATACTGCAGATCTGGGCATCGCTGAAACCGATCCTTTTTGCATCCTTCAGCAGTTCGTAGGGAATGGTATCCAGCTTATAGTCGGCCAGCTCCTTCTCCATATTACAGATCTTCTGGATCTCATAAAGGAACCACCGGTCGATGCCATTGGTGGCTTTGGAAATGGTGCCCACTGAGATGCCTGCCATGAGGGCGTCTTTGATGCGGAAGATACGGTCCCATTTGGGGATCTTGATGTACTCCAGCAGTTCCTCTCCTTTCATCAGGTTCTTGCCGTAATAGCCGAGCCCGATGGCATTGTTCTCGAGGCTCTGACAGGCTTTCTGCACGGCTTCGGTAAAGCTGCGTCCGATGGCCATCACTTCTCCCACGCTTTTCATTTGCAGGCCCAGCACATCGTTTGAACCCTTGAACTTATCAAAGTTCCAGCGGGGCATCTTCACAATTACGTAGTCGAGTGCGGGCTCAAAATAGGCGGAGGTGTTTTTCGTGATCTGGTTTTGGAGCTCGTCGAGGTTATAGCCGATGGCCAGTTTAGCCGCGATTTTTGCGATGGGGTAGCCGGTGGCTTTGGAGGCGAGCGCGGAAGAGCGGCTTACCCTTGGATTGATCTCGATGGCAATGATCTCTTCGGTATCGGGATTAAGCGCAAATTGCACATTACACCCGCCCGCAAAATTACCAAGGTCGCGCATCATCCTCATGGCGGTGTTGCGCATGAGCTGAAAAGCAGTGTCACTCAGCGTCATGGCAGGGGCCACCGTGATGGAGTCGCCCGTGTGCACACCCATCGGATCGAAGTTCTCAACGGTACAGATGATCGCCACGTTATCGTTGGCGTCGCGCAGCAGTTCGAGCTCGAACTCTTTCCATCCCAGCACGGCCTGTTCTACCAGCACTTCGTGGATCGGCGAGGCCTGGAGGCCTCTGTTGAGGGCTTCGTCCAGATCTTCCCGACTGTGGACAAACCCGCCGCCAGTGCCGCCAAGGGTGAAAGAGGGGCGGATCACCAGGGGGAAGCCGATCTCCTGCGCGTATTCCTTACCCTCAAGAAAAGAGTTGGCGGTTTTGGCAATAGCCACCGGAATGCCCAGCCCGATCATCCACTGGCGGAATTTTTCGCGGTCTTCCGCTTTATCGATCGCCTTAATATCGACACCTATCAGTCGTACATTATATTTTTCCCAAAGGCCCACGTCCTCCGCTTCCTTAGCGAGGTTGAGGGCCGTCTGGCCCCCCATGGTGCAGAGCACAGAGTCGATGTCGTTCTCTTCCAGTATTTGTTCTATGCTCTCAACGGTAAGGGGTAACAGGTAAACCTTGTCAGCCATCATGGGATCGGTCATTATGGTTGCCGGGTTGCTGTTGATCAGGATTACTTTGATCCCTTCTTCCCGGAGACTCCGGGCTGCCTGGGTTCCGGAATAGTCAAATTCACAAGCCTGTCCGATAACAATAGGGCCCGAACCAATAATGAGCACGGATTTGATCGAATGGTCTTTTGGCATCTGTTACGCTGGTTTTTTTAAACAAATTGCGCAAAAGTAAAGGAATTTATTCAGGTTTGAGATAGAATCCTTTTCGTTGGGGGGTGATCGCCGAATTTACAGGTAATAAGACCTTCGGCTATTACCCTAGGGCAAGCTCAATTTTATCGAGAACGCATAGTATCGCAACGGCTGGCAGCATGGCTGGCGACAAACTCAACATTATCGGCAAAAGGCTTATTGATGGAAGGCGGCAAGCTCAATATCGTCCAGAAGAGGGCTGCCGGAGCGCAGCAGTTTTTCCCGTTCTTGCCGCCGGCGTTTCTCTTCGTTCTTGCGGTGGATCTTGAAGATCCATTTCCGGCGGGCTTCTGCGCCGCGGAGGGCGCTTACAACCGGACCCGCGATCAGGATCAGAAGACTTGTCCATGTATGGTTGATCTGACTCATTTCCGGTTGTATACAAAGTTTGCTATATTAAGACAGCCGCCAGCGATCAAACGCTGTCTTACTGTAAAAAAACTCTGTGTAATTTTACCCGAATTAAAATTGTGTGGATGCGTAGTTTGTTCATGATTGTTTTATGGTTACCGGCCCTTGTTGCAGATAGTCAGCTTCCTTACCCCACCGGATATTTCAGAAACCCACTCGATATTCCCATATACCTCAGCGGGAACTTTGGCGAATTGCGCGCCAACCACTATCATATGGGGATAGATATCAAGACCAATCAGCAGGTAAACCTGTCGGTGCGTGCGGCTGCCGATGGGTATGTGTCCCGCATCAAGGTGGAGCCCGGCGGATTCGGACAGGCGCTGTATATCGACCATCCAAACGGCTATACCACGGTGTACGCGCACCTCAACAAGTTTTCCAACAAGCTCGAAGCCTGGGTGAAGAAACAGCAGTACGAACAGGAGACCTGGCAGATCCTGCTGGCCCCCCCCGCAGGCATGTTCCCGGTAAAAAAAGGCGAGCTCATCGCGCTCAGCGGTAACACCGGCGGGTCACAGGCGCCCCATCTTCATTTCGAGATCCGCAGAACGGAGGACGACGTGAACCTGAATCCCCTGCTTTTCGGTCTACCCGTGAAAGACGACGTGCGCCCCCGTATCCTTCGCCTAGCGGTGTACGACCGCACCCGGAGCGTTTTTGAGCAAACTCCGAAAATAACTGCTACCAAAAGCTCCTCCCCCTCTACCTATATCACCACCCCTGCAGTCGTCAAAGTTTCTTCCCCGCTGGTCAGCTTCGCCCTTACAGCCTACGACAGCCATACCGGCTCTTCCAATTTGAACGGCATATATACAGCCACCCTGCGGGTAGACGGAGAGAAAACGGAATCATTCCTGATGGATCGTATCAGCTATAACGATACCCGGTACCTGAATGCGCATATCGATTATCGCTACCGGCAGCTTTCCCGGGTGTATTTGCAGCATTTGTCGGAACTGCCCGGTTATATTAATTCTATCTACGAGAACGGCAATGGCGCGGGCGTGATCGATATAAGCGACGGAAATATTCACGATATCCTGGTAGAAGTGAAAGATCCGCAAGGCAATGTTTCCTATTTGAAGACCGCAGTGCAGTTCGACGGCAGAATGCCCGCAGCTCCTGCTACACCTGGAAAGATGTTTTATCCCCTCATGCTCGACGGAGGAGAGAAGGAAAACTGCGAATTCTATATCGGCGAAAAATGCCTGTACGATTCGGTGCATCTCCCTTATAGCAACCGAGCCTCGGGCAACCCAGATGTAGTGAGCGATATTCATACCATCGGTCACTCTTATATTCCCTTACAGGATTCATTCCTGGTGAGGATCCGGCCCGACCTTTCGTTGGGGCAGGACGACAGCGCCCGGACCGTGATGCAATGGTTCAGCGGCAGCAGCTCCCGGGTCCGCAAAGTGGAATGGCAGCAGGAATGGGCAGCAGCAAAATTCCGGGATTTCGGCAGTTTTCAACTGGTGCGCGACAGTGTGCCGCCCCAGATAGTTCCCGTGGGATGGAAAGATGGCGCCGACTTCAGCCGTGCTACCCGCATCGTTTTCACGGTGCACGATAACCTCGGGCAAGTGAAAAATGTCAGGGCCGAGCTGAATGGCAAATGGCTGCGGTTCACGAACGATAAAGGCCGGAACTTTATTTACGAATTTGACGAAAAATGCCCCCCCGGATCGCACCTGCTGGAGATATTCGCCGAAGACGAAGCCGGCAACCGCAGCCGCGCACTATTTAATTTTAAGCGGTGAGAAAGGAACACCCGCACCACCCGCTGATTTACCGCCCCCAGGGGGAATGATCAGTACAACCGCTCCTCCCCAAAAACCACCCGTGCTGCTTCCCTGGATCACTGGCAGTAATCAGAGAAAGCCGACTTCTCCCACCTGGAACCGGCGCTCCAGCGCATCGCGGGTCACCAACTCCCCCTCGACCGTGACCCTCTCTATCACCGTGCTAAAGCTGATATTTCCCTTCCTCAATCGAACTGAATGACCCTTTTTATACAATTTTGTATTATATTCTTCCAGCACATCTTCCGCATTCCGGTCTGCTGCCCATGCATGCCGTTGTACCAGGCACTGATAGAGAGCCCTCCCCTCCCCGATGAGAGCGTAACTGCGACCGGTGGCTTGCTGCAGGGACACGGCATGGCGTGCATCTGCCGGAAAAACGGTCTGGTTGAGGTTTATCCCCACGCCGGTTACCGCCCTGTGCCACTGATCGCCCCGATAAATATTTTCGATCAGAATACCACCTGCCTTTCTGTCATCCAGGTACACATCGTTTGGCCATTTTAAACTGATATTCTCCGCCCCCGCCATTTTCATAAAATCATAACAACCCAGGGCTATGGCGGCCGAATAGGCAAAAGGCTTATATACACGCGGCTGGAAAACAGCACTCATGGTGATGTTTTCGCCCGCGGCTGCAAACCAGTGTTTCCCTCGCCGGCCTTTTCCCGCTGTTTGTTCTAGAGCCAGGAAGCAGGCTTCCCCTGGCAGCATTCCGGCATGCAATTTTGCCATGGCATAGTTGTTGGTACTTTCAACGCTGGACAAAACAATAAATGGCCCTGTGGGGGCATTCTTGACTAAGGTTTGTGCGAACAAATTCCTATTTTTGAGTGTTATGACCCCCAAATATATTCATTCACAAAAAATGTCTTGATTATTGGAACAATTGTCGATTTTAACCACACCACGTCACCGTACCGGCTCGAGGGGGTTAACCAGAAATTCTAAACTATTTAAAACCATCATAAACGCCATCCAGGAAAAAAAGGGGGAAAAGATCATCTCGCTGGATCTGCGAAAAATACCCGAGGCAGTTGCTGATTTTTTCATCGTCTGTGAGGCTGCGAGCACCACACAGGTTAAAGCCATCGCAGGGTTCGTCGATTTCCAGACCAAAAACGCGGTAAATGAAATACCTTACAAAACGGAAGGTATGCAGAATGGTCAATGGGTGCTGGTCGACTATGTGAACGTGGTTGTACACGTGATGCTGCCGGAGATCCGGCGTTTTTATAAGCTGGAGGATATGTGGAGCGACGCGGGAGGCGAAGAACACAATGTGTAATCCTGAAACGTTTTTATCCGGGCACAGCTAATTATTTTTAACAATTTAGAAACCGGGGCGTTAATATTTTCTTTTTCACAACACTCTTAAATAAAGCATAGCGGAAGCTAAGAGATATGGCACAAGACGATTCAAGGCAAAACGACAGGAACTTTCCCGGGTTGCGTCCAAAAGACGACGGCAATAGTCCACGAAAGGGCCCTAAATTCAGCATCTATTGGGTTTGGGCCATCATTTTTGCAGTTCTGGTAGGTTTTCAGTTCTTCGGCTCTTTTACTCCGGAAGCCAAAGTTGTGGAGTCCGAGCAGGAATTCCGGACCAAGATGCTGGAAACCGGCGACGTGGCCAGGCTGGTGATCGTTACCAACAAAGACCTTGTAAGGGTATATATAAAACCCGACAGCTTACAGAAATCCTATTACAAAGAGGCGTTGGCCAAAACCTGGCCCCCGAGGCCGGAAGGCCCGCACTTCGAGTTTAAGGTGACGAAGGCCGATGAGTTCGAGAAAAGGCTGGTAGACATTTTCCAGAAAAACCCCTCTCTCGAAGTGCCGTATTCGCCGACGAAAGAAGGAGAGTTTTTTCTTCCGGTGCTGAATTTTCTGCTCCCGCTCCTCGTGATCGTGCTGATCTGGATCATGCTCATGCGTAAAATGGGCGGAGGGGCCGGCGGCGGCGGCGGAGCCGGCGGAATCTTCAATATCGGTAAATCGCGCGCCACCCTGTTCGATAAAGGCACTAAGGTGAATATTACGTTTGCGGACGTAGCCGGCCTTGATGAGGCAAAAGTGGAAGTGATGGAGATCGTGGACTTTCTTAAAAATCCCAAAAAATATACTGCCCTCGGCGGCAAGATTCCCAAAGGAGCACTCCTGGTAGGCCCTCCGGGTACGGGTAAGACCCTCCTGGCAAAAGCCATGGCGGGCGAAGCCCAGGTGCCATTTTTCTCTATGTCCGGCTCCGACTTTGTAGAGCTGTTTGTAGGTGTAGGCGCCAGCAGGGTGCGGGATCTTTTCAAACAAGCACGGGAAAAAGCACCCTGTATCATATTCATCGACGAGATCGATGCTATCGGAAGGGCGCGCGGAAAAAATGCCGTGATGAGCAACGATGAAAGGGAAAGCACCCTGAACCAGCTCTTGGTGGAAATGGACGGTTTCAGCGGCGAAAGCGGGATCATCGTATTGGCTGCAACCAACCGGCCCGACGTACTGGATTCCGCGCTGTTACGCCCCGGAAGGTTCGACCGCCAGATCTCGATTGATAAACCCGACCTGAAAGGCCGGGAACACATCTTCAAGGTGCACCTCAAGCCGATCAAGATATCCACCAAAGTAGACATCCACAAACTGGCGGAGCAGACCCCCGGGTTTGCCGGTGCCGATATCGCCAATATCTGCAACGAGGCCGCACTGATCGCCGCAAGGAAGGGGAAGGAACACGTGGAAATGGAGGATTTCCAGGATGCGGTGGACCGCGTGATCGGCGGGCTGGAAAAAAAGAACAAGATCATCCGCCCCGAAGAAAAAAGGATCATCGCCTATCACGAAGCCGGCCACGCCATCTGCGGCTGGTTCCTCGAACACGCATATCCCCTGCTGAAGGTGACGATCGTGCCCCGCGGCGTTGCCGCCCTGGGATACGCTCAGTATACGCCTAAAGAACAATATCTCTACGACACCGATCAGTTGCTCGACCAGATATGTATGACGCTCGGCGGAAGAGCCAGCGAAGACATATTCTTCGGGAAAGTGTCTACCGGCGCGCAGAACGACCTGCAGCAGGTGACCCGGATGGCCTATTCTATGGTAACGGTGTACGGCATGAATACCAAGGTGGGCAATGTGAGCTTCTATGATCCTTCCGCAGAGAATTCGTTTACCAAACCCTACTCGGAAGAGACGTCCAAGCTGATCGATGAGGAGGTGAGAAAACTGATCGCGGATGCCTACGAAAAAACAAAGGAGCTGCTGACAGAGAAAAAACAGGAGGTGGAGATCCTCGCCGAAGAACTGCTGCTGAAAGAGGTATTGTTCCAGAGCGACGTGGAGCATCTGATCGGCAAGCGGCCCTTCCGGGAAACAAAAACGCTGGACGTGGACGACAACCCCGACCATCACGCTGAACAGGGAACTATCAGTGAAGGAGTGCCGCCCTACGACAGCAATATCACCAATCATCCTGCAACACAATCGTGATGCACGTTTCAGCTTCAAAAGAAAATATACTCAAAAAAATAAGGAAGGCGTTGACGAGTTCAACGCCTCTTCCATTTCCCGCCAGCGAAGGCAATTCACCAGTGTTTCAACCCGGCAGGCAGGAGATGGAAATTGAATTCGGCGAGCAGTTTTCAAAACTCCTGGGCAGGTTCGTGTACTGCGCTGACCCGGTCGAGTTCGGCCAGCAGTTGGAGCAGCTTATCGCCAATCGTAAATGGGAACACGTCTACTGGAATGAAGAAAACCTAAACACCCTGCTTCCCACACAACTGGCAGCAGCCGGGTCCTGCCGCAGCCTGGCAAATGCGGATGCCGCCATCACCACCTGCGAGGCCCTGATAGCCAGAACCGGCAGCATCCTGCTGAGTTCGGCCGGACAGAGCGGCCGCACTACCAGCGTGTATGCGCCGGTTCATCTCTGTGTAGCCTTCACCGATCAACTGGTGTACGATGTGAGGGACGGCCTGCAACTGGTGAAACAAAGGTATCAGGGAAAACTCCCCTCCCTCGTAACCTTCGCCACCGGCCCGAGCAGAACGGCTGACATCGAGAAAACCCTGGTGGTGG
The DNA here is from genome assembly GCA_964624205.1 of uncultured Chitinophagaceae bacterium. Lineage (GTDB taxonomy): Bacteria > Bacteroidota > Bacteroidia > Chitinophagales > Chitinophagaceae > Flavitalea. The sequence continues at coordinate 12,277 of CAZUWX010000029.1, forward strand.
GCGTACATGGTCCCAAAGAAGTGTACGTATTTCTTGTAGAAAACAATGAGCAGTAAAAAAATATACTTCCTCTCCGATTTTCACCTGGGTGCGCCGAATGCAGCACAAAGCCTCGTGCGCGAGAAAAAGATCGTGGAATTCCTGGACGAAGCCGGCCGGGATGCCGACACCATCTTTATTGTGGGAGATATGTTCGATTTCTGGTACGAATACCGGAAAGTAGTGCCCCGGGGATATACCAGACTGCTCGGTAAACTTGCCGAATTAACGGACAAGGGCATACGCATACATTTTTTTGTGGGTAATCATGATATGTGGATGAAGGATTATCTGCAGTCGGAGCTAAACATACCCGTCTATTTCGCCCCACGCGAATTTGAGTTCAGTGGCAAAAAATTCCTTGTTGGACACGGCGATGGACTGGGGCCGGGCGACAAAGGATATAAGATGCTGAAAAAAGTTTTCAGAAATCCTGTTTGCCAGTGGCTCTTCGGAATATTGCCGCCATATATCGGTATGGGGATAGCAGGGTCCCTGAGCAAAAAAAGCCGCGCGTCGACCGGCACGCTTGACGAAACGTTCCTGGGTGAGGATAAGGAATGGCTGATCATCTACTGCCGGGAAGTACTCAAGACCAGGCATTACGACTTCCTGATTTTTGGTCACCGGCACCTGCCGATCGACTACCGGCTGAACGGAAGCAGGTATATTAACCTGGGCGACTGGATCCGGTATTTTACATACGCCGTGTTCGACGGGCAACAACTGACCCTGCAATCGCGTTATCCCGGGAACGAGCAAAAGATCGTCAGAAGATGAACCTTCGCATAGTCATATTACTGGCCGGCCTGTTCCATTTTTTCCCCGGCCTGGCGCAACAGGACAGCCTGTTCCGGTTTTTGGGAAGCCACCCCGGCGCAGTGAGCGACATGGCGGTGGATAAACTCGGCAATATGTACCTGATGCATCCGAACGGCCAGTTAAAAAAATTGCGGTCGGACGGCGACTCGCTCGGTGTTTTTAACAATACCCGCCGTTTCGGTAAACTCTTCTCCATCGACGTAAGTAATCCGCTCAAAACACTCCTGTTCTATAAAGACTTCGGAACCATTGTAGTGCTGGACCGGCTGATGAGTGTGCGCGCCACCATCGACCTGCGTAAACAGAATCTCCTGCAGGTAAGCGCCATCGGGCAGTCGTACGACAACAACATCTGGATCTTTGACGAGATGGAGCTGAAGCTGAAAAAGATAGGTGACGACGGCAGGCTGATCGATCAGTCGGCCGATTTCCGGCAGGTCTTCGATTCTGTGCCCGCACCCGCGCAGATCATCGATCAGACCAACCTCGTGTATTTGTACGACCCGGAAATGGGCGTGTACCAGTTCGACTATTACGGCGCGTTCAAAAACCGGCTACCATTTACAGGCTGGCGCGATTTTAATGTAATTAACAACACCCTCTTTGGCAGGGATAACGATTTTTTATACCGGTACAACGCAGGTAGCCTGCAGTTACAGCGATTCCGGATACCACCTTTTATGAAAGACGCAAAAAAAATCATCATTTTGTCAGGTCAGGTGTATCTTCTGAAATCAGAAGGTGTGCTGATCTATTCCTATCTCTAACTCATGCTAAAAATATTCGATCTGGTTGTGCTGGATAATCCCTTGGGACACTATCTTATTATTCTCGGAGTAATCCTGGTCACTATTTTCCTGAAGCGGCTCATCTCGCGGTTCGCGGCAGGGGTCGTGTTCCGGGTAGTTCGGAGAATCGTCAGCGGGATAGACAGGCAACGATTCGTGAAGCTGGTGGTACCACCCCTCGAAAGTTTTATCATCATCCTGGTAACAATTATCGCGCTGGAAAAGCTCCGCTTCCCCGCAGTGCTGAATATAGATATTTATAAGGTCAGCCTGCGACGTATTGTGGAGGTGGTGGCCATCATTACGATTATCTATTCCTTCATCCGGCTGATGCTGCGCATTATCGATTTTATCGCTATCATCCTGGGCCAAAAAGCGGCGATAGGAGAAAAGAACAACGAAAATCAGCTCATTGTTTTTTTTAAAGACTTTTTCAAAGTACTGCTGGTAATAATCGGCGTGCTGCTGGTGCTGAAATATGCGTTCAGCTTCCGCATATCCAGCCTGATCACAGGATTGAGTATTGCCGGTGCTGCCATCGCCCTGGCCACGCGGGAAAGCATCGAAAACCTGATCGCCTCCTTTATTATATTTTTCGACCGTCCGTTCACGATGGGCGACCAGGTGAAAGTGCATAATATAACGGGCACAGTGGAACGTATCGGTTTGAGGAGTACAAGACTGCGCACCACACAGAAAACCTATGTGACGGTTCCCAACAAACAGATGGTAGACAGTATCACCGACAATCTGAGCCTGCAAACGCAGCGGCGGGCTTTTGTGCAGTTGGAGCTGGGGGGCGAAACGGAGTACGAAAGTGTGAAACAATTGGTGGCAGAGATCGAAACACTATTGCACAACACACGGGAAGTGGAAAATTACACCGTTTTTCTCTCCGATATCGTGAGGAACGCCTATTTTGTACACGTTGAGTTTTTCACCGCTACCATACCCTCCGCAGATTTTAACCAGGTGCGACAAACGGTGAATCTTTCAATAATCGAGCTGATGAAAAAAATGGATATCCGGCTGGCAACCGAAAAAAATCCGACGAACCCGGAGAATTGATTGCCGGTCAGCCACGGAGTATTCTCTGTCAGCGGATCAGCACCGCCCGCCTCATCCATTCACCGACGCCCTGATCTCCAGCAGAAAGGCGCGGATCTTTTGAAGTGATTGGATCATCTCGAACCGCTCCTGCGTTTTTTTACTATTGCGCAGAAAATCGCGGGCACCGTCGATGGTGAGCTTACGGCGGCGAAGAAGATCGTAGATCAACTGCAGATTTTTGATGTCCGCCGGCCTGAAATGCCGGTCGCCCTTCCTGTTTTTCCGCGGTTTGATGATGTCAAATTCGGCCTCCCAGAATCGTAATAGGGAAGGATTCACCTTGAACATCTGCGCCACCTCCCCGATAGCGTAATACTGACGCTGAAAAAGGATCTCGTCATTAGGTACTTCTACCAGATCGGCCTCCGCCGCATAAGTTTTCTGCGATTTTCTGCCCCGGCCGCTTTTTGCTACGGCCGGCAGAAGCCGTTTTCCCCGAATATCGATTTCGCTCGTCTCCGGCCACTCTTTTCCGTCCTGCAGCTTTTCATCCTGCAGCACTGTTTCCCCTGTTATCCCGCTTCCTTTTCCATCCTGCGGCGCCGTTTCTTCCGACACTGGTGCCAGCCCGTCTTTTGGCACTCCATTCACACCGGTTTCAGCCGGTTTTTGGGAGGTTCCAGCCGTCTCAGGCAGTGTGTTTTCCGCTTCGCGGAAATCAAAACTTATCTGTGAAACTGTTCTTGCCATACCCCGACAGAATTGATGAAAAAAGCGTACAGAAAAATAACAAAATGAAGCAAAAACTATGCTGTAAAGATAGCACTTAAATAGGCCATTAGGGTTATATTTTGTATTTTTGCAAATACTCCGTTTTATACAAATCAACGACCACCATTCCCATATTATGAGTGAAGAAATTCAGGAAATTATACCCCTGCCTGCAGCAGGTTACGGTGCAGACAGCATACAGGTTCTGGAAGGTTTGGAAGCAGTTCGCAAACGCCCCGCGATGTACATCGGTGACGTCAGTGAAAAAGGGCTCCACCATCTTGTGTATGAGGTTGTAGACAACTCCATCGACGAGGCCCTTGCCGGCTATTGTTCCAGCATCATCGTCACGATCCACGAAGATAATTCGGTCTCCGTGAGCGACGATGGCCGGGGTATTCCCACGGGCATCAACTCGAAGGAGAAGAGAAGCGCGTTGGAAGTGGTGATGACTGTGCTGCATGCCGGTGGAAAATTTGATAAGAATACATATAAAGTGTCTGGCGGCCTGCACGGCGTTGGGGTGAGTTGCGTGAATGCACTTAGCTCCCGGCTGCATGTGACGGTTTTTCGTGAGGGAAAGATATTCGAGCAGGAATACGGTATTGGTATTCCCAAATACCCTGTACGAGAAATCGGAGTAACCGACAAAACGGGTACGCTCGTGCATTTCTGGCCGGACGGCTCCATCTTTAACACAACAGTGTTCAAAAAAGAAGTGCTGGAAAGCCGGCTCCGCGAGCTGTCGTACCTGAACAAAGGCATTTCCATTACAATTAACGATCTGCGGGAGCACGATGATGCTGGCAACTTCTACACCAAGACCTTTTACAGCGAGGGCGGCATCGTTGAGTTTGTAGAAATGCTGGACCGGAATGCCGGCAGACTGGCGCTCCTTCCCGCAGTGATCTACGTGGAAGGACGGGATGAGCAAACCAACGTAATGGTGGAAGTGGCATTAATCTATAACGATGGCTATGCCGAGCATATTTATTCCTATGTGAATAATATCAACACCATCGAAGGCGGCACCCATATATCGGGCTTCCGCCGGGCGCTTACCCGTACTTTCAAGAGCTATGGTGATAAGCAGGGTATGTTTGAAAAGGCAAAGGTGGAAATCGAAGGAGATGATTTCCGCGAGGGACTAAGCTGCATTATCTCGGTAAAGGTTCCCGAACCGCAATTTGAAGGGCAGACCAAAACCAAACTGGGCAATAGCGAGGTGATGGGAGTGGTGGACAGCACCGTGTCGAAAGCGCTGGAGGCCTATTTGGAGGAGCATCCCCGCGAAGCAAAGAGTATCATCCAGAAAGTAGTCCTCGCCGCGCAGGCCAGGGCGGCAGCCCGCAAGGCACGCGAACTGGTGCAGCGTAAAAGCGTCCTGAGCGGCGGCGGTCTGCCGGGAAAACTGGCCGACTGTTCCGAACGCGACCCCGAGCGCTGCGAGCTTTATCTCGTGGAAGGAGATTCAGCCGGCGGTACGGCCAAACAGGGGCGCGACCGGGCTTTCCAGGCAATCCTACCCCTCCGGGGAAAGATCCTGAACGTGGAAAAAGCCATGGAACACCGGATATATGAGAATGAGGAGATCCGGAACATCTACACCGCCCTTGGCGTTACCGTAGGCACCCCGGAAGACCCTAAAGCACTGAATATAAATAAACTACGATATCATAAACTGATCATCATGACGGATGCGGATGTGGATGGCAGCCATATCGCCACCCTTATCCTGACCTTTATCTACCGCTACATGAAGGAGCTGGTGGAGCAGGGGTACGTCTACATTGCGCAGCCGCCGCTTTATCTTGTAAAAAGAGGCAAGGAGCAGGCTTATGCCTGGACAGAGGAACAGCGTAAAGCGCTGATCGAAAAGCTCGGCAACGGGAAAGAAGACGCCGTCGGCATACAGCGCTACAAAGGCCTGGGCGAGATGAACAGCGAGCAGCTATGGGAAACCACTATGAATCCCGCCACCCGTACCCTCAAACAGGTGAGCATTGACAGCGCGGCAGAAGCAGACCTGGTCTTCAGCATGCTGATGGGCGACGAAGTGGCACCCAGAAGGGAATTTATCGAATCCCACGCCCGCTACGCCAAACTCGATATATAAGCTCGGGGATAAAAAATTAAATATTCGGCAGCCGCTGATCAATAATTCCTATCTTTAAAAACGGGTTATCGACAAGAATCTTGCCAGTAGCCGAATATTACTAATCAACAAAATACTTACTTATGCCTGAAGTAACGCTCACCGCCTATAATGTTAAGACAAAAGAAAAGAACGTTCCCATCAAAGATGCAGTGATCACTAAAACTGCCAGGGGTGCGTACATGGCCCAGGGCAATGACGGGAAAGGCAACAAACTCACCACTTTGCTTGGAGAACAGAAAGCCCTTGACGCCATCAAGGCCGGCATTGCCAAACAAGGCTGGTAGGGAGCGATATGATATTGATGCGGCGAGTCTCTCCCTGAGAGGCTCGCTGTGTTTATAGAGGCCCTGCCTGCCGCAGACCCGCGCCTAAACGACCAGAGAGCGCCCTTGCGTTGGAAATTTGTTGCGCTGATGCCTGCAGGGCATGCGCTCAGCCCTTCCCCTTTTCTATTTTGGCACCCCCGAAATACCGCTGAACGGGATCAGGGATCGTAATGCCCGTCTCTGACTGATTGTTTTCCAGCAGTGCAGCCAGTATCCGGGGCAGGGCCAGTGAACTGCCATTGAGCGAATGTACAAGCTGGGGCTTGCCGCCGCCGGTTTTGAAACGGATCTTCATCCTGTTTGTCTGGTAGGCTTCGCAATTGGATACCGAGCTGACTTCCAGCCATTTATCCTGAGCTATGCTATACACCTCGAAATCGTAGGTGAGCGCAGAAGTGAATCCCATGTCGCCCCCGCAAAGCTTCAGGATACGATAAGGCAACTGCAGTGACTGGATCAATTTTTCCACATGCTCCACCATTTCTTCCAGGGCTTCATAACTTTTGGCCGGGTCTACGAGCTGTACCAGCTCTACTTTCTCAAACTGGTGCAGACGGTTCAATCCCCGTACGTCCTTGCCATAGCTACCCGCCTCTCTTCGGAAACAGGGTGTATAGGCAGTCATCTTCACCGGCAAATCGTTTTCGCTGATGATCTCGTTGCGATAGATATTGGTCACCGGCACTTCGGCAGTGGGGATCAGGTAGAAATTGTCCGCTGTAACGTGATACATCTGGCCGTCCTTATCCGGAAGCTGCCCCGTTCCATAGGCCGAGTCTTCATTCACCATAAAAGGGGGTAAATACTCTTTGTACCCCGCAGCAATATTGTAATCAAGGAAATACTGGATCAGCGAGCGCTGGTACCGGGCGCCGGGGCCGGTATAGAAGGGGAAACCGCTACCGGTTACCTTATTGCCCAACTCAAAATCGATCAACCCATACATCCTGGCCAATTCCCAATGAGGGAAGCTGCCGGCCGGAAGCGTGGGCCGTGTTCCTCCTTCGCGGACAATCTGGTTATCGCTCGCAGACACCCCCGGCGGCACCTGGTCGGATGGCAGGTTGGGGAGCTTCACCAGCAGCTCGTTAAGCCGGGCGTCCAGCGTGGCCAGCTTTTCTTTAAGCGGTCTGGCGGACGCGTTCAAGGATTCCACCTCCTGCTTTTTTTCCGCTGCCTCTGCCTGCCTGCCTGCTGCCATCAGCTTGCCGATCTCCTTGGAAAGGGCGTTTGCCCTGGATTGCAGGGACTCGCTTTCTAATTGAACCTGCTTTTTTTCGTCGTCGCATTGTAGGATTGTGTCTACCAGCTCCGTTTCCTTGAAGTTCTTTATAGCCAGCTTCTGCTTCACCAGCGCAGGTTGCTGGCGTATATAGCTAATCTGCAACATTGGGATCGAATATTTGATCGCAAAGATAATCAGTTCGCTATCATCCTTATGGCTTTAGTTTTTGCCTATACGTACCCCGCGCACAGCGGTCGGACTATGGACGCCACATACCCGCACGGTTAAAACTTGTCCACACATACCCCGCACAACGATCAGCCCGTGGACAACCCGCACCACAAGGTGAAAGCTTTGTTCGTGTATCCTATTCCCGGTTGAACGAATTGAGGACGCTCCGTTGTCAATAAAATGCTATGTGGGGGAATCTTATCTTTGCCAGCATGGAAGTAAAAGACGATCTGCAGACAAGATGGTGGGAGCTCGAAGCAGCATTGCTGCAAAAGTTCGGCAAAAAACCCGACATGGAGGCGATCCTATTTTTGATTGGGATCCAGGAATTCGGGCAGATACGACATAAATTCACCAAGGAGCAGAAACAGGACCTGATGCATATTGCCGTATGTTCGCTGCTCGCTCAAAGCGGCTACTATGAATTTGACCAGTATGACACAGACGGGTGGCCCCATTTCCGGCAACTAAAAGCACTGCCGGTGATGGACATGATAGTGCAGGAAAATTTTTTAAAAGATCATGTACTGCTCTATTTCGAGACACACAATATTTTGTAATATTGGCACCGGTAAAAAATTACCCGTAAAAACCACAATATGAATTTTCCAGAAACATTGCGTTACACCAAAGACCATGAATGGGTCCGGATGGAAGGCGATACCGCAATCATCGGCATTACCGAATTTGCACAACAGGAGTTAGGGGACATTGTATATGTTGAAATAGAGACGGTGGGAAAATCGCTTGGAGCAGAAGCCGTCTTCGGCTCTGTTGAGGCGGTGAAAACGGTTTCCGATCTGTTTCTGCCCCTGGCCGGAACTGTACTGGAGCTGAATCCTGCCCTGGCTGACCAACCCGAACTGGTGAATAATGATCCTTACGGGGAGGGTTGGATGATCCGGCTGAAAGTAAACGATCCCGCCGATGCAGATGCCCTGATGGATGCGGCCGCTTACGCCGCCGTGGTGGGCGGTTAGCATTTTTAAACGGCTTCCTTTCTTTCCAAAGGAGCCCCCGGGGGGCATAGTAAACTCTATAATTTTGGATTATCTTACCCGCGATTATGTTGGGCGCTATTCAAAAAATACTGTATAACCGGCTTTTCCCGCTAAGTTGGACAGTTTTTACCATTATTTTGCTTTGTTTACCTGGATCAATGGTCAAGGGCGCCGGGTTGTTTGGTATTCCTAACCTGGATAAACTGGTGCATGTTGTCCTTTTTGGGGCTAATGTGCTGTTCTGGGGACTTCATTTCCGGGAGAATAGAGGGGCGGGAACCCGCCTGAAACCCATCATCCTTGTCGTTGTATTCCTGGCAGTATTAGTCGGCATAATGATGGAATTTGTGCAACTCTACTTTATCCCCTACCGGTCGTTCGACGGGGGCGATATTGTGGCAAATGCTGCAGGGGCCATCGCTGCCGGGATATGGCTTTTGAGAAATTGATTGAAATCAAGTGCAAAAATCAGAAATGCCTATTTTTCGTGCAGCGTTTCCATAGTGCCGGTGGTCTTGTTAGAAGCCATGCCTTCATAAAGCGGGAAATTTTCTTACGTAGTTGATAAAAAAAGCCCCTGTAGAAACAGGGGCTGTAACCAAAACTAACTGCTTATGAGAAAATTGACTGCTTTATGAAGCCTTTTTTGAATCTGTTTATATAAAACGCAAATCGGGTGCCATTAGTATTCAATGCTCTGTTAAAGCCGATTTAAAGCCCTGTTTTACGTTTAATCTCTCTTCTTCTGATCCTTCTCTCTGTTGCAAAAGTACGTTGATGTAGATATCTTTTCCCCTTTGGGGATTTGATTTCTCATAATCTTAACATTGCCTTTGCTTAACATTGCCTTACTTAACCTTGTCTTTGCTTAACA
>CAZUWX010000029.1:21661-41414 GCA_964624205.1 uncultured Chitinophagaceae bacterium
CTTTGCTTAACATTGCCTTACTTAACCTTGTCTTTGCTTAACACTGCCTTGCTAGCATTGCCCCGCAACTCACTTGGCTTACTCACGGGCACAGTTTACCCGGCTGCTCAAAACCGCCTTACTAATTTAATCTTTTTTCTTTAATTCTGCTTCGCAAGTTTTGCGGAATTTTCGGCAAACTGAAGTGCGTCGATAAACTCCTGAATATCACCGTGCATAACCGCGTCGAGATTGTACACAGTAAGGCCTATGCGGTGGTCAGTTATACGGCCCTGAGGGAAATTGTAGGTCCTGATCTTAGCACTCCGGTCGCCGCTGCTTACCAGGCTTTTACGGTGCCGGGAGGTCTCTTCTTCCTGTTTGCGGACCTGTTCTTCGTATAACTTGGTGCGCAGCATCTGCATTGCTTTTTCGCGGTTACCCAACTGTGAGCGCTCGGTCTGGCAGATCACGACCGTGCCGGTGGGGAGATGCGTCAGCATCACCTTGGTTTCCACCTTGTTAACGTTCTGGCCGCCGGCCCCGCCGCTTCTGGCGGTCTCCATCTTTACATCGGCGGGGTTCAGCTCAAAATCCACCTCATCCGCTTCAGGCATCACGGCCACGGTTGCCGCAGACGTATGTACGCGCCCGCTGGTCTCAGTATCGGGTACCCGCTGCACACGGTGCACCCCGCTTTCGAATTTAAGGGTCCCGTACACGTCGTCTCCGGTTACTTCCAGCATCACCTCCTTGTAGCCGCCCACGGTGCCCTCGCTTTCGCTGAGAACGTTTGTTTTCCAACCTTTTTCCTCGCAAAACCGAAGATACATGCGCAGCAGGTCGCCGGCAAAAAGACTGGCTTCGTCGCCGCCTGTTCCTGCCCTGATCTCAATAATCGCATTTTTGTCGTCCTGCGGGTCTTTAGGCACCAATAACTGCCTTATATGGTTTTCGGCCTTCTCCTTTTTCCCCTCCAATTCCGGCGCTTCGGCTTTGGCCAGATCGCGCAGCTCCTGATCGTCGCCGTTCAACGCCTCTTTATAGAAAACAATATCGTCCAGTACCTTTTGATAATCCGCATAGGCCTTCACGATCTTTTCGAGACTACGGTATTCCTTGCTCAGCTCCATATACCGCCGGTTATCGTTCACCACTTCCGGATTGGTGAGCGCCACGCCGAGGTCTTCGAATCTTGCCTTGATGGCAGCGATCTTATCTAACATAGATTGCTTTACTTTTATGAAAAATCGGGAGGCAAAGTTAAATGATTCGGGAATCATGATTTACAGGAAATTCTTTGCAGATCGACTGTTTACCGGTCGTGAGATGATCGGTGAGCCGGTAGTGCTTGTGACCGACGAGGCCGGCGTGGTGCAGGATATTACCGGTCCCGCTGAAGCTGGTGAGGCCGAGCGGCTTTCCGGCACTCTTTGCCCCGGCTTCATCAACTGCCATTGCCATCTTGAGCTCTCCCACATGCGGGGTGAGGTGCCGGAAGGCACCGGTATGGTCGGGTTTCTGCTCGCGGTGATGGGTGCCAGGGGTTCGTCGCCCGAAGGGATCCGCCGTGCAGCGGCCGACGCAGAGCGGGAGATGGCCGGCAATGGTATCGTGGCGGTAGGCGATATCTGCAACACCGATCATACGCTTGAACTGAAACGGGCAGGGCGGCTCTATTACCACAGCTTTATCGAAGTGATGGGATTTGACGGCAACACGGCAGTGACGCGGTTTAAGGAAGCGGTGGCCCTCTATCGCAGGTTTGCAAACGACCCACTGCCCGATGGAGGACTGCCGGCAACTGCTGCTTCACGAGCCGGTTCGGTACAGCCAACCGGCCCTGCCCTCCAGGGCTTCTTGTCGTCGGCCTCCGTTTCTCCCCATTCTCCTTATTCCGTTTCACCGGGATTATTTGCCTTACTGAACGATCACGAAACCGGTAGTCTGATCACCATGCATAACCAGGAAAGCAGCGGGGAAAATGAGTTCTTCCTGCGCGGAGAGGGGCCGTTCCTCCGATTGTTCAGTACCCTGGGGATAGACACTGCGGGATTTCGCCCCAGTGGCAGGAGCAGCCTGCAAACCTGCCTGAAATATATCTCACAGGACCACTCCCTGATACTTGTCCACAACGTGTATACGGGCAGAACGGAACTGGAGGAGATACGCGCAGCGGGCGCTTCCCTCCCTGCGTTGTACTGGTGCGTTTGCCCGAACGCCAACTTGTACATCACCGGTAGTTTGCCCGATATCGGCTTGCTGCAGGAGTATGGATCGAAACTGGTCATCGGCACCGACAGCCTGGCTTCGAACCGGCAGCTATCGGTGCTGGAAGAACTGAAAACCCTGCACCATCATTTTCCTGCTGTGCCGCTGGCCGAACTGCTGCGATGGGCCACCAGCCAGGGCGCAGAGGCTTTAAGAATAAACGACCGGGCGGGTAGCTTTGAAAAGGGTAAACAACCGGGAGTGGTACTGATCCGTCACCCCAACACAAATTCCCTACGGGATGCAGTGGCCGAGCGGCTGCTATGACCAGGACGCTCTGATGATCGGAACCGACGCGGCATTATCGAATCCTCTCACTGACCCAGCTATTATATTCCCATCCTTTTCTGCCGTCCGGCGGCCCGCGGAACTAATCGCCGCAGGCCTCTATTAGCCCAGCACCGTTTCCAGCACAGGAAGGGTTTTCAGGGTGCCGAAATCCTGAATGTGGAGCGCGTAAAAGGTTTCGAAAGCATGCAGCAGGGTGCGGCGCGTTTCACGATTCATCCGGATATTTCCTGCGTCGGAAGGTGTTGTCGCTTTCAGCAGGTCCGAGGTGAGATGGCTATACACTCCCTCGAGAAAGTAAGGGTGGGTAGGCCTTTCCTGCACAAATGCACCTTCCCGGAGATCCAGAATATGTAGCTTTTCAGAGTGGGCATCCCGCAGCCCAAAGCCGTACTGGCCGCAAAGCCGGAGTGCAAAATGAAGGGGGAAGGTGGCGATGGTGGATTCCTCCGCTTCGTCCAGATCGAGAAAGGCCCGTTCTATAAAATGGTAAAGAGACGCATTGGATTCCGGCTGCTTCAGGCTTCTCAGCAATAGCTCTACCATAAAAAGCGCAACCGCATTCCGTGGCACATTAAAAAAAATGGAGGAATAAATATGCCCCCATCTAAACTCTTTGACACGCTGAAGATTTTTGAGCTCGTTGTGGTATACGATCAGATCGAGTATCGCCGCAGATTGAAAAAGATTAGCTCTGCCCGCTCCCTTCTTGGATGTGTTGCGCACGCCGTTCACGAGATAAGATTGCAAACCGAATAGCTCGGTATAGATCGTGGCGATGAGGCTGGTTTCGCCGTACCGTACCGTTTTTAATACTATGCCGCTGGTTTTGTGGTGAGACACCGTTCAAAGTTAACTATCTTGCCGCCTTTATTTAATATTTTACCGGTTAACACGGACGAGATGTGGGAGAAGCTTGCTTTTTTTATTCTGCGATCCAGGTGGCCTTTATTGATGCTGATCCTGGGTATTACTGGTTGGATGGCCTGGCACGCATCTCAGGTACAGCTTAGCTACGAGTTTACCAAAGCGATCCCTACGGATAATCCGAAATACAAGGCATACCAGGAATTCCGCAAACAGTTTGGGGAAGACGGAAATCTGCTGGTGATCGGTTTTCAGTCGCACGAGCTATTCACGGCGCACCAGTTTAACGACTATGCCGCACTGATTTCCGACCTTACCGGCATCGAAGGGGTGGTGGGTGTGCTAAGCATTCCGGGGGCCGTCAACCTGGTGAAAGACACCGTTGAGGAAAAATTAAATGCGATCCCGGTATTCCCTGCCGGAACGCTGCAGCAACCGGAGCTGGACAGCCTTAAGGAACTTTTCTTCAGCCTGAAATTCTATGACGGTTTATTGTATAACCAGCCTGCCCATACCTACCTGGCCGGAGTGAATATCGACAAGGAGGTGATGGGGTCCGCCAGGCGGACCGCGGTGGTGAATGCTATTGTGGAACGCGGAGAAACGTTTGGGAAAGCCCATACGCTTAAAATGCATTACAGCGGCCTGCCACTGATCCGCACCAATATGGCCACGCGGATAGCCGGTGAGATGCAGTGGTTCCTGTTAGGCTCGGTGCTCCTGTCTGCTGCCATCCTGCTGATCTTCTTCAGGAGCTTCAGCGCCATGACCCTGTCGTTATTTGTAGTGGTGTGCGGGGTGATATGGAGCCTGGGCACGATGCACCTCTTCGGTTATAACATCACGCTCTTAAACGCGCTGATCCCACCCCTGATCGTGGTAATCGGTGTGCCGAACTGCATTTATTTCCTCAATAAATACCACAGTGCATACCGCGACCTGCAGCAGAGCGGCGTTTCAGCCGCCAATATGAAAAAAGCGGCGCTGGTGGAGATGATCGGAAAGATGGGCATCGTCACTTTATTCTGCAATATTGCCGCAGCCATCGGTTTCGCCGTGTTTGCCCTCACCCGCAGCGCTATATTAAAGGAGTTCGGCGTGGTGGCCGGTATCAACATCATGGCGTTGTTCTTTATTTCGCTGCTGGTCATCCCCATTGTTTTGAGCATATTATCCGCACCCACAGCCAGGCACACCCGCTACCTGGACAACAAGTGGCTGCTACAGATACTGGACAGACTCGAAATATGGTCGCTGCGCCATCGCAGATCCATCTACGGTATTTCTCTCTTAGTGTTGCTGGTATCTGCAGCCGGCGTGTTCAGGTTAAAATCGGAAGGGTTTATCGTGGATGATCTGCCGAAAACCGACAAGCTATATAGCGATCTTAAATTTTTCGAAGAGAATTTTGAAGGGGTGATGCCATTGGAGATCATTGTAGACACCAAACGGAAAAATGGCTTGCGCAGCCATCCGCTACGCACCTTCGAAAAGATCGATACCCTGTCGCTTTTCATCGATTCCCTGCCCGGCATGAACCGGCCGCTGTCGATCGTGGAAGGGATGAAGTTCGCACGGCAGGCATATTATGACGGCGACAGCCTCAACTACGGCGTGCCGAATTCCTTCGACATGGCCTTCCTTTCACAATACCTGAGTACCAGAACAACGCAGGATGAGGGATCGAAAAAAAATACCTTCAACCAGTTGGTGAACAGTTTTATGGACACAGGCCGCCAGCGTACGCGGATCAGCGCGAACATGGCCGACGTGGGCAGCAAACAGCTCTCCCTGCTGCTGGACGAAATTGAAACGGAGAGCAGCCGGCTCTTTGACACTACCCATTACAACATCCGGCTGACAGGCAGCAGCGTTACTTTTCTTGAGGGCACCACCTTTATTATCAACGGGCTGAAGGAAAGTATTATGTGGGCTTTCCTGCTGATCAGCCTCTGTATGCTGTACCTGTTCCGTTCGGCGAGAATATTATTTTGTTCGCTTCTTCCGAATATTATTCCGCTCGTGATCACCGCGGGCGTGATGGGATGGGCGGGTGTACGTATCAAACCTTCTACCGTGCTGGTGTTTTCCGTTGCGCTCGGCATTGCTATCGATATCACGATACGGTTTCTGGTGAATTATAAACAGGAGCTGATGTCGCATAACCGACAACAGCCTGACCGGGCCGTGGTAGACACTATCCATAGAACGGGCATCAGCATCATCTATACCTCGCTGGTGCTGATAGCCGGATTTGTCATCTTTTGTTTCAGCGGCTTCGGGGGCACCCAGGCATTGGGATGGCTAACCTCGCTTACACTGGTGATGGCTACATTTACAAACCTGGTATTTTTACCGGCCCTGCTGCTCTCACTGAATAAAAGGGATAAAAAGAACAATCCGGAATAGTGCTGGGTGAACAATCCGAATAGCGCTGTGCGGTGTTATGATACCGCGCATCATTAATACGGCAGTTTGGAACAACCCAGCCCTGCAGCAGCATGCAGCATTACCGCCAACCCGCAGCAGCCTGTAAATTTGCCGGCTATGGATCGCCCCTTATTACTTATTTTTTGCTGAGTACCTCCTGCAACGTATTCATCAGGTCGCTGCCCCTTAGTCCCTCCGCGATGATGACGCCATCCGGATCAATCAGTACATTGTAGGGAATGCCCTGGAAACCGAAGATGTCTACCGACTTGCTGTCCCAGAAAGCCAGATCGCTGATATGGGTCCAGGTGAGCCGGTCTTTTTTAATGGCTTCCAGCCAGTTGCTCCTTTCCTTGTCGAGCGAAACGCCCAGCACGGTAAAATTCCGGTCCTTGAAAGTGTTATAGGCCCGCACCACGTTCGGGTTCTCCTGCCGGCAGGGGCCGCACCAGCTTGCCCAGAAATCCACCAGCACGTATTTTCCCTTAAAAGAGGAAAGCGCAACTTCTTTGCCGTCCACATCCGGCATAGACATTTCAGGTGCAGGCATGCCCACCCAAGACTGATGTCCGGACTGCGTTGTTTCGGTATCGGCAGCGGTCAACTGGTTGCGGAGATATTGCAGGTTGGGGTCCGTCGGATACCGCTCGATGGTTTTATTCAACAGTGAATCGTATTCCGAATGCGAGAACGTTCTTGAGCCCACTCCCAGGGAAAAAGCCGCCACCAGCGGGTTCTCCATCTTCGACACGGTGGTTTTGACATACTTGTTCAGCTCTTCAAGGGAATTGTTCTTTTCTTCCGTTTTGGCGATGATCGCACTATCGTCGGAGCCCATTATCTTGAGGCTGTCGAGTGATTTAAACGTATTGGCGGCAGTAATGCTTCTCTCGCTATAGCCGAATATAAAATCGCGCAGGCTCTGGCTTGCTTTAGAGCCGCCCACGGTATAGTAGGCATCTTTATTGGTAAGGTCAATGTCGAGATGGATGGGCGCATCGTTCACCACCGGTATAGAGATTCTCCCCCCAACGGTTACATCGAACAGGCTTTCTTTCGAGGCCTGGGCGCTGAGCGTGAATTTGCCATCCCGGGTAGTGACTTCCGCACTGTCGAGCAGGAGCGGCTGCGATTCGTTGCCGAAAGGCACTTCCGAAAGCAGGAGCAGCACCGTGTCGCTCGTAAATGTTTCGGGATGCAGTTCCCGCAGGGTTTCAATATTCTTCAATTCTCCGGTCACTTCTACCATACCCGCGGGTCGTTCCTCACAGGAAAAAAGTATCACTGCAAGAAGCAGGCTCGTGAATGTAATACGGGGTCGCATGTGGTCAGTTCTTTAATTTTTGTAATAGAATTTCATTTGTAAGCCGTGGATCAGCTTTTCCCTTGGATATCTTTTTTACTTCGCCAACAAAAAGCCCTATCAGGCCTTTTTTGCCCTTCTGGTATTCGGCCACTTTTTCCGGCATCCGCTTCAGCACCTCTTCCACCCAGGTGTTCACCATGCCTGCGTCTGCATCCTGCACCAGGTTCTTTTCCGTTGCGATCTGCCCGGCCGTTTTTTCCGGCTCCGCGATCAGCAGGGGAAAGATCACCGACGAAGCCAGGGAGAAATTCACCTTCCCGCTATCGCAGAGCACGATCAGGTCCGCAACTGTGGCGGGAGGCATAGGAAACTCCGCAATAGGAATGCCGGCCTCGTTCAGGTACGACTTGACGGGCCCAAGCAACCAGTTCGAAGCGGCTTTATAATTTTTTGTGTTACCGATTATGGCTTCAAAATAATCCGCAAGCTCCCTTTCTTCCGTCAGCACTCTTGCGTCATATTCAGGCAATAGGTATGCCGATTGATATTTTTCCACTCTTTCTTCCGGCAGCGCCGGGATATCCCGGCGTATTTCCTGCACCGTCGCTTCCGTTACCTCGAAGGGGATCAGGTCGGGATCGGGAAAATAGCGGTAGTCATTGGCTTCCTCCTTACTCCTGAGTGCGAACGTAGTGCCGTTTGTTGCGTCGAAGCTGCGGGTCTGCTGCATAACGGTTTCGCCGGCTTCCAAAATACCGATCAGGCGTCCGGATTCAAATTCGATGGCCCGCTTTACATTCCGGATGGAATTGAGGTTCTTCACTTCCACTTTTGTGCCCAGTGTGCTTTCCCCTTTTCTGCGTACCGAAATATTGGCGTCGCACCGCATGCTGCCCTCTTCCATATTACCATCACAGACCCGCAGGTACCGCAACAGTTTTCTTAATTCGGTGAGATAGGAATAGGCTTCTTCTCCGCCAGACAGGCAGGGTTCCGTCACAATCTCCACCAGGGCTACGCCCGCGCGGTTATAATCCACGCAGGTGCCTTGCGGATCAATATCGTGCAAACTCTTGCCCGCATCTTCTTCGAGATGTATCCGGTTCAGCACAATGCGTTTCACGTTGCCATCGTCTGTACGGATGGCAACATGTCCGCCCGTGCAAATCGGGGTGGTATGCTGCGATATCTGGTAGCCTTTGGGAAGGTCGGGGTAGAAATAATTTTTCCGGGCGAAGTAATTCATCCGGGTGATACCGCAATGACAGGCCAGCCCGAGCTTCACAGCATATTCCACGGCTTTCCTGTTTAGCAGGGGCAGGGTGCCCGGGTGACCCAGCGTAATAGGAGATACATGGGTATTGGGTTCGCCGCCAAAATCCGCACTGTCGCCGCTGAATAATTTGCTGCGGGTAAGTAGTTGTGCATGCACCTCAAGACCTATCACCGTTTCGTAGGCAGTTTCCAAGTAGACTGTAATTTAGATTGACCGCTTTAACAGGCGGAAGGGTCAAAAATACCAAAAAAAAGCCGCTTAAAACTTATCCCCTGAAGAGAAGCTCACAGGGTTTCAGGCCGGTGTGTTTTTTAAAGGCCGTGGAGAAATGAGAAATGGAAGAGTATCCCAACAGCATGGACACTTCTGTAACGCTAAGCCCTTTTTCATACAGCAGATAACGGGCGTGTTCCATACGCTGACTTTGATAAAAATCGAAGATGGTGATCCCGAACAATTCCTTGAACCCTTTTTTCAGGTAACATTCATTGATGGCCACCTTACGGCTGAGCTCCTTAATCGTGATTGGCTCGCCGATGTGTTTGAGGAGGGTTTCCCGGGCCTGAATGATCTTCTCCCGGTCAGACTCGTTAGCAAGAAACCTGCACTGAAAACTCTCCACGTCCTTTTCGCCTACCATACAATCGAGACTGAACAGCAGCAGCATCTGGGTTTGGGCGTTGATGTATATATTCTCCAGGCTATCTGAATAGGAATGGTTAAGCAGGGCCTCCAGCACCATCGCACTCCTGCCGCAGATGGAAAGTATCTTGGTAAAAGAGGAAGGATGCCTGAAATTCAGAATCTTGTCGCTCAGCGCCCCGCCCGTTGTACTTGCTCTCGCAAAATGTCCCAGGTGGATGGGTGAAAACCGGAAACTCAACAGGTCGATCGTGCTCACTTTATTGTTACAGCTACCGAAGCTATTCTGCTGGCAGGCTCCGCAGATGGCAGTCTTCTTATCGCAGTAGGTGTTGCCGGTTACACAGAATTTCAGTTCCAGGTAATTTTCGGAGGAGTCTGCCTGCTTATAGTGGTAGACCATCATGCCGGTATCGTCTGTCGCCCATTGGGGATTACGCTGGTACCGCCTGATCAGGTACTGAACAGATCCGGGTATCTGCTGCTCTTTTTCCCAGATCAGTTCCAGCTCTCCCTGCATCACAGGCTGCTTGTAGGCTAATGTCAGAATATCGGGCGGCTGAAACATGGTGCAAATTTAAGGGTACACCATCGATTTTCCTATCGGCTGCCAGCTCCAAACACGGTTTTAAGCTCCGAAACTGTCATGGAACTATCATTTCTAAGAAGGTGGCTGCGGGCTGCACAGGATACTGGCTTTGTGATGCACCGCAACAGAGGCGACGAGCTGCTTGCAGGCGCCTGCATAGTGGAATCGGAAACACCCGGTTTGCACCGCAACCCGGGCGACGGGCTGCGCTGTAGCCGGAACATGCAGGTGAGTGGACAGCTTAGTCGAAACTCTGGTTGCTGGCTGCGGCCAGTTTGATGATCCGGTTAAACTGCTCGGGGGTGAGGTCGTTATAGAAAAAGTAAACCGGGTCTACCCTGCGGCCGTTCTTGTGTACCTCGTAGTGGCAGTGGGGGCCGGTGGATTTTCCCGTGCTGCCCACATAACCGATGATTTCTCCGCGGGTAACCCGCTGGCCTTTTTGCGCCTTTACTCTGTACATATGGCCATATAGGGTCTGGTAACCATAGCCGTGATTGATCACGACGTGATTGCCGTAGCCGTTGCCGAGGTTGCCCGCAATCTTCACCACACCATTGGCGGTAGCGTAGATGGGCGTTCCGGTAGGTGCTGCAAAGTCGAGTCCCGCATGAAAACGGGACGTCTTGTATATCGGGTCTATCCGGTAGCCAAAGCCGGAAGCAAGCCGTTTCAGGTTGGCATTGCTGATGGGCTGGATGGCGGGAGTGCTGGCCAGCAGGTCTTCCTTATTCCTGATGAATTCATTGATCTCGGTATACGATTTTTCCTGGGCGGCCATCCTCCGGCCGAGATTTTCAAGGGTCTGTACCACGGAGCTCTCCAGCTCAAAACGGCTCATGCCCATCACCAGTGTGATCTCCCGCTGCTGGTCCAGTTCCTTCAGCCGGGCGCTGTCCGGCAATGGGTTCGCTTCAAATATTGCCCTGTACACCTCGTTATCCCGTTCTTCCAGATCTTCCATCCGCTCCCCCAGTTTTCGCGCCTTTTCATCCAGCACCAGATAGTTCTCTCTCAGTGCGAGGTTCTGCTGCTCCAGTCTTTTTTCGTTGGCGGAAGGAAAGTACCGGTAAGCGACAGAAACAATGATCAGGGCGGTGACGAGAACGGTTGAAAGAAAACCCAGTACCCGCAACAATTTCACCCGTAAGGGCGTTTCCAGTTTTTCATACCGGAGAGAGTTGGTATTGTAGAAGTACTTAATTTTTTTCATTGCCTTCCGTCATCAACGTTTTGATGGGGTCGTTATGCGCGTTTCTCCCGAATTTTTTTATTATCCGCTCCGGCAGAAACTTTGGTTAAATTTTTCAGCGCTTCTTTGTGTAATTTTGAGCCGAAAAATTTCATGTTGGCCTGCAGGCTTAACGCAAGCAGTTTTCAAAGGTGCCGAAAATAAACAAAAATATTCATAGCCCTTCCCTTAGTCAATAATTGTTCGTTTTATGAAGAAAAGCGCAGACATACGTCGGCAGTTCCTGGATTTTTTCCGTTCAAAATCGCATGTGATCGTTCCTTCCGCACCCATCGTGGTAAAAAACGATCCTACCCTGCTGTTCACCAACGCCGGAATGAACCAGTTCAAAGACTTTTTTCTCGGCTACAGGAAGCCGGAACATCCGCGGGTGGCCGATACCCAGAAATGTCTGCGGGTAAGCGGGAAACACAACGACCTGGAGGAAGTGGGCGTGGACACCTATCATCACACGATGTTCGAGATGCTCGGCAACTGGAGTTTTGGCGACTACTTTAAACAGGAAGCGATCGCCTGGAGCTGGGAACTGCTCACAGAAGTGTACCAACTGGACAAAGACCGGCTCTACGTAACTATATTTGAAGGCGACGACGCCGAGCACCTTCCGGAAGACAGCGAGAGTTATGAGGAATGGCGTAAATATGTTCCGGACGACCGGATCCTGCGGGGCAATAAAAAGGACAATTTCTGGGAAATGGGCGACACGGGCCCCTGCGGGCCCTGCTCCGAGATCCATGTGGACTGCCGGACGGAGGAGGAAAGAAAACATACAGGAGGCCATACCCTGGTGAATAAAGACCATCCCCAGGTGATCGAGATCTGGAACAACGTGTTTATCCAGTTCAACCGCCTGAAGGATGGCAGCCTGGAATCCCTGCCCGCCCGCCACGTCGACACCGGGATGGGTTTCGAGCGGCTGGTCCGCGTGATCCAGGGCAAACAGAGTAATTACGATACCGACGTGTTTTTCGGCACCATCACGGCAACGGAAAATATTACGGGTAAAAAGTACACATATGACGATAGCCAGGAGGCGGTGGCGTTCCGCGTGATTGCCGACCATATCCGCGCGATCGCGTTCACTATCGCCGATGGGCAACTGCCCTCGAACACCGGGGCCGGATACGTGATCCGCAGGATCCTGCGGCGGGCGGTAAGGTATTACTACTCCGCATTGGGTTACTCCCATCCGCTATTGCACCGCCTGGTGCCTGTGATAGCGGCGCAGTTCAAAGACGTGTTTCCCGAGCTACTGCAGCAGCTTGAATTTGTAGCCCGCGTGATCAGGGAAGAAGAGGATGCGTTTTTGCGAACACTTTCCAAGGGCATCGACCGCCTGAATAAATACCTCGGCGTAGACCAACCGCAACAGAACCTGCCGGACCATACCCGCGTGCACCAGGTGATCCCGGGTAAGCTGGTGTTCGAGCTCTTCGATACCTACGGATTTCCCGCCGACCTTACCAACCTGATTGCCAGGGAGCACGACTGGAAGATCGATGAGCCGGGCTTTGAAGTTGAGATGCAACACCAGAAAAATCGCTCGCGCGCAGCTACGGCGGTGGATACGGAAGACTGGGTAGTGCTGCACGAAACCGATAGCCACGAATTTGTCGGCTATCACGACCATTTGATAGAGACCAAACTGACGAAATACAGGAAGGTGAAATCGAAGGGAAAAGAGCAATACCAACTGGTGCTGGAACAGACCCCCTTCTATGCCGAAAGCGGCGGGCAGGTGGGCGATACCGGCACCCTCCGGTTCGGGGAAGAAAAGATAGAGGTGTTTGATACCAGAAAAGAAAATAATCTGATCCTGCACTTCACGCATACCCTGCCCAGGCATCCGGAAAGCCCCGTCACGGCCGCCGTGAATTTCGAACACCGTTTAAACACAACATACAACCATACCGCCACTCACCTGCTGCACGCCGCCCTCCGGAAAGTGCTGGGTAACCATGTGGCACAAAAGGGATCTTTGGTATCGCCGGATATACTGCGGTTCGATTTTTCTCATTTTTCACGAATGACGGAAGAAGAGTTGCGCGAGGTGGAGCGGCTGGTGAATGAAAAGATCCGGCAGAATATTCCTGTTGTTATTAAGGAGATGCCCAAGACCGAGGCGCTGGCCCTGGGCGCTATGGCGCTCTTTGGCGAGAAATACGGCGACACGGTGCGGGTGGTGATCATCGATCCCGAATACTCGGTTGAGCTCTGTGGAGGCACACATGTAGGTCACACCGGAATGATCGGCGTTTTTACCCTGGTAGCGGAATCTGCAGTGGCCGCCGGCGTAAGGAGAATTGAAGCAGTGACGGGAGCAGTGGCGATGCGCTATATCGGCGACCGCGTCAGCCAGTACAAACACCTGACAGAGTTGCTCAAAACCAATAATGCGCTGAAGGCAATCGAGAAATTGCTGGAGGATAAACACACGCTCGAGAAAAAAATTGAGGGACTCGAAGCCCGCCAACTCGTGCAGGTACGGAACGAACTCCTCAAAAAGGACGAGATCATCAACGGGATCACCTTTGTGGGCGATATCGTGGAAGTGAGCAGCCCCGATGCCCTGAAAAAACTCTGCTTCGACCTCAAAAACAAGCTGAACGATTATGTTGCCGTCGTCTGCGCCAATATCGGCGGCAAACCCTTTGTGGCCATTGGTATTGCCGATACGGTGGTGGCCGCCCGCCAGCTCGACGCTGCGAAGATCATCCGCGAACAGGTGGCGCCGCTGATCAAAGGCGGCGGAGGAGGACAGAAATCCCTGGCTACCGCTGGCGGCCAGGACGCCAGCAATCTCCCCCAGGTACTGGAAGCCGTTAAAACAATGCTGTAAGGGCTAAGCCGAGCCGAAGCAGATTGTTACCTGTTACCGAGGATCACCCGGATCGCCATTTCTTGCACTTGGGGGTGATAAAGGACAAGATATGCGGACGATATCAGCGGCAACATTCAGATGTATTTAACATTTCCGAAGATTTTCGTATTTGAAGAAATATCCTATATTTGAAATACGAAGTTTGACGTAGATGGTATTACTTTAAAACATTTTCTGATGAAAACGTTACATGCGCTTTTTAGCAACTATCGGCTTTCGATTGCAGTGCTCGCCCTGCTGGCGGGTTGCGTCATTTTTGCGCCGGATGTTTCCGGACAGGATGGCTCATCGAATAAGCAGGATCAACCGAAAAAGGGTCAGAAGAAAGAAAACGAACAGCCTAAAAAGCTCGGGGAGTATGATGAAATAATCATCAAGAAAAAATCGGGCGATGACAGGGATACTAAGGTGGTGATAGAGATCAGGGATGACCAGGTGCTTGTAAACGGCAAACCGGTTGAAGATTTTGCCGATAGTGATGTATCGATAAGAATACGCCGCCCCAAAACCTTTTCGCTCTCCGGTGCGGCTTCTCCTTTCCGTGGCCCGGGAGGCTGGGCCTGGACCAACGAAGAGAAACCTTTCCTCGGAGTGGCAACGGAAGGAAGCACCGGTGGTGCAACGATCACGGAAGTGTCGGAAAATAGCGCTGCGGCAAAAGCAGGTCTCAGGAAAGGAGACGTCATCACTAAGGTCAACGACAAGGAAATTTTTGATCATGAGCAGTTGAGCGAAACGATCGCAAAGTTTGAACCCGGCGACAAAGTGACGATCACGTATAAACGCGAGGGTAAGGATAATAAAACCACCGCTACGCTCGGAGCTAAACCAGGCTTCGGCCTGGACGGGGCGCCGCGCGGCTCCATGACGATTCCACGCACCGGCCCAAATGCTCCTATGCCACCAAATGGAGCCATGCCGCCGGCCATCACCATACCGCCTTTTGACGGCGGCAACTGGCGCGAGCTATTCAAAAATTACGAGCGCGGAGGAGCCAAGCCCCGTATCGGCATAAAAGTGCAGGACACCGAAGAGGGTAACGGCGTGAAAGTGATGGAAGTGGATGAAGGCTCTGCCGCGGAAAAGTCCGGAATCAGGGAAGATGACATCATCACGTCTTTCGACGGTAAGCCCGTTAACAGCGCACAGGAACTATCCGATGCCGCGAGGGCAGCCCGCGACAAATCGACGCTGAAAGTGCAGTTGAAACGCAAGGGAAAAACCCAAACACTGGACCTGAAGATTCCGAAAGAGCTGAAGACGGCCGAGCTGTAGCTACAGACTTCGCCGGGCCGCTTCCAGCGTAGCGTCCAGATCGTCCGTTGTCAGCGCGTTGCTGAGGAACCAGGATTCAAATGCCGACGGGGGAAGATAAATGCCGCGCTCCAGCATGGCGTGAAAAAATTTATTGAAGAAAACGTTATCCGCAGCCCCCGCATCCTTAAAATTGTTCACTTCACCCTTGCTGAAATGCAGGCTGATCATGGAACCAATGCGGTTGATGCGATACGGCCGGCTGTTTTCGGAATCAGCGGCGGAAAGCACGCTGTGTAAACCCTTTTCGAGATAGGCACCCTTTGTTTCGAGCTCATCGTAGATCTCCGGGTTATCGTGCAGGGCTTTCAGTAAAACATATCCAGCGGTCATGGCGATGGGGTTGCCGCTGAGTGTGCCCGCCTGGTAGACCTTACCCAGGGGTGCGATATGCGACATGATCTCCTTTTTCCCTCCGAAAGCGCCAACGGGCATGCCGCCGCCGATCACCTTGCCGTAGGTTACCAGATCGGCCGCGATGCCCAGTTTTTCCTGGGCGCCACCAGGGGCGAGCCGGAAGCCGGTCATCACTTCGTCGAGTATGAATACAATGCCTTCTTTTGTGCAGATTTCCCGGAGCCCTTCCAGAAAACCGGGCTTGGGCAGGATACAACCCATATTCCCCGCTACCGGTTCGATGATGATGGCTGCTATTTGTCCGCGGAACTTATCGGCTAAATACCGCACCGCTTCCAGGTCGTTATACGGCGCGGTGAGCGTGTCCATGGCAGCGCCTTCCGTCACCCCCGGCACCACCTGAATATCGAGGGTAGCCACGCCGCTGCCGGCTTTCACCAGGAACGCATCTGCGTGTCCATGATAACAGCCTTCGAATTTTATGAACTTATTGCGGCCCGTAAACCCCCTTGCCAACCGTATCGCGCTCATGCAGGCTTCGGTGCCGCTGTTCACCATGCGCACCAGGTCTATATTAGGGGCCATCTCCCTGATCAGCTCCGCAACCTGTATCTCCAGCTCCGTGGGTGCGCCGAAAGAAGTAGAGCCCTTGATCTTTTCAGCAATCGCTTCTATCACCGGTTCGTAGGCGTGGCCGAGGATCATCGGTCCCCAGGAGTTGATAAAGTCAATATAGCGTTTGCCGTTTTCATCGTACAGGTAGGCACCCTGAGCGTTCCGGATAAAAACGGGTGTGCCGCCCACACTCTTGAACGCCCGGACCGGAGAATTCACTCCTCCGGGGATCGATAAGGCCGCTCTTTCAAAAAGTTCTTCGTTCCTGTTCATATTTGGAAGATTTTAAATCGTGGTGTTGAGAAAGCGTATGAGTATCGGCGTTTATCCGTTCAGCAGTTTCACCGCCACCGGCGCAAAATAAGAAGCGATCAGGTCAGCGCCTGACCGCTTGATGGCTGTCAGGGTTTCCAGGATGGCCTTTTCTTCGTTCAGCCAGCCCATTTTTGCCGCGGCCTTTATCATGGCGTATTCGCCACTGACCTGGTAGGCGCTAACGGGAACATGCACACTATTTTTCACTTCCCGGATGATATCGAGGTAGGCCAGCGCCGGCTTCACCATCACGATGTCTGCGCCCTCGTCTACGTCCGTCAGTGTCTCTTTCAGAGCTTCTCTCCTGTTGGCGGGGTCCATCTGATAGGTCTTTTTATCGCCAAAGCCCGGTGCGCTGTCGAGTGCATCGCGGAATGGCCCGTAAAAACAGGACGCATATTTTGCGCTGTAGCTCATAATACCGGTTTTTGTAAAGCCGTTGTATTCGAGGGCTTCCCGGATCGCCAGGATGCGTCCGTCCATCATATCGCTGGGCGCTACGAAGTCGGCCCCGGCACGGGCATGGCTGACGCTGATCGCTGCCAGTAATTTCACGGTGGGGTCGTTGACGATCTCCGTGCCTTCTACGATACCGTCGTGGCCATAGGAAGAATAGGGGTCCAGGGCCACATCGGTCATCACCAGCATTTCGGGTTGCGCTTCTTTTACTGTTTTGGTGGCCCGTTGCATCAGGCCGTTTTCGTTGAGTGCTTCCATTCCACTGTTGTCTTTCCGTTCGTCCTCACATTTGATAAACAGCAGCACGCTTTTAATACCGAGACTCCACAGTTCTTTTATTTCTTTTTTCAGCAGGTCGAGGCTCAGCCGGTAATAACCGGGCATGGACGAGATCTCTTCTTTTATTCCTTTTCCCTCCACAACAAACAGCGGCACGATAAAATCGGAGGGGTGCAGGATGGTTTCCGCCACCATTGCGCGGATGGCGGGAGATTGTCTTAACAAGCGCGGACGTTTTATCATGGTTACTATTTCGGTTTAGCGGCAGGCGTTCCGAACACCTGCACTGTGTAAAGTATCTTTTATCTTTTAGTTCCTTATACCCAGTCCCTGGGTCGCAGACAGTTCAGCAGTTCCGCCTCCCTGGTATCGGGAGTTGGCTGGTAATTATATTCCCACCGGGCGCGGGGGGGCAGGCTCATCAGGATGGACTCGATACGACCGTTGGTTTTCAATCCGAACAGGGTGCCGCGGTCGTGTATCAGGTTAAACTCAACGTATCTGCCCCGGCGGATCTCCTGCCATTTTATCTCTCTTTCACTGTAGGGCGTGTCCTTTCTCCTTGCTACGATAGGCAGGTAGGCGTGCGCAAAGGCGTCGCCATTTGCGCGCTGAAAAGCGAACAGTCGTTCTGCATCTGCCGGCCCGGAAGGATGCAGGTAGTCGTAGAACAGACCGCCGATACCCCGTGCTTCGTTATTGCGGTGTTTGTTAACAAAATATTCATCGCACTGTTTTTTGTACGTGGGGTAAAGCGTGGACCCAAAAGGATCGATAGCCTCTTTCAGGGTACGGTGAAAATGAGTGCCGTCTTCTTCAAAAATATAATAAGGTGTAAGATC
Organism: uncultured Chitinophagaceae bacterium; assembly: GCA_964624205.1. GTDB lineage: Bacteria > Bacteroidota > Bacteroidia > Chitinophagales > Chitinophagaceae > Flavitalea. The sequence goes on from CAZUWX010000029.1 coordinate 39,624, forward strand.
AGACCCGCCGCCGAACCAGGAATCGATCAATTTTCCCTGCTCGTCGTACAGCTCAAAATACCGCCAGTTGGCGTGGACGGTGGGCACATAAGGATTCAGCGGATGGATCACCAGGGAGAGCCCGCAGGCAAAGAATCTTTTGCCTTCCACTCCCAGCGCCTGCTGCATGGAAAGGGGAAGGTCGCCGTGCACGGCCGATATATTCACGCCGCCTTTTTCAAAAACATTGCCCTCGGATATCACGCGGGTGGTGCCTCCGCCGCCTTCGGGCCGTTCCCATTTGTCTTCGACAAATTTTGCCAGGCCGTCGGCTTTTTCGAGGGCTGTGCAGATCGAATCCTGCAGTCCGGTGATATAATGATAAAATTCTTCCCTGATATTCATCTCCGTACAAATTTACGGCTGGAAATCTTTCACCGCGTCCACAAAAGCGCGGGCATGGTCTACCGGAACATTCGGCAGGATACCGTGGCCCAGGTTGGCGATATAGCGTTGGGGGCCGAAGGAACGGATCATTTCGTGTGCCGAACGACGGATCCCGCTGATGGGCCCCAGCAGCTTTGCCGGATCAAAATTCCCCTGGAGGGTGATTTCGTTTCCTGCGAGCTGACGGGCCACGGAGCCTTTCATGCACCAGTCGACCCCCAGCGCATGTGCGCCGGTCTGGCTCATTTCTTCCATTGCAAACCAGGCGCCTTTTGCAAACAGGATGGTGAGGGTTTCGTCTTTCAGCGCCGCGATGATCTGCCGGATATACCGTAGCGAAAACTCTTCGAAATCGGCCGGACTCAACAGCCCGCCCCAGGAGTCGAAAACCTGTACCACGTCGGCCCCGGCTTTGACCTGTTCTTTCAGGTAGGCGATGGTGGTATCGGTGATCATCTGCAGCAGTTGGTGTGCTGTTTCGGGCTGCGTGAAGCAGAAGGCCCTGGCTTCGTCGAAGGTTTTGGACCCCTTTCCCTGCACCATATAGCAAAGGAGGGTCCAGGGTGCCCCCGCAAATCCGATCAGTGGCACGCGGCCGTCGAGCATTTTTTTAGTGAGGCGAAGCGCATCGAAAACATAGCTCAACGAATCCTGCACGTCGGGGATATGCAGCCGGCTGAGGTCGGCCTGCTGTTTTACGGGATTGGGGAGATAGGGGCCCTTGCCTTCTATCATCTGCACTTCGAGCCCCATTGCCTGGGGAACCACGAGGATGTCTGAAAAAATGATGGCGGCATCCACTCCCACCTGTTCCACCGGCTGCAGGGTGATCTCGGCGGCCAGTTCGGGCCGCTGGCAGCGCTCAAAAAAGCTGTATTTTTCTTTCAGCTTTATGTAGTCGGGAAGATACCGTCCCGCCTGCCGCATCATCCATACCGGCGGTCGTTCCGTTCGTTCTTTTCTCAATGCCTTTAGCAGCAGATCATTCTTCAATGTGCTCATGTTTACTATTTTTTATCCTGACTGATTAGTCTGTTTTGTTATATATGCTGATACGGCTTCTATCATGGCCGCTTCGGTGGTATGTTCGCTGGTGATCACCCGGTTATCCGTGTATGTTTTCAGTGCGGCGGTAGTGGTATGGCCGATCGAAAAAAACACCACGGTATTATCCGGGCGGTTGGCCGAGAAAAAACTTTCCGCGGCGCTGGGGCTGAAAAAAGCCACGCCGTCGAACGTCTCTTCCAGGGTGCGGGGCGTCAGGGTGGTTGTGTACACCACCAGCTCCTGCAGGGCGATCCCGTTCTTTTTCAGGATATCGGGCAGCGTATCCCTGCGCAGGTTGCCACAGAAAAACACGATCCT
>CAZUWX010000029.1:41514-45102 GCA_964624205.1 uncultured Chitinophagaceae bacterium
GCATTGCTGTTAAGGGGTTCCACCTTAATAAACGGTTCCTCTGTTACCCGGATCACCCCTGTTGCTGCCGCAGCAGCCTTTGCTGCGGCGGATAGGTTCCGGGTTACCAGTAATCTGAACGCGTTCATGGCCAGGTAGGGGATTAAGTTTTTGGGGGTGATGGATCGGGTTTCTTATCTGACTGTTGCCGGATCAGGGTGTTGATCTCCCTTCCGCCGTTGTCGAGCACGTAGGCTGCGCATCTTTTTCCCAGGTCGCTGCTTTCCGGGACGGCTATTGACTTTTCGATTGCCGCTTTACGGGAGCCGTCCGGAGAAAAAATATTGCCCCGGAACCAGACCTTTCCTGCTCGCAGTTCGGCGTGAGCGCCGACGGGTGTGGAGCAGCCGCCCAGCAGGCCGCGCAGGAAATCGCGTTCAATTGCCGTACAAAGCGCGGTATCTGCATGGTTAAAAGGCCGGCAGGCATCCAGTACCCGGTTATCTCCGGCCCTTGCCACCACCATCACCGCTCCCTGTGCCGGGGCGGGAAGCATCCAGTCCAGTGTAATGCTGTTTTCGGGCTTCAGCTCAATCCGTTCCAGTCCCGCCTGGGCAAAAATGGCGGCGTCCCAGTTCTCGGTATATAATTTTTTGAGGCGGGTTTGCATATTGCCGCGCAGGTTGTGTATCTGGTGATTGGGATAACGATGTAGCCATTGTGCTTTTCTCCGGATGCTGCTGGTGCCGATATGGGCGATATAGTCCGGCTGCTCCAAAAAAGCGGCGTCGCGTTTCAATACCAGCAGGTCGTGGATCTTGCCGCGGGGCAGTACTGCCGCCTGCACTATGCCTTCGGGCAGTTGCGTGGGCACGTCTTTCATGGAGTGTACGGCGATGTCGATCCGGTTGGCGAGCAGGGCGGCGTCGAGGCTGCGGGTGAAGATCCCCTGCACGCCCATTTCATAGAGGGGGGTGGCCAGGTCGATATCACCCTCGCTTTTGATGTAGACCAGCTCTGTATTTACGGCGGCTGCCGACAAATATTTCTGCACTTCGGTTGCCTGCCAAATGGCCAGGCGGCTATCCCTGGTCCCGATTCTGATAGGTGTAGGCATATGGATCAGTTTACGCCGGGGGTCATGAATTCGTTGATCGCCTCAATATAGTGGCATCCCCGCTGGTTATGCTGGCGCATTTTTACGGCCATGCCGTTGATGACCTTCTGAATCCTTTCCTTATGGTCTGCGGGGGGCAGGCCTGTGCAGGAGCCGGCGGAGCGGAAAAACAAAGGATGGCCGTGGAGTTCCTGCAGCTTGGTTTTCACTGCTATCAGCACTGGCACGTATTTGCGCATCTCGTACCATTCCACAAATTCGCGGATATGTTCGTCGATGATCGCTTTTGCCTTGGGCACCTCGGCTTTTCTTTTATTCAGGGTGTTGTCTTTCAGCTTGCTCAGCTCATCCACGTTCACCAGCCGGACACCCGGTAATTCGCGGGCAGCGGGGTCGATATTATAGGGGATGGACAGGTCGATAAGTGTTTTTTCGCCGGCGCCTGCGATATCAGTTTTGAAAATGATCGGGTTCGGGGCGTTGGTAGACGCCACGATGATATCTGCTTCTTTCACTTCCTGGTGAAAGGAGGAGAAGGGGGCGAATCTCAGTCCGAGTTCTGCGGCGAGTTGTTCGGACTTTTCGTCTGTCCGGTTGATCAGCGTGATCTCTTTCACCTGGAGGTAGTCGACCAGGTTCCGGCAGGTATTCCGGCCGATCTTGCCGATGCCGGCGAGCAGTACCTTTTTGTTACCCTGGTCTTTCACGTGTTGCCGGATATATTGCACCGCAGCGAAGGAAACCGACACGGTTCCGCCGCTCAATATGGTGTTATTTTTGATGGTTTTGGACGATTGCAGCACGGAATTTACGAGTCGCTCGATAAATCCGCCGACGCGTGAGCGGTCTTTGGCGAATTTCACCGCCTGTTTAAGCTGGCCCACTATCTCGTAGTCTCCCAGGATCTGGGAGTCCAGCCCGGCGGAAACATGGTGAAGGTGTTCGATGGCTTCGACGCCGCATTTGGTGTAGGCCATGGAACGGAAAGTATTCCGGTCGCCCTCTGTATGCTGGCAAAGCAGGTCTATTAGCAGCAGGGGATCGGAAGTAATGCCGTATATCTCTGTTCTGTTACAGGTGGAGAGGATGAACATTTCGTTTACTCCGCAATCCGGAGATTGGGAAAGAATTCGTTCGTAATTATCGGGGCTTACCGCGAATTGGCCTCTCATGGAGGCATCGGTCTTTTTATAGTTGATTCCTGCTACAAAAAATCTTAGTATGTCCTGGTTACTCGTTCCGTACATTTCAGTTTCTCTGTTCCGGCCACAAAAGTAGCGTGGGAAAGGGGACAAAGCTAATTTTTATGTCACTGCACTGTCATTTGTGGGCATGATTATAATCAGTTGGGCGCGGGTTCCGGAATCAGCTCGAATTAGCGGAACAAAGGCTAATTTTGCCCGTTCATGAGGACCAATGCTAAAAAACGCGGGATCATGCTGATGAACCTGGGTTCACCGGATTCCACGAAGCTGAAAGACGTAAGAAAATATCTGACGCAATTTTTGATGGATGAGCGGGTGATCGACAAGCCCTATCTGCGGCGTGCTTTGCTGGTGCAGGGCATCATCGTTCCTTTCCGGACGCCCAAATCTGCGGAGGCCTACCGGACGATCTGGACGGAAAAGGGTTCGCCGCTGATCGTGTTCACGGAGGAATTGAAGGCGGCTTTGGAAGAGCAGATCCCCGAACCGGTGGAGATATCGATGCGATACGGGAATCCTGCTCCGGACGTGGCTTTTGAGAAACTCATGGCCCGTATGCCGGACATGGAGGAAGTGTTAGCTATTCCTTTGTACCCGCATTATGCCATGTCTTCGTACGAAACGGCCGTGGAGTACGCCCGCGAGATACATAAAAAAAACAAATATCCGTTCCGGTTAGAGTTTTTGAAGCCGGTGTACAATGAGCCGCTTTATATTGAGGCGATGGCCGACAGTATGCGGCCTTATGTAGAAGCCGGCTATGATCATATACTATTCAGTTATCATGGGGTGCCGGCCCGGCACATATTGAAGGGAGACATCACGGGCAATCACTGTCTCAGGACGGCTGATTGTTGCCAGGTGCCTTCCATTGCGCATTCTTTCTGTTATCGTCATCAGTGTATTGCGACCACGGAGTTGGTGGTGGCGAAGCTGGGTATTCCGGCGGACAAATACAGCATCTCTTATCAGTCGCGGCTGGGCAAGGGGTGGCTGGAGCCGTTTACGGATATCCGGTTGGCGGAGCTACCTGCGGAGGGCATTAAAAAATTGCTGGTGGTATGTCCGGCATTTGTGAGCGACTGCCTGGAAACCATTGAGGAGATCGGCGACCGGGGCAGGGAGGAATTTATGAATGCCGGTGGCGAGGCGTATGAGATGATCCCCTGCCTGAACACGCATCCCTTGTGGGTCAGCGCGTTGGCGCACTGGATCGGGACTGCGAAAGAGGAGAACCGGTTGCTGGCGCTGGCGTGATGGGCTGCCGGCCCGTGGTGTGCGAGTGGG
>CAZUWX010000030.1:0-24975 GCA_964624205.1 uncultured Chitinophagaceae bacterium
CCGGTATTCAATTGCAGGGGATCCCGGAAATTCAATCTTGTCTCCGGCGATTTTTGTTTAACTTACGATGTGTCGTTTCTCCACCCCTTTTGTTTGTTTGTAAAAGCCTTTCTTTATGAATCACTTCCTGGCAAGAACCATGTTTATTATCGCGCTGCTCTCCCTGCAAACCGGTTTTACTTTTTCACAACAGGGTAGTAAAAACAGCCGCCCCTTAATTGTCAGGGGTCAGCTCTTTAATTGCCCGGAGAAAACCCTGTTGATCTGGTTCCACGATGAGCATGGTATTGCCGTTTCTGACACGATCACCCTGGATGAATCGGGAAAATTCTACCTGGAGACGACAAAATTATCGGGCCCGCAGCAATCCAGCATCCAGCAGAACCGGGTACAGATCAACGATCTCTGCGTGGCGCCCGGATATAATCTCTTCATTACCGGCGACGCCAGTGATTACAAGACCCTCGTGATGACTCAGCAAATAACGGGTATCGGGGCGGAAAGCAGCCGTTACCGGATGCTTCAGGATTCACTGCGCATAGCTACAAACGATACCGCGAAATGGTATGCGCTGGACGATAACGCTCTGTTGGCATATATCGACAGCCAGATCGGCCTGAAGGATTCCCTTATCCAGGTGGTGTTCAACCGTAAGGTGAAGAACGACGCCTATTTTAGTTATTTCGGCAAAAAGGCCAGGATCGATCTTGTCTTCGAGCCGCTTTACTATCTATTAGCGCATGCTGAGATCCGGGGCTACGATTTGGATAAAACCAGGGCCTGGGTCGATTCGCATTTTGATAACAGGATATTGGGCAACATGTATAAAAAGGAGTACATGCTCTCGGAGTTTTATACTACCTGGATCATGGGCGATGTTTACCTTAACTACCTGGTGGAACTCGATTATCAGAAAGACTCCACCCTAAAGGACGATCCCTTGTATAAAATGAAAAAGGTAAACACCACCTATAAGGGCCCCATCCGGGAATACGTTTTGCATCGCATGATGCGCGCCGGCATCTTCCGTGCCGGTACGCTGGAGGCATTGGATAATTGTCGCCACAACTTTTCCGGATTCCTGGCAGACATCCGCGACCGGCAGTATCACGCATCTATTGAATCGGAATTTGCGAAGAAGGAAGCGGTGCTGCACAGAACCGAGGTGGGGCAGCCAGCTCCCGTGTTTACGCTGACAAGTGATATAAACACATCGCACAGTCTTTCCGATTTTAAGGGCAAGGTGGTGTACCTGGATCTGTGGGCGAGCTGGTGTGGCCCCTGCCGGGTCGAAACACCGGATTTCCAGCAACTATATGAAAAATATAAAAATGACGAGCGGGTCGCTTTTATCAGTATCGCGGTTAGCGATGGCGAGAAAGAATGGAGAAAAGCGCTCGGCGAAGACAAGCCCGGATGGCTGCAGCTTATTGATAAAAACAAGGTGGTACTGACTACCTATGCAGCGAATTTTATTCCGAAGTTTATCCTGATCGACAAACAGGGTCGTATAGCTGATTTTAATGCCCCTCGCCCCAGTGAAAAAGAAAAGATCGAAAAAGCGCTTGCCCGGGAAATGGAAAAATAACAGGGCGCTGCAGATACTTATATGATCCCAGGCAAAAATCCGCCTGCAGGAATCAGGCTTTTTCTCCTACCGAACGCCTGACCATCCCTATTACCAGCTAGTATTTCAATTTATCAATCTCCAAGAGGGAAATATCCGCTTTGGATAGGGTTGTCCTGCGGGTTATTCCTGTATGGAAACCGTATTAACGCCCAAATATCTGTCCTAGGTTTAATATAGGTTATTTATAGGTTTATCCTTCGTTTATTATAGGTTGAAATACCTGGAATCAACATAAGAAAAACGAAGAATGAACGAAGGATGAACGAAGAATGGTATTTTTAGATGCAACGATGATGCAAATGAGGGTGTCTCAAATGGCAAAATCGGTTTCGGCAGTCTGAAGGGTTTAACAGCTAAAATTTAGATGGTTGCGGGTGGAATCCGGCTTGAGAGTCAGGGGCGCAAATGAGAGCCGGGCGACCGTGAGATCCGGGACTCGGCGGGGTGATTGCGGAAACTGGTGGCAGCGGATCCTGCGGTGCGGGACCTTTCGGCCTGTTCCACCAACTGGTGAAGGCCGGCCGGGAGCAGGGGGCCTATCCAACTGCTGTTCAGCAGGTATTTTGTTTTTTGTATGACGAATTGTTTCATGGTCGGGTGCGGTTGCTTCTGTAAATAAAACGAAAAAAAGCCCCCGGAGGTTGTATAGGCGGGTACTTTCCCCTGAAAATAAAGGAATACCTGTACGGGGTGCTAAAAATCGTCTGTGAAACCCTCCAGGTTGCGGCGCTGTTTTTTGGTGGGCCGGCCGATCTTGCTGTTACGTTTCCCGGTGTAGAAAGCCGTCGTTTGGTATTTTAGCTGTGGGTTTTCCTCGGCGGGACTGACATCAGAGTAGTGTTTGACCGCTTCTGCGTACTGCACTCTTTTGTCGATCACTCCGGTCACGATGATCACCCACTTTTTTGCTTCAGTTTTGATCTCGTATTCGTCGCCGGTGCTTACGTGGCGGGAGGCCTTGGCTGCTGTTCCGCGCAGCTTCACTTTACCCTGATCGCAGGCCTGGGCGGCCAGGCTCCTCGTTTTGAAGATCCTGATCGCCCAGAGGTATTTATCGATCCGCACTTTTGTCAATACTGCTGTCATCCTGATGTGTTTGGTTGTTCATCTTTTATCGGCTTATACCTGCCTGTCCCGGCCTGGTTCGCCGGCAGTTGCCGACGGTTGCATCCGGCAGCGGCGGGCGAATAATGTATGCCAGGCCGTTGCAGCGGGTCATCGTTCTGTTGGTTATTGCTGGCCTCAGGCAGGGTCTGCTGCAAAGAACTGATGGAAATAGGGGATGGTCTCGATGCCTTTATAAAAGTTCGCCAGGTCGAATTTTTCATTCGGGGAGTGAAGGTTATCGCTGTCGAGCCCGAAGCCCATGAAAACGATCTTAATTCCCAGTTCTTTTTCGAAAAGGGCGCAGATGGGGATACTGCCGCCGCCCCGCACCGGCACCGGGTCTTTCCCGAAAGTGGTTTGGATCGCTTTCGCAGCCGCACGGTATGCGGCCGAGTCGATCGGAGTCAGGTAGGGCTCGCCCCCGTGGTGTTCCTGCAACCGTACGGTCACTTCCGGGGGTGCGATCTTTTCGAAATAGTTGATCAGCTTCCGGGTGATGTCTTCGGACGATTGGTTGGGTACCAGCCGGGCGGAGATCTTTGCGTGTGCTTTGGCTGGCAGCACCGTCTTGGAACCCTCGCCGGTGTATCCGCCCCAGATGCCGTTCAGCTCCAGGGTGGGCCGGATGCCGGTCCTTTCGTTTGTACTGAACCCTTTTTCTCCCCAGAGCGCTTTGACGCCAAGATCGGATTGGTAGGCTTTTTCGTCGAATGGGGCCTGAGCCAGCAATTTTCTTTCTTCCGCGGGGGCGGGCAGGACATCATCATAAAAGCCGGGTATGGTAATATGATTGTTTTCGTCGTGGCAGGAGGCGATCATCCTGGCCAGTATAGTGATCGGGTTGGCTACTGCACCGCCGTACACGCCGCTGTGGAGGTCGCGGTTGGGGCCGGTTACCTCCACTTCGATATAGCTGAGTCCACGCACGCCGGTGTCTATGGAGGGCGTATCCAGGGAGATCATGGCGGTATCGCTCACCAGGATCACATCGGCCTTGAGCAGGTGGCGGTGGCTGGTGATGAATTTCGCCAGGTTGGGAGAGCCGGTTTCTTCCTCGCCTTCTATGATGAATTTGATATTGGTGGGGAGGGAATTCGTCTGCACCATGGTTTCCAGTGCCTTTACGTGCATAAAGAACTGGCCTTTGTCGTCACAGGCGCCCCTCGCAAATATCTTTCCGTCTCTGATCTTGGGCGTAAAGGGGCCGCTCTTCCATAGCTCCAGGGGATCGGCCGGTTGCACATCGTAGTGCCCGTACACCAGCACGGTGGGTTTGGATGGGTCGGACAGTTTTTCGGCATACACTACCGGGTGGCCGTCGGTGGCAAAAACCTCCGCCCGGTCGGCCCCTGCTTTGAGCAGTTGCTGTTTCACGGCATCGGCGCATTGCTCCATGTCTTGCTTATGGGCGGGGTCAGCGCTTACGGAGGGGATGCGGAGCAGTTCGAGCAGTTCATCGAGAAATCTTTCCTTGTTCTTTTCCTGGTATGTTTTCCAATTATTCATGAGGTAAAAAGTTTACGCAAATTTAGGTCATTTCGCCGGAGGGGTGGGGTGCGTCCTTGAGGGAGGCGGGCTCTTTGTTATGGGGTAGGGGAAGCAGTTCCTTTGGGGGACGGATCGGACTGGCGGTGTTTAGCGTCTGAGAGCAGGTTGGTCATGTTCCATTCTATTCTTTTCCCGAAGGGATGGCGGCGTACGGGGCAGTCGTGTTTGCTGCAGATATTGCATTGAAAATACTCGCATCCGTCGGAGTGTACAAAAAACTCAATGGAGCTGCCGAAGTTTGTCTTGATCAAAGCAGCCAGTTTCTCAACCTCCCGGTGGGCTTCGTTAACATTCAGGTACCAGGGCACGGTGAGGTGGCAGTCAACGTGCAGTTGTCCGCCGTATTTGATCACGCGGAGGTTATGGATATCCACCCAGTTTTCCTGGCGGTTCGTATTCAGCGTATGCACCATGCGTTGCAGCAGCTCGAGGTCGGCCTCGTCCATGATCCCTGCAATGGATTTGCGGATGATACGGTATCCTGTAACGATGATGATCAGGGCAAAAAGGAATGCCACAACGCTGTCGAGCCAGAGCATACCGGTGAAATAGATCAGGATCAGGCCGGCGATGATGCCGATGGTGGAGTAGGTGTCGGTTTGCAGGTGTCTGCCGCTGGTCACCAGGGCCAGGGAATTGTTCTTTTTGCCTTTGTAGATGCTGACGGCTCCCATGGCGTAATTGATCACTGCGGTGATCCCTACCAGCAGCATGCCAAAGTCGAGCTGTTGGATCGGGCTGGGATAAAGGAAATTATAGACCGATTTATAGATGATGATGGCGCCGGCGATGATGATCAGGCTGCCTTCCACGCCGGCCGACAGGAATTCGGCCTTGCCGTGCCCGTAAGGATGATTCCGGTCGCGCGGCTGGGCGGAGATGTACAATCCGTAAAGACCGATGAGGCCGGCCGCTACGTTGGCAATGCTTTCCAGCGCATCGGTGAGGATGGCAACGGAGCCCGTCAGGAAAAATGCAAAAAATTTCACCGCAAATAGCACGACGGCTACCGTTACAACCACTTTCTGAATGAGCAGATTTTCCTTGCGGGGATCCAATTAGCAAAATATTTATAGCATGGCGGCAGGCTGCTCATAGTCCACCGGGACTGGTTATGGGGCCCTTGCCTAAATGAAATTTCATACTCTTATGCGCCATTCCCGGTTCACTCAAGTCACACCAGGCATGGCAATAAATCGGTTCAACCCGAAAAGGAACTGTCTCTGCCGGCTGGGTTGCCCACCAGGTCTTATGATAAAATTAGGTCAATTCTCCGAATTGGCTTTGTTGTAGGCTTTCCGGAAAAAATTGCGCATCTTTTTGAAAGCGCGGAAATAAAATTCCTGGTTCATCAGTTGTGAGTCGTGCATCGCCTTATAGATAAGGAATAGACCGACGGGCACCAGGATAAAGGTAGCCATCCACATGCCGGTGAGGGGTTGCAGCACATCTTCTTTTACAAACTTTTTACCGAAGTTGTTGAGCAGGAAAAAAATGACAAAGAAAACAACGGCGAACACCACCGGGGTGCCGATGCCTCCTTTCCTGACAATGGAGCCCAGGGGGGCGCCGATGAGGAAGAGCACGAACACCGAAGCGGCCATCGCAAATTTCTGATGCCATTCGATGAGTTGCAGGCGCAGCTCCTTGCGTTGGTTTTCGTATTCTGCTGCCGTGATCTGCAGGGAGTTGCGGATCGACGAGGCATAGGCGATGCTTTGTTCGAGTACGCGTTCGCGGGCGCTATCGGGTAGCAGGGCGTCAAAGTTTTTTACTTTTTGCTGCGGGGCTTTTACCTCGTTCCAGCCGCTGTCGAGATAGGCGTTAAAGGTTAGGTAGGGGCGCAGGTCGGCCTGCACCCGTTGCGTATAGCCGTCGTTCAGTCTTTCCAGTGAGTCGATGCCCTGGCCGAGTTGCCGAACGCTGAGCATCTCATAACGATCCTTATAAGTGCTGTCGGCTGTGAGGTTGAGCTGGAGCGCGCTCAGGTCGAGCACTTTTTTATATTCCTCGAATCCCAGCCGGATGAACTCGGTGGCGGAGGAATTCCGCTCGGCCCGTTCTTCATACCACCAGCCGTCTTTCAGGGTGAATATGAGATAATGCTGGTCGGCCGATACCTTCATGATACCTTTTTCCGCGACGATGATATTGTCCTGCACGCCCCGGTTGTTCTCGTAGATGATCACGTTGCGCAGCGTAGAGTCGTCGGCTTCTTTTTTGCCCACTTTTATCGCGTATCCGGGGATGTTGGTATAGAAAACACCTTCCTTGAGATCGAAGGCCGGCTTTTTGTTCACAATATCGGTATGGAGGCTGCGCATCTTGAGGTTGGCGACGGGGATCACGTTATTGTTAAAAAGAAATGCGAGCCCCGAAAGCAGCACGGCGATGATCATCAGTGGTCGCATGAAACGGAGCAGTCCTATCCCGGCCGATTTAATGGCTACCAGCTCGAAAGTTTCTCCCAGGTTGCCAAAGGTCATGATCGAGGAGAGCAGTACGGCAAGCGGGAGGGCGAGGGGCACAAGGGTTGCGGACAGATAGATGATCAGCTTGATGAACAGCGGCCCGTCTACCCCCTTTCCCACGAAGTCGTCAATCCACAGCCAGAAAAACTGAAGTATCAGTACAAAGAGCGTGATAAAGAATGTGGCGATAAAGGGCCCGATAAAGGACCTTACGATCAGTATGTCTAGTTTTTTTATCACAAGTAGATAGCGGTTAATCGCCGTCGTCCTTTAGTTTCCCAAACGATGAAACAGCTCTTTCACCTGATAATCCCAGAGTTGGCTTTGGTCCTTGATCTCGCTTTTTTCGGCAAAGTCTCTTATGATCAGTATCGTGAGATTAGTTACTTCCGATTTTTCGATCCGGAATTCGAAGTACTCTTCTTTGGGCATGTGGGTCCAGCGGAACCGGATGAATTTGTCGTGTTCCTTTTCAGTCATTTCCGCCTTGTCGGTGGTGCCGTTCCAGGAGAAGCTGAATACGTTATCCCTTTCGTCGACCTTGTCAGCGAACCACTCCTGCAGACCGGCCGGTGTGCTGAGGAATTCGTATAATATGGACGGAGAACACCTTACCGGAAATTCCAACGTAAATAACTGTTTTTTGCTCATCTACACCCGATTATCAATTTTAGCGTACTGTTTGTGCAAGTATAAAAAAATATACCAAACGCCGAAATTTATTTTACCGATGTGTTTGTTGTTTCCGGCGATGTTTCGCGACTTGGCACTCAACGGAAAGATAGCTGATTATCATTTAATTAGGAGTTATTTTTATTTGGGAGGGTTGGTCGTGGGCTATCCGCCGGCTTTTGCCTGTTGTCCGCCCGCTGCCTGGCACATAACAAAAAGGCCTTTTTAACGTTTTTAACCCGGGAACCTTATTTCCCCTAACCCTAAAATCCAATATCGCGATGAGTATGCGTCAACTCAAGATCACGAAATCGATCACGAATCGTGAGTCTCAGAGCCTTGAGAAATACCTTCAGGAGATCGGCAAGATGGAGCTGATCAGCTCTGAAGAAGAGGTAAGGCTGGCCCGTATGATCAAATTGGGTGACCAGTCGGCCCTGGACAAGCTCACCAAGGCCAATCTCAGGTTTGTGGTATCGGTGGCTAAACAATACCAGAACCAGGGCCTTTCTCTCCCTGACCTGATCAATGAGGGCAACCTGGGTTTGATCAAGGCTGCGCAGCGATTCGACGAAACCAGGGGATTTAAGTTTATTTCTTACGCCGTATGGTGGATCCGCCAAAGCATCCTGCAATCGCTCGCCGAACAGGCGCGTATCGTACGGCTGCCGCTGAATAAGGTGGGCCTGACCAACAAAATTCAAAAAGCCTATTCACAGTTGGAGCAGGAATTTGAAAGAGAGCCCTCGCCCGAAGAGGTGGCGGAACTGCTCGACCTGGAGTCGGAGGAGATTTCCGCCTCGCTGAGCATGTCTGCCCGGCACGTCAGCATGGACTCACCGCTTTCCGACGGAGAGGAAAGCACCCTGGTGGACGTGCTCGAAAATCCTAATGCCGACCGCGCTGAAACCAATCTCGAATACAATGAGTCCCTGAAAGAAGAGATAGACCGGTCTTTCCAGGTGCTTACAGATCGTCAGAAAGAAGTGATCTGTTATTTTTTTGGTATTGGCCAGGATCACCCGATGAGCCTGGAAGACATCGGCGACAAATTTAATCTTACCCGCGAGCGGGTACGGCAGATCAAGGATAAAGCCATTACCAAACTGAGAACCAACTCACGCACCGTTGAGCTGAAGGGGTATCTCGGCCGGTAGTGCAGCCCGGATCGCCACCGGTGATAAGATCCCGGGCTCCGGGTATTCGTTTATAACCAATAAAGACAAACATTCCGATCACCCCGGACCATCCGCACGATAAAATACCTGTGCGCCCTCCTTCATACGCAATTAAGTTTTTACTTTTGCGGTATGTTTGAAAATCTTACGGAGCGACTCGAGTCTGCTTTTAAGCAGATCAAAGGTGAGGGCAGGATCACCGAACTCAATATTGCCGCAACGGTCAAGGAAATCCGCCGTGCATTGGTGGATGCCGACGTTAACTATAAGATCGCCAAGGAATTCACTGACACGGTCCGGGAAAAGGCCCTCGGGCAGAAGGTACTGACGGCAGTAAGCCCTGGCCAGTTGATCGTCAAGATCGTAAAAGACGAGCTGGCCTCCCTCATGGGCGGCGCCGCCAGCGAGCTGAGTACCAAGGGCAACCCCGCCATCATACTGGTAGCGGGCCTGCAGGGTAGTGGTAAAACCACTTTCAGTGGCAAACTGGCCAGTTATCTCAAAGACAAAAAAGGATTATCGCCCTTGCTGGTGGCGGGCGACGTGTACCGGCCGGCCGCGATCGAGCAGCTCAAGGTGCTGGGCGAACAGATCGGTGTGGAGGTGTACAGCGAACCGGCAAATAAAGACGTGGTGGCCATCGCCGGCAACGCCGTCCGGGCAGCCAGAAGCCTTAATAAAAATATTGTGATCATCGATACCGCCGGCCGCCTCGCGATCGACGAAACGATGATGACGGAAGTGGCGAACGTTAAACAGGCCGTTGCGCCCCAGGAGATCTTGTTTGTGGTGGATTCCATGACCGGCCAGGATGCGGTGAATACGGCGAAAGCCTTCAACGACCGGCTCGATTTTACCGGCGTGGTGCTTACCAAACTCGACGGTGATACCCGTGGGGGAGCGGCGTTATCCATTAAGTACACGGTGGAAAAACCCATCAAATTTGTCAGCAGTGGCGAAAAGATGGATACGCTCGATGTGTTTCACCCCGAACGTATGGCACAGCGGATCCTGGGAATGGGGGATATCACCACCCTGGTGGAGAAGGCACAGGCACAGTTCGACGAGGAACAGGCACGTAAGCTGGAAAGAAGGATACGAAAGAATCAGTTCGACTTTGAAGACTTTAAGCAGCAACTCGAACAGATCAAGAAAATGGGCAATATCAAGGACTTGCTGGGCATGATCCCCGGAGTGGGCAAAGCGGTGAAAGACGTGGATATTAGCGACGACTCCTTCAAAGGCATCGAAGCGATCATCAATTCGATGACCGTGCTGGAACGGAGAAATCCCGATCTGATCGATGTCAGCAGGAAAAAAAGGATCGCGGGAGGATCCGGCAAGGATATTGCTGAGATCAATGCTTTTCTGAAGCAGTTTGACCAGATGAAGAGCATGATGAAAACGATGAATAAGATGCCCATGGGCAGGATGATGGGCAAACGATAAATGCAGTGGATTATTTTGCAGTATAGATTTTGAAAAAACAGTGTAGATAATTACATTTGCAAACCCAAATAGGGGATAAAACCGTATTCGTTCACGCATTTAAATTTCTATTTAAGATGCCAGTAAAAATCAGATTACAAAGGCACGGCTCTAAAAAGAGACCCTTTTACTTCATTGTTGTTGCCGACGCACGCGCACCGAGAGACGGCAAATTCATTCAAAAGATCGGCACCTACAATCCACTTACTGTTCCGGCCTCCGTTCAGCTTGACCGCCAACGTGCGCTTGACTGGCTCCATAAAGGTGCCCAGCCGACGGATACCGTACGCAGGATTCTTTCGTTCAAAGGTGTGTTATACCTGAAACACCTGCTTAGAGGGGTGAAATTGGGCTTGTTTGACGAAGCCACTGCGATGGAAAAATTCCAGAAATGGCATTCCGAGCACGAGGTAAGCGTCAAAAAGCGTCAGGATGCGAGCGGGGCTGAACGTCGTTCCCGCCGTTCGGGAGGAACGCCAGTAAGCGCTCCGCGTAAAGTGGCGCAGCCCAGGGCTGTAGAGGCGGAGGCTGAACAGTCTCAGGCAGCGGCTTCAGAGGCAGCAGCAGAAGCTTCGCCGGAAGTGGCTCCTCAGCCCGAGGCCCCGCAGGCAGCGGCTCCCGAGGCAGATGCCCAGGCAGAAGCTCCTAAGGAATAATGATTTTTTTAAGGAAGATGATATCTTTATCCCGGTGATCTGTTCACCGGGATTTTTTTTAGCAGGCATCCAAAAACCGTTGGTCGCATGGCAAATTATTGTTCGATAGGGAAACTGGTAGCCACTTTTGGCGTGGGCGGAGAAATGGTGCTACGTCATTCTCTCGGCAAGAAGACGACGCTGAAAGGCCTGGAAACGGTATTTGTAGAAAAACAAAAGGACGAGCTCCTGCCCTATTTTGTGGTAGCTGCAAAAGCCAAAACCAGCGAAGAGGTCTATCTTAAACTGGAGGGGATTGATTCCCGGGAAGCGGCAAGAACCCTCCTGCAAAAACAGGTATGGCTGGAGGAGGCCAATTTTCAGCAATATGCGGGCAAGTCGGCCCCGATCGCCCTGCTGGGCTATCATATCCTCGAAGAAAATGAAGACCTGGGCGAGATCCTGGAAGTGATTGAGCAACCTCATCAGTTGATCTGCCGGATAATGATCAACGGTAAAGAGGCTCTGATCCCGCTTCATGAGCAGACGCTGCTCCGGGTCGATAAAAAAAATAAGCGGGTGCACGTCCGGCTACCGGACGGATTACTCGATATTTTTCGGTGATTTTACGGATTTAACGAAAATAATCAGTCCACTAATTCTGTAGATTACTATCTTCGCAAACGCTTTGTACATTTTTAACTTCATAAATTCTTTTAGTATGAGTTTACGTTTAGGGGATATAGCTCCCAATTTTAAAGCTCAGACCACCGCCGGCGAGATCGATTTCTACGAATTTCTGGGCAGCGGCTGGGGCGTATTGTTTTCTCATCCGGCTGATTATACTCCGGTCTGCACCACCGAACTTGGTAAAACCGCTTTGTTACACCAGGAGTTTGCAAAGAGAAACGTGAAAGCTATTGCTGTAAGTGTGGATCCGCTGGACAAACATCATGGCTGGATAAAAGATATTAACGAAACGCAGAACTGTAATGTAGAGTTCCCGATCATTGCAGACGAGGACCGCAAGGTTGCCGATCTGTACGGGATGATCCATCCCAATTCTTCGGAAACTGCCACGGTTCGTTCTCTTTTTGTGATCGGGCCCGATAAGAAGGTTAAGCTGACGCTCACCTATCCTGCATCCACCGGAAGGAATTTCAACGAGGTACTTCGTGTGATTGATTCTCTGCAGCTTACTGCCAATCATAGTGTAGCTACTCCGGCCGACTGGAATGGAGGAGAAGACGTGATCGTTGTTCCTTCTATCTCTACCGACGATGCGATCAAAAAGTTCCCCAAGGGCGTTAAAGTGGTGAAGCCTTACCTGCGCTATACGCCGCAGCCGAATATCGACTAAGGAAATTATTCTTTCCCGGGAGCAAGCGCTCCGGGGGAGTTTGGCTTTCAGGCATGGCCGTGGTGTACACCGGCCGTGCCTTTTAGTTTTCTGAGCTGCTGCAGCAACGCCCGCATGTCTTTGGGTAACTCCGCCTGGAGATCAAAAATGGTGCCTCGCGGCCCCTTGAACTTCAGGCGTTTGGCATGCAGGCCGAGGCGGTTTAAGATGGGCCGTTCCTCGGCCTCCGACTTGGAGAGATTGTAGCGCCGCTTCAAGGACGAGAGGTACACAGGCTCTCCGTCGCCGTATAATTCGTCGCACACGATGGGATAGCCGGCAAATTGCATGTGCACCCGAATCTGGTGGGTTCTGCCTGTGTGTATCCTGAATCCTACCAGCGAATACTTCCCGAATTCTTCCAGCACTTTGTAATCGGTTAGGGAAGATTTTCCACGGCGATGCACGATCATCAGTGATTTTTTCAGGCTATGCTGTGCCAGCGGGGCGTCGATGGTTTTTTCTTTTTCTTCCGGGCTGCCTTTTACAAGCCCTACGTAATATTTCTCCACCACTCTTTCCTCGAAGGAGCGGGAGAGGAACTCATGGGCCATCTCGTTCTTTGCAAAAACGATGATACCGCTGGTATTACGGTCGATCCGGTGCACCGTGTATATCTGGCCAAACCGTTCCGTCAGTATCCGTTTCACTGAGGTCTCGTTACCGTCCCGGCTCGGAATGCTCAGCAGACCGGCAGGTTTGTTGATGGCGATAAAATCGGCTGTTTCGTGTAGTGTTTCAATTGTGGGCTTGTTCATTGAATACAATATTTGAGCGGCGGGAACGGGTGTTCCGCCTGTTATTTTTTTCGGCTATAGGAGGCGTTGATGAATTTCAACAGCCTGATCTCTTTCTCCTGGAGAAATCTCCATTTACCGCGCTCCACATTCTTTTTCGTGAGGTTTGCATACATGACCCTGTCGAGGTTCCGGACATCGTATCCCAGCTTTTCGAACATTCTTCTTACTATCCGGTTTCTGCCGCTGTGGATCTCAATGCCAATAATGTGTTTGTCCCTGGCGTCTGCATAGGCTAACGCATCGGGGGCAATAAAACCGTCGTCCAGGGAAATGCCCCCCAGCAGCTCATCAAAGTCTTTTTTGGTCAGGGGTTTGTCGAGCGTCACCTCATAGATCTTTCTCACCTGGTAGCTGGGGTGCGACAGCTTCTGGGCGAGCGCTCCGTCATTAGTAAGCAACAATACGCCGGTGGTGTTGCGGTCCAGCCGGCCAATGGGATACACTCTTTCGGTGGTGGCTTTTTTCACAATATCCATTACGGTTTTGCGGCCCTCCGGATCTTCCATGGTGGTGATATGGTCCTTCGGTTTGTTCAGGAGGATATACACATGGTTTTTCTGGACGGTCAGCTTTTTGCCTTGCAGCTTGATGACCTCCCGGCCGCTGACCTTGTAACCGGGTTCGGTGATGACCTGGTCGTCTACCGATATTTTCCCTTCCTTCACCAGGGTGGCGGCATCGCGCCGGGAGCAGATGCCGGCATGCGCGATATATTTATTAAGCGGCATGACCGTAGAAGCTGAGGCAGCCGCTGTGGGAGCTTTACCTGCCGGTGCGGGGCGGCCCGTAGCAAGGGGTTTATATGAGGTGTTTGTTTTTCCCGGTGTTGTTTGGGTGCGGGCAGGTTTGGCGTTCGTGGCCTGTCTGCCGGGGGTTGAATGAGGGGCCCTGCCGGATTTGCCTGGGGTAGTGTATTTTTTCTCCGCTGCGGCTCCTGTGGTTGATCGAAGATCGCTGGTGGTAGTGCGTTTGCTGTCGGTGGCGGATTGGGTGGCCGGGTTGGACTTATTGGGGGAACTGTCTTTGCTGCTGGTGGCCGGGCGGGCAGGCCAGTTGGATTTGCCGGGGGCATCGTATTTACTGCCGGTGGAGTTACCGGCGCGGCTGGAATTGCCCGGGGCATTACGTTTCCATCCGGTGGCGCGTTCAGTACGGGCCGGTGGGTGGCTAGCGGGTGCTGATCTTTTGCTTTTGGGCCCCGCGCCTTTGTGGTGTCCGGCGGGAGAAGTGGAAAAGGGCCGCGGAGCACCCTGCTCCGGTGTTTCGTTTGTGCCGTGCAAACCGGTGCGGGCGGCCAGTTTTTTCTGCGCGAAATATTCCCGGGTTTCGTTCCGCTGTTTTTTCTTTTCCTGGCGGATCTTTTCTTTCAGCTTGGCGCCCTTGACGTCGGGGGTGATAAAACGCTGAAAATTGTTTTTGCTCATTTAATTGGGTTTGCTGTTTTACAACAGTAGTTCGGGGCAAAGATCGGGAAAAATCCGGCTTTGGGGTCGGTGTGGCGGAGAATTGGGCAAAAAAGGGGGAGCAGCTATCAACAAACCTAAACCATCCGGCCAATTAATTGATCATAATGACCAACCCGAACAAATTGGGTTTGCTGAAAAAGAAAACCCCTTAAACCGTACGATTTAAGGGGTTTGGTTGCCTTTGAAGACTTATCGGTTGAGGATACTCAGAGATTGTATTTGGTAACCCCGGGGATGGCTGCGGCATAGTAACCCTGCGCATCGGGCAGGCTGGGCGGCAGCGCATTCCAGTCCAGCGTTTTTGGCATGATGTCAATGCCCGAATTGAGCGCCTTGTCCCAATCGATCACCTGTCCGCTGTATGTGGCCATCCGGCCCAGGATAGCAGACATGGTACTTTTCGCCCCGTGATCGGTGTCGTCGATCTTGTATTCGCCTTTTGCGATCGCGGCAAAAAGTTCGTCGTGTTCTGTTTGGTATGGATTATTTTCTGTTTTCCGGTCAAACTGATAGATCAGCTTTCCTTTATGGTCGGTGATGTTCGCGGCTCCGCAGAATATTTTGCCCTTGGTACCGATCAGCAGCTCGTCTACCTTACTCATGGTGCCGGGGATATGCCTGCACTGGCTGTTCATAATGGAGCCGTCTGCGTAGGTGAATTCAACATAGTGGTGATCAAATATCTCCCCGTTATCTTTTCCCTTTCTCACTTCTCGTCCGCCTATACCCTGTGCCTTCACCGGGTAGCCTTCCTTGAACCAGTTCACCACATCGATATTATGGCAGTGCTGCTCGTTGATATGATCGCCGCAAAGCCAGTTGAAGTAATACCAGTTACGCATCTGGTATTCCATTTCGGTTTGCTGGTACTGGCGTTTTCTAACCCACACACCGTCGTTATCCCACCATGCCTGCGCTGAAGTGATGTCGCCGATCTTGTCTTTTCTTTTGAACAGCTCTTTATAGGAGTTCTGATAGTGTCTTTGCAGGCCCACTACCACGTTGAGTTTTTTCTGACGTGCTACCTGGGCTGCATCGAGCACTTTTTTGATGCCGGCGGGGTCCACAGCCACGGGTTTTTCCATGAACACGTGTTTGCCGAGCTTCACCGCTTCTTCGAAATGGGCAGGCCGGAATCCCGGAGGCGTGGTCAGGATCACCACGTCGGCGAGGGGGATTGCTTTTTTATAGGCGTCGAACCCGGTGAATTTGTTTTCTTCGGGAACCTGGATCCGATCTTTGTTCCTGCCGATCGATTCGCTGACATCCTCGGAATGGATCGCCTTGTAACACTTGTCGAGGTTGTCCCGGAATGCGTCTGCCAGCGCCACAAGCTGTATATTCTGTTTTGTGGACAGTGCCTGGATCACGGCACCGGTGCCTCTGCCTCCGCAACCGATCAGTGCTATCTTGATAGTATCGTCAGCACCTGAGAAATAATTGGCTTTCGTTAGCAAAGGGGCCGCGATCAACCCGCCGGCGAGGAGCGAAGATTGTTTCACGAAATCGCGACGGGAATTCCCTTTAGAGTTATTCATTTTGAATTGTTTATGGTTTTTAATGTTTTAAATATTTGGCAAAAAAAGCTGCTGCCTCTTCAGGACTGGGCTGTTTGAGGGGGCTCACCAACCGGAATCCGACAGAAGTGGCATCGGTAAGCCACCATTTACTCTTCGGTATCTGGGGGTCGCGCCTGTTCCAGGAAGATGCGGACTGGAACCGTGCAGCACTTCTGAGTTGATCGGCAGGAGTGTCGTAACCGCCTCCTTTCAGGGTTTTCGGGTATCGCCTGCCGGGTTCAGTCACCGGGTCGATGGCTCCGTCCTGCAGGCTGGCAAGGTAGTCGGCGCTGTACTGATCCAGCGTCCATTCGCAAAGATTGCCCAGCATATCATACAAACCCCATGCATTGGGTTTCTTTTCTCCCGTTTTATGGTATTTTTCTTCGCTGTTGGCAGCGCTCCAGGCGTAATCGTTCAACTGGCCGGGGTCTTCGCCAAAGGGGTAGGGGGTAGTGGACCCCGCCCGACAGGCATATTCCCACTCAGCTTCCGTAGGCAGCCGGTAAAAAACGCCGGTCTTTTTATAGAGCCACTGGCAATACATCAGGGCAGTGCGGTGCGACATGCTGTTGAAGGGGAAGCCCCCGTCTTTGCCCATGCCCCAGCTCAGGTCTACATATTGTGCCGTGGGCCGGGTCACGGCGTCCACATCGGAATTGGCGCTGATGGATTCGTCGTGATAAAAAAGGTGGAATTCGTCGTAGGTAACTTCCCGGGTGCCCATCCAGAATGCGGAGAGATGCACGTTCCGCTGCGGGCCCTCGTCTTCTTTTCTTCCTTTTTCTGTCGGCGGGCTCCCCATCAGGAAGCTGCCGGCGGGAATGGGTACCATCGAAAAGCTGACGGAAGATTCCGGAATGGTAGTGGTATAGGGTTCGAAAGCTGTTGGTTCCTGCGCCTGGGTGAGAAGGGATAGATAAGTACCAACGATCAGTAATCCGGTCTTTTTCACAATGTGTTTTTATTCGATCAGAAATATTCTCCGAAAATAATACTAAAAATCTTTTCCGGTAACGAGTCGATCAGGTTTAACAAACAGCTCCCTTATACGCTTCCCTGCCAAATAGCTCCATATTTATTTGGCCCTTATATGTTTCCTTCGCCGGTTTCTTCTATCTTTTCGTCGACGGCGTTGGCAAGAATGGCAGACGTCACCTTCTTCAGCGGATTTTTGCGGTTATCGGCATAAAATCGGCGTTTTTCTATAATATCGATGCAGCCGAACAAGGCGCTCAGGAAAGAGCTATGGTCTGCCCGGTTCTTGCCTGCAATGTCGAAGGCCGTGCCGTGGTCTGGCGATGTTCTGACGGCGGGCAGGCCTGCCGTGTAGTTCATGCCGTTGTCTTTGGCCAGGGATTTGAAAGGGATCAGGCCCTGGTCGTGATACATAGCCAGTACAGCGTCGAATTTTTCCTGGTGATGCCGGGCAAAAAAACCGTCGGCGCTGAAGGGGCCCATCACGATCATACTATGCCGGGCGTCTTTAATGGCCGGCTTGATGATGGCCTCTTCTTCATTCCCGATCAATCCCTCGTCGCCGGCGTGGGGGTTCAGGCCTAGCACGGCGATCTTCGGCCGGTCTATTCCAAAGTCGCGGATCAGGGACTGGTTCATCAAGGAGAGCTTTGAAAGCACTCCTTCGCGCGTGATACCCGCAG
This sequence comes from uncultured Chitinophagaceae bacterium, assembly GCA_964624205.1. Taxonomy (GTDB): domain Bacteria; phylum Bacteroidota; class Bacteroidia; order Chitinophagales; family Chitinophagaceae; genus Flavitalea. Next base: position 17,615 of record CAZUWX010000030.1, read on the forward strand.
CCACTTCCCGTAGTGGCAGGTGCTCGGTCACCAGGCCTACGCGGAAATCGCCGGCCACCATGAACATCACGACGTCGGGAACCCCGAACAGTTGTTTCAGGTAGGGGGTATGGCCAACAAATCCAAACTCCGGCAATGCCGTGTTGCTCTTGTGAATGGGGGCGGTTACCAATCCTTCTATCCGGTTTTCTTTCAGCGCTTTACCCGCAGCCAGGAGCGACTGAACTGCATATTTGCCACCTGCTTCGGTGAGTTGGCCCGGCTGCACGGCTATTTCCTCTTCCCAGCAGTTCAGGATATTGACCTGCCGGGGAGTGGGCCGGGTGGCATCGCGGATGATCTGGTAGTTAAAATTTGTTTCACTGACAGATTTGCGGTAGAAGTTGACCAGCTTGTTCGATCCGAATATCACCGGTGTGCACTGCTCAAGGATACGGGGATCGGAAAAGGTCTTGATGATCAACTCGGTGCCGATCCCGTTGGTGTCGCCGGTGGTAATGCCTATTATCGGTTTTTGCTGGGTATGGCTCATGTATGATGTATTGGGGATAAAAATACAATAAAACGGGGAATGGGCAGATAGCGGTATTTTTGCGGTGCATGTTAACGCTGAAAAAATCTTTAGGCCAGCATTTTCTGAAAGACGAGGAGGTACTGAAAAAAATTGTCCGGGTATTGCAGGAAAGGCCGCCGGAGCGGTTGCTGGAAATCGGCCCGGGAGGCGGTGCGCTGACCCGTCACCTGCTGGCGTTGCCCGGCGTGGACCTCCGCTGCATAGAGATCGACGACGAAAAGGTGCGGTTTCTCCTGCAGTCGTGGCCTTCCCTCGAAGGGCGGATCATCCGGCAGGACGTGCTGGAGGCCGATCCCCCTTTTAACGAAGCTTTCACGGTAGTGGGCAATTTTCCCTATAATATATCTACCCAAATCGTCTTTAAGCTGCTTGGCTGGCGGGAATCCCTGGAAATGGTAGTGGGAATGTTCCAAAAAGAAGTGGCCCAGCGGATCGCGGCAAGCGAGGGGAGCAGGATATATGGCGTGACCAGCGTGCTGGTTCAGGCTTTTTTCCGGGTTGAATACCTGTTTGAAGTGGAGGCGGATGCATTTACCCCCCCTCCCAAAGTGAAAAGTGCAGTGATCCGGATGGAGCCGCGCCCCGACCCGGTGCCCATGCACAGCCAGAAGGCTTTCACGGTGCTCGTAAAAGCGGCATTTAGCCAACGTCGGAAAACCCTGCGGAATGCGGTAAAACCTCTTTTTGACGCTACAGAACTGAAAGATCCTTTATTCGATAAAAGGGCCGAGGCGCTCAGCGTACAGGATTTTGCGGCCTTGAGCTTTCGTATGAACAGATGAAACGGAGCAGACCACTGACAACTATGGATAAACAGGAAAAATCGCCGGAAACTGCCGGCCATAATCGTCCCCGGGTGATCGTCACTGCGGCGGTGCATGAATACCTCCTTCGCCAACTGGAAAAAAAAGGCTTTGAAGTGGTGTATGATAAAAACATCACGTATCCGCAGTTATTTGAGCGGGTGGCCGATGCGGAGGGGCTGATCGTCACCACCCGGATCAGGGTAGACCGACCCCTGCTGGAGAAAGCCGGCAAACTAAAGTGGATCGGCCGGCTGGGTAGCGGAATGGAGCTCATTGACACGGAGTTTGCGGAAAAAAGGGGCGTGCAGTGTGTGAGTAGTCCGGAAGGCAACCGCAACGCTGTGGCGGAGCACGAACTGGGCATGTTGCTGAGCCTGCTCAACCGGCTGGCCAGCAGCCGCGAAGAAGTGCGGGCCGGCAAATGGCTGCGCGACGCCAACCGGGGTACCGAGCTGAGCGGGAAAACGGTGGGGATCATAGGTTTCGGGAACACCGGCGAGGCGACGGCCAGGCTGCTTTCGTCGTTCGATGTAACAGTGCTGGCCTATGATAAATACCGACACGGATTTGCCGGGGGCTATATCAAAGAAGCGGGGCTGGAGCAGATCGGGCGGTACGCCGATGTAGTTAGCCTGCATGTGCCACTTACACCCGAAACCCACCATATGGCAAACGATGATTTTTTTGGGCTGTTGCGGAACAGACCCGTTTTCCTGAACACCAGCCGTGGCGGAGTGCACGATACGGCCGCAGTGATCCGGGCCCTCAGGGATGGCAGGATCGCCGGAGCAGGCCTCGACGTGCTGGAAAATGAACGGCTGGACACCTACGGCGCGGAGGAGCGGGAGCGGTTGGACTGGCTGCTGAAGCAGGATAATGTGCTCATCACGCCCCATATTGCCGGATATAGTTACGAGGCCTTCTACAAAATGTCCAAAGTGATCCTGGATAAACTCGGGTTGGGAGATAGTTAGAAAAAAATCCTATCTTTGACTATTAAATATTGCAACGCTTCAGCGAACTGGGGCGTTGTTCTTTTTGCTGTTACCTGACGGGTAATGGCAATTTTTTTCAATACAATTTGTAAAGCGTTTGTCATGAGTGAAATCATTTATGTTTCAAAGGAAACTTTTGAACAGATGAAAGAGGAAATTCAGCAGTTGAGATCGGTGGAACGCCCTGCCGCTGCGCGGGCCATAGCCGAGGCCCGGGAAAAGGGCGACCTGAAAGAGAATGCGGAGTATGATGCTGCCAAAGAAGCACAGGGGCTGCTGGAAGCCCGCATCAAAAAATTTGAGATGGATCTCGCCAACGCGCGTATCCTTGAGGCAGAGAATGTGGACACCAGCAAGGTTTCCATTCTTACCAAAGTGACGCTTACCAATCTCAACACCCAAAAGCAGGCTACCTATAAAATTGTTTCCGAAAAAGAAGCTGATCTCAAGCTCGGAAAGATATCCATTACCTCGCCCATCGGTCGAGGGCTGATCGGCAAGGCGAAAGGTGAGGTGGCGGAGGTGCAGGTGCCTGCGGGAATGATGAAATTTAAAATTGAAGAGATCACCATTTAACATGACCCTTTTTTCAAAGATCATCGCGGGGGAAATTCCCTGCTACAGGATTGCAGAGAACGAACGGTTCTTTGCATTCCTGGATATTGCGCCTATGGCGCGGGGGCACGTGCTGGTGGTACCGAAGCTGGAGGTCGACAAGTTATTCGACCTGCCCTCCGATTACCTGGCGGAGATCCTGGTGTTTGCGCAGCCTATCGCCCGGGCAATCGAACAGGTATTCGACTGTGATCGCTGCGGCGTGGAGGTGATCGGGCTTGATGTGCCCCATGTGCATATTCACCTGATCCCTATTAACAGCGCGGACGACCTCAATTTCACCCGCGAGAAACTATCGCTTGGCCCCGACGAGTTTCGGAATGTACAGGAGTTGATCACCGGCGCCCTGCCGGCAGCTTTCCGGCAACAGTAGCAACATCAGGTGTACAAATTTCAGTGAATGTTTTGTGGAAACTATGTGATAGCTGTGAACGGCCTGTTGTTTACTACCGGCTGGTATAGCTGAACCGGATAAAGCTGGCTTATTTGATTTTTATCCGGTCGGGATGGGCTTGTATAAAATCCTTCCAGCCGCCCGGCTTCTGTTTTGCGCGGGTTTTTGTCTGTATAGTGTTCCCCTGGAAATGGTGGCAGACGGCCACGGCAAGGGCGTCTGAGGCGTCGTAACACGGTAGCGTGGTTTCTTTGATCAGCATGATCTGTTGTAACATGCTCCATACCTGCTCCTTCCCCGCGTTCCCGTTCCCGGTGATGGATTGTTTGATCTTCCGCGGCGAATATTCACACACTTCCAGGCCGGCGCCAATGGCTGCCGCGATGGCCACCCCCTGCGCTCTACCCAATTTTAACATGCTTTGAACATTCTTTCCGAAAAAAGGGGCTTCAATTGCAAAACAATTGGGGCGGAAGCTAAGGATCAGTTCCGCCACCTTCTGATAGATGAGTTGAAGTCGTGTATAGTTGTCCTGTTTTGCGTTCATTTTCAGCACATCCATCACATGCATCCTCAATCGTCCGTTATCGACTTCCAGGATACAATATCCCATCAACAGGGTGCCGGGGTCGATGCCGAGAATTATTTGGGGTGGTTGTTGCAAAAGGGTGTGCGATTGGTGGCAAATAGTGGTTAACCGATGGTGCAAAAGTATCGATTAAGATGGGAAGCCAACGCAACTATCCGGACTTCTATACTGTCTTTATTGTCAGCCTTCGGGAAAGAAGAGGGCTGACTTCCCATGGGTGCCGGAGGCGAAGACAATATTATCCGGAATTTGTGGTTTTTATTAGGGGAATCGGGCCGTGGCAGAGTTTTTGGACAATAGGTAGGAATTGATGGGAATCGGCATAGGGAAAAGCTGCACAGGTTGTCGTAATTATTAATAAAAGGTTAAACCAGATAGGCTTTACATGAAATTATTAAGGGGATTAACATTTATAGTACTGGCTTTTATAGCCCTGCCTTTACGGGCCGGCGACGGTTTTTGCGATATCCGTAATACTGCTTTTCTGGCCGGGGAAGCGCTTACGCTGAAGGTGTTCTACACCGTGGCCGGCGTGTACGTGGGCGCAGGCGAAGCTACTTTCACCTCTAAGCTGGATTCCATAAACAACCGGCCTGTCTACCATATTATCGGCGAAGGCAAGACCTACAGCTTTTATGATAATTTCTTTAAGGTGAGGGACAGGTACGAGACCTTTATAGACACCGCCACCCTGCAGCCCTATAAATTTATACGGAATGTGAACGAAGGCGGCTATAAAAAGTATGAGAATGTTACGTTCAACAAGGTTACCAACACTGCCATCACGAACACCGGCGTGTATAAGGTGCCTTCATGCGTACAGGACGTGATCAGCTCTATCTACTATGCCCGCAATATCGATTTTAACCGGTACAAGCCGGGCGATCAGATACCATTTACCCTGTTTCTCGACAAAGAGCTGTATGCGATGTATGTCCGGTATATGGGCCGCGAGACTATCAAGACCAAATACGGAAAATTCCGCACCATCAAGTTTAAGCCGCTGCTGATCAAAGGCAGTATTTTTGAAGGAGGCGAGAAAATGACTATCTGGGTAAGCGACGACAATAATAAGATCCCCGTCCGGATCGAAAGTCCCATCAGTGTGGGGAGCATCAAGGTAGACATGATGTCTTACCGCAACCTGCGCCATCCCCTCACTTCACTTGTGGATGTACGGTAGATCGATCTTTCTCTCCTGTTACAGGCTGTCCAGGGAGAAGGTGTTTTTTGCCCGGATGCCTTTTGGCGTCACCTGCAGATCGCAACACTCGTGCAGGGGATCGTGCTCGAAAAACAGGATATAGGCATTGTCGACCGCTTCCTGAAGGAAGGATTTTTTCTCTGCAAGTGTTTTCATCGGAAACATATCGTAAGCCATCACGTAGGGGATGGGAAGATGGGCGATGGAGGGGAAAAGGTCGGCTACATACACGATCGTGTTCCCTTTGTAGGCAATCTGGGGCAACATCATGGCGTCGGTATGGCCATCTGCAAAACGAATGGAGATATGGTTGGTGAAGACGGTTTTTTCCGAGACGTCGATGAATTTCAGCCTGCCGCTTTCCTCAAGGGGGAGAATGTTTTCTTTCAGAAAGGAGGCTTTCTCCCGGTCGTTCGGTTCGGTGGCCCAGCGCCAGTGGCGTTTGTTACTCCAGTAGGTGGCTTTCGGGAAGGCTGGCACAAGCCTGCCGTCTTCCTTTCTTATAACGGCGCCGCCTACGTGATCAAAGTGCAGGTGGGTGAGCAGGACGTCTGTGATATCGTCAGGTTCGAATCCCGTGTGCAACAAAGCGTGCACGATGTCCGTCTCTCCGCTCAGGTGATAGTGGCCAAAAAATTTGGCGTCCTGCTTGTTGCCGATGCCGGTGTCGATCAGGATGCGCCGGTCGCCCTCTTCCACCAGCAGGCAGCGCATAGCCCAGTTGCAGAGATTGTTTTCATCGGGGGGATTCAGTTTGTTCCAGATCGTCCTGGGCACCACGCCGAACATGGCGCCCCCGTCGAGTTTAAAAAAGCCGGTATTGATTACGTGTAGCTTCATGTTTTTTGTTTTTGTGAGATCATCGTCCAGACCAGGAAAAGCAGGCCGATAATAAAAAATGCCATCAATGCCAGCACCGAGTTGCGCATAGAGCCCGTGAGTTCTTCCACATAGCCAAAGCTGAACATGCCGATCACCAGGGCCACTTTCTCCGACACGTCAAAGAAGCTGAAGAACGAGGCCGTGTCCTTTGTTTCCGGCATCAGGTTGGCATAGGTGGAGCGGCTGAGCGACTGAATGCCGCCCATCACCAGTCCCACGAGCGCCCCCAGTATATAAAAATGCAGTTCGGTGTTGATAAAATAGGCCATACCGCAAATGCCGATCCAGATAAGCACGGCCCCGATCAGGGTCTTGATATTACCGAATTTCTCCGAGAGCCGTGAGATGAAAATGGCGCCCGGTATAGCCACGAGCTGGATGATCATGATCGTGATGATGAGTTTTTCAACGGGTAGTTGCAGTTCTTTTGCCCCAAAGGGGGTGGCTGCCAGGAAAACGGTTTGTATGCCTGCGCTGTACCAGAAGAAAGCATACAGAAAACGTTTCATCACCGGTCTGCCTTTAATCTGTCGCCATACTTTTTTCAGCTCCGAAAAGCCGGCACGCAGCACGTTGGTGCGAACGGCGGGAGGTCTGGTGTTGCCGGCGGGGAGGTATCTGAGCGGTATCTGGGCGAAGCCGAACCACCAGATGGCCACCAGCACAAAGGAGATCCGTGCGGGCAGGTAGGCTTGCTCAAACTCTGTGTGCAGTCCAAATGCCGAGGGGAAAAATACGATGGCGAAACAGATGATCTGCAGCAGCACGCTGCCGATATACCCCCAGGTAAAGCCGCGGGCGCTGACCCGGTCGCGCAGTGCCGGCGGAACGAGGTCGGGCAGGTAGGAGTTATAGAAAACAAGGCTGCCCCAGAAACCCACGCAGGAGATCACCACGCAGGCGATTCCCAGGTGAAGGGAGGCAGAAGTGAGGATCGTGCCGTCGGCCGATTTGGTGGGGGTGAAGAAAAAGAGTCCCGCACAAGCCAGGCTGCCCATGGTGCAGAAAAAGCGCAGGAATTTTTTTTTGTTCCCCCGGGTATCGGCAATGGCTGTGAGCACGGGGGAAAGCAGCGCCACGATGATGAAAGCCGCTCCCAGGGCATAATTATACAGGGCGGTGTTGACAAAGTCGCGACCTAAAAAGCTGACTTCGTTGTTGGGTGCGCGGTTCCGGGTAACTGCCTCGTAGTAGGCGGGAAATATCGTGGAAGTGATCACCAGGTTGTAGGCCGAATTGGCCCAGTCGTAGGTGCACCACGCATTGATCATTTTTCTGGAAAAAACGGACATGCCACGGTTT
>CAZUWX010000030.1:25075-29043 GCA_964624205.1 uncultured Chitinophagaceae bacterium
TGCACCACGCATTGATCATTTTTCTGGAAAAAACGGACATGCCACGGTTTTTAGGGTTAATCCACAATCACACCCTGCGAGATCAGTATCAGCAGCACGATACCCGCCACTATCCGGTACCATCCGAATAAACGGAATCCGTGCTTTTGCAGGAATCCGATAAAAAATTTAATGGCGATGATAGCCACGACAAAAGCCACGAGGTTGCCCACGAATAATAATTTCACGTGCTCGGCCGTGAAGGTTTTATATCCCTCGAACAGCTTGTACCCGGTGGCGGCGCACATGGTGGGGACAGCCAGGAAAAAGGAGAATTCGGCGGCGACCTTCCGGTTCAGGCGCTGCTGCATTCCTCCGATAATGGAGGATGCGCTGCGACTTACACCGGGTATCATGGCAATACACTGCCAGACGCCGATAAAAAAAGCATTTTTATAACTTATGTTCTCTTCCTTTTCTACAATGGGGTGGGTGAACAGGCGGTCGACAAACAGCAGGATGATACCCCCGAGCAGCAGGGAAACCGCAACGATGGTAGGGCTGCCCAGCATCTGGTCGATCTCGTCGGAGAACAGTTTCCCCAATACCAGGGCGGGGATCACCGCGATGACCAATTTTAGATAGAACTGCCAGCGGGCAAAGTCGAAAAATTTTCTCCAGTATAGCACTACCACCGCCAGGATGGCCCCGAGCTGGATCGCCACTTCAAACAATTTGGTGAATTCTTCGTCGTGTATGCCCAGCAGGCTGCTGGTGATGATCATGTGTCCGGTGGAGGAAACGGGAAGATATTCGGTCAGGCCTTCGACGATCGCAATTATGATGGCTTCAAAAAGACTCATCTGGCCTATCCCTTCGGTTTACGGAATATGGCAAATACCTGCATTGCTAGTCCGGCCAGTATGAGGATGGGAGCGAGGGTGATGCGGGTAAAACTGTACACTTTTCCGGGATCGAAGACCTGGGGATCCTCACTTTTTCCGCCCGCCATCAATATTAACCCGATCCCGATGGTAGCCAGTCCGGCGATGATCCATATGTAGTTCTCCTTGCCGAATAGTCCCGGCCCGGATGAAAAGTTAGGCGCAGGTGTTTTTTTACTCATCTTCTGGTTTTTAGCCATCGCAATATAGGGATTCTTTAGATTAATAAAGATCGTCGAGGCTCATTTTCAGGTACTTCACCACACTGCGCTGGGTACTTACCACGCTGATGCCTATGCCCAGCACGAGCAGGAACAAAAACAGCAGCACCAGCATTTTATTGTCGCGAAGGTCGCTCAGGTAAGGTAAAAAATTCTCAAACAGCAGGATGATGGCGTAGATCAGGGCAATGCTGATCAGGGCTGCCAGGGCTCCGTTCATCACGGCCCGTGAGTTCATGGGCTTCGATATGAAACCCCGGGTGGCGCCGACCATTTGCATGGTTTTGATAATGAACCGGTTGCTGTACATAGCCAGCCGGATTGTATTGTCGATCAATATCATTGACAGAAGGGTAAACACAATGGCCAGGGCGATCAGCCCGATCAGTATCCACTGCATGGTGGGCCCCATTTCTTCGACCAGGGAAGCGGGGTAATTCACACTTTGCACCAACGCGTCTTTTGCCAGCAGCTCTTCTTTTATCCGGGCCAGGCTGTCTTTCTGTACATAATCGCTGGTAGTATAAAAATCTATGGACGCTGGCAGCGGATTCTCTTCAAGAAGGTCTTTGAAGTCGGCTTCCCCTTGCGCCAGCCAGCGTTCCTTGGCTTTTTCCTTGCCGATGTATTCTACTGATTTGGCATAGGGCTGGGTGGTGATGAAGCGGACGAGGGAATCAATGCTGCCGGAGGGAACCTCGGTTTTGAGGTAGACCTGAACCTGGACTTCTTCTTTCAGCTGGTCCATGTAATGACTGGCATTCAATAGCACCCATCCGAAGATGCCTACGAAGAACAGCACAATGGTAACCCCAAGGATAGCCATCAGGTAGGAAGGTTTCGAACGCCTGGCAGAAGCTTTTCCTGTCTGAGCCATGAAGATTTTTTTAGATGGTCAAAAGTAGTTAATTATGTTTGCACAAATCGTTAATTGCCCATGGAATATGATTTCAGAAGGATAGAGAAAAAATGGCAGGAGCACTGGAGGAAGACGAATGCTTATCAGGTTGTTAATGATTCCGTCAAGCCAAAATGTTATGTGCTGGACATGTTCCCCTATCCCAGCGGCGCCGGTTTACACGTAGGGCATCCATTAGGCTACATCGCTTCGGATATCTATTCAAGATACAAAAGGTCGCGGGGTTTTAATGTACTGCATCCTATGGGCTATGACAGCTTCGGACTTCCGGCCGAACAATATGCCCTAGAAACCGGCCAGCATCCTGCGGTGACAACGGAAAAGAATATAGAAACGTTCCGCGGTCAGCTCGACAAGATCGGGTTTGGCTACGACTGGAGCAGGGAAGTAAGAACCAGCGCCCCGGAATACTATAAATGGACGCAGTGGATCTTTCTGCGCCTCTTTGATAGCTGGTACAATCGCGAAACGAACCGGGCTGAGCCGATCAGCACCCTGATCCCCCGGCTGAAGGATTTTGATAAACTGAGTCGCCGGGAGCAGGCCGGTCTGCTTATGAACTACCGGCTTGCCTATTGCAGCTACGGAGAGGTGAACTGGTGCGAAGCCCTGGGCACCGTGCTGGCCAACGACGAGGTGGTGAACGGCGTGAGCGAAAGAGGTGGCTACCCTGTGGTGAGAAAAAAACTGCGGCAGTGGTATCTCCGCATCACGGAGTATGCCGACCGCCTGCTGGAGGGGCTGCAGCATATCGACTTTAGCGATGCCATGAAGGACATGCAGACCAACTGGATCGGTAAGTCGTCCGGTGCAGAGATCGATTTTAAGGTGAGATCAGGTGCCGGCACCGGCGGGAAGGATCTGGCTGCGACTCCCCCGCTCCGGGTGTACACGACCCGTCCGGACACTATTTTCGGTGTGGATTTTATGGTGATTGCACCGGAACATACACTGGTGGAAAGTATCACTAGCGCTGCGCAGCAGGAAACAGTGGAAAAATACCTGGCGTATGTAAAAAGCCGAAGTGAACGCGAGCGGATGGCCGAGAAAAAGATCAGCGGCGTTTTTACCGGCGCTTATGCGCTGAATCCCTTTAATGGACGCGAGATACCCATCTGGATCTCGGAATACGTGCTGGCTGGTTATGGCACCGGTGCGATCATGGCTGTTCCCTGCGGCGATGAACGCGATCATAAATTTGCACAGCATTATAATATACCTATCACCAATATCATCGGTGCGGCGTACAACGGGCAGGAAGCCAACCCCACCAAAGACGCGGTGCTGCAGCATAGCGATTTCCTGGACGGTATGAAGATGCGGGATGCTATCGAAGTAGTGATCGACCGGATCGAAAAGGACGGTATCGGCATACGGAAAACGAATTTTCGGTTACACGACGCCGCTTTCAGCCGCCAGCGTTACTGGGGAGAGCCCTTCCCCATCCAATGGCTACCTGCAGAAGACGGTAGTAGCGAACGGGTTGCCTATCCTCTCGACGAAAAAGAGCTCCCGCTGAAGCTGCCGGAAGTAAAATCGTACACGCCGGGGCCCAATGGCGAAGGCCCGCTGGCCAATATTCCCGAATGGACGGAGAGACAACTGGAAACCAACACTATGCCGGGTTTCGCCGGTAGTAGCTGGTATTTTCTGCGCTATATGGACCCGCATAACGACCAGGTTTTCTGCGACCGCGGGGCCTCGGATTACTGGGGGCAGGTCGACCTCTACGTCGGCGGCACGGAGCACGCAGTGGGCCATTTGCTCTATAGCAGGATGTGGACCAAGGTGCTGCACGACCTGGGCTATATCGGGTTCGATGAGCCCTTCAAAAAGCTGGTGAACCAGGGGATGATACAGGGAAGCAGCCGTTTTGTGTACCGGTTGAATTTTTACAGTGATCCG
>CAZUWX010000030.1:29143-44705 GCA_964624205.1 uncultured Chitinophagaceae bacterium
TGGATATCAGTGCTTTCAAAAAATGGCGGAACGGTGAATATGCCGATGCGGTGTTTCTGACCGAAGAGGACGGAAAATACATCTGCGGGGCGGAGGTGGAGAAGATGTCGAAATCGAAATACAACACCGTGAACCCTGATGTGCTGGTGGATAAATACGGGGCTGATACGTTTAGGATGTATGAGATGTTTTTGGGACCGATAGAGATGAGCAAACCCTGGGATACCCTGGGTATCGAGGGTGTGCATCGTTTTCTCCGCAAACTTTGGCGGCTGTTTTACGACGAACAGAAAGGAAAAGTGTGGAACGAAGAGCAGCCTACTCCTGCCGAGCTGAAGATCCTGCATAGAACCATCAAAAAGATAGAAGAGGATAACGAGCGGTTTTCTTTTAATACGGGTGTGAGTAGTTTTATGATCGGTGTGAATGAGCTCACCGAGGTAAAATGCCATAAAAAGGAGATACTGGAGCAGTTTATCATCCTGCTTAATCCGTATGCTCCGCACGTTACCGAGGAGCTCTGGCACCTGTTGGGGAACACCGGCTCGATCCTGGATGCTGCGTTCCCGAAGCTGGAAACAAAATACCTGGTGGAAGCTACCAAAACCTATCCCCTGTCGATCAACGGGAAGGTACGCGATCAGGTGGTGCTGAGCGCGGATGCCACCCAGGAGGAGGTGGAAGAAATGGTGCAGCATAACGACACCGTTCTTAAGTGGGCGAGTGGAAAACCCTTCCGGAAGGTGATCTATGTGAAGGGCAAAATGATCAACGTAGTAGTCTAGGCCAACTGGTAGGGGTTATTTTAGAAGGTGGGGCAGAGCGATTGTCGCCTGTCGCCATTGTATTCACTATAGAATCCGTTATGGATAAGGGCAAATTCGAAGGCACCCCGGCCGTTGTTAAACTGTTTTAAAGACGAGGTAGTGGCGTCGTAGGTGAACAGGAGCCGCAGGTTTTTCCATTGATAGCCCACCATAGGAACGAATGCGTCTCCGGGACGCACGTAGACTCCCCCGATGAGCTGCGATTCGCCGTCGCCCGAAAGGTTGTATTGCAGGTTGGCGCCTCCCACCAGCTCCGATGCGCTCGCCTGCCTGGTGTAATACACCATGGGATTAATGATTACCTCATCGCTGAGTTTATAGCTAGCATTGCCGAAAAAGGTGAAGCGGGCCGGTATCCGGTTGTCGGTCACCCCATCGGAGTGGAAAAAGGATTCCCGCGGATTGTTAAGGTGTTGTGCCGAAGCTCCGCCGTTCACATATAGACGGTCGGTGGGGAAAAATGCATAGTTCACGCCTACCTGTACATCAAAATAACTGACGCTGGGATTGTCGAGGTACACGCTGGTAGGCAGTGTGTTGTCGAAGAACCGGCCATCGAACTGGTCGGGGAATTTGAGGGCGGCGGTGTTGATGCGTTTGTTCGCCCAGCCCACATTGAATCCGGCAGACAGCAGGTGGGCGGCTCCCAGCATCTGGTGATACCCGATAGAGGCATAGGCTTTTGTGGAGGTGAGCGAGCCGGCACCGGCCACATCGTGGAGCAAGACACCGCCCAGGCCTACCCAGCCGCTTTCTATCCGGTCGCGGAAGAGCTGCGCGTCTCCCCAAACACTCATGGTTTTATAAGGAACGCTCATGACGTTAGACCACTGGTTGCGGTAATTAGCTCCGAGCCGGTAGTCTGCATCGGGGATAAAGCCGGTATTGGCAGGATTGGTGGTCAGCGGCGAGTTGAACCATTGAGAGAAGTGCAGGTCCTGGGCATACCCGCCTGCTGCCAGCATCAGCCCTATCACAAATATCGTTATCGTTCTCATGGCTTTTATTTTCCTGGTCACAAAATCTGAAATCATCGGATCAAGGTAATATCTCCAGTTTTACGCGTTCTTGTCCCGTCGAAGAATTCCACATCCAGGGTATAGGTGTACACATCCATGGGCAGGGGTTTGCCGTTGTAAGTGCCGTCCCAACCGGATTTCCGGTTATTGGTCTCGTACACCACCTGTCCCCACCGGTTATATATCTTCCACATCATATTTATTATGCCAAAGCCCTGCACCTGCACCCAGCTATTTCTGCCGAACCGGCCGGGGGTGAAGGCGTTGGGCACATCCAGGAGGGGCAGGATATCAGCTTCCACGATCTGACGGGCCGTGTCGCTACAGCCGGCCTGGTTGAAAGTAATGAGCATGGCTTCGAACTGCCCGGATACATTGTATTGGTGGAGCACGGTGTCTTTAGTGTTCTTGATCACCGAATCTCCGTCGCCGAACAGCCATTTATACCGGACGCCGTCGGTGGAGAGATTGGTGAAAATATGGGGTGTATTCTGCACGGGTGTAACGGGTGTATAGCTAAACGCGGCAGTGGGTCTCGCGGCGACCGTGATCGTCATCGACGTGGAGTCGATCTGGTTACAGGTACCGGGATCGTAGGCCGTCATCCGGATCGTATAGGTGCCGGGCTGTTCGTAGCGGTGTATGGGGTTGATCTCGTTTGAAACCGGCGAACCGTCTCCGAAATCCCACTCAAAGGTTTGCCCTGCCAGCGAAGTATTGGTGAACAGTGCCTCATAGGGCGCACAGCCGGTTGCAGGCGTTTCAAAGCGTGCATCCACCAGCACGTTCACGAAAACCTGGCGGGTGATTGAATCGGGCCAGTTACAATACGACGTGTCGTTGAGCACCAGTGTAACATTGTAGGTGCCCGGTTCCGCATAGGGGTGCAACAGCGGGGTGGGACCGGCCACAACCCGATCGCTGCCGTCTCCAAAGTCCCATGTAAAGCTGGAATCGGTGAAAGATTTGGTATCGAAGGTGGACAGGTTATCGAACCGGTAATTCAATTCTTCGCAGGGTTCGAGCTTCTCAGTGCTGAAATCCAGCGCGGCCATGTCGTCGCCCACGCGAATAGTGGTATAAGCCGTATCTCTTTCATTACAGGAGTTGCTATCAACGGCAATCAGGCGTACCTGGTAGAAACCTACGTTCTCGAAGGTGTGGGTGATATTATATTCGAGGGTGGTGGTATCGGGGCTGCCGTCTCCAAAGTTCCATTCATAGCTCTGAGCATTCATAATGGTGTCGCGGAAGTTCACGGTGAAAGGCGCGCATCCTACTGAATCGGGTACGTTCCGGAAATAGGCTTTGGGGCCGGAAGCCACGCCGGCGAAGTTGAAGGCGATCTTCACCGCGGCGAGGTTACAGCCTCTTCCGCCCGTGCCGTTGTTGGGGCCGATCACTCCCGGTGTGGTGGGAAAGCGGGCCTCACCTCCGCAGTTTGCGCACATGGCCTGGTAGATTACACCTTCCTGGTCGTACCGGCTGGTGCCCCCGTCCACGTGCTCTCCGATGTTACCACCCGTTTGTCCGAAGTATGCTGCGAATAGCAGGCCGGAAGCATTTTTTTCGATCACCATAAAATAGAAATCGCTGTTGTCGGTGGTGCTTTTAAAGCGGTTATCGGTAATGTTAGCGACGGGCATGCCGCGGATCCCTGCCTGGTCGTACGGATCTGTACCGCTCTGGATCCATCCCCCCCAGCCGGAGATGTACACGTTTTCGCAGCGGTCAACCAGGAAGGCTACAGGAGACAGATTCGGTTTGGGTGATCCGCTCCCGAACACGGTGGAATATTCAAAGTCGGACAGATCAGGTCGCAGCTTGGCCACGAACTGTGAGGAGTTAGGATAGGAATACGCGGCATTGATCACCGGCCATTGCCCCCCCCTGGATACGCCCATCACATAGGGAAATCCTTTCCTGTCGAATTTCAGGCCGTAAATAATGTCCACATTGGAAGTGCCCAGATAGGTGGAGCGCTGCAGCACGCCGTTGGGGTTGAGGATGGCAACAAAGGCGTCCGTTTCCCCCCCCTGGTAGTTGGGATGTCTCACGCCTGGCGCGGTACCGGGGAAACCGCCTGTGGTGCCCCCACCCACGTAGATATTGCCGTTGGAAGGATTAATGTCGAGCACAAAAGCGCCATCGTCGCCCGGCCCGCCGAGAAAAGTAGCCCAGATAATACCGTTACAGTCCGGATTGATCTTGATCACCACGCCGTCCTGTCTGCCGCCGAGGGTGGCTTGGATGCCGGTTCCGCTGGCCGGAAAGTTGGCAGACTGGGTTTGTGCGGCCACGTAGATGTTCCCTGCGCCGTCGAGGATCACTTCGCTCCGGGAGTCGTCGCCGTAGTTTCTGAGCAGGGTGGTACCCCCATGGCTCTGCGACTGCTGGATATCTGCTATGTTCACGCCGTCGTTGGAGGTTCCCCCGATCACCAGGGAACCGATCAGCGCCGTTCCTGTGGCGTTCAGTTTAGTTACCACGATATTGGCCTGCACGGCAGAGTCTGGATGGGTTCCGGGTCCTATTCTGGTTCCGGGGTAGTTCTTGGAGTAGGAGCGTCCCATTACCACCAGGTTGCCCTGCGCATCGCTAAACAGGCTGTGGGGATATTCATTCAGCGAGCCGCCGATATAAGTGGCATAGAGTCGTTGGGAGCCATCGGCACTGAATTTCATGATGCCGATGTCGGTGGGGGATGTGGTGCCGCCACCGGCAAAACTGCTCTGATAAGCGCCCGGCGTAGTCGGGAACCCCGACTCAAATACAATGCCTCCTGAAAAAAGAGATCCGTCTGGCCCGGGCGTGGCTGTGAACCCGTATTGGTTGGCCGGGCTACCGGTGAAAGAGGAAAAGATAAGTTGGGGATCGATTACCAGTGTGGCGTTCCGGTCGTATTCGCCTATTTCAAAACGTACGGTGTTTTTATCGGCAAGCACATATTTGCAAACGATCTCTTTCCTTCCTTTTATATCATCGGCCTGGTAAGTGTAGGGATACAGTTCTTTTACTTCTCCTACGGATGTTTTCACGATCAGTTCCTTGTTCCGGATCTGGATCCTGTCGGCGCCGGTATAGCGAAAGGCGATCCTTGAGGGATCGCCGCCGGGATGAACGATGATATCGTATTTCAGGGATTCGTTTTCCGAATAATAACGGATATCAATATTCGGATAAATATTTTTATACAATACTGCCTGGAATATCGAGACGTTGCTTGCCCATTTGGAGGGGTCGTTGCCTAAAAAATAGTTGTTATAGCTTTGGATCGGTTTGTCGGGAACTATCCGGGCGTCTTCCGCAGCGCCCACCAGCTCTACCCGGTAGGCATGAGCGCGGATCTTTATTTCCGGAGGCCCGACGGCATTATCCACTACTTTTCCTGAAATATCCCTGCTGTAATCTATCTTTTTATTTTTTTTTCTGGAACCATGGCTATAGCTGCCGGCATGATCGTGGCCGATCATATATCGCTGCACATCTTCCGGATGGTGAAGGTCTACCATGAACCCGTTTTTCTGCAGATACACGGCACCTGAAAAGAATGCGCCTTTGAACTGCACGCTATTATCCCACTGCCCCTTATTTTCCACAAATTCGAATGCCGAAGGGCCTTGCTGAGCCTTTCCCTGCAAACACGCAGCTACGAAAATCACTGCCAAAATCAATCTGTTTCTGCGCAAGACTTCTTTTTTTCCAATTTAAACAATAAGAACGTTAATACCTTGCAAATGTTATACTTCCCAGGCCGAGAAAACCTAGGAAATCCGGCTCCACGGGGTTTTCCCACGCAGTGCGTTCAGGTATTTTCTCAGCGGTTCGTTTTCCGGCTGTGCGAGCTCGGGGTCGCGATCCAGCATGTCGCCGCTGATGTGGCGGGCAGCTTCCAGCAGTGCCCTGTCTTCCACAAGGTCTGCCAGCTTCAGGTTCAGTGCACCGCTCTGTCTCGTTCCTTCAATTTCTCCCGGACCCCTCAGCTCCAGATCCTTTTCAGCAATTTTGAAACCATCATTTGTAGCTTCCATGATCTTCAGGCGTTCTCTTGCGTCTTTTCCCAATTTGGGACCCGTTAACAAAATGCAAAAGCTTTTTTCCGACCCCCTGCCCACTCTTCCCCGGAGCTGATGCAACTGCGACAAGCCGAATTTTTCAGCACTTTCGATGATCATTACGCTTGCGTTCGGCACATCTACGCCTACTTCAATAACCGTAGTGGCCACCATTATCTGAGTATCGTTTTCATGAAACCGTTGCATATTGGTATCCCTGGTTTCTGCGGGTTGTTTTCCGTGCACCATGCTGATATAATATTTGGGCTCAGGAAACCAGGCCTTAAGATTTTCGTATCCCCTGAACAGGTTTTCGTAATCGAGTTTCTCCGACTCCTCGATCAGTGGGAAAATGATGTACGCCTGTCTGCCTTTTTTGATTTCCTCCCGTATAAAATTCATCACCTGGGGGCGGGCGGAATCATAACGGTGGGCGGTGTGGACCGGCTTACGGTTGGGGGGCAGTTCATCGATAATACTATAGTCGAGATCGCCGTAGGCGGTCATGGCAAGGGTGCGGGGGATCGGCGTGGCCGTCATCACCAGCATATGGGGAGGCACCTGCGCCTTAGTCCACAATTTGGCACGCTGGGCAACACCGAAGCGGTGCTGTTCGTCCACCACTGCCAGTCCCAGCCGGTGGAATTCGACGGTGTCTTCAATTACGGCATGGGTGCCCACCAGCAGATCCACCGAGCCCTCTTTGAGTTCGGCGAGCAGCTTTCTTTTTTCAGCCGCTTTCAGTGATCCGGTAAGCAGGCGTATGCGCACGGGCAGCTTGCCCAGCAGTTGTTGGATGTTCCGGTAATGTTGGCGGGCCAGGATTTCGGTCGGGGCCATCAGGCAGCTTTGAAAACCATTGTCGGCTGCCAGCAACATGCACAGCAGTGCCACGATGGTTTTTCCGCTGCCCACGTCGCCCTGGAGCAGTCGGTTCATCTGCCTGCCTGAGCCAAGGTCTTTGCGGATCTCCCGTGTTACTCTTTTTTGGGCATCCGTGAGCTGGAAGGGCAGGAAGTTTTCGTAGAAAACATTGAACAGGCTGCCCACCTGGCCGAATATTACTCCTTTTGAGGAGCGGTGGCGTTGTAGTTTGACGAGGCCCATCCTGAGCTGGGCGATAAAAAGCTCTTCAAATTTCAGGCGGTGCAGGGCTTGTTGGTACAACTGGGGTGAGGCCGGGAAATGGATCAGGGAGAACGCCCGGAATCTTGGCATCAGCTTCAGTTGTTCCAGTAGCGGAAGGGGAAGGTTTTCCGGGAGGTCCTTTTCTTCCAGCATGGTAAAAAGATGGTGTGTGAGCCTGGCGAGCTGTCTGCCTCCCAGTCCGCGTGCTTTCAGCTTCTCGGTGCTGGGGTACACGGGCTCCAGGAGGTTCCGCGTTTCCGTTTTATCGTGCTGCAGCGGTTCCATTTCCGGATGTGAGATCTGGAGTTTGCCGTTAAAAGAGCTGGTTCTTCCATAGACGAGGTAGGCCTGACCGGGTTGAAGGGATTTGTGTATCCAGGTGATGCCCTGGAACCAGACCAGCTCAAGTGTGCCGGTATGGTCGGTGACTGTAGCCACCAGTCGCCGGAACCTTTTATCCCCGAGTAGCTCAATCTCTGTAAGTTTTCCGGCAACCTGCACAAAATCGGCTTCCTGGCCGATGGCAGCGATAGGCGTGACGATGGTTTTGTCGATATGGCGGTAGGGGAAAAATTCGAGGAGATCACGGAAGCTGAAAATACCCAACTCCTTTTTCAACAGCTCCGCCCGTTGGGGTCCTACCCCTTTCAGGTATTCGATCGGATTGTTTAATATATGATCATTTCTTCCGGACATAGATTTCGATCCAGGCGTGCGATGAGGGATTCCTGGGAACCGGGAAGCTGTCTGTACGCTGATAGTGCTTCATCAGGGCTTCTCTCACACTGAATGGATAAATATTGTTGGAATAGGGCACGTATTCAAATATCACGAGATCGTAGTAATTATTGTTCACACGGCTCACAAACATATCCACTTCCCTGTCGAACATGCCCACTCCCTTGTGGAACCAGAGCGGGAAATTTTCGCCCGTTTCCAGTTTAAAAGGGATCTCTGCGGCCAGGGTGGTGAGTTCCGACATATTCAGCACTTTCAGATCCTTTCCGTTTCGGACAAGATCGGACGACATCAGTCGCTCAATACCGTCTACCGTGGGTCCTGGCAGCAGCACCTTATGCAGGGTGGGCAGCGAACTGCTTCGCCATTCATGCAACGGGATCGCTGTTGTGTCGATTTCGATCATATAGGTATTCCGGTTCACTACATCGGCATAGGTGTAGCCCGCGTGCGTGTGGGTGGTATAGTGTTCGGGTGTGGAAGGAACCAGGAACCGTTCGATGTATTTCCAGTACGTATGACTCCACCAAAGCAGTACGCTGGCGGCCAGCACAATGGTGGTTTTCCAGGTGTCGGCACGAACCGGTAATAAGGGCAGCAGCATTGTGAGGATGTAGGCGACAGCGAAGGCATGAAAAAATATATTATTATCCACCGGCAGGTAGCTGGTCACCTGGAAGATGGCCGCTTCGGCGAGTATACCCAACGTGAGCAGGGTGAACAGCATTTGCTGCTTTTGTTGCAAAAAGGCTGAGAAGTTCCGGATGGTGGCGAACAGTATGATGATGATCAGTGCCAGGTAGAGTTTGATCCATTGTGAAGACACCAGGAACTCGGCGAGTATATCGGTGAAGGATATGCGCGAGCTATGAGGGGGCTGGCCGTAGTTGAACCAGTACCCAAAGGCGTAGCGGGTCAGCGGCAGGATCACCGCCAGGGCTGTGATGCCCAGTCCTCCAAGAAAAATTGCGGTGGGAGCCCATCTTTTTTCAATGATGGCATCGTACACCAGCAGGGCTATGCATAACAGGAAAGCCAGTCCGCCACCGTCTTGTTTGGTGAAAAAGGAAAAAAATACAAAAGCGCCTGCGAGGGCCGGCCAAAGATATTGCCAGCGCGAGGGCCGGCGGGTGAGGAAATGAGTGAGCATGGCCAGGGCCACCAGCTCGTAAAAGATCACCGTGTGGTTGTACCAGGGCCAGTAGTTCGGCAGGGAATAAGACAGGCAGAACACCAGCACACCCACCAGGCTGACCGCTGGCGGAACGCGGAAGTTCCGGAGGATCCAGCGGAAAGCGAGGCCTCCCGCGATATTGATAAACACCTGCGCTTTGATCAGCGTGATCATCTGTACTCCGAACACCTTGAAAAAAAAGGCGGGGATCACCCAGTACATATATCCCACCGGCATACCGAAATCCCGGAATGGCACTTCTCCGTTGGCCATCCGGTAGGCGCCCTCCCAGGAAAGATAACTATTCAGCCGGTAAGGCATATCGGGGAATAGTGGTATCAGCGCGATCACCACAATGGCGGTCACTTCGGCAGCGGACAGGAGCCGTTTTAATGAGGTGGTTTGACGACTAACAACGGTGGGAGATGGGGACTGCATGGATTGGATGGTTTTCGGCTTCCCGGGGAGGCCGCTTCGAAACTAAGGATTTGTTATAACAATCAATTAATTATGCGAAAATCTTCCTGCAAATCTAACTGCCAATAATATTGCATCAAAGCCTTTTGTGAAGTATCTTGTGCCCACCGCTATCATGAAGCACTATATAACCCTTTTACGGCCGAAGCACTGGGCGAAAAACCTGTTTTTGTTTGTGCCTTCTTTCTTTGCCGGACGGTTTTTTGAACTCGACGGGATCGGTCTGCTATTCGGCGGGTTCTTATCATTCAGTTTTCTGGCAAGCAGCATCTATATTATAAATGATTACCGCGACGTAGAAGACGACCGCAAACATCCCGAAAAATGCCAACGGCCGTTAGCCTCGGGAAAAGTGCGGCCTGGCTATGCGATCATGCTGAGCTGCCTGCTCACGATTGCGGGGGTGTTGATCGCTTATTTCCTTGACTCCAGCGGGAAATTTCTGTTCATCGCCGGCATCTACTATTTCCTGAATCTGGCCTATTCTTTCGGGCTGAAGAACCTCTCGATCATCGATATCCTGATCGTGGCAACGGGCTTTGTGCTCCGCGTGAAGGGTGGGGCGGCGCTGGATGACGTGAACACCACCGAGTGGTTTATCATCATGACCTTCCTGCTGGCCCTGTTCATGGCCATCGCCAAGCGACGCGACGACGTGCTGTTGAAAACCGCTACGGGCGCAGAGATGCGGAGATCCATGAAGGGCTACAGCCTGGAATTCCTGAATACACTGCTGGCCCTGTTTTGTGCAATTCTTATTGTTTCCTATATTAATTACACGGTGTCTGACGAGGCCACCGGGAAATTTGGTCACCGGCTGTTCTATACCTCCCTGTTTGTGATAGCCGCTATCATGCGTTACCTCCAGATCACTTTTATACATAATAAAGCAGGCTCTCCCACCGATATCTTGTATAAAGACCGCTTTATACAGGCAACACTGTTGTGTTGGGCTGCCAGTTTTTTTGTGATATTGTATATGCGCGACCTGACATTTTTCGACAAGTAAAGCATGTTAACGGAAAATGATAAATTAGCGGTGTTAATAAAATCAATTATGAACGGATGAGCCAGCTTATAGCCAACTGGGGAAATTATCCAAAAATGGAGAGCGAGGTACAAAGTTTTAGCTTCGACGAGCAACTGGGTGAGCTGGTGAAAAAAACCGATCATTTTATTCCCCGCGGCAATGGCAGATGTTATGGCGACGCCTCACTTGCCGCTCACACGCTTTCGACCCTGCAGTATAAACGTATCCTTTCTTTCGACAGGGAAGCGGGCATATTCGAATGCCAGAGCGGGATCACGCTCGACAAGATACTGGAGGTGGTGGTTCCCGCCGGATGGTTCCTGCCGGTAACACCCGGCACCAAGTTTATCACGGTAGGGGGGGCCGTTGGCAGCGACGTTCATGGCAAAAATCATCACGTAGAAGGCTCTTTCTCCCAGCACATCATAGAAATGGATGTAATGGTGGCCGACGGGAGGGTGCTGACCTGCTCGCAGCAGGAACTACCGGATCTGTTCGAAGCTACTTGTGGCGGAATGGGTTTGACCGGTGTGGTGATGCGTGTGAAATTTCGCCTGAAAAAGATCGAGACGGCCTACATGAAACAAAAACAACTGAAGGCGCGTAACCTCGAAGAAATGATCCATTTCTTCGAAACTTATAAAGACTATACTTATTCGATGGCCTGGCTCGACTGCCTCACCAAGGGTGACCAATTCGGGCGGGGTATCCTGATTGTGGGTGAACACGCCAGGGTGGAGGAGTTAAACAGCAAACAACGTAGAAAGCCGCTGGCGATTCCCTCCAAACCCCGGATAACCTTTCCGTTCAACCTGCCTTCCTGGGTGCTCAACACCCTGACGGTTAAGGCATTTAATTTTTTGTATTACGGAAAGAATTTTCGGAAGGAGATCAATAATGTGGTGCCCTACGAACCCTTTTTTTATCCCCTGGACGCCATTTTGCACTGGAACCGGGGATATGGCAAAAAAGGATTTGTCCAGTACCAGTTTGTATTGCCGCTTTCCGCAAAACAGGGGCTCATCGATATCCTGCAACGGATAGGGGAAGAGGGCCTGGGATCCTTCCTGGTAGTGTTAAAGGTTTTTGGCAGGCAGGAAAGTATGATCTCCTTTCCTCAGGAAGGATACACCCTGGCGCTGGACTTCCCCGTGCGAAAGGGGTTATTTGAATTTCTGGATGAATTGGATACGATCGTGCTGCGGTACGGGGGTAGGTTGTACATGTCAAAAGACGCCCGGATGAAACCGGAAATGCTGGAACAGGGTTATCCCGAACTGGAAAAATTCAGAAACATTATAAGGAAATACAATCCTTCCGCCAAGTTCTGTTCGCTTCAGTCGGATCGATTATTATTGACAAAGACTAACCATTAGCAAATGCCTGCAGTTTTGATATTAGGGGCCGCCTCGGATATTGCGATGGCCATCGCGGAGCAGTTTGCTGCAAAGGGGTATGATGTGCAACTTGCAGCACGTAATATAGCGCGGCTCATGCCTTTGCAGTCGGACCTCGCCATCAAATATGATGCGCGGGTGTCCGCCCATGAGTTTGACGCGCTCGACTTCCACGGACATGAGAGTTTCTTTGCCGGCTTGTCGCCCCTGCCGGATGTAACGGTGTGCGTATTCGGATACCTGGGTGACCATGAGACCGCTTTGCGGGAATGGGCGGAGGCGGAGCGGATTTTGCACACCAACTATGTTGGGGCCGTTTCCATCCTGAATGTGGTGGCGCAGCAATATGCCGAGCAGCGCCGCGGGGTGATTGCAGGAATCAGTTCAGTGGCGGGCGAAAGGGGCCGGCAAAGCAATTATGTTTATGGGAGTGCCAAGGCGGGTTTCACGGCTTACCTATCGGGTCTGAGGAACCGTATGACCGGCTTCGGCGTACACGTCGTGACCGTTCAGCCCGGCTTCGTATACACGAAGATGACTGAACACCTTAGGCTTCCCCCGCTGCTGACCGCCCGGCCTGAGCAGGTGGCCCGCGCGGTATACGGGGCAGCGGTGCGAAAAAAGAATGTGGTGTACGTGAAGTGGCCCTGGCGTTGGATCATGCTGGTCATCCGGTCCATTCCCGAATTTGTATTTAAAAAGATGAAGCTGTGAACCGGGTTATCGCTTTTTTTGATTTTGACGGCACGATCTCGAATAAAGACTCCTTATTGGAGTTCATCAAATACTGCAAAGGCCGGCCCGCCTTTTACTTCGGCTTTTTACTTCACCTCCCCGTACTGGTAGCTTTTAAACTAAAGCTCCTGTCCAACCACCGGACAAAGGAGGTCATGCTCCGGTATTTTTTCGGAGACATGCCGGTGGAAGACTTTGAGCGGCACTGTCTCGACTTTTCCCGGGACGAAATACCCGCAATGATTCGGCCGAAAGCCTGGAAGGAGATTCGGAAACTGCAGGAAGCAGGAGCGGAGATCGTGATCGTATCCGCCTCGCCCCAGGACTGGCTCAACCATTGGTGTAAGCGTGCAGGAGTCGCCTGCATTGCCACCCGGCTTGTGGTCGACGAACGCAGGATATCGGGAAAGATCGAAGGTCTGAATTGCCACGGCAGGGAGAAGGTGAGAAGGATCCGGGAGGCGTACGACCTCGGTGGGTTCTCTCAAATCTATTGTTATGGCGACACGCCAGGCGACAAACACATGCTTTCCCTGGGAACCTATCGGTTTTACAAGCCGTTCAGATAGCCAGCCGGCATCCCCTCATTAGCGCCACCCGGCGGTGCCAAATAATTTACAAGCTGTTCCGATAGTTAAGTTCTCCTCATTGGCCGGATACCGGCCTCGGGAAGACTGCGGTTCACAGGTTTATCCGGTAACGGAATAAAGAAAGGGCCACCCGTTTCCGGAGTGGCCCTTTGCGATTATTGGTCTCGTTGCTTCTTTCCCGTCCTTATCGATTCATTTATTTTTTGAAGAATCGTGTGATGAGCTTATGTCTTCCATCCACAGTAACCTCTATGTAATACACTCCTGCTTTTAGTTGCGAAACATTTACCAGGCTATGCCATTCGGTACTATTGATGGGTGTTTTTGAAAAATGCACCCGTACGCCTGCCACGTCGAAGATAGAGATCCTTCCCATACCCCGCATGTCGGTCGTTGCCTGAATGTTGAGCGACGAGTGGACCGGGTTGGGGTAGGTGGTGATCTGTTCTTCAAAGCGGAGGTTACTCACCACAGCCACGGTGATGGTGTCTTTACCTGTGGCGCCGTGGTTGTCTGTTACCGTCAACTCAAATTGGTATTCACCGGGTTCCAGATCGGTAGCTTCGGTCAGTGCGGCGTTCGGCGTTTTTAAGCTGGCTTCGGTTGGGCCTGTTATCTGCACCCAGCGATAACCAGCAATTGTGCCGTCTCCGTCTTCCGAACGGATGCCATTCAGGATCGCGGTGTTGGTGGGCAGGCCGATCGTCTGGTTATCGCCTGCTATTGCGACTGGCGACTTGTTCGATGAAGGGCTGCTGGTAGCAGGCAGTACTTTCACCATTGCCTCATCGGTGGCCGTAGCGCCTTCGTTGTCGGTAACCGTGAGCAGGAAACGATAGGTACCTTCCTTCACTCCCACAATCGAGGGGCGGGCGGTGGTGGAATTGATGATCGTTAATCCTGTGGGACCTTCCAGTTTGGTCCAACTGTATTGTTCGATAGTGCCGTCGGGATCGGTTGATCCGAGGCCGTTGAGCCGGATCTCGGGATTCGGTAGCCTTACCTCAATATCTTCTCCTGCATCAGCCACAGGGGGGTCGTTGGGTTTTGGCAGTACCGTTACCTGGATGGTATCGCGGGCAAGGGCATTCTCATTATCTTTTACCTGCAGCCTGAACTGGTAAACGCCTTCTGTGAGCTGGCTTACCGTTGTGATTGCCGACATCGGACTTTCGATCTCGTATTGTACGGGGCCGGATATCTTCAACCATGCGTAGCTGACGATCGATCCGTCTGTGTCTTTCGATGCGCTGCCGTTCAGGGTAACCTGGTCGACCGGCAGGGTGATGATAAGATCGTCGTTTGTTTTCGCCGCCGGCGGAATGTTGGCGGCTTCCACTATCACCCGTACGGTGTCGGCGGCTGTGGCGCCATCGTCATCGCGCACTTCCAGGCGGAAGGTGTAGACGCCAGCTTCCACCCCCGTAAGTGTAGCGGTGGGGGAACCGGTGTTGGTAAGCGTGTATTTTGACGGCCCGCTGATGCGGCTCCAGTCATATTGCACTATCGAGCCGTCGGGATCCGTTGAGGCGCTTCCGTTCAGTTTGATAGCACCAACGGGCAGTTTAACTTCAATATCGGTGCCGGCGTTGGCCAGAGGGGGCCGGTTTGGAGCCGGATGAACAGTTATTTTGACGGTGTCGCGGGCGATTGCCCCCTCATTGTCTTTTACCTGCAGCCGGAAATAATAGGTGCCTTCCGTGAGACTGGTAACCGTGGTTTTGGCTGACTCGGCTGCATCCAATTGATACTGCGCCGGCCCTGAGACACTTATCCACGAATAAGAGACAATAGATCCATCGCTGTCTGTGGAGGCGGTTCCGTCGAGCGTTACCGTATTCGCAGGCAGGGTGATGCTTTGGTCACCACCGGCCCTTGCTACCGGCACCTGATTCGGAGGAGGGGGAGGGATTACCGCTGCATTCACCCTGATCATAACGGTATCGGCCTGTGCAACTCCTTCATTGTCGGTAACTTCCAGCCGGAAAAAATATATGCCTTCTTCCAGTCCTGTGACCGTGGTATGTGCTGAAGAAGGATCGGTGATCAGGTATGCTTCCGGTCCACCGGCAAAAGTCCACAGGTAGGAGTCGATCGTCCCGTCTTCATCTGCCGAAGCCGTTCCATCGAGGGTAGCGGTGTTATCGGGCAGGGTGATGTCCCCGTCGCTCCCCGCTTCAGCTACGGGCGCTTTGTTCGGCGGCGGTGGGGCCGGGTGTACCGTGATGATCACAATATCTGAAGCTGCGTCTCCTTCATTGTCTTTTATGAGCAGGCGGAAACGGTAGGTGCCTTCTTTGAGGCCATAGACGCTTGTTGTCTCCGATAGTGGGTTGTCTATGCTATAGGTATCCGGACCGTCGACATAGCTCCATGAATAGGAAACGATGGT
>CAZUWX010000031.1:0-23034 GCA_964624205.1 uncultured Chitinophagaceae bacterium
GCGTTCTACTAGGGCTGTATGGAATCGCTTTGCTATATTTAATCATCATGGATATAGAAAAATTCCGGGATCTCTGCCTGTCTTTTCCCGATGTTACGGAAGAACTCCCTTTTGGCCCCAATACTTTAGTGTACAAGGTGAAGGGGAAAATGTTTGCGCTCACTGATCTGGATGCTTTTGAGAGCATCAATCTCAAATGCGACCCCGAGCAGGCAATAGAGCTAAGGGAAAGATACCCTGCAGTGCTGCCCGGTTATCACATGAACAAAGCTCACTGGAACACGGTGAGAATGGATAATAGTATCAGCGACCGCGTGCTGGAAGAATGGGTACGCAATTCATACGCACTCGTCCGGTCGAAACTCCCTGGCCAAAGATCTCGAAAAAAATAATCTCTCATCAAAGGGATCGTGTCCGCTCAGGGGCGGGCTAACCGACGGCTTTGATCCATGCTCGAACGATATTGGCGAGAATTGTTGTCTTCCCCCGGATCCCCTTCTCCTTCTACGTGATAATTGGAACCATTCCACTTGATGTTTTCAGCTAATGAGGTTGCTGCGCTCAGGATCCCCATTCGCAGTTGTTCGGTTTCTTTTCTTAACGGGTGGGGTCAGGCCATCCAGGAACAAGGCGACTTTGGGATTCGGATTGATCTTTCTGTTAGTCGTGGTGCGTATGAAGTAGGTTTAGGAGTTGAAATTATTAAAATACTTTTGTGTGGGAAAATGAACGAATATGAATAATGAGCTCATCCAAAGCAACCTGGAGGTCATCAAAAGAAGAATACAGGAAGCCTGTGTACGCAGCGGCCGTTCGCCGGAAACGGTGCGGCTGTTGCTGGCTACCAAAACCGTCCCTGCGGAAAGGATCGGGGTTGCTATCCGGGCAGGTTATACGCTGATCGGCGAGAACAAGGTACAGGAGATAAAGGAGAAATTTGAAGCGCTGAAAGACCTGCCGCATGAAAAACATTTCATCGGGCATCTTCAGTCGAACAAGATCAAGGATATTCTTCGATATGGCGTCCACTGCATACAATCGCTTGACCGGCTTGAACTGGCAGCGAAACTGCAACAGCGCCTGGAACTGGAGAACCGGCACATCGACGTGTTGATCCAGGTAAATACTTCAGGTGAAGCCAGTAAGTTTGGCGTGTATCCCGACCAGGCGTTGGAGTTGGTGGAAACGGTTGCGGCACTGGACCGGATCCGGATAAAAGGATTGATGACCATCGGCCTGTTCAGCGGTGAGCAGGAAAAGGTACGGAACTGCTTTAAAACGCTGAAAGGCATTCAGCAACGAATCCGGTTGCTGGGTATTCCGGGCGTGAATATGGAAGAATTATCTATGGGAATGAGTGGTGACCTGGAAATCGCCATCGCTGAAGGAGCCACTATCGTACGGGTGGGTACCGCCATCTTTGGTGAAAGGATACATCCCGACAGTTACTATTGGAATGAACAGGGAACTTGACCGGATAAATCTTGCAATGCGACAATAGTGTCGCAACTGTCAATTTCGCTGGCATGTCCTAACCATCGAGACATTAGGGTACAGGATTCCATGACTCAGGAACCTGCGGTGGATTGCCTCCGGCTTTTCAGGAAGGCTCGGAAAGGTTTCCAAAATCCTTATCTTTAGTAGCGTACATTATCGATCCGGCCGGATATTAATAGGATCCTGGTCTTTGCCTGCTTTTTACATGGTGTTTTGGCGTATTTACATAATTGCTGCCTTCCTGTTCTGTAGCTCTCCCGGATGGGCTGCGGATTCTGTCCGTATCCAAACAATTCTTGAGCAGGGAGTGCAATCGATGGATCAGGGACGTTTTGATTCGGCGGCTTCCCTGTTCGGGCAGGCAGCCGACCTGTCGCGGCAAACTGGAAATCGTTTTTATGAAGCTATTGTGCTGTATCATCAAAGCCGGTTGCACGAGTTGCGACACCACCTGCTTCCGGCGCTGGACGCCCTGCATGAGGCGGTAGTTATTTTTGAGGAGCTGGGGCGTCAAAAGAACGTAGCGAACAGCTATAACTCCTATAACAGGATCTATCAAACGTTAGGAAATTATCCACAGGCGCTGGAATACGGACTCCGGGCCCTCCGTATCAAGGAAACCCTGCAAGACCAGCCGGGTATATCCACTGCCTTGACCAACGTTGGGAATGTGCACCTGCTCACCGGGCGCTACAACGATGCGCTCGTTTGTTTTAGACGGGCGCTGACGATCGACAGTGTCAACAATGATCCCGAGGGCATATCCATCAGCCTGCTCAACATAGGCGTGGTACATCACAAAAAAAAGAATTATGCAGAGGCCCTGGATTATTATTACCGGTCGCTGATCATCACCCGGGAACTAGGAAACAGGGCCGACGAAGCCTGGCTACTGGGAAATATTGGTGCTGTTCTGCGTCAGACCGGTAAGTTGGATAGTTCGTTGGTTATCCTGTTCGGCGCTTTACGCCTGCTGGAGGAGGTGAAAGAAGGGCAGGCACATACGCTTAACGATATAGCGGAAACGTACAGGGAACTGCAAAAGTCCACCGATGCAAAAAAATATTCACAGTTGGCTATCGAGGCGGCGCAAGAGGAACAGAATTTGAATCAGCTCCGTTACGGCTATGAAAACCTCGCCGGTTCTTACGAACGACTGGGTGATTACCGGCGTGCATACGAGGCGCTTCAGCAGCACAGCCGATACAAAGACAGTCTGGTAAACATCGAAAAAGAAAAACAACTGGACGAATTGGAGATCAGGTATAGATCCGAAAAACAGGAGCAGACCATTGTCTCGCTTCGGGAGCAGCAAGCCGTTTCCCTGTTCAGGAGGAACACCTATCTGATAATAGGTATATTGACGACGGTCATCTTACTGTTGCTATACAACTATCAGCGTATTTCAAGCCGAAAGAATCGTCAGATGTATGAAGAAGAACGGGAACTCGAAAGAATGAAATCCGCTTTTTTTTCCAATATTTCGCACGAGTTCAGAACACCGCTCACGCTGATATTGGGCCCTACCCAGTTATTACGGGCAGGAACCACCGATCCGGAAGTTGCCGGCCAATTGGCCACTGTGGAGAAGAACGCGGAGAGGCTGCTCAAGCTGATCGACCAGATACTCGACCTGTCTAAACTGGAATCGGGCCGGCTTACAGTTTCGCCGTCCATGTTCGATATCGTTACCATGATAAAAGGGATAACGATGACTTTTTCTTCCCTGGCAACTGTGAAGCAGATCAAGCTGCAAGCGCAGTCGACTGTTGCAAGTCTTTTAGTGAAGGCTGATAAAGAAAAAATGGAAACGGTGTTGATCAATCTGCTTTCCAATGCTTTCAAATTTACCCCAGGAAACGGGAGTATCACGGTGTCGCTTGACCTGGTCAGGAAGAAGGCCAATACCACCTATTGCCGTATCAGTGTGGAGGATTCGGGAATCGGTATCGCTGAAAAGGATCTGCCACATGTATTCGAACGGTTTTATCAGGGCGACGGGGGGCAAAGAACGGAATATGCAGGGAGCGGGATCGGCCTGGCGCTCGCAAGGGAGCTGGTGGAACTACACGGGGGGTATATGACCGCCTCCAGCGAGCACCAGGGGGGCACCCGGATGAGCTTCCTGCTGCCCGTGGAAGAAGATTTCGCAGTGAACCCCGTCAATTCGGAAACGAAACTGGCTGCGAACGGTGAATTAACCGGGGAGGTAGTGTTACAGCGGCCGGCGACGACCTGCTCTGAAAGAAAGGAAACATCGCCCCTGGTATTGCTGATCGAAGACAATGAAGACGTCACGCGCTATCTGAAAGATATACTGCAGCATGACTATACGGTCGTCGAGGCCCGGGATGGTGCGGCGGGTATCGCAACGGCCATTGAAACTATTCCCGATCTTATTATCAGTGATGTGATGATGCCTTTGAAAAATGGCTATGAAGTATGTGAGGCGTTGAAGCAGGAAGAAAAAACCAGCCATATACCCTTCATCTTGCTCACCGCGAAAGCTTCGATGGAAGACAAACTACAGGGATTGCAATATAAAGCTGATGAATACCTGACCAAGCCGTTTTCTCCCAGGGAACTCTTACTCCGTGTGGCCAACCTGATCCAAAGCCGGGCCGCGTTGCAAGAGAAATACAGCCGCCGACTGGTACTGGAACCTCCCGGCGTAACGGCGAGCTCTATGGAAGAAGTCTTTTTGCAGAAGCTGATGCGGGTGGTGGAAGAGAAACTGGCTGATGAGGATTTCAGTGTGGCGCAATTGGCCCGTGAAATGGGCATGAGTCGCTCACAGCTACATCGCAAATTACAGGCGCTCACGAACCAGTCGGCCACCGAGTTTATCCGGGCCTACCGGCTGACCCGTGCGATGGATATGATCCGCCAACGCGCCGGCTCTATCTCGGAAATTGCCTATTGGGTAGGGTTCAGCAGCCCCTCTTATTTTGGCCGGGTTTTTCAACGACACTTTGGCATGACCCCCGGCCAGGCAGGGGCAGACCCTTCCAATCTTGCCAATTAGTGGCATCATGCAACCC
Source organism: uncultured Chitinophagaceae bacterium (assembly GCA_964624205.1). Lineage (GTDB taxonomy): Bacteria > Bacteroidota > Bacteroidia > Chitinophagales > Chitinophagaceae > Flavitalea. Next base: position 4,539 of record CAZUWX010000031.1, read on the forward strand.
CAGTGACAGTCTTTGCAACATGCGTTATAGCATGAAACGCGATACGCCCCTACTTTTAAAGATCAAAACTCAATCTATATCGACCCTTACTGTTATGAGATATTTTAGCATTTATATCCGGACCGGAGTACTATTGGCTATTCCGATATTCTTTTATTCCTGCCAGAAAAGTATCGAGAAACCGGAGCCCCAGACTGTAGAATTGGGCGGCGGATCGGGTGCCACCAGCAGTTTTATCATAGTGTCGGATCACATCACAACCACCGACAAGGGGGTTTCATTTAATGGTGCCCTCAGCACAAAAACCAGCGAAGGCGAGACTTTCCTGTTAGGGGAAGGCGAGTTTGACCTGGTCACCGATCCGGGAGGTGCTGTAGTGTCGATTGTGGGCGCCGGCTTGGCGCAATTCCCCAAGGTGGGATTGTTCGCCGAGATATTGAAAACGTTCGCCTGGAAGTTCATTAAAGCGCATATAGAGTACGAAACGGGCGCCTATTTTATAGAAAAATACAACACGCAGATACCGCTCAATCCCGAAAGAAGGTATTTGCACTATAAAGTGTTTGATGATACAAAAGACGGGGATTTTGAACTGAGAAACATTGCTAACCAGGTGTTCTACAGTTTTAACGACATGTATATAGACCCGCTGGACCCTGCCATATTTATGAAGGTGCGGGTCAAAATGCCTGGCACTCCTAAAACGCCGGCGGATGGAAATATCGTTGCCGGTTTCTGGCAAAAAACCCAGGCCTCGCTGGTGTCTTTCGGCGGCTCGGCTGTGTCTTATGCCGGCGGCATGGAGATTATCATAGGCATGTCTAATCAGGCATTGTTCAACTCGAAATCGTACGCCTTCAAAGTAGCCAATCTTGACGCGTTCAGAGAAAGATATGGCTTTGACAGCTTTGAAAGCGTCCCCAGCCACTTATTTACCAGGGTGTCGGGCGTTCCTATACCCCATACCGGCATTTTGAGGATATGGGGAGAGTCATATATGCATTATCCACTCAAGACCCTGGTGCCGGAAATTGACCCGACTATTTCGGTAAAAGATAATTATTCCGCAGCACTCAATTGGTTCAATAATGAAGAGGAGGAAGCTTTCACACTTACCGCGAGCGGCGGTATCGACATGGGCGGCAAAGGCATCGGGGCCATCGTTGCACAGTTGCCAAACGTTAACGAGAAACTGGGGAAGGAGGTTTTTGGTGAAGATTTCGATGTAGATCTTGTCCCCGGCACTTTTCAATACCAGATACCCGGGCTCTCTAAGCAACATCCGGGTTTTCGTTTTCCCTCATTCATGCGTTTCGGGCTAGAACTAAAGAAACCGGTGCTGGCTGATCTTTTTGGGGAATCCATCAAACAGCACATTTATTTTTATGGGGGAGCTTCCCGTTATTTTTTCTTCAGCCTTGGCCCTACGACGGATGAAATAAGCTTTTATACGGAAGTGCATAGCGGTCTTGAGATGTCGGAGTTCGGGCATATTGATCTTGCGAATACATATTTTTATGTAGGCAAAAAAGGCATCGAGCTCGGCTCTGAGAAAAACATTCAGCTTGGCCCTCTGGAGATAGAATCAGGGCTGGAAGGAAGACTTGGTCCGGATGGTTTTTTCCTGCAGGGCACAATAGATAAAACTTTTACTTTACCCGGCAATGCGGGCGTAAATGCCCGCCGGTTGAAGGTTACCGTTGATAGCAAAGTGGGAATTGTTGAGATGGAGGGATCGGTAGAACTGCCCCTGGGAATAGGAGAGGCCGCATTTTCGGGCCGGGTTACCCGTGAGGGCATAACGATGGAAGGTAATCTGGACGTTGGCACAAACCTCAACCTGGGGGATGGTCTGCAGCTACCTTCTACCAATATGCGCTTTTCCTATTCCTCCCTCAATAATAAGGGCCTGGAACTGGAATTTGACACAGATGTGCCTTTTGTAGGTTCCGTTAGGGTAAAAGGCAGTTTTAAAGACGGAGAGGTGCTGTTGGAGGGGCAACCCCAAACGCGGCAAATTACTTTTGGGAATGCCACGCTGCCACATACCGACGGTAAGATTATTATTTCAACGGCCAATGGTATCCGGTTCAGTGGATTATTTGACCTCGCGCCCTTCGGCAATAGGATACTCGAAGGCCCTATCACCCGGTCGGACATTCAACTAAGCGGCAGTTTTGCGGGTACGGTTCCGATCGGTGGCCATGATTTTACGTTTGCAGGCGGAGCCATCACCGCCAATAACAGTGGCGTAAGGATCAGTGGTCTGATAGATCTTTACCGGTTCAAGGTTCAGGTGGCCGGCGATTATATTGCGCCGGATAATTTTACTTTGAAGGGAACGCATAATTATGATGGCCAGTTCTTAAAAACAGGTATATTGGTTACGGTTACTCCTTCAAGCGTATCGTTGACCGGCACCGGCCAGGTGTACGGTGTGCTAGGCAACGAACTATACAGTGGCGCATTGCGCTTTGTGCCTAACTGGGCGAATAAAACTATCAGGACCTGTTACACTTTGCTGGGGTCGGAGCACTGTGTAAGCCTGTAGTTTGTCATCGCATCGATGACGGTTTTATGGCGGCCCGGATACACCAACTATCTATTAGTACGTCGGCAAAGAGGAGAGCAAGTCAAAGAAGGAACTTCGTTATTATTTTACTTTTGGAACAAGGCGTCCAGTGTGGAAACCGGAAAAAAATGTTAAATCCGGAAATGCTTTTTCTATCTTTAGTTATTTTATCTTCCCAATTTTTATTTCGAAAAGCATGCATACGCCATCATGAAGCCGCAACTTATTAATATTAATCTTACTCATCAGAAGTCGGTCGAAATTAAGATCGTGGACGATTATTGTCTGCGTTTTCCGTTTCATTTTCACAACTTGTGCGAGCTGGTGCTGATCGTGGAGAGCTTTGGCAAACGGGTGGTGGGTGACCATGTAGGGAACTTTAAGGCGGGCGACCTGGTGTTGATCGGGCCAAATCTTCCCCATGTCTGGATAAATGACTCCAGCTTCACTGAAGCGGCACAACAGCGGGTCCGCGCGGTGGTGGTGTACTTTTCAACCGATCTTCTTTTGCAGCTCAGCGACGAAGAGGTAGCCGTTCAGGAGGCGAGAGATTTGATTAAAAACGCTTCGCGCGGCCTGCGTTTCAGGGGTAGCACCCTTGTCAAGGCACGTAGTAAGCTGTTGTTATTGCCTCATCGGCATGGGTTAAGAAAAATATTCGGCTTTTTAGAGATTCTGCAGATCCTATTTGAATCGAAAGACCATGAACACCTGGCGAGCGTTGGTTTTAAAAGCTATTCGTTCAGTCCCGGTGATGCGAAGAAGATAGACTTGGTTTACCAGTTTGTGCTGCGCAACTTTCAACGGGATGTGCGTCTTTCAGAAGTGGCAGCGCTGGTAAATATGTCTCCCAGCGCTTTTTCACGTTTTTTTCGACTGCGTACAAAACTTTCGTTTTCGCGTTTTCTCAATGATGTTCGGATCGGCCATGCCTGCAAGCTGTTGCAGACAGAAGAGCTGACGATAGCTGAGGTTTGTTATCAAAGTGGCTACAACAATTTGGCTAATTTCAATAAGTTTTTTAAACTGATCACCGCTTTCACCCCCACCTGCTACCGTAAAGAGCTCCACAGCGATTAGGATCCTTTTAGTCAAGAAAGTTTAATCATTTGCCTTTTAACTTGTAGGCGGTGATTTTGAGAGCTTCTACATTCGCTTGACTAAAACTAAATCGCCATTTATGAGAATCCTAACTATCAGAAGAGTTGCCATATTAAAGTGGAGGACAGACTGTTTCATGCCGACCGAAAATATCTTTTACCGGTTCCGTTGGCGGAGATGGATGCAAACGACAATATGATTCAGAATTTCGGATATTAAACGATACATTCATTAATAAACTTTTATATGCTTTTGTGGAAAAATGACGAAGAATTGTTTGAGATCGCGAGGAAGGAACTGTACACTTCCGTGGTGGGCGATATAATGGACCAGATGAATTACCGGCATCAGTTTCTTTCGCCGAGATTGCAGCCCTTATCCGACGACATGTTAATTGTAGGATATGCATTTCCCGTACTGGAGGCGGATATGGATAGTGATATTATGAAACAGCAATACAGTCACCTGCTCAACAAGCCCTTCGGCGTGATGCTTGAAGCGCTTGATGCACTTGGCAAAAATGATGTGTATATGTGCACAGGGGCATCCCCGGATTATGCGCTCTGGGGGGAATTGATGAGTGTTCGGGCAAAAACGCTGGGTGCTGCCGGGGCAATAGTAGACGGCTATTCGCGGGATACGAGGGGCATTCTGGAGCTGCGATTTCCGACTTTTTCCTATGGGAGGTACGCGCAGGATCAGGCGCCGCGCGGGAAGGTACTTGGTTTTAATATTCCTCTGGAGTTTGGAAAGGTGAAAGTTGCTCCACGGGATATTGTGATGGCCGATCTTGATGGTGTGTGTGTGGTTCCCGCCGAATTGAAAGAAGAGGTGTTTACAAAAGCACTGGCAAAAGCAAGGGGAGAACGGATTGTTTATCAGGAGATCTTTGCGGGAATGAGCGCGTGTGAAGCGTTTCGGAAATACGAGATTATGTAATTCCTAATATCTTTTAAAAATGGATCTTAAAGGAAAGGTTATTTTGGTTACAGGTGCGGCCGGTTCGGGTGTGGGCGGTGGCGTATGCCAGGTACTTCAGGCGCATGGTGCCCGGCTAGTGATCAATGACAGAGATAAAGAACCGGTGGATGCCACCGTACAGCGATACCCCGGCTCTATCGCTGCCGCGGCCGACATCAGTGATGCCGGGGAGGTGGAATTGTTGTTTCAGCGGCTGGAAGGGGAAGGCATCTATCTTGATGGGCTGGTGAATAATGCAGGGGTGGGTCTCAATAGGCTGGCACACGAGGCCAGCGAAGACGATTTTGATGCTTTATACGCAGTAAATATCAAAGGCGTTTGGCGCATTTCTAAATATTTTGCCCGCCAACAGCTGCAACGTGGAGGCAATGGGAGTATTGTTAATATTTCCTCTGTTCATGCACGCGCTACCGTTCCAAAATTTTCTTTATATGCCAGCACAAAGTCTGCCGTCGAGGGTCTTACCCGCGGTATGGCTGCCGAACTGGGTAAATATAATATCAGGGTAAACGCTGTGGCGCCCGGCTATGTGCACTCGGATCAAAACAACAAAATGTTGGAGAGGATCACTCCCGATCCGGAAGGTTGGATAAAAAATTATGTTGAACAGGAGCAGTTGATCCCCCGTGTGGTGCGGCCGGAAGACTGCGGTAATGTGGCAGCCTTTCTTCTTTCCGAGGCCAGTTGCGCAGTAACCGGCCAGGTTATTTACGTCGACAACGGCGACACGGTCAAATTACTGGGTTCAATAGTACTATAATAACGTCTAAATACTGTTTATAATGAATGATAAAAGAGAAAATCGTATTAAATCCAACGGATGTATTGAACTGCCCGACGGTATAGTTCAGCATAAAACGGCAGGGCCTTATTCGCCTGCGCTTATCGTCCGACCCGGCAAGCTGATCGTTATTTCGGGTCAATCCGCTATTGATCCGGACGGAGGAATAGTGGGAAACACTATTGAGGAACAGACAGCCTATACGATGGAGAACTGCCGGAGGATGCTGGAAAAGGCCGGTAGCCACCTTGATGAGGTGTTTAAGGTAAGCGTATTTCTGAAAGATATTTCGGAATGGTCTCGTTTTAATGAAGTATACCGGAACTATTTTAGCCACCCCTTTCCCGTTAGAACTACTGTCGCGACAGGATTACTTCCGGGGCTGCTCATTGAAGTAGACCTGTGGGCCTGCAGCTAATCCATGAATTGTAGGCACTATGGCAAATTTTAGTTGGCTCATCGACGGCACCATTATTTTTCTTTATCTCGCAGGAACACTTTTCGCAGCTATCTGGGTGAAGAGGTATGTACGCCGGCTCGATCAGTTCCTGATCGCCGGACGAAATGTAAATCTTCATCTGGGTATAGCATCGCTGGCCGCTACCGAATTCGGTATTGCTGCCTGTATGGCTAACGCGGAGTTGGGTTTCAAGTATGGGTTTGCTGGCATAACACCCGGTATAGCACTGGCGCTGGCAATGTTTATCATTGGCAGCACGGGATTTTGTATTCAACGGCTTCGCGAACAACGGGTGGTCACCCTGCCGGAGCTGTTTGAAAAAAAGTTCGGATCTAAAGTAAGGCAGGCGAGTGGGGTAGTGATCGTTACCGGAGGCCTGCTGAATATGGGTGTCTTTCTCCGGCAGGCAGGAGAATTTCTGTCGATCGTATGCGGATTCGATCTTGCATATCTTAAAGTGATTATGACAGTGTTGCTGGCAATTGTAGCTATCTACACCGTACTGGGAGGTATGCTATCTATCCTTGTTACCGACTATCTGCAGTTTGTGATCATGGGTTTGGGGCTGATATTTATAGTAGTATTTGTAATCTTCAAATTCGGCTGGTTCCCGATGCTGGAAACCATATCTTTAGAAAGAGGAGATAGCGGATTCAGCCCGGTTGAGGCAGGTAAATATGGATGGGATCGGATCTTATTCGACCTTTTACTCGCTTTTGCAGCGGTCCTTACCTGGCAAACCATGATCACACGAGTGCTGGTAGCGAAGGATACGGCTACGGGGAGAAAGATTTATCAGAAAACCAGTCCCTTTTTTCTGGTCCGGTTCACCCTGCCGGCAGTGCTGGGAATTGCCGCACTGCATTATTTCGGAGGCGATTTATTTTCCGGTAACCCTATTGCGGCAATGCCTAACATGCTGGCCGCCATTGTACCGGCCGGACTTATCGGTATCGTGATTGCATCCATGCTGGCTGCGGAAATGTCTACCATTTCATCTTATATGCTGGCCTGGTCTTCTGTCATCTACAACGATGTCGTAAAGCCGATACGGAAAGTGTTCCGAACCGACAAGCGGGAGATTTACTGGAACCGGGTGATCATCGTTCTGATTGCCATTTTTCTGCTGGTATATGGTCTTTGGTATCCCCTGAAAGATGATCTTTGGGTGTATCTGCAGATAACCGGTACGATTTACCTTTCGAGTATGAGCGTTATCCTGATCGCCACCTGCTACTGGCCGGCAGCCAACAACTGGGGCGCTTTCGCAGCTATTGTGGCGGGGTTTCTGATACCGGTGAGTTTTCTCGTACTACAACAGATCAGTAGTACCGAAGCACTTACCTCCCATATCGGGCCTTATAAGGTAGGAATAGCAACCTATATCGCTGCTGCGCTGGCAATGCTGGGAGGCTCCTGGTGTAAAAATCTATTTAATAAAGCCGTACAACCATGAGTATTCCTTTTCTGGTCTGGACCATTTTTACGTTTTCGGTATTGATATGGTACCTGTGGCTGACGCTCGAAGTGGCGTTTAAAGGGTTTGGTGATATTAAGCACATGCTGCGCGAGCTATCAAAAAAGAATGATGAAGAAGATTTCCCTTTCATAAAAAATAATACGGATGAAAATGAAAAGAGTATATAGTATTATCCTGACGACAATGATGACGTGTTTGCTGTTTATATCAGCGGTTACTACTGCTTCGGCAAACGAAATAGTGATCAGCGACAAAGGTTCGAGCAAATGGAGCATAGTGACCGTATCGAATACGGAAGAAGTGAAGTTTGCTGTGGAAGAACTCAGGCGGTACATAGAACGGATCGGAGGAGCCAAACTGGCGGTTGGCAATAAGCTGACCGGTAAAATACAAATCGTAATCGGCCTCCGCAAAGATCTTGCACCGGCGTATGTGTCATTGCTGCCTCAGGCAAGTAAAGGCTACAATGGTTACCAGATACGCGTGTCCGCTAAACCTGATCAGATTATCATTGCGGGAGATGACGGCCCTGGTGTGGTATATGCAGTATATGAGATACTTGAAAAGCTGGGTTGCCGGTGGTTTTATCCTACTCAGGATGCCAGGGATCCGGAAGTGGTTCCTCAAAAAGAACGCGTGGCATTGCAGACGGCATCGTGGGCGGTGGCGTCTCCCGTAAAATATAGGATTGCCAACGGAACCGCGTGGTTTTTTAATATGGACTATGCAAATGCGTTGCAGCAGCTCGACTGGGCTATGAAGAACCGCTATAATTCGATAGGTTGGCAGGCGGCTGCATCGAACAGCCGGCGCTCCCTCGAAATGCAGTACAGGGATCTGGAAGATGCGGGACTGATAACAGCACTCGATAAGCGTGGTATGTTTTTGCACGGTCCGGCACACGGGTTCGACCAGTTGCTGAGCACGGAGCGATATTTCGCAGATCACCCGGAATGGTTCGGTTTGCAGAAAGGAAAAAGGGTTCCCCAGGCATATCCCGGAGCGCAGTTTTGCTGGTCAAATGCGCAGGCGAAAAAACAATTCGTAAGCAATGCGGTTGATTTTATCCGGCAGGCAAAAAGTATTCGGATCTTCTCCGTTTCGCCCTTTGACGGAGGCGTTGCCTGTAGCTGCGACAACTGCACAAAACAAGGCAGCAGCAATCTGCTGCTGGCCATAATGAAAGACCTGATAGAAGCATTGAAGACAGTCAGGCCCGAAGTAATGGTAGAAACCCTGGGGGGATACCATCCGGTTACTCATCCCCCCACTGACCTGAACGCGATCCACCCTGAATTAAGGATTCTATGGGCACAGTGGGGCAGAAACCATGAAATCGGGTACAGCGACCCGGCTTATAATCGCAACAATCTGGATGGCTGGCAGAAAGCTGCCAGAGGCGGACTTACCATCTGCCAGTATTATCCCGACAATTTTGCGGAACCCTGGATAATGGCTCCTTTCACAACTGCGATGAAAAGCGACAGGCAGTATTTTCTGCAACATCAAATAGACGCAATATACATGCTGATGTGGGCGCCGGGATACTGGTGGAACCACAGCCTGAATGCTTATATAGGGGGAAGGGTTTTTTACGATGTTTCGTTAGATCCGTTCTCGCAAATACAGGACTATGGTCTGCACTATTTTGGTAAGGAGGCCGGCCCATTGCTGGTGCGTTATTATGAAGCCTGGGCAACAAATGTTGCCCTGAGTTATCGTATCTTTAGTGGCCGGACAAATGACGATGACAGAAAACAACTCTCCTGGGAGCGGGGGAATTTGATTGACCCGGCCGTTGAAGCGACTAAAAACGATCCTTTGTTATCTTATCGCGTGTCGAAGGTTGAAAAACTGCATGCCCTGGCAGAAAAGATTGCAGAAACGCAGGAATACAAACAGCGCATACAGGTGTTGCGGGAGACCGGAGATTTTCGGGGAGCAGCCCGCCTGCTGGCAGAGGCCCGTCCGAAAGTGCACGAAACGATGTATACCTTTTATCTGCTGGGCGGACTAAACCAGGGGCTGATTGACATTAAGGAAGTGCCCAGCTTTATCAAGCGGGATATCCAGGATTGGTTGGACAAGGAAGAAGCGGCGATTGCTGCGAAGGACAGGACGGTGGAAAAGGAGGAGGTATTTATGTCGGAAGCAGAGATGCTTCCTGCTGAAGTAACACAATAATTCAGAAAAATGGAAGAATGGTTTATCGTGGAGCGGTTGGAGACTATTGATTCCCCGGCATTACTCGTGTATCCCGACAGAGTGGCGGAAAATATCCGGCTGGCAATTGCACTGAGCGGTGGTGCAGAGGCTTTGCGCCCACACGTAAAAACGCATAAAATGCCGGACATTGTTCGCCAACTACTCGCCGCAGGTGTCGATAAGTTTAAATGTGCAACGATCGCAGAAGCAGAGATGCTGGCGATGGCAGGCGCACCGGATGTACTGGTGGCTTATCAGCCGACAGAGCCAAAGATCGTGAGACTGGCAGAATTGTCGAAAGCTTTTTCCGGTACAGATTTCTCCTGTCTTATTGACAACCTGGGAACTGCGGATCTGTTATCCCGGATATTCGCAGACGATCCTTTTTCTGTATTTATAGATCTTAATGTCGGGATGAATCGAACAGGTATCCTTCCGGAGGATGCACCTGGCTTTTATCGTCAGTGTCTCGGCCTCAAAGGAATATCCGTCACCGGCTTGCATGCATACGACGGCCACGTGCGCGAAACCAATATTTTGTCCCGGGAAAAACATGCCCGGGAAGTGTTTTTGCGCTGCCATACAGCTTTACAGGCATCGGAAAAAATAGCACCTGCCGATACAAAATTAACATTGATTATGGGTGGCACACCCACTTTCGCCCTGCACGCCGCTACCGCGCGGCAGGAGGGTGTGCCGGTGCAGGTTAGCCCGGGTACCTTTGTTTTTTGGGACGACGGTTATACAAATATCCTTCAGGAACAGCCTTTTTCTTTCGCGGCTGTTTTACTAACCCGGATAATATCAAAAATAGACGAAGAACATTTTTGTCTGGATCTGGGGCATAAATCGGTCGGGGCGGAAAACCCGCTTGATCGGCGGATTCGTTTTTTGAACCAGCCGCTTGCCGTAGTAATTAGCCAGAACGAAGAACATCTGGTGGTCAGGGTACCCGCTGGATCGGATCAGGCAATTGGGGATGCCTGGTACGGTATTCCGTATCACGTTTGTCCAACGGTAGCTCTTTATGAAGAGGCGCAAACCATTGTTGGGCACCGGCGTACCGGCTCCTGGCCGGTAACGGCCAGAAATCGGCGCATTCGTTTTTAATAAAAGTCACGTAGCAGGCATTTAATGACAGTATAATGGAGCAAGGGATTTTGATCGTTGATGCGCACCTCGATTTGTCTTACAATGCTTTGGAGTATAGCCGTAATCTTCGGTTGCCCGTACCTGAGATCAGGAAAATAATTGACCACTATGACCATATTTGCCAGATAGCCGGCAACAGTCTGCATATTGCCATTGGAAGCGACCTCGACGGCGGATATGGAAAAGAGCAGTCTCCCTACGATCTGGAAACCATTGCCGATCTTCAATTGCTAAGAGGGCTGCTTGAAAAAAGAGGGTACGGCCAGCAGGATATTGAGAATATTTTTCACGGTAATTGGCTCCGGTTCTTAAAGAAGGCCTGGGAAAGCGAAACATAAAATAGTGGTTTTATAAATAGTATTCCGAGTAGAGCCAGGAGCGGCTGTTAGCCTTGCTTTCGGAACTTCTTCACTGCTTCATTTATGTAGCGTAGCAGATCCTCAGGCGTTGCACGGCGCATAAATGAATAGGAAGGCCGGTGTATAACCATGAATCGTCTTAGCTGTTCGCCCGAGAAGCCGGTCACCCGATGAACGTAGCTGGCGGTAAAATAATAGTCGATATAGGCCTGCTCTTCGTTATAGCGTAACTGTTTTTTTATCTTCCGGTGCTCTCTCGACTTTTTTGAAAAATAGGAAAAAGGGCTGAGGGTGAGCCCGAATCCATGCGAAGGTGTATTCCCGCCAGTTATATTCTGCGTCTGCTTTTCATATATATCCATATTATCAAGGCGGCGCTGCAGCGAGTCTTCGGCATACGACCGTACGTTCACCATTACCGTGTCAAGCGCTAGAGAAGACGCCAGGAGTCCCAGCGTAAGGCCATATTGTAGCATATCGGCAGAAACAGCCAGGGTATCGGCCCGGTATCCCACCGATGAAACGATCAGGCTATCACCTTCCAATGCTATAATCGAGAAATCGCCATCGAAGGAAGCCTTTTTATACGTCTGCCTGGTCTGGTTAAAGATTGTAGCGCCATCAAGCGGAACATCCGACTTGGAGTCCATGAGTTTTCCATGAAGTGTGGCCTGGGAACTGCCGGAAAACGCTTGGACCATGCAAATAGTGACCAGTATAAGGCGGTGCATGTATTAATTTACGCTTCAATCCTTTCTGCGGGATGTTTTCAACAGGAATCTTTTGTTAAATCAGTCCGTTCGGTTAGGGAAGGGCGATAGCAGGATGTGCTGCGACGCGGTGTGAATATCCCGCCAGACCCGGTTAATATCTCCCTCGGGGATGATAGCGTCCATCCCAGCCCAGGGGTATAGCGCTTCGGTTGCGGTACGGGAAACGAGGGCGCACTGCTTTGCGTGTGCGGAGATAGTATTGAGCTTCTTGGCGGCAACCGGCTCATTTTTTTCATAATGGGCCCAGGCTTCCTGTACAGATTGATAGAGGTTGTTGCGTGCCTCATCTAGCGCAGTCTTGGCCTGGCCGATTGTCTGTTCCATGGCAGGATAATCTTTTCCCCGCCGCGGATCGGCCAGTATTTTATTCTTTGACAGCTCCGTTATCAAATCGACGAAATGCCAGGCCATCCCACTCATGGTCATGGCCAGCAGCGCCTCGGCCAATTGCAAAAAGGGGAATCGATACAGGGCGCCGGTGGCAAAAGGGGAGGGTGTTGCGAGGGAAAAAGAATGTGCGTCCGGCACAAAGATGTCCTGAATAATAAAATCATGGCTGGCGGTCGCTTTCAGGCCATAGCTGTTCCATCGGTTGGAAAGGTTGACCTGATGCCTTGGAATAAGGAAGGAGCGCGTTTCGGGTCGTCCCTCGCTATCAGTCATGGGTTCGCCATCCAACGTAAGGAAACAACTCATCGAGAAAAAATTGGCGTGTGATGCGCCGCTCGCGTATTTCCAGGAACCGCGGATGCGGTAGCCGCCGTTTACCTTGTCTGCGTTTCCGGATAGTGCTCCGCTACCGGCGATGCAGGTCTCGGCGCGACTGGATATTTCCGTTGCCTGATCTCTGGGTAGAAAGCCTGCAAACATATTGGCGCCCGCTCCCAGATTTAGCACCCATCCAAAGCTACCGTCCGCCCAGGCTGCTGCTTCAAGCAATCGCATCACTTTGGGTAGCGGAAGCTCGAGCCCGCCCACGTATCCGGGAACCATAATGGTAAACCACCGCCGGTCGGCGATCAGTTGCAATTGCGCTGTGGTGAGCCTGCCCTGCGATTCGGCAGCAAGGCTGTTGAACCGGATCAGCCGGGTATCATCTTCCGATAAAAATTGGGCGGGAGATTCCATAGTCAACGACTTCTAAGGCTTTCAATTCGCAATTCCCATTAAAGTTGTGAGGAAGTGGCCTCGCCAGGAATCGAACCTGGATCTGGAGCTTCGGAAACTCTTATACTATCCATTGTACTACGAGGCCTATCTGAGCAGTCCACCCACATTGCTGGTGAAGATCTTCACCGCAATGGCCAGCAAAACTACGCCAAAAAACTTACGAACCGCAGTTAAACCTGCAGGACCTAAAAGTTTTGCAATATACTTCAGGGATCGCAATACGAAGTACACAATCACAAGATTAATAAAGATAGCCACCACAATCGTGAGCTTGTCGTAGTTGGCGCGCAGGGATATGATGGTGGTGAGGGTTCCAGAGCCCGCTATCAGCGGAAATGCGAGGGGTACCAGGGTGCCCGCCCGGGGGTCGGTATCCGTTTTGAAAAACTCTACTCCTAACACCATCTCCAATCCGAGTATAAAGATCACGATGGATCCGCCCACCGCAAATGAGCCGATATCGACACCGAAGATTTTCAGGAGTTCTTCGCCAAGAAATACAAATAAAATCATCAGCAACCCTGATAATAGGGTGACCTTCAGTGCGTTGATACCACCCATTTTTTCTTTCAGGGTGATCAGCAGTGGTACGGACCCCACGATATCTATGATTGCGAAAAGGGTGAAGGTGACCGTCAGCAACTGGTCCAGTGTGAACCCCATGCTTTTTTCTCAAATATAACGAGCTTTTTTTATGCTTGAGAGCCGGGAGAAAGATATTCGATCTGTTCCTGGGACCCTCCTGTTTTTTGGCTCGCTGAGAGCCGGAGGATACCGAATAACAGGCGGGCAACTCACCCGCCTGTATTCGACCTTTATTATGCCGGTGCCCTGGTAAGGGCCATTCGTGTGCCTGTCGTTCCGGTTCTGCAGGCGGGTTAAACGCCCGCTACTTCGGTTTCCCGCAGCTCCCTGGCGGCGCCGACCATTTCTTTCAGGGCGACTATGGTTTCCTCCCACCCTCTTGTCTTTAACCCGCAATCCGGATTTACCCAGAGATGGGCGGGGGGAACAAGCTCGCCGGCCTTGGTTAGCAGGGCAAGCATTTCCGACCGGGATGGGATTCGCGGGGAATGGATATCATACACGCCGGGCCCAATCGCATTGGGATAGTTGAAGCTGGCGAAGGCATCCAGTAGTTCCATCTGGGAGCGCGAGGTTTCTATAGTGATAACGTCCGCATCCATGGCGGCGATATTCTCTATGATATCATTGAATTCGGAGTAGCACATATGGGTATGTATCTGCGTGGCGTCCTGCGCACCGCCGGATGCGATACGGAACGAGCGGATCGCCCAGTCGAGGTATTGCTGCCAATTCTCCTTTCGCAATGGAAGGCCCTCCCGGATAGCAGGTTCATCGATCTGAATGATTCGGATACCCGCTTTCTCCAGGTCGGTAACCTCATCACGGATGGCCAGTGCGATCTGCGTACAGGTCTGGCTCCGTGGCTGGTCGTCCCGGACAAAGCTCCACTGCAGGATCGTCACCGGCCCGGTAAGCATGCCTTTCATCCACTTGCTGGTAAGGGCTTGCGCATACACGATCCAGTCGACCGTCATCGGGTAGGGGCGGTGCACATCGCCGTAAATAAGGGGCGGTTTTACGCAGCGGCTGCCATAGCTCTGCACCCAGCCGTTTGAAGTGAATGCGAAACCGGCCAGTTGTTCTCCAAAATACTCGACCATATCGTTGCGTTCGAACTCACCGTGTACCAGTACATCCAACCCGATCTCTTCCTGCAGGCGCACAGCCTTCCCCGTCTCTGCCTGGAGGAGATCGTGATATTTGGCTTCCGATAATTCTCCCTTTTTCCATTTGGCGCGCCAGCTACGTACTTCCCTTGTCTGCGGAAAAGAGCCGATGGTGGTGGTGGGGAAGAGTGGAAGGGATAAAACCGCTTGCTGTTTGATCTTCCGGATCGGAAAAGCATGTTGGCGCTGTGCGTCTTTTTCGGTGATCTTCGCCAGGCGCAACCGGACTTCGGGACTGTGGATCAACGAAGAGGTTTTCCGGCTTTCTATGCTTAGTATATTTTCCTGAAGAGCCGTTTGCAATGCTGTTTCAGCACTGCCGCCAGCTAGTTGCCGGAGTGTTGATACCTCTTCCAGCTTTTGTTTTCCAAAAGCCAGCCACTGTTTTATCTCGCGGGGCAGTGTCTTCTCATCCGTTTCCAGCTCCAGGTCGCACGGCACGTGTAACAGAGAGCAGGAGGGTGCGATCCATAACCTGTTCTCCCCGATGGCAGCAACCGCCTGTTTAATGATCCTTAGCGATGCCTGGAAATCATTTTTCCAGACATTGCGACCGTCTACCAGTCCCAGCGAGAGATGTTTGGCAGAACGCACAAGATCCGTAGCCAGTATGTCTTCCAATTGCGAGGGACACCGGGTAAGGTCGAGGTGCAGGGTATGCACGGGCAGGTTGAGCACCATCGGCAGGTTATCGCCATAACATTCAAAATAGCTGGCCAGTATGATCTTCAACTGGGGGAACCTGTTGCTGATGCTGCGGTAGGTATCCGCGAACACCTGCCGTTCGGCTGCTGACAGGTTCAGGGACAGGCAGGGTTCGTCGAATTGGATATAATAGACATCGTTTTCGTCCAGGCTTTTCAGCACCTCCAGGTACACCGGCAGCAGGTTGCGGATCAGCGAAAGCCGCTCGAATCCTTTTTCTTTCTCCTTCCCCAGCAAAAGGAAAGACACAGGTCCGAGCAATACGGGCTTTGCCTGAAAACCCTTGTTTTTTGCTTCCAGGAATTCTTTTACCACCTTGTCGTATAAGAATGAGAACTGCTGGTTAGCCCGGAATTCGGGAACGATGTAGTGATAATTGGTATCGAACCATTTCGTCATTTCCATGGCGGTGATGTCGAGTCCGTTATCCTGATACCCCCGAGCCATCGCAAAAAGAAGATCGATCTGCTTCATCTTTTTTTCTTCGATCAGCGGGTGATAACGCTCCGGTATGGCGCCCACCATCAGGCAGGTGTCCAGCACCTGGTCGTAAAAAGAGAAATCGTTGCAGGCGATCCAGTCTATCCCTGCATCCCGTTGTAGTTGCCAGTTAAAATCGCGGATCGAACCCGCTGTTTGCGCCAGTTGATGCGCTTCGATCTTCCCTGCCCAGTACTGCTCGCAGGCTTTTTTGAGTTCCCGTTGGTTGCCGATGCGCGGGTAACCCAGGTTGTGTGTTTGCATGTTGGTTGTTTAATCGTGAAACAATAATAAACCCCTTGCAGACAGCACAGCCGAACGATAAACAGGCACGCGGACACACTTCTCCTTAAAAATGAAAAGTCAATGCCCGACCCGCCTTGTATCGTGAAGGCTGTGTCATTTAGATGCAGGCAAGTCTCCTGGCTTGTAACGTTTTTGCCGCCTTCTCGTCTGCCGTCGGCAGACAATGGCGTAGTGGCAAAAATTGTTGAGGTTACTTACAGTTGCACGTCAGCCCGTGATTTTCACACGGTTCCTTATTAATCCCCTGAGGGAGCCTGTATCTGATTGAAATGTTATGCAAAGAGCTCCAGGAAAATATTCAGGCCAGGTACCGGTTTCCTGCAACCAGCGCCTTTTGGCTATTCGTTTGTGCGAGGCAGCAAGTAGTAAATTACTGCGCCGCACCGGAGTTATCAGGCTTCCTTGTCCAGCACGTAATTTATTTATTGTAACAGGCGGTCAGAAACTGAGCCGCACGCCGCCCATACAATTGAATCCGCGGGTGTTGTATCCCAGGATCTCGAAATATTGCTGATCGGTGAGATTGTTCAGGTCCACAAATATCTTGACTTTTGGAGAAAAGCTGTAAGACACGTGCAGATCCTGCGTGTAGTATGCGTCCAATTGCACGGGGGCGTCGCCGTATATCGGCTCCAGCCGCTTTCCTGCCACGCGCAATGCGATACCGGTGTATAATTTTTTTGTGATCCATACGCCGCCGGTTAAATTAAAAACATCATTAGGATTCCGGTAGATATTATTGAGTGTGGTGTCTTTGCCGATCGGGAACCCGGTACCGTCGTATGCCGACTGCCACTCGCCGCGCATATGAGTGTAGTTAGCCGTGAGGTTCCATTTTGCACCCCGGTATTCCAGTTCGGTCTCCACCCCGCTCGTTTTTTTGCGGCTGATATTGTCGTACATCGAAACGAAATTCACCGGGTCGATGTAAATGAACTCGATCGCATCGCTGGTCCGGCGGTGAAAGTACACTGCCCTTGCCGAAAGTTCCTTGGTAAGGAACCATTGTGCCCCGGCCTCCACATTAAAGGATTCTTCCGGTTTGAGTGCCGGATTGCCGATATAGGGAGTGAAGAGCTGATAGAGGGTCGGTGTTTTGAAAGCCGAATAAAAATTGGCGAACAGCTTCACGCGTTCGCCAATAAAGGCGCTGGGGTTGATGGTATAGCTGAAATTATTGCCGTATTCGGAGTGGCGGTTCCACCTGCCGCCCAGCTCCAGGTTAAAGACTTTATTGGCCTTCAGGATCAACGAAGCATAGGGGCTGACCTGCGACATATTCGCCAGGCTGTCGGGCAGACTGTTCAGGTAGGTGCCCCAGTCGGAAACGGAAACCGACTCGAGCGAGATCAGGTTCTTCCGGTAGTCTATGCCGGCCAGCAACTCTATATGGTTCCATTTTTTGCTGGCGTATAACTCGGTAAAATGTGTACGGCCCTTGTAGCTATCCCAAAGATAGTTCGGCGCGTTGTGCACCGAATCATTCAGATATAATCGTTTTACATTGTTATACCGGTAGTTGAAGCGTATCGCACCATCGTTCAGCGCATAGCTAAGGCCCGCCCCTCCCTGGAAATTATCGGTGGTGATGGTGTGGTCCCTTTCGTCTCTGAAAGCTCCCGCGTCCAGTTCCGCTTTATAGCTGCTGTAGAGGCCGGTTATATCGGCTTTCAGCTTATCGGACAGTTCCACCTGCCAGGTACCTGTCAGGTTGTGCTGCCGATAGCCGTCTTTATCATAATTGCCTGCACCGGTTGAGTCATATGCCGCGGAAAATCCATCTGTGCGGAGATAGCCGTACTGGAGCGACAGAGAGGATTGTTTGAACGACTGCTGTACGCCGAGGTTGGTACGGATCGTGCCATAGCTTCCCCCCGATACGGAGAGCTGTGTGTGCACACCGGGTTCGGTGGGTTTTCGGGTGATCACATTGATCACGCCCGCCACTGCGTCGGAGCCATATAAGGTCG
This sequence comes from uncultured Chitinophagaceae bacterium, assembly GCA_964624205.1. Classification (GTDB taxonomy): domain Bacteria; phylum Bacteroidota; class Bacteroidia; order Chitinophagales; family Chitinophagaceae; genus Flavitalea. The sequence continues at coordinate 22,788 of CAZUWX010000031.1, forward strand.
ACTGGCCCCCTTTCAGAATCTCGACGCGTTCGATCTGGTCGACCGTGAAAAAATTGATGTCAAAATAATTGGTGATCACCGAAGGATCATTCACGGGAATGCCATTCACAAGAACGAGCACATTACCGGCAGTAGAGCCCCGGATGCTCACCGTCTGGTTAGTACCCATATTGCTGTTAGCACCCACTATGGTGGTGCCTACCACCGTGTTCAACACTTCGGCGAGTGTTTTTCCGCTGTTACGTTC
>CAZUWX010000031.1:23134-43168 GCA_964624205.1 uncultured Chitinophagaceae bacterium
TGGTGCCTACCACCGTGTTCAACACTTCGGCGAGTGTTTTTCCGCTGTTACGTTCGAGCTGCTCGCGGCCGATCACAGTGAGCACCTTGCCGGTTTCGGATTGTTTTTTGTAATACTTGTTTGAGGTGATCACTACTTCATCAAGCGTAGTGGCTACTGCGCTGTCCTGTGCATAAGCGCTCACCCCGCTAAGAAATGCGATGATAAGCACAATTTTTTTGGTCATAGTTGTAAGTTGTCCTGCACCGAAGTGCGGGCGGTTAAAAACTATAAACCTTCGGATAAACTGCTGTCAGAAATGAAACGTCGCTGCCTGCCGACAATTTTCACCCCGGCTTTTCTCCCGAAAGCTCGTTGATGTTGTTGTATCCGGCAGGTCTTCTGGCTCGTGCTGCATCCGGCTGACCTTCCCGCCCCGTGGGACAGTGGTATGAAGTATGCCCGATGTTTTTTATTTCCTATAAGGAAAGAAGCACTCACAGCTACGGGAATAGCACCGGTTTTTCACCGATTTCCCTTTTAATCCCGCTTCGCGGGAACCAGATCACGGGCGCAAATGTAGTCCATTTTTAATTACCAGGAATATCTTACTGTAATGCCTCCCGCATAGTTGGCGCCGGGAGCAGCGTTGAAATAGCGGCTGCCGAAAGCATTGATATCGTTACCCAGGCTGTACGATACATCAAAGATATTATCCGCCGCGGCATACACATCGATCTGCATATTTTCGCGCAATAGTTTGCGGTAACCCAGCCGTGCGCCAAACAGATTATAAGAAGAGGCAAAGTCGGTGTTGGCGTCGTTCAGCGGAAGCGGATCGCTGTAATAATAGCTGAGGTTGGCATACCAGCCGGGTTTCGAATAAATGTCCCATCCCGCCGCCACATAGTGCTGGGGAATGCTCGGCAAGCGCTTGCCGGAAAAATCGGCGGTGTCGGCCGCTACCCTTTGGTAGTTGTGATAGTGGAAATTATGCCAGGTGTGGCTGATCCAGCATTTGACATCGCGCAAAAAAGGATGGTCCTGTTCAACCAGCCGGTAAGAGAGATAGGTTTCCACACCAAATTGCCGGGTACTTCCGGAATTCACGAAATAATCGCCCCCCGACTGGTCGCGGCGTTGGGTAATGGTATTATTCAAACGGAAATAAAATGTGTTGAGGTCAAAGTATAACCGGCCGTTCTTCAGACTGCCCCTGATCCCCATTTCCGTGTTCCATCCTTTTTCCGCTTCAAGTTCGGTGCTGATCACACCGGTAGAGGGAAGCAGCTCCGCATTGGTAGGAGGTGAAAACCCCTTAGCGAGACTGGCGTACGCCGATACCGCAGGGCTGATCTTTTTTAATAGGGCGATGCGGGGTGCAAGCTCATTGTTGTAGTTCCTTTTCTGCATCGAAGAGGGTAGCGACAAGCGCAGCAGCTCCACCTTCAGCAGGTTCAGACTTGCACCGGCCGTAACGATCCAGTTATGCGGCAGCTCAAATGAGGCCTGCGTAAATACGGAGTAGGAGGCGGTGTTGATCTCGTCGTCGGTAAGCAAGGTGTCCGGATTGCCGGCCTTATTCTGGTACACCCGGGAGGCGCCGATCCCCTGTTGTACTTCGGCTCCACCGTGCCAGGTGAAACTGATACTGCCCAGTTTGTCTTTATACTGCAGCACATTCCGGCTTCCGTAATGAGGCTCTGTCCGCCGTTCGTAATTCCGGGTGGTGGGATTGGTGAGCAGCGAATAGGAGCCATAGAGCGACGTGGAGTTCTGCCAGTGATCGTTCCAGATCAGCACGTAGTTAAATCCGGCCATGAATAATTTCTGGTTGATCGCCGCGTGGGCTTCCGCCGATCCGGGTGTCTGGCCGACCCGCGGGCGGGCCGCTTTAGGATCCGCATTATACTCGGCGAGCGTGAGCGCTCCAGGCGTCTGGTAAAACAGATCCCCCTGCAGAAAGTGAACTTTAAGGGTTCCTTTTGCGCCGAGTTTTGCGACGCCGTCCCAACTCAGCACCTTCCGTTCCATTTTAGTGTGATCGCGGTATCCGTTGCTGTTCTGATATTGATAGCTGACCGCGTGGTGTAACTGTTCGGTCTTCCCCCCGCGCATCGTGATATGGAAATTGTTCATTCCGAAACTTCCTCTGGTATAATCCACAGTGGCTCCCCTGTCGTGCCGCTCCAGGTCGCCCTTCAGCAACACCACGCCACCTGTGCCGGCCCCGTACATACTGCTTCCGGGACCTTTGATGATCTCAACCCCGCTGATATTGTAAAAACCCAACTGATTCAGGAAGGTATGTCCCCCCGGGTCAGTGTAGGGAATATCATTATAATATACCTTCACATTACGTATACCGAAGGGTGAGCGCAATGAACTCCCGCGTATATTCAGGCGATAGCTGCCGGGAGAGCGTTCCTCCATACGAACGCCCGGGCTGGCATTAAAGGCGGGAAGAAGGCTGGTGTTGTCGAACCGTCTGAGATCGTGTTTGCCGATAACGGAGACGGCCGCCGGGACTTCTATCAGTTTCCGGTTGTTTTCATAGGCCTTGACTATCACCTCCTGTAGCACCGTCGCCGAATCATTGACGATTTCCTGGCCCCTGATATTGGATGAGACGAGCAGGCCCGCTATCATACATACTACGAATTCTCTCATGTTGATGATCTGCTGTTTTAGTAAAGTTAGGCGCAAACAGCGATACCTTGGCAGGGCAGATATGTTTCTATCGGAGCGACGAAAGATCCGGGATCGCACCGATGTATGCCTACCGCTTCACCGGTCTTCGCTGAGGTGCCGGTGGCAGGGACAGGAAATCGTTAAAATAGCCTCCCCTCATCAAAAAATACTGTCAGGGGCTGTTTAATTACCTCTATTTTTGTTCCATGAACAGGTGGCGACTACTAATCAGCTTATTTTTTGTGTTTTTTATTGGGGAGGCTGCGGCTCAGGATGTGTGGGATCTGAAGCGGGCGGTGGAATACGCACTCGAAAATAATATTTCTGTGAAACAGGCTGATATCCAGGCGCGTCTGGCTGCGTTGAACCTTAAGCAGAGCCAGTTGATGCAGTACCCCAGCGCATCTCTCTCCGGTAGCGGGGGGGTCAATGCAGGCCGGTCGATCGATCCTACCACCAACCTTTTTACCAATACTCAACTGCTTTCCACCGGGTTCAGTTTTTCGTCCGGCGTAACCGTGTTCAATTTTTTCAGCATAAAGAACAATATTGAAGGCAATCGGTACGAACAGGAAGCGGCGCGGACCAGCGCCGAGAAAATAAGGAATGACGTGGCGCTGAATGTTGCCGTGGCTTATCTGCAGGTGCTGGTCTCCGAAGAACAACAAAATATCGCCCGGTTATCTGTCAACCTGACGCTGGAAAATCTGGGAAATACCCGGAAAAGGGTGGAGGCGGGCGCCCTGCCTGAACTGAACGTAGCAGAACTGGAAGCGCAGTTGGCGACCGACAGCTCCAACCTGATCACTGCTGCCAACACCGTGCGTCAGAATATCCTTCAGTTGAAAGCGATCCTGAGTATCGATGCGGCGCAGCCCTTCACCGTCGCATCGCCGCCACTGAACCTCATACCGGTGTTGCCCCTGTCCGACCTCCAACCGGAAACTGTGTACGCCATGGCCATGCGTAATCTTCCCCAACAGAAAGTGAACGAACTGCGCATCAGCGCCGCCGAGCGGTTTGTGAAGGCAGCGCGCGGCCAGATGTACCCTTCCATCTCGTTGTTTGCAGGCATGGGTACCAACTACGCAAATAATAAAATACCTCATGTGATGCAGGTACCCAGCGGGCAATACGATACAACGGGTGCCAAGGTACAGGTGGGAGGTACATTATATGACGTGGTTGCCCCCGGCTACAATACTGTAGTGGTGGCAAACCGCGTTCCTTACGGCACCCAGCTCTCTGATAACTTCCGGCAAAATCTAGGGGTCCAGGTGAATATACCCCTGTTCAGTAACGGGGTGGCACGTGCTGCATGGGAGCGTAGCAAGCTGAATGTTGTTTCCCTTGAGTTGCAGAAAGACCAGGATCTGCTGGTACTTAAACAGGATATCTACACCGCATATAACGATGCTGCTACAGCAATACAGAAGTTTTATGCAGGCCGGAAAAGCGTCGAAACGGCCGAAAAAGCATACGGTTTTGCGCAGAAGAGGTATGAGCTCGGGTTGTTATCAACCATCGACCTGTTGACCAATCAGAATAACCTGAACCGCGCCAGGATCGAGCTGGCCCAGGTACAGGTGGATTATGTGTTCCGGTTAAAGCTGCTGGAATTCTATAAAGGAGAGGGTTTACAATTGGAGTTACTGAAATAAAATACATTTGCATCATGCGTAAAAAGACCTGGATAATCATAGGCTGCCTTATTGTGGTGATTGTGGTGTTGGTGTTCCTGAAAAAGGCAGGGGTGATAGGTAAAGAGGAAGGAGTGAAAGTGGCTACGGAAGAGGTGACCACCCGGACGATCACCGAGTCGGTGAATGCGAGCGGTAAAATATATCCCGAAATTGAAGTGAAAGTGAGCCCCGATATTTCCGGTGAGATAGTGGAACTGGGCGTGATAGAGGGAGACAGCGTTAAACGGGGCGACGTATTAGCTAAAATATATGCAGATATCTATACTACGCAGCGCGACCAGGCCATGGCTGTGGTAAGCCAGGAGCAGGCGAGGGTACAGAACAGCCGGGCGCAGCTTCCCGGACTGAAAGCGGCCCTCGATTTTGCGCAGCTCACGTACGACCGCCAGAAACAATTGCTTGATGTAAAAGTAATCTCCCGGGCAGAATTCGAACAGGCACAGAATGCACTTCAGCGGGCGGAAGCCGATTATAATGCTGCGCTCGAGGGCATCAAAGGAAGCCTGGCCGGCGTAGCAAGTGCTGAGGCCAATCTTCAACGCGCCAATAAAGACCTTAGCCGGACTTCCGTGCTGGCTCCCATGGATGGGGTGGTAAGCCTCCTGAGCGTGAAAAAAGGAGAAAGGGTGGTGGGAAATTCAATGATGGCCGGAACGGAAATGATGCGTATCGCCGATATGAGTGCAATGGAGGTAAGGGTAGACGTTGGCGAAAATGACATTCCCAAGGTCAGCCTGGGCGACTCCGCCATCGTGGAAGTAGATGCCTACAATAACCGAAAATTCCGCGGGGTAGTGACGCAGATAGCCAGCAGCAGCGCTACCGCGGCGCAGGCCGTTGCTGCCAGCTCTAACGATGTGACCAATTATATGGTGTACATCAGGCTGCAGCTCTCGTCTTACAGTGATCTGATCGACCCGGCCCAGCCGAAGAAATTTCCCTTCCGGCCCGGTATGAGCGCCAGCGCAGATATTCAAACGAATACGAAACAAAACGTATTGGCGGTACCCATCAACGCCGTGACCACCCGTGAAAAGGGAAACAACCAGGCGGCGGGGAATAAAGAAAACTCACCGGCCGAAGACGAAGGGTTGCAGGAACAGCCCAGGGCTTCACTATCTAATGAGCTCGATGAAGTCGTGTTTGTAATAGATAAAACGGGACTGGTGAAAAAACATGTGGTAAAGACCGGTATTCAGGATATTAATTTTATAGAGATAACGGAGGGGCTGAACGAAGGAATGGAAGTGGTTGCTTCGCCTTACAATGTTATCAGCAAAACCTTAAAAGAGGGAATGAAAGTAAAGGTTGTTCCGAAAGAGCAACTGTTTACCCCCAATTAACAGGCGTCACCCCTCATAAAAAAATCTTCATGCAGTTCGGCATCATCGGAAGCGGCAGTTGGGCTACCGCACTGGCAAAAATATTGACGGATAATCAACATACGATCAACTGGTGCGTGAGAAGCACCAGGATTGCCAACGACCTGCATAGAAAAAAATATAACCCCGACTACCTGAGCTCAGTTCATTTTGATCCCGACTTGATTCGATTGTACACCGACGTTAATCTTATGCTGGAACAAACCGACTGCGTAGTGGTGGCCATTCCTTCTGCCTATGCGGCAGAGACGTTGTCGGAAGCGGCAAAAGACGCTTTTCGCGGCAAAAAAGCCGTCTCGGCAATCAAGGGTATCCTGCCCGAAAACAATCAGCTATTGAATGTTTACCTGGAATCAGCATACGGCCTGCCCGCATCGGACTATTTTACCCTTATGGGGCCCTGCCATGCCGAAGAAGTGGCGCGTGAAAAACTGTCCTACCTTACGTTTTCTGGAACCGATATCGGGCTGACCACAACTATCGCTTCGGCTTTTCATACCGACTACCTGAACACGGTGGTGAACGAAGACGTCACCGGCGTTCAGTTTGCAGCGGTGCTCAAAAATATTTATGCGCTGGGCGCCGGTATTGCTCACGGACTGGAATACGGCGACAATTTTCAAAGCGTACTGATTGCTAACTGCGCCAATGAGATGGTGGGATTCTTGCGCAAAGCGGGTGGTGCGCGGAACCAGGACACCCCTGCTGCGGAAGGGGAAATAAAACGCGATCCGAACTATGCCGCCTCCGTATACCTGGGCGACCTGCTGGTGACCTGCTACTCCCTGTTCAGCCGCAACCGGTCGTTCGGCAATATGATCGGTAAAGGATATTCCGTCAACGCAGCCAAACTGGAAACCAACATGGTGGCGGAAGGGTACACAGCCAGCAAGTGTATACACGCCATCAACCAAACAGTGGGAGCCCATATGCCTATTGCTGACGCGATCTATTCCACTCTCTGGGAAAACCTGCACGCCCGGGAAGGCTTTAAACGCATCGAGAAAGTATTGGTATAGCCCAACGCCTGCAACACCGTTGGTTGGCTTTTCAGTCATCAAAATCGGGGAGGTTTAGATTTAGGTTAACCCCGATTCGTTCGTGAAGGAGTTTGTAGGCGGGAGACAGCGAGAAAGCATGGGTTAGTTGACCACGAAGAGATCCGAAGCGATCCTGTCGGCGAACAGTTTTCCTTCCCTTGTCAGCACCAATCGCCGACCCGCGGTAATAAGCCAGCTTTTATCAATAAATGTTCTTGCCTGTTTTTCGAGCGACGCAGTGAGCTCTTTCCCGAAATCCTGCTCAACCTGGCCAAGATCGGCCCCTTCCAGTGTGCGCAGGGAAGTCATGAGATACTCATTGAATCGTTGGGCTACGCTCAGCGACTCAATTTCGAAGGGTATCCTGTCTTCGCGCAGCGCGCGTATATAAAGCGCATTATTGGCAATATTCCATTGTCGCGACACACTGTTAAAGGAATGGGCAGAAGGTCCCAGCCCCAGGTAGTGCGCTCCCTTCCAGTAGGAGCTGTTATGAATACTTTGTTGCCCCGGGAGGGCAAAATTTGAAATTTCATAGTGCAGGTACCCCTGTTCTGTAAGCCAATCGGCCATCAGCAGGAACTGCCGGGCCTGGTCGTCGTTGCTTACGGGAAGATACCGCTCTTTCCGGATCAGCGTATGTAATGCAGTGCCGGGTTCAACGGTGAGCGCATAGCAGGAAAGGTGCGGGATCTTCAGGTCAACGGCCGTTGACAGGTTGTCCATCCATTGTTTGTCGGCCAGGGTAGGGGTGCCATAGATCAGGTCGATGCTGAGGTTGTTGATTCCGGCATCCCGCGCCAGGTCGATACAAACCCGGGCCTGTCTGGCATTGTGCGCACGGTTCATCCATAACAGGTCGTGATCCGTGAACGACTGTACTCCGATGCTCAACCGGTTGATGCCCTGCCGCTTCCATTCCGTCAGCCGTTGCGCACTGATGTCGTCCGGATTGGCTTCAAAGCTGATCTCCGCCTCCGGCGCTATGTTATAGTGGTCGCGGAGCCGCTCCATGATTGCCTGCAAATGCGTTTCGGGTAACAGGGAAGGGGTGCCGCCGCCAAAATAAACGGTGTTCACCTTTTGATGCTCCAGATAATCTTTCCGAAGGACGATCTCTTTCAATAAAGCATCCAGAAAATCGTTCTGAAGTTTCAAAGAGGTGGAAAAATGAAAATTACAGTAATGGCAGGCTTGCCTGCAAAAGGGTATGTGAAGGTAGATGCCGGCCATTCAACCTGTATATTTGACAACGGATGGCAAAGTTAGCGGTATATCATAAGATATTTTTTTTCTTTCTTGTCATGGTATGCGGGTCTCCGGCCGCTTTCGCGCAGTATATTCTCCATATCCGGGAAACGGACGGCAACGGCGACACGGCCGGAATTACAGCGTTGAAACTGCAACGGGAATTTGCCGGCCGGCAACAGTGTGCGGCTTATGTCGATGCGCTGCCCGCGCTGCTGCAGACGCAGGGTTATCCCGCCGCTTCCGTCGATAGCGTGGCATACGACAGCAGCTTTGCTTTCTGTGTGTTATACCTTGGCGATCCCTTGAAGCACATTTTCGTTGAGCCCGATTCCTCGGAGCGGCTCCTCATGGAGCAGGCCGGCTGGGCTCAGCCGCGGAGGCGCTCCTTTTCGCTTGCGGATTTCCGGCGTAGCCAGGAAAAGATGCTCGATTATCTGGAGAACAACGGCTACCCCTTTGCCGCTGTATCGTTGGAAAAAATCCGGTTTGCGGGTGATAGCTTATACGGGGTGCTGAGGCTAGAGAAGGGTCCGCTGTACAAAATTGACAGCATCCGGAATTTCGGCTCCGGCTCCGTGTCGCCTGCATTTCTCCAACAATACCTTGGCATTCGCAACGGAAGCCTGTACCGAAAAGATAGATTAGAGGCGGTGAGCGATCGACTTCGGGAACTGCCCTATGTCCGGGAACAGAAATCCTGGGACCTCTCCATGCTGGGCACCGGTTCCATCCTGAACCTGTATTTGGAGCCGAAAAAAAGCAGCGAAGTCAACGTGCTGGTGGGGCTGTTACCTTCAAATGACCAGCTCGGCAGCCGGAAAATGCTGGTTACGGGGGAGGCCACTATCAACCTGAAAAACGCGTTGGGCGGCGGGGAAACCATTGGGTTGAACTGGGAACAGATACAGGTACGGTCGCCGCGGCTCAACATCCTCTTTCGGCAGCCCTATCTTTTGGGCTCACCCTTTGGGGTGAATTTCGACTTTGACCTGTTCAAAAAGGATTCTTCTTTTCTGAATATCACGCTTATGATCGGCGCAGCCTACGCAGTTTCAACACGCCAAACCGGCACCGTTTTTATACAACGGCTCACCTCCAATCTGCTTTCGGTAGACACACTCACGGTGAAACGAAACAGGCGCCTGCCGCCGGAGGCCGATCTCAGCTCAACAAATCTGGGCATCAGCTATGCGTGGAATACCACCGATTACCGTTTCAATCCGAGAAAGGGCAGCGAGATCACCATCAGTGTGGTATCCGGCATCAAAAATATCCGGAAGAACAATGTGATCGCAAAGCTCCGGGACCCCGCTGATCCGGGTTATGATTTTAACAGCCTCTACGATAGCCTGCATCTCAAAAGCTACCAGTTCAGGGTGAGCCTGAATGCGATGCGTTACCTGCCGCTGAGCCGGGCTTCTACCCTCAAGCTGGCGCTGAATGGCGGATGGTTCCAGAGCCCGGATATTTTTCGGAACGAATTGTTTCAGATCGGTGGATACCGGCTGCTCAGAGGATTCGACGAAGAAAGCATTTTTGCTTCCGCTTATGGAGTCGCCACCGCTGAATACAGGTACCTGTTGGGTCAGAATTCGTACTTAGCAGCCTTTGTGGATTACGGCAGCGTCGCCAACCGCTCTGCTGACCGTGATCTGCGGAATAACTTCGTGGGTGCCGGGATCGGCATGGCTTTCGAAACAAAAGCCGGGATATTCAATATCGCCTATGCGGCGGGAAAGAGGAATGATCAGCCCTTTAATCTCCGGCAATCTAAAATCCACCTTGGATATGTTAACTATTTTTGAGCCGGGATCCGGTAAGGGGCGATCCGCTTTACATGCAGACCGGCTTGGGGATGGAAATAACCGAATATTGATAGTATTTTAGCAGCAGCAAACTCTACAGGTTGAAAACGTTATCCTGCTTATTTATTTTTCTATGCTTTTTTGGATCAACGGGCCTGGCGCAGGAGGCAGACAGTCTGCCACAGGCGGCTACGCCGGCCCCGGCCCCTGTTGACCGGCCCGCCCGCCCTGCGCAACCCGATAGCGCCCGGCCCTCCGGCAATTCCGTGGATCCCCGAAACGCTCTCCAAACCGGCGATTCCCGGGCGTCCGGTAGTCTCCCAAGCGCGGGCAGTTTCCAGGACTCCGGCAATGCGCAGCGATCAGCCGGCTCCCCGCGATCCGGCAATCTTCCGGCATCCGGTAATATCCGGCCAACCGGTGGTGTGCAGACGGCTGCAACGGCACAGCCGGATGAGCGTTCGTCCACTTCCGATTCGCTGCAGCAGGAAACCTCGCTCCGGAGGGTGGCCGATTCGTTACGGAGGGTACAGGAACTAGCCAGGGCGCACCGCTCTATAGCAGGCGTGCAGCAGCTCCTGGCCAATCACCCCCATTATAATTTTGATGCCGAACCGCTCTCTCTGGTGATCGACCTGCGTCAGCAGGAGAGCGACGATGCGGATTTTTACTTTATCACCGCCCTGGTGCTTTATCTGGCGTTGATCCGGCTCGTTTTCTATAAGTACATAAACGTCATGTTCACCCTCTTTTTCAGAGCGTCCATGCGCCATCAGCAACTCAGGGAACAAATGCTGCAGACCCCGCTGCCCGCATTTCTGATGAATATCTTTTTTGTGATCACCCTTGCCGCATACTGCACCTTCCTGGCCGGCCACTTCAACCGGCCCATTGCAGAAAACTTCGGTTCTTCCATACTCTCTTTTAGCACACTCATTGCACTCTTGTATATAGGGAAATTTGTCATATTAAAAGCAGCAGGCTGGGTCTTTAATGTTTCTGTAGCCACGGATACCTATATCTTTATCGTATTCCTGGTGAATAAAGTGCTGGGAGTATTCCTGCTGCCGATACTTGTGCTGATGGCTTTCCCCACCCCCTACCTGTTCCCGGTTACGCTCGTCTCCTCGTATGGATTAATAGCGGCGATGTTTGTTTATCGTCATCTAATTGCTTATAAACCATTGAGAACTGAAATAAAACTCAGCCGGTTCCATTTTTTTCTGTACCTTTGCGCCTTTGAAATAGCACCCCTGTTGCTGATTTACAAGGTGTTATTGGAGTTTGTGTATAGTATTTTTAACGTATAAATCCATACTTAACACAATATGGTTAAAAACGGGGCTAATATTGGAATCTCCTTAGTTAAGAGTATCCTGATCACCCAACCCAGGCCGGAAACTGAAAAGTCTCCTTACTTTGACCTTGCGAGGAAGTACAACGTAGATCTTGATTTTCATCCTTTTATACGGGTGGAAGGTATTCCCTCCAAAGAGTTCCGAAAGCAGAAGATTGATATACCTGCTTACTCGGCGGTGATCTTCACCAGCAGGAATGCCATCGATCACTTTTTCCGAACCTGTGAGGAGATGAAAGTGACGGTTTCACAGGACACCAAATATTTCTGCATCACTGAATCAGTAGCCCTTTATCTTCAAAAATTCATTCTCTACCGAAAAAGGAAAGTTTTTTTTGGGTCAGATGGTACGAATAAAAGCATGTTTGACGCCATCACCAAACATAAGGACAATGAGACCTTCCTGTATCCCTGTTCCGAGAATCAGCAGGATAACGAGATCGAAACCTGGTTGAAGACAAATAATTGCGGTTACGCCACCCCGTTCATGTATCGTACGCTGAGCAACGACGTACGGTCGCTGTTTGACGGTAAGAGTTACGATATCATCTGTTTTTTTACTCCGAGTGGCGTGAAAAGCCTTTTTGATAATTTTCCTCAATACAATCAGAACGGAACCCGGTTCGGGGCTTTCGGCAACAACACCTCCAAAGCGATCGAGCGGGCGGGGTTGGACCTGGCTATTAAAGCCCCCCAGCCGGAAACGCCCTCCATGGTAGCTGCACTCGAGCAGTACCTGGCTTCCGTCCTCAATAAAAAATAAGGGCTACCCCGAACGGCCTGCAGGGAAATACGCTCAATAGGAGTGCATTATCGTGTAGCCTGCCCGATTCAATTACCTGTGCCCCGGTAATACTAAATTACAGAAATTTACATCCCAAGGAAGTGAAGGATTAAGGTGTAGGGTTCAGCCGGCACGGCTGTAAAATCCGTATTATTGAACCACAAAGGTCTAAGTGAAATAATATGCATACGAACCGACTGATCAACGAAAGCAGCCCTTATCTGCTGCAGCATGCCCATAATCCGGTCGACTGGTTTCCCTGGGGCGAGGAGGCATTCGAGAAAGCGGCACGGGAAGACAAGCCGGTGCTGGTAAGCATCGGCTACGCCGCCTGCCACTGGTGCCATGTGATGGAAAAAGAAAGCTTTGAAGACGAGCAAACCGCTGCGCTGATGAATGAGCGTTTCGTGAACATCAAGATCGACCGGGAGGAAAGACCCGACCTCGATCATATTTATATGGAGGCGGTGCAGGCGATCAGCGGAAGCGGCGGATGGCCGCTGAATGTTTTCCTGACACCCGGGAAAAAACCTTTTTATGGGGGCACCTATTTCCCACCCGCACCCGCCCATAACCGGCCATCATGGAAAGATGTGCTCAAGGGGATCTCCGACATGTTCCGGGAGAAAAAAGACGAAATAGACCGCCAGGCGGAAAGTTTGACCGATCATATCATTGCCTCCAACAGTTTCGGAGTGGATGCCACCGCAGCGGATCAACCCATTACCGAACAGGAACTCGCCGAAATGTTCACGAATCTGATACGAACGGCTGATACGTTGAACGGCGGGTTCGGGCGCGCACCCAAATTCCCCCAAACATTCAGCCTGCGCTACCTGCTGCATTACTATCATTTTACGGGAAACTTAAAAGCGCTCGACCAGGTGCGCCTGAGCGCCGACCGGATGATCGATGGGGGCATCAACGATCAGCTTGGTGGCGGTTTCGCCCGATATGCCACCGATGAGCAGTGGCTCGTCCCGCATTTTGAGAAAATGTTATACGATAACGCCCTGCTCGTGATCCTGCTTGGGGAATTGTACCAGGTTACCGGCAACAACCGGTATGCCGCAGCGATAAACACCACCCTGGATTTTGTGGAACGGGAGATGTTTTCCGCCGAAGGATTGTTCTTCTCGGCACTGGATGCCGACAGCGAAGGGGAGGAAGGCAAGTACTACGTCTGGTCAAAACAGGAGGTCGATAACCTGCTGGGGCCGGACGCAGCGGTCTTCAGCGAATTTTACAATATATCAGAACGGGGCAACTGGGAGCAGACCAATATCCTGCACGTTACCCGCGACATCGGATCATTTGCCGCGACCCATGGCCTGGAGCCGGGCGAGTTGCAGGTGCAACTGGAAGGCTCGACCCGAAAACTGCTGGCTGCCAGGAGTAAAAGAGTGCCCCCGCTTACGGACGACAAAATGCTGGTTGGCTGGAATGCCTTGCTGAACACCGCCTGCAGCAAAGCCTACATGGCCACCGGCAACGAGAAATACCGGTCGCTGGCGATACGGAATATGGAGGTGCTGCTGGAAAAATTCACCAGGAGCCCGGAGGGCGAATTGTGGCATACCTATAAAAACGGAGTCGCGCGATACCCTGCTTTCCTGGACGACTATGCGCAGGTGATACAGGCCCTGCTGCACCTGCAGGAGATCACAGGCGAGCGCGCCTACCTGGAAAAGGTAAAAACTTTGGTAAAATGGTGTATCGATCATTTTAGTCAGCCGGAAACGGGTTATTTTTATTTTACGAACGATCAGCAGGAAGATGTAATCGTCAGGAAGATAGAATTGTACGACGGAGCAGTGCCCTCTGGTAATTCGCTGATGGCATGGAATTTATACTATTCTGGCGTTGTATTTGATAATAGTGAGTGGCGGAAAAGGGCCGTGAAGATGTGTTCGGGTATGAAGGAAGTAGTGAAAAAGTATCCCGGCTCTTTTGGTGTGTGGGCGATGCTGATGCTGGCCATATCGAAAGGTGTACCCGAAATAGTGGTCACCGGCGGTGGTAAGCATGCATTACTTCAAGAATTATTAGCTATTTTCATCCCCTATCGGATCCTTCAATCCTCCCCTGATGAAGCTAAGGGTTTCCCATTATTGGAAGGGAAATCGTTTTTGGAATCTCCTACCATTTACCTATGCAAAGACTATTCTTGTCAAACCCCTGTGAATCAAGTAGCTGCATTGAGAGAATTGCTTAAAAACTGGTAAAAAAGTTTGGGCTAATTATAATGAACCGGATACAATATATTGGATTCGGCAACCGTTTAAGTCGATGGCTTGTCCTGTCATTTGCAGTTTTAAATTAAAATTCTAAACTTGTGATGAAGTCGGTAACAAATTATTTTTGCCCAATACCCACAAATATTATGAAAATGAAAAACCTGACCGTTCTTTTAATCCTCGCCGTGGCGCTAGCTGCGGTTGGTTGCGGCAAACTTAAGAAGTCATCCAAAGGATTACCAAATGATGGCCAGCTCCATGGGGTTGCCCCGGGAAGCAAATACAATATGACCAAACCTCCGGGAATGGTGTACATCCCACCGGGCACTTTTCATATGGGGCCAAGCGATGAGGATGTAAATTTTGCTTATACAGCACGAAATAAGCAGGTTTCGATCAACGGATTCTGGATGGATGCTACGGAGATCACTAACAATGAATACCGCCAGTTTGTAAACTGGGTGAGAGATTCGATCGCTGCCTCACTCATGCAGCTCGGTAAGGAGGAGGACGGCCGTTTCGCGATAGACTGGAAAAAGGCGCAGACCATTAACTGGAGCGATAAGTCTACTGTTGAGAAGATCGACCAGATGATCCTTTCACCCGAGAACCGGATATTTGGCCGGAAGGATATTGACCCCTCCAAGCTGATTTATCATTCCGAAACCTTTAATCTGAAAGAAGCTTCCAAGCGTGAGAACGCCGGCAAACCCCGGTCCATGTTTATGGTCAAGCGCGATGAAAGGATCTATCCCGATACGCTGGTGTGGATACGCGACTTCAGCTATTCTTATAATGAGCCTGCAACAAAAAGATATTTTTCCCACCCTGCTTTCGGGAATTATCCGGTGGTGGGCGTAAACTGGAAACAGGCCACCGCTTTCTGCGAGTGGAGAACTCATTATCTGAACTCCTTCCTGGAGTCGAAGGGCAGGGTAACCGAATCTGATTTCAGGTTGCCGACCGAAGCGGAATGGGAATACGCTGCACGCGGAGGAAGATCTCAGTCGATGTTCCCCTGGGGTAATTACTATCTGCGGAACAAAAAAGGCTGCCTGCTGGCTAACTTCAAGCCTGGCCGCGGAAACTATCCCGAAGACGGAGGGTTCTACACCGTGCGCGCCGACGCTTACTGGCCCAACGATTTTGGGCTGTACTGTATGGCGGGTAACGTTGCGGAATGGACCTCCTCGCTGTACTACGAGGGCGCTTACAATTTCCAGCACGATATGAACCCGGATATCCGGTATAGCGCGAAGGATTCGGATCCGCCCAGAATGAAACGCAAGGTGATCCGTGGCGGAAGCTGGAAAGACGTGGGGCACTACCTGCAGACCGGCACCCGTGTTTATGAATATCAGGACACCGCTAAATCATATATTGGTTTCCGATGCGTGATCGATTTACCGCCCACGCAGAAGAAATAAATAGGCACCGTCGAAATTTTTAATAGTCAATTTCGTTTTTAATAAGTTTCTCTAAATATTGCAACAGACCTTTTAACAAGTACCATTTAAAATCCGTTCAAACCTAAAAAACTACTAAACTATGGCTGGAGTTTCAAAAACCACTGAAAGAATTGTAAACACCGTTGTCTGTATGGGTGCTGCCATCGTGATATTCGGCGCCTGGCAAAAGATCACCCACCAACCGCTTGCCGACTTTTTCCTTACGGCCGGGCTGATCACTGAGGCGATCATCTTTGTTGTGTATGCTTTTCTACCGCCTCCGGGCTCAGAGATGCATGCCATTGCAGAGGCACTTCCCAAACTGGCAGGCAACGCAGGACCAGCAGGTAACCCCGCCCTCGCAAAAATGGATAAAATGCTTCAGGAAGCGGATATCAACCCCGCTAACCTGTCCCGTCTCAGCGAAGGTTTTAAGAAATTAGGTACACAGGTCGACAAAATTGCCGATGTTTCTGATGTGGTGAAATCGACCAGCGACTATACCGCAAAAACCAAAGAAGCCACTGCAGCACTTGATAGCGTGAAAAATGCCTACCAGGGTACTGCCACCACACTGGGCCATTTTAATGCCGCAGCAGAGGGTTCAAAGGATTTTCACCAGCAGGTGCAGGTACTTACAAAAAACCTGGGATCCCTGAATGCAATTTATGAGCTGGAACTGAAAGATTCCAACAACCATATCAAGGCGATGAACAGCTTCTACGGAAGTATGGCTGCTGCTTCTCAAACCTTGCAGGGAAGCGTAGATGACGCCAAAAAAGCGCACGAGCAAATTGCCAAGCTTGCTGGTAACCTCAGCAGCCTGAATACAATTTATGGCAATATGCTGGGCGCCATGCAGGGACGCCAGTAATAAGAAGGCAAAGTCTTTCTTGGCGCCTTCCTTTAGTTTGGAGATGATTTGTAAAGAGGTGTTTTGAAGGTGCAAGATCCTTGTCCGCTTACCCCAGGAATTTGAAAGTATTGTAAAAACCGAAAAACCGAAATTCCCATGGCTTTACCAAAAGAGCCCCGGCAGAAGATGATCAATATGATGTATTTGGTGCTAACAGCTTTGCTGGCGCTGAATGTATCATCAGAGATCCTCAATGCCTTTAAAACCGTAAACACAAGCATCGACAACGCCAATAAGGTGCTCGTTGCGAATAATAATACCATATACACCTCCTTTGCTGAAAAACTAAAGGACCCGAAAACAGCGGTCAAGGCCGAAATATGGGCGCCGAAAGCAGAACAGGCAAAAGAGCTGGCGCGTCAGGCTTATGACGATATCGAGGCCCTTAAAGAAAGGATCAGAGCAGCGGCAGGATACAACCCCGATACAAAGGACAGCCTGGGGTACATCAGTAACCTGGATGCTTCTACCCGCGTGATGGACAAAGAAGGAGAAGGCGAGAAGCTAAGGGAGAGACTTGCCAAACTCAAAGAGGATCTGCTCGCTATCGATCCTGAGATCGGTAAGGAATTTGCGGACAAGCTTCCGATCGACCTCACTACCCCGCCTTCACAAGTTGGTAACAAACATAATACCTGGACTTCCAACTATTTTTACATGACCCCCGCCATAGCAGCGATCACAATATTGAACAAATTTCAGAACGATGTGAAGAATTCTGAAAATCAGATCGTGACCTTCTGCCATAGCAAGATCGGTGAAGTAGCCGTGCGGTTCGATAAATATGGCTTTGTAGGCGGACTGAGCTCCAGCTACCTGATGCCGGGAGAAAAACTTAAAGTATACGCGGCGCTGGGAGCCACCTCATCCGGTGCGGCACCCACCATTCTGATCAATGGAAAGGAAGTGTCAGCAAGTGCCGACGGTATCGCTGAAACCGAATTCCCCGTCAGCGGATCCGGAAAAGTGAACGTGCTGATCCGGTATGCCGATCAGGACGGGATACAGAAAGAAATTCCTAAAACACTGGAATATACGGTAGGGATGCCTTCCGGAGTAGCTGTATCCGCCGATAAAATGAATGTACTGTATATCGGCGTGGATAATCCTCTGACCATCACCGCTGGCGTAGGCGCGGAGAAAGTAAACGCAACCTTCTCGGGAGGAACGGTTTCCCGGGTGAATGGCCCCAAATGGGTGGCTAAACCCAAAACTCCGGGAGAGCATGATATCAATGTGATCGTAGACGGTAAGTCAACACCGGTTAAATACCGTGTTAAATATCTGCCCGATCCCGCCGCATTTGTGGCGAATCTTCGGGGTGGCCCGATTCCTGCGGGAGATTTAAAAGCGCAGGGTGGTATCATCGCCAGGCTGATGGATTCAGATTTCGAGGCTGCATTCAGAGTGGTGAGTTATTCTGTGGGAGCCGTGGGAGGTAAATACCCGGTTTATCAGAACGCTACAAACGAGGGCAACCGGTGGTCGGGCGCTGCTGCCACTATTATCAATAATGCTACTCCGGGTACGAGCGTATTCTTTGACAATATCCGCGTAGTGGGCCCCGATGGCAGAACCCGGGAACTGCCGCAATTGTCATTTAATTTGAAATAATAAACAAGAATAAAATGAAATACCGCATTATCAGATTGGGTTTGCTGGCGGCTGTGCTGGGAATAATGGTGGATACTGCTGATGCGCAGCAGAAAAAACCGGCGTCGCGGCCTAAAAGCACCAGCACAAATGCTTCCAAGCAAGGTGCTGCCAATAGTAACAGTGCCAACGCAGCGCTGAATGCACCGGCGAAAGATACAACCCCGGCGGCTCCGGTATTGTCTGATCTTAAAATTGACGAGCCCCGCCCTTCCCTGAGAAATGATAATGCCATTCAGCGTAACCTGGTAAAAGACAGAATGCCGCTGGAGTATGAACACATACGGGAAGATGATGCAACTTATATGCAGCGTGTCTGGCGTGAAATTGATGTGCACGAGAAAATGAACATCCCGTTCGTATATAAGGCCGAAAGTGACAACGGAAACCAACGCTTTATTATGATCCTGCTGAATGCGATTAAGTCGGGAGAGATCACCGCATTTAGTGCAGTGGGCGGGGATGACCGCTTCACCACTCCCATGACTTTCAGTCAGATCGCAGAGATGCTGGTGGGCAAGCCCAAGTCGCGCCAGATCCCCGACTGGGTGAATGATCCGGATGGTTCAAAAGGACTGATGAAAGATACCGTGATCAATGCGGAATTTAACCCGGATCTGATCGAACGTTATTGGATCAAGGAAGATGTTATCTTCGACAAAGAATCATCTCGCATGTATACCCGCATATTGGGAATCGCTCCCCTGCAGACCATTCTAAACGAAGATGGTTCTTTCCGGGCAGTTACGCCGATCTTCTGGGTATATTATCCGGATCTGCGGCCAATGCTCGCCAAATATGATGTCTACAACGGCCGGAACTTTGGAGCGAAAATGAGTTGGGAAGAACTATTCGAAAGCCGGATGTTTGCAAGCCGCATTATCAAATCGACCATTAATAATCCGAACGACTTTTATATTAGCTCATACGTAAAAGATCCTATTCTGGCTTTACTGGAAGGAGAAAATGTTAAGGAGCAAATATTCAATTACGAACAGGATCTCTGGTCGTATTAAAACACCGGATAGCCGGGTAAATTCTTAAAGAGGGTTGTCTCGAAAATACGAGACAGCCTTTTTTTATTTGGATACCTGCCAGACAATTTTTGTTTTGACAATTCTCTGCGTTGAAACTTTTTGGAAACAACCTCTTTTTCCTGTCTATATTTGGGATTATTACAGAACCTGCGATATTTCTCCACTGAACACTCCGTCAGTCATGTCTTTTGCGTAGAAATACGTACCAATCCCGAATTGGGAAACCCGCAAATCCAGCAGGACGGGGATTTTCAGAAATCGTTAAAAAAACAGCCGGAAGCTCATAATTTTAAAAATACCTCATTTGTGGTATTGTTTTATTGATCTGATTCACTATTTTTACAACGGTTTTTCATAGGATATTGGATTTTAAAAACGGGGCTGGATTTCTATCCTGGCCCTTTTTTATTTTTAAGGACTGCCCTGAATGTTTCGCAGCCGCTTTTCTTGTATGTTTACCGGTACCCGAATAGTTATTATAGAAAGGCCGGTCAGGGCGTTTGATCCTTGGTTTGATCCTTGCTCGGTTGTTCATCAGAGTTATGGAAGTGCTCATATACTAACTTCGCTTTGGCTTCTCCGATAGAGGCAGATAATTCCGACGTGCTGAGCTCGGTTATTTTTTTTACCGATCTGAATTCCTTTAATAGTTTTTCGGCAGTGTTTTTCCCAATCCCCCGGATATTTTCCAGCGCATTCTTAAATGTTCCCTGGCTTCTTTTTTTTCTGTGGAAGCTGATTCCAAAACGAT
>CAZUWX010000032.1:0-42262 GCA_964624205.1 uncultured Chitinophagaceae bacterium
GCCGTCTTAACTACGGACTGCATGTGGGTGAGGTCGGTGGGCTCACCACCAAGATCATGTATTTTGCCGCCAGCCTGATCTGCGCCTCTCTACCGGTAACCGGATTCTATATCTGGTGGGGTAAAAAACGAAAGACCAGGAGAGTGGTAAAGAAATCCCGGAAAATCTCCGAAGAGGCAGCAGCATTAATGTAAGATACTCAGTGGGTAGGGGTTAAAACGATGTGTTCTATCGAGCGATTGCCCCTTTCTATACATGGTGACCGGGTCGATATATGCCTTCTCCGTATTTAACGGGCGTCGGCAGATTCCGTCAGCGAAGTCTGGCCGCTGAGCGGCCAGTCGGATTTAATTAGAAAATTGCGTAAGCGGCAGCACCAGTTCCCACTGGTTGGCGGCAACTCCAACCGATCTTTCATCGAGCAACCGGCTATAACGCACACCAAAGCTTACCGGTAACTGGTTCCACCACTTCGAATCAAAATACAATTCTGCGCCTGCACTGCGAAAGGATTGGTGCTGCCCGGTGCGCAGACTTTTAACGCCGGTATGGTCATAATAGAGATTCGCCCTTACCCGCAGCAGGTAAAAAATATTAGCAAAGCCCAGTTCCGGATATACCACGGGGAAATGATAGTTGATACCTACCTTCCACATACGGGGGAAGTTGAGGTTCGGATATCCGCGCGCAAAAGAAAAGATATTGGAGAAACCGTATTGCTGCAATGTGTCGCGTCCCTGAAATGCTCCCTGCAGTACCACGCTGTGATTGGCAGACACGCCGGGAAAATAAAGGGCGCTGTTCACTGAGAACTGCCGTGCCGTAAAATTATTCAGTATGCTGCGATGCCGTACCGAGAAGGCCTGCGCAAAGGCGGGGTAAATGTTCTGCAGTGCTTTCAGTTGCTGGTTGGTAAACGAGAGACTGAGGTCGGAAAAATTGAACTGCTTATCTGTGTACCTGTCTTTTGCCATCCCCGTGTACTGCACACCGCGGGTGTTGAACGACGCATTCAAATTCAGCCGCCGGGCGTAAATGCCACGATTGAAACTGAGCGGGATGCCCACGCCCGCCCGGGCGCTGATCTCATTCCAGGTGATGCTGCCGGTGGAATCGGGGAAGGAGCGATTAAATACATAAGCGCCTCCTGCGCTCAGTACGGGGAACCAGCCGCCATAAAGGAAAGATGCTCCCGTTTCCAGCGATCGCTCATTTCGATTATATATGAGCGATAGGTCAGACAGAAAGGTGTTGAGCACATTCTCTCCGATGAGTGAATAGGAGTATTCCGGGTCATTGATAAACGGTCTCCAACTGTGGAAATTGAACAGGCGGGTCGATTTTGGATAGGGTATTACCGGGTAGGATGGGACGGCTGTTTTTACTGCATTCCCCCCGCTATCGGCCGAAACGGATCCTGGTTGGAGCCGGTCTATATGAATGGGTTGCCAGCTACCCAATCCGTGGACGGTATGCATACCGGCGGCGGTGAACATCATCCAGGCGTATTGTCCATTCCGCGGCGACAGATGGTAGTTGCCGGTCGACCGGTTCTCCCATTCCGGAAGAAAAATATAAGTTTCACCGTCGGACACGGAGAATAGCTGGTCGCGGCCCTCATATGACATCGTAAAATAAACGGTGTCGTTGTTCACCTGCGGCCAGCCTATTACGCGCATGTTAAAAGGTACGAGCTGCCTGCTTCCGCCATCCAACGGGCTAAAAAGCAGCAGGGCCATTTCTCCCCTCGCATTTCGTACGGCACTCACCACACTGTCGTTACGAAAGAACTTGGCTTGGGTAAAGACGTATGGCTCCTTATTAGGCATTTCCGTTATCAGTTCTCCGGTGCCTGCATCCAGTAGGTGCAGCGCACTATGGCCGGAAGCTTCGTAAACCGTCGCCACCAGCTTGCTGCCGTCGGCGGAGATATCGGGAGAAAAATATTTCGACCGCCGGGTCAGGGTAGACTGCTTTCCGGTTTCGGTGTCCAGCAAGGTGATCAGGCTATAGTTTCGCCAACCCCACCTCGCGTCGGGCTGGAAGGATGTGTATACGATCTTTCCGTTCCGGTAAGAGAAATAATTGTCGGAAGAAATGTCTTTCCGTTTTATTTTTTTTTCTATGCCGGTGATCGTACTGCGGGAATAGAACGCAGGTATCTGTTTATAGCTGCTTTTTACGTACACGATGGTTGTGTCGTTCATCCACTGCGGAAACTCCTCATCTGCAGCAAAGTGTTTGTGCATGATTCCGAACCGGGCTGCGGTATCCTTTTTTTCACCCGGCGCAGCGGGGAGCCCTGGTGTTCTCCCGGTTGGTTCTCCTTCCGTAGCTTTTCTACGGCCGGTGGAGGAAGTGGGCAGTGGCGCTGTTACCCTGTCCGGATCCTCCGCTGCCGGATCCCTGCCGGGTTCGTGCAGCGCTGGCAGTCTCAGCGCTGTTCCATCCCGAAACGCCAGCAGCGCCTCCTCCCGGAACTGTCGGAACCGCTGGCCGGTGTGTTTTTTGAAGGCCCGCTGGAAAGGGTAGAAGAGGCCGTGGAACGCTGCAGCGTCGCCGGAAATCTCACGCCATATACCGGCCCCATACTGCTGTCGCCCATAGGCAACCAGCATATACCCCAGCCGGTAGTGATCCGGCACCATATCGCGGTAGGAGCCGTTGCGGAGCTTCATCCAGGAATAGTTTTTCTCCGCCGCCCACAGTGATTTGTACGGGTTAAAGAAATAGGGCAGCCTGCCCCTCCCCTGTAAGCTGTAGCGGGTTTCCTGGTCAACGGCGTCGCCCTCAAAGAACCAGTCGGGTACGGCAATGCTGTTCGCGACACCCTGTCCCTGTTCCCCGAATGCATAATACATCACCTTTGAGAGTCCTTTACGAAAACTGTTGAACTGCTGCACGTGACGGTATTCGTGCAGACTGAGCGATTGGTGCCAGGGAAGGCTGCCGAGCTCGAAGTTGTTTTGCCGGGGTGTAAGGTAAAACTCCGACCGGTAAGGTCCCAGGCCCACATACCCGTTTGATCGTACGGTTTGATGCTGCAGCACGATATTGATCTTTCTTGTTCGCTCCCCAATGGTAGAAAGAGAGGAACGGGCAAGGCTATGTACGATAGCTGCAACCTCTTTAGCGGTCTGATCAAGACCTGCTGGAAAGATCACCCGTGCTGTGTCGGTATTGATCTGCTGCCAACGCACCGAAGGCGGATTTCCACCGAAATGCTGCGCGGAAACAGACCCGGGAAGGAGGGATAGCAGGAAAGCGGCACCGGCGAGGAAAACTGTGATAGTCTCCCGGACCCATATGGCAGTACGAAAGTTGCACTTACTATCGCCCGCGGAGTTTTTGTGCATTCCCATGCGGATAAAAATACACTATCCGATGTTTATTTCAATCTTTCATACACTTCCACCGAACGTATGCCGTTGCCAATTGCAATAGTCTGCTTGTAAGAATCAGGCCCCAGTATTTCTATGTCGATGTCAACCGGTATGCCCACCAGGTTCCGGTAGGTGGAATTGGTGTTGGTCTCGATGCAACGGTTGTTTCCCCGCATTTTGAAAGTGCCGTAACCGTAGGCGGTCACGAAGTTATCCGAAACGAGATCCTTGCTGGGGTTGGCCCATATGAAATAGCCCGACTGGTACATTTTGAATTGGGTTACTACCTTGTTGTGTATTGTATCGCCGGTTTCGCTGATATTGATATTATTTACCTGTGTCCATGTACCATCCAGGGGAGTTTGGTTGTTCTTCCCGACCTTTTTGTAATCCTCTGTCAGCATAAACTTCCCATGCTCATCCGAATAATCGATCACCTGCCGGTAACCCTTATTCTGCATGGTGATGGTCAGGATTGCGGAGTCTCTTACCTCACCACCTGCCGAAGTATAGAAAATATTCTCCACTACTTTGTCTCCCACTACACGATACCGGGCAATGCCGTATACACCAAAGGAATCCGAACTCCGGGGCGATGCATACATCATATAACGGTCGGAAAATAATTTCAGTTGTTCCAGCTTCAGCACCGTGTCTTTGGCCCCGTCACTGGCCGTTTGTTTTGTCATCTGCCATGCCCCGACCATGCTGAGCCGGTTCTGACCCAGGCCATATAGTACGGCCGCAGAGAAAACGATCAGCAGCAGCAACCGTTTTATCCCGGCACCAACCCAACATGCAGGCGTGTGCGCTGTGGTAGCGTTGAACAAGCGTTTCATGATCAGGATATTTTATAAGGTATGACTTGCAAATATCCTGCCGCGGCCAACCGGAAGAGGAACGCAGATTTTAGGCCCATGCACGGGTTTGCCTGCATTTGCTTAATTTCATCCTATGTTTTTACCCATCATTTATTTCCAGGCATTATCTTTTTTTCTGCCGGCTTCCGAACCCCGGTTCGAAGCACAGACGATCGACAGCGAAGTGAGCATCGGATACGGTGTTGCGTTGGGCGATGTTGACGGAGATGGCAAGCCCGATATTCTGCTGGCCGACAAGAAACAGATCGTGTGGTATCGAAATGGCGACTGGAAGAAGTTCGTGATGGCCGAAAATCTTACGGCCTCGGATAATGTTTGTATCGCTGCCCGGGACCTGGACGGCGACGGGAAAGTGGAGGTTGCCGTCGGTGCGCAATGGAATCCCGGCGAAACGAGTGACGATAGCAAGTCGGGGGCCGTGTTCTATCTGGTGCGACCCACCGACCCGACGCATTCATGGGAGGCCATACAACTGCACCACGAGCCGACTACCCACCGGATGCGTTGGGTACGTGCTGCCAATAACAAACATTTTCTGGTGGTGTTGCCCTTACATGGTCGCGGCAACAAGAACGGAGAAGGGGCGGGTGTGAAGATCCTGGCTTACGAATTCCCCGCCGATGTGCGTGGCGACTGGCCCCTGCACCTGTTGTCCGAAGAAATGCATCTCACCCATAATTTTGACGTGGTGGAAAACCGGCGAACCGAATTATACATTGCGGGCAAAGAGGGCATTCGGCGAATCAGGGAACCGTTCAACAGGAAAACCGCCGGAAGTTCGGAAAAGATCGCAGGCATAGAACAGGGCGCGGGTGAGATCCGGACAAACAACACCCAAAGCCTGGTTGCGGTAATAGAGCCGATGCACGGCGACCAGGTAGTGGTGTACGAAAAGGGAAAAACCTATACCCGAAAGCTGCTTGACGACGGCATACGGGAAGGGCACGCACTGGCAATGGCCGATTTCCTGGGGGAGGGTAGTGACCAGATAGTTGCGGGCTGGCGCGGCGCGGGACGCGACGGGCTAACCGGTATCAAGCTTTATCGTCGTACCGGCGGGCCGGGGACGGCCTGGGAAACGCATTGGATCGACAAGAACGAAATGGCTTGCGAAGATCTGCAAGCCATGGACATGAACGGAGATGGTAAAATTGATATTGTTGCCGCTGGTCGGGCTACAAAAAATCTGAAGATATACTGGAACCGCCGTTAACAGAATTGGGACTGTAACTCACAAGTTTCCCAGGTTAACTACCGGCAGGAACTCCGGTTCAGCATGCTGCCCGGTAAGGATTTGCCTTGCAGGCGAACATCCTACCCGGCATAGCTGCGTAATTATTCTTTCACCATCGGCGCGAAATACACCTTATCTTCCAGCAGCAGCATGGTGGCGTACTTGCCCTTTTCCAGCCCCGAGATAAAAAATACGGGCACTTTATTAGTCCCTTTGCTCACGGCCATCTGCTGCTCCAGCACCATCTCGCCACTCATGTCCAAAATTCTCAGCGTCGCCCACTCGTCTCTCGCTGCTTCAATGATCACTGATGCGCTCTTTTTAATTGTTGAGGGATAAATAGTATACACGGAAGACGGCGTCTCGTTCGGTGCTGACACCATGTTGGAGGCAGTTGGTGCGGCAAACACGTTTTTAGCCACCAGGCTTTGCTGGGCATGGCTCCGGGTAGCGAAAAACAATCCCAGCAACAGGCATACAGTGGTGAATACACGGATGGGAAGCAGGATAAAGCGGGAGGGAACAGCCACGGCAGGAGGCGGGCAGATCATGTTTTCATTTCTCGGGTTCATAATATTATCGGTTGAATGAATAATGGTTGTAGTGCCAATATTGCAAGTTGCCTACCAGAATTACAACGAATTTGTAATCAATGCATTAGATTCCGCAGGTTATCGGTTTTTGCTCCCAGTACGGGAATAACGGCGGTAGCTGGGAAAATGAGCAGGCACTTTAATATCTTTAACCGCGAATCAGCTTATAGCAGGCAAACTGCGTATAGAGACCAGATTTTGTAAGCAAGGACCTGCAAACCGATCTGATCTTTAGCTGCTTCGGCTAACTATAATAAGTAAACACAAGCTACATACAATGAGTGACTACAAGCACAAAACCGTTACCGCGGAACAGGCAGTACAGGCAATTCAATCGGGCAACCGGGTATTTATACATGGCAGCGCCAGCACCCCCGCTCCTTTAGTCGAAGCCATGCAGGCAAGGCACCGGGAATTGAAGGGGGTAGAGTTGGTGAGCATCACCAATATGGGAGACCTTGATTTCAACTCCCCCGAATACCGGGAGAGCTTTTTTTTCAACTCTCTTTTTGTTTCCGCCAACACCCGGGCTGTGGCCAACAGCAGCCACGGGGACTATGTGCCGATCTTCCTGAGCGAGATACCGCTGCTGTTCCGCCGGGGCATCCTGCCGGTCGACGTGGCCCTGATACAGGTATCGCCTCCGGACAAGCACGGTTATTGTTCGCTGGGCACTTCTGTGGATGTGGCCCGGTCCGTGGTGGATACGGCGGGGATCGTCATTGCCCAGGTGAATAAAAGGATGCCCCGTACGCATGGCGACGGATTCCTGCACGTCGACGCGATCCATTCCCTGGTATGGCAGGATACGGAACTGCCGGAAGTGGACTATTCGGCAAAAGCTACAGCGGCAGTGAAACAGATCGGGAAGAACGTAGCCTCACTGATCGAGGACGGGGCCACCCTGCAGATGGGTATCGGCAGCATACCCGACCAGGTGTTGCAGAACCTGACCACCCACCGGTACCTGGGGCTGCATACCGAAATGTTGTCGGATGGCGTGATCCCGCTGCTCGAAAAAGGAGTGATCGATAACAGCCGGAAAAGACTGAATGTGGGGCGTTCGGTGACCAGCTTTCTGATCGGCACGCGCCGGCTGTATGATTTTGTGGACGACAATCCCCAGGTGCGGGTGATGGATATCGCCTATGTAAATGATACGAGCGTGATTCGGCGCAATCCCCGCGCCACCGCCATCAACAGTGCGATCGAGATAGACATCACCGGCCAGGTCTGTGCCGATTCCATCGGAACTTATCAATATTCCGGCATCGGTGGCCAGATGGATTTTATAAGGGGCGCGTCTCTATCAGAGGGAGGAAAGCCCATCATTGCGCTGCCTTCCGTTACATCTAAGGGACTCTCGAGGATCGTGCCTTTCCTGAAAGAGGGTGCAGGTGTGGTTACCACACGCGGACATGTGCACTGGGTGGTAACAGAATTCGGGATCGTGGATCTGTTCGGTAAAAATCTCAAGCAGCGGGGCAAGGCGCTGATCAGCATCGCCCACCCTGATGCCCGTGAAACACTCGAAAGAGCGTTTCACGAACGCTATAAATGAACAGATTTGCCGGCCAAGGTTAATTTACAGGAATACTTTATTTTTGGGCTACGGAATCAGTGAGCCCGAACGAGTGAATCCGAATGTGAATGCATGCCAGCCGTCCATACAACGAAAAGACTCTGCTGTTAGAGGTAGCCTCAGGAAATGAGGAAGCGTTTACCTGCATCTTTAACCGCTACCATCAAAAGTTGGGTGCTTTTATTCTCCGTCTCTCCGAATCGCCGGAGCTCACCCAGGAAATAACCCAGGATGTTTTCCTGAAAATATGGACCAACCGGTCGGCTTTAACAGCGATCGCACATTTTGAGGCCTATCTTTTTGCTATGGCCAGAAATCAGGCCTTCAATGCACTCAAGCAGCTATCAAGAGAGCAGGTTAAAAAGCAGGAATGGCTGAAAGATATCGCCTCGGTTGGGTCTGCGGGGGATGAACCCGCTGGATTGACCGAAGAAGATTTCAGAATGCTCCACGAAGCGATAGGAAAGCTGCCTCCCCAGCAGCAAAAGATATACATGCTCCGGAACAACTCCGGCATGAAGTACGAAGAGATTGCGCTCCACCTGGGCCTCTCATTCGAAACCGTAAAAAAGCACATGCTCCTGGCCAGGCGTTCCATCAGGAGTTATTTAGGGGCGCAGGGTAACACGCTGGTTTTTCTGCTGCTGATACTTTTTCCCGCGTAAAAAAATATATTGATTACCCCCTTTTGACATTTCCGTTGTCTTATTACTGGTATTGATGATTGCTAATTGCTAAAAGGCATCCATGAACAATTTAAGGCTGACTTATCTGTTTGACCAGTTTTTTCATAAAAGGGCCACCCCGGATGAAAAAAAGGAGTTTATGGAGTTATTGTCGAAACCAGCATACGCTGAACGGATCAGGGAACTGATGGGTGGCGCCTGGCAGGGCTTCGACGCATTTGAAGAGGTGTTCTCGGATGATCAGAGCCGGGCAATGCTGGAGGATATTTTGAGTGCAGGATCAATGCGCCGGACTAAGGTGTACAACATGTCGTCGGGACGTGGATTTTTCTCCCGCCGGCTGGCGGCTGCAGCCATCTTCGTTTGTATTGGCCTCGCTGCTGCCATTTATTTTTTGAATAGCAGCCCTGTTGCGGGGGAGCGTATTGCGGACGCAGGTTCGCCGAAAGCTGAAGCCGCGAAGATCGTTCCCGGCGGAGAGAAGGCCTACCTGACCCTGGCGGATGGTTCGGTGATTGTGCTGGATACGGCGGAAAACGGAACGGTAACCATGCAGGGCAGTAGCAAAGTGATGAAAATGGACAACCGGCTGGTCTACGACGGTGCGGGAGCCCCAAGCGACATACCATTAGTCTATAATATGATCTCCACACCGCGCGGAGGCGAATACCGGATCGTACTGGCCGATGGTACCCGGGTGTGGCTGAACGCAGCTTCTTCGCTTCGTTTTCCCATTGCCTTTACAGGCCCGGAACGGAGTGTGTCACTAACCGGAGAAGCTTATTTTGAAGTGGCGAAAAATACGGGCAAACCCTTTAAGGTAGTGCTGAACAATGAAACAGAGGTGGAAGTGCTGGGTACCAGTTTTAACGTGATGGCCTATGACGACGAGAATATGGTCAAGACGACGCTGGTGGAAGGGGAAGTAAAAATATCCAGGCCTGGCCACAGTGTACAGATGTTGCCCAACCAACAAGCCGTAACAACGCACAAAGATTCGGGCATTACGATACAGCCTGCGGATATAGAGGAGGCGATTGCTTGGAAAGAAGGCAGGTTTTATTTTAACAACGACAATATTTTGTCAATCATGCGGCAGCTATCGCGCTGGTATAACGTGGAAGTGTATTATACCGGAACCATTCCGGGCGGGCATTACGAGGGAACGATCCGGCGACAGGCAGAGATCGGCCAGGTGCTCGAAATACTGGAGCTTCCGGGGGGAATCAATTTTGAAATCAAAGAAAATAAAATTATGGTAAGCGCAAAATAGTTACACAAAACATATTAGCTCAACGCAAAACTTTTGTGTTGCCTGATAAAAAGCCGGAGGCGTTGCAGCGCCCCCGGTAAATCGTCAGGTTCAACATGTCACCAGAATATCAATCACAGCTTCATGTCAAAACCAAACATTCAAAGTTATGCAAATTCCTAAGAATCGCAGGTGGACGTTTATACGTCCTACTGCTCAACTGCTGAAGGTTATGAAACTAACCGCTGCTTTACTCCTGATCCTGAGCCTACAGGTAAGTGCGAACGGTTTTTCTCAAAAAGTTTCACTTGATTTACGCAATGCTTCCATTGAACAAATGATTAAAGATATCCGCAAACAGACCGGATATTTTTTCCTCTACAAAAGCGAGCAGCTCCGAAACTCTCCCAAGGTCAGCGTCCGGATCAAAGATGCCGACCTAGAACAGGCGCTTGAAAAAACCCTGGCGGCTACGCCGCTCACTTTCCGGATCGTTGATCAGACCATCATCCTGCTGAAAAAAGCTACTCCTGTCGGGTCCGTGGTGCTGACGGAGGAAATAAAGCCCGCCGACATGCAGATCAATGGACGGGTGATCGACGAGGCTACCGGGGAGCCGCTCATCGGCGCTTCGGTGAAGCTGAAGGGTACGGACCAGGGCACCACAACGGATGCCGGGGGCGATTTTTCGCTGCTGGTTCCCGACCAGGGCGGCACGCTGGTGATCTCTTATGTCGGCTACGAGCCCCGGGAAGTATCTGTAAGAACAGCGGGTAACCTGACCATCAGCCTGACTATGCAGGCAGGCAGTGTGGACGAAGTAGTGGTGGTAGGGTACGGTTCGGTAAAAAGATCGGACCTCACCGGCTCGGTTTCTTCCGTTTCTTCCGAGAAGATCACCCAGGTGAAAGGCGTTTCAAATGTTGCGCAGGCATTGCAGGGCCAGGCAGCAGGCGTGCAGGTTATCCAGCGCTCCGGTCAGCCGGGGGAAGGCGTAACCATAAAAATACGGGGAACCAACTCCATACAGGCCGGGAATGAGCCCCTGTATGTGGTGGACGGTTTGCCGCTGGATTTTTTAAGCGCGCAACTAAACCCTTCCGACATTGAAAGTATTGAAGTGCTGAAAGACGCTTCCTCAACCGCCATTTACGGTTCGAGAGGCGCCAACGGCGTGATCATGATCACTACGAAAAAAGGAAAAGCGGGCAAGGCCCGGGTCAGCTACAACGGCTACTACGGTGTTCAGTCGCTCCGTAAAAAGATGGACCTGATCAACGCCCAGGAGTTCGCCCAATTACAGAATGAGGTGGCTGCAAACGACGGCGCCGCACAGGTGTGGACTCCCGCCCAGATCGATTCACTCGCCGGTAAAGGCACCGACTGGCAAGACCTGGTGTACCGGAATGCACCGATGCAGAATCATGACATATCTATTTCGGGAGGAAATGAAGGAACCCGATATTATACTTCGGTAGGTTATTTCGATCAGGACGGTATAATTGAAAACTCCAAGTTCAAACGGCTCTCTTTCCGCGGTAATCTGGATCAGAAGATCAGCGAAAAATTGACTGCCAACATCAGCCTTTCTCTGCAGCATTCCAATTATTTCCAGAATAACTACTTTAATGCTGACGGCAATGGTGGTGTGCCGTTCACTACCATGGTGATGCCCCCAACCCAGGGAATTTATGACGCCAATGGCAGATACTCGGTCTTTACCGGCGTGTCCTGGGGACAAAGCAATCCTTATGCGATGGCAAAGGAAGAGTACAGACCCAACAATTCCATGAGAATTCTGGGCAATCTTACCCTGGCTTATGCGATAACCGACGACCTGAAGTTGAGAGTAAGCGCGGGTGTGGATAACAACTGGGGTAAAACGGACTATTATGCACCGAGTAGTTTAAGCCTCTATGTAAATGGCGGTGCATTCAAAAATTACAACAATTCCTCCACATTCGTTAATGAAAACCTCCTGAATTATACCAAAAGCTTCAACAAGCATGCGATAGACTTGCTGGGCGGCATCACCTATCAGGAAAGCCAATCGGAAAATCTGAATAGCGGCACATTCGCCGGATTTCTTACTGATATTTATCAGAACAACAACCTCGCTTCCGCAGGTGTAAAACCCACTAACACCAATTCGGGTTTTTCAGATAATAAGCTGATCTCTTATCTGGGAAGGGTAAACTATACTTTCGATGGCAAGTACCTGGTGACATTCACCGGCCGGTACGATGGCTCCTCCAAGTTCAGTACGAACCACAAGTATGCTTTCTTTCCTTCAGGGGCCGTGGGCTGGAAAATATCCGAAGAAGCATTCATGCAGGACGTAAGGGCCATCTCCAACCTTAAGCTGAGAGCCAGCTACGGAATATCCGGCAACCAGGCAATATCCCCCTATCAAACACTGGGACAATTGGTAACCACCAATGTTACGTTTGATAACACCGCAGCCACCACCTATTACTCGAATAGCCTGGAGAACAGATCGCTCAAATGGGAAACCACCAGCCAGTTCGATATCGGGGTAGACCTGGGGCTGTTCAACGAAAGGATCCAGTTGACGGCAGACTACTATAGCAAGAGAACCAGCGATCTCCTGCTGAACGTATCCCTGCCGACCAGCACCGGATTTGGCAGCGTGTTGCAGAATCTGGGCGAAACCGGCAACAAGGGTATTGAATTTCAACTGATGGGACGCATCCTTACCGGTCGTGAACTGGGCTGGACCTCCACCCTGAATTTTACCAGCAACAGAACCAGGCTGATCGATCTGGGCAAGGACGCGCAAGGCGCGCCCATTACCTATAAGGAAGTCGGAACAGGAGGTAACTGGTTCCCGATGATCATCGGCAATTCCATGCAGCAATTGTACGGCTATAACGTGATCGGCGTTTACCAGTCCGACGCTGAAGCGGTTGATAATGGCGAACCGACGAAAAAGGCGGGGAATTATAAATTTCAGGACACCGACGGAAACGGTGTGGTGGATGGTGACGACCGTATCGTACTGACCAATTTCGAGCCGAAGTTCACTTTCGGTTTCAGCAATAATCTTTCGTACAAAAATTTCAATCTTTCCATTCTGCTGGTTGGATCCTATGGCAACGATATCGCCAATGAATTTCGCAAGTATAATATCACCCTCAATGGCAAATGGGTGCCGAGCAGGGAGGCGTACGAAAATCGCTGGGAGGCAGGCAAGGGAGCCAATCTTTTTGATAAGCCTTCGGAGAACAGCGGTAACGATATACGCGACTATGCCAACAGCTTGTGGGTAGAAGATGGCTCCTATCTGCGTATGCGGGATATCACCCTATCCTACGATTTTCCCGCGCCGGTGCTGGGCAGTCTGAAGATTTCATCCCTTCAGGTGTATATCAGCGGACAGAACCTGATCACTCTTACCAACTATTCGGGGTATGATCCTGAAGCATCATGGCAATCGGCTACCATCAATGGATGGGATCGGGGGAATTACCCGGGAACGAAAGCAGTGACAGGCGGAGTGAAAGTTAATTTTTGATCGTTAATTTTTTTTATATGAAAAAGATTGTAGGTTTTATTATATATACATTCCTCCTGGCTTTAGTACTGCCAGGTTGTGAAAAAGTGTTGGAACAGCGGCCCAGAACATTTGTAAGTCCAAATGCTTTTTACACCAGCTATGGTAGCTATGACCTTACCGTACAGGGGATTTACAGGAGCATCCCCACCACGCTCGGCAGCAACGCCTGGTTGGTAAGGGAAAGTTTTAGCGATATCATCGGTACGGTTTCCGGATTGTACGAACAGGGTTTGCCCACCTATCAGAATAATCATCAGCCCTTCTTTTACAATGTGAGAGACCTTTGGTCGAGCCACTATGCTATAATCAAGGATGCCAATTTTATTCTGAATAAAATTGAGGAGTCGGAAATTTTGTCTGCCAGTGAAAAGGATCGGCTTTCCGCCGAGGCCCGCTTTTTAAGAGGGTATGCCTATTTTCACCTGGTGCAGCTTTTTGGCGATGTTCCCTTAAGGACTGCACCCCTGGAGAGTTTCGAAGACGTGCAGATAGCAAGAAGTTCCCAGGCGGATGTCTACAACCTTATTTTGGAAGACCTGGGTTTTGCAGAGAATAATTTAGTTGACAATGCACCTGCCGTTGGACGCGTATATAAGCTGGTGGCAACTGCCTTGTTATCCAAAGTGTATTTAACGATGGCGGGGTATCCCATGAACCAGACGCAGTATTTTACAAATGCGAGGGATAAGGCCCTGCAGGTGATCAACTCGGGAAAATTCCATTTACAGGACGATTACGACGAAGTGTTTCATAATACCAACTACACAGAAGAAAGTATCTGGGAACAAACCTATCAACCCGGAGTGGGCGGAAATCCGCGGATGCAAAACAGCGCCACAGCACCCGGGTATGTGTATATCCTTACGCCTGCATCCTGGTTTATCAACAGTTTTGCTCCCGGCGATCAAAGAAAGGAATGGGGAATACAGGAAGACTACGTTGCTCCCAGCGGAACCCTGGCTCCCTTCTTCACCAAATTCGTGAACCTCGAATGGCTTGACGAAGGCATGATCACCTCCGGCGCAGGAAGACTGGAATACACGATGCCGATTTTACGGCTCGGAGAGATGTACCTGATCGCTGCCGAAGCGGAAAATGAAATAAACGGGCCCGACAATGCTTATCAGTATATCAACAGGATACGCCTGAGAGCAAGAGTGGACAAAGCCAACCCCTCCCAGGTTCCTGACCTGGAGGGTCTGACCCAGGCCCAGTTCAGAGACGCCGTGCTGATGGAACGTAAATGGGAGCTGCATCTCGAAGGTAGCACCTGGTATGATCTGAAACGGACCCACACCCTTAACCGTATCCAGACGATCAGAGGCAATGAACTGGTGCGCCCCATTGGGGAATACAATTACACCTGGTACATACCGGATGCCGAGATCACCAATAACAACATTCCACAGAATCCCGCCTATCAATAATCCGGGATTTAGTTTCGACATCAATCAGCTACTGAAGCGGTGAGGGCGGGGCGGGTATCACTGCCTGCTTCGCCCGGCCGCTTTATGTTTCGCTCAAACTATTAAAATATGGATTTCAGATATCTAATTGCCGGCTGCCTGTGCGCGTTATTTTTTATTCAGTGTGGCGGGCCGGCCCCGGCAACGCCAGACGCCATGGATCATCTTTATCCCACTGGCAATAAATACGCCACTGTTTTGTATGCGGAAGAAGCCAGCGAAAAGGATAGTTCGATCCGGCTCATCGCCAGTCACGCTGTTATCAGCAGGCCCTCCTTTATCGAATGGGAAAAACGGATCCCCGAAAGGGGGGAGTATGAAGTGGTGATCGGATATGCTGTCTGGAACACGGCAGCAACCGTTTCCATTACAGCAGGCGACGAAAGTATCACGGAACAGCTTCCGGTGACCACCGGCGTGTTCGAGGCGAACGATGAATGGTACAACATGAATTATGAACGAAAGCTGTTAAAGGGAGAATTGTCGCTTACAGAAGGCGCCAACCGGATCCGCCTGCAGATAGAAGGAGTTAATGATTCCACCAGCCTGATGGTCTATTCCGTTGAGTTGATGCCCGTAAATAAAAAGAAGCTGGCAATGGAGGACGTCCGGCGGGCGGTGCAGGTCCGGCCCTCGACCGACTGGTTCAGTGCGCTCCGGTATGGCCTGATGTTCCACTGGACGGCACAGTCCGCCCCGCGTTCGGGCCCCATCAGACCCTATGCAGAAGCGGTGAACGATTTTAACGTACAGGCATTCGCCGATATGGTAGAGGCTACCGGGGCCGAGTACATCATCTTCACCGGCAACCATGCCGAGCCGCATTTTCCCGGCCCGTTGCAGAACTGGGAGAGGGAATATCCGGGAAGGACTACGAAGCGTGACCTGATCGCGGAGATCTCCGATGAGCTGGAGAAAAGAAATATCCGTTTTATACTTTATCTCGCCACGCATATCTACGCAAAACAGAAGGAAGTAGACGACACCGAATTTGAAAGATTGAATCGGGAGCTGGTCACGGAGATCGGGGAGCATTATGGTGATAAAATAGACGGGTACTGGCTCGATGGATTTTACCAGAGCTATGCCTCTCATCCCGGATTCGATTTCGAGAATTTTTATAAGATCTCGAAAGCGGGTAACCCCAACCGGCTGCTGGCTTTGAACTCATGGCTATATCCAGTGGTTTCGCAGTGGCAGGACTACTGGGCGGGAGAAGTATACACTCCGTCCTCAACGCCCTCCACGCGCATCCTGCCCTCCGGGCCGGGAAAAGGGCTTCCTTTCCAGAGTTTGGTGGTGCTGGAGAATGACTGGGTACACGAAAAAACAGATACAAAAATCCCGGCTCCACGATTAAAGGCGGAGCAATTGATCAATTATATATCTTCATGCAGTGGGAAAGGGCCGGTGACGATCAACGTGGGTATTTACCAGGATGGCAGCATCGGCGAAGCGGCTTTTGAGGAACTGAAAAAAATAAAAGCAGCCCGCTAACCGGGGTTGTTCATAGAACCGGTCATTGTTTCAACCAGTTATTGTTTCGGAAATGAGAAAAAATATCGCAGTCGTTGCACTCGTCTTATTCGCAAGCCTCGCAACAGGCCAGACAACCTTTTATGTAGCCGAAAAAGGCGATGACAACAATAGAGGCACCCGGGGAAATCCGCTTGCCACCCTGGAAGCCGCAGTATCGCGGGCAATGGCGCTGGAGGGAGAAGACGTGTTTATTAACCTGCGCGGCGGCAGCTATTCTCCGGATACGACGATCGTGATCGACGCTGCTGTTTGCCGTCTCCGCTCACTTACGATCAGCGCTTACCGTAACGAAACGGTAACGCTTAGCGGAGCCAGGCTTATCCGGCCGCAATGGACAGCCCACGGAAACGGGGTGATGAAGGCCAGCCTCGAACTGAAAAAAGCGCCCGACCGTCTGTTGATGGACGGCCGCCACCTTCCTATGGCCCGTTATCCCAATTTTGACTCTTCCGCCCGGGTGTTCAATGGCACCGCAGAGGATGCCATCAGCCGGTTGCGCGTAAGCAAGTGGAAAAACCCCGCCGGGGGGTATGTGCATGCGCTGCACCAGGGGGAATGGGGCGGTTTTCATTACCGGATCACCGGTAAAGACAGGAATGGCGACGCGGCAATGGAGGGTGGTTGGCAGAATAACCGGCCGGCACCCTTGCATAAAACATACCGATTCGTAGAGAACATATTCGAAGAGCTGGATGCTCCCGGCGAGTGGTACTACAACCAGGAAACACATACGCTTTACCTGTACCCGCCGGGCGATGTTAATCTCGAAAAGTCGCAGTTTTCTGTAAGCCGCCTGGACGAGCTGATCGTGTTGAAAGGCAGTGAAGCCCGGCCGCTTAAGAATATAACGATCCGGGGTATACGGTTTACCGGTACGAACCGGACATTCATGCAGACCCGCGAGCCACTTCTCCGGAGCGACTGGACCATTTACCGGGGTGGCGCCATCCTGCTGGACGGCACCGAGCACATCACGGTGGCCAATTGTGTCTTTGACAACCTCGGCGGCAATGCTGTTTTTGTCAGCAACTATAACCGGGATTGCACCATTAAAGACAACCATATTTATGACATCGGCGCCAGTGCAATCGTTTTTGTGGGTAACGCCGATGCGGTGCGTTCTCCTGCCTTCCGGTATGAGCAATTTGTACCCTGGAGCGAAATGGATTTTGAGCAGGGTCCGAAAACAAATAATTATCCAAAGAATTGCGCGGCAAAAGGCAACCTGATCCACAATATCGGGTTTATCGAAAAACAGGTGGCCGGCGTGCAGATCTCGATGGCGGCCGGATTGCAAATTGCCAACAATACGATTTATGAAGTGCCGCGGTCGGGAATTAATATCGGCGACGGTTGCTGGGGCGGGCACGTGCTGGAATTTAACGATGTATTTCATACCGTACTGGAAACGGGCGACCATGGCGCTTTTAATTCATGGGGGCGGGACAGGTTCTGGCGGCCCGAGCGATCGATCACAGATTCTATAGTAATAGAGAAAAGAGACATCGAACTGCTCGATGCCATGGAGCCCGTTGTGATGCGGAACAACCGCTTTCATTGTGAACATGGCTGGGATATCGACCTTGACGACGGCAGCTCCAATTATCAGATCTATAATAACGTCTGCCTGAACGGTGGGCTGAAGCTGCGGGAAGGGTACTTCCGGGTAGTCAGCAACAACATCCTGCTGAATAACACATTTCATCCGCATGTATGGTATAACCGCAGCATGGACATTTTCACCAGGAACATCGTGAGCCTGTCTTATGCACCAATCCAGATAAAACGCTGGGGATTGCGGGTAGACAATAATTTCTTTCTTTCTGAGAAAGCGCTTATGGATGCCCGGGCAGACGGAACGGACAGCAACAGCGTGTACGGAGATCCCCAATTCATCGATCCTGCGAAGGGAGATTTCCGGGTGAAGCCCGGTTCGCCTGCACTCGCAGTGGGATTCGAAAATTTCCCCATGCGGTTCGGTGTGACGGATCCGGAACTACAGCGCAAGGCAAAAAAAGCCCCCGTTCCCGAGCTCATAACCAGTGTGGTGACGGCCGCCGGCGAAATAACGGAATGGATGGGCGCCCGCCTCAAGAATATCGAAACACTGGGTGAACGTTCGGCAGCCGGTATACTCGATAACAAAGGAGTGCTGGTGACTGCCGTGGAGCAGGGATCGGTAGCTGCGAGAAGTCGCCTGCAGCCGGGGGATGTGATCGTCCGCGTAGCGGGAGAGTCCGTCGGCTCAGTGAATGAATTTATGGGCGTAGTACAGAAAATACGATGGATGGGCGCTGCGGAGGCCGTGCTCATACGCCATCAGCAGGAAATGAAAACACGGCTGGTGTTGAAGGACTAGCGGCTGGCCCGGAGCGTTAACAGGTGCCGCCACCGTTGCGCCGATGGGTAAGCAGGAAATATATACTGCCGCGACCAGGCCGGTCCCGAATAATTTAGACGCATTCACGTAGTTTTGAAAAACCCTGCAACGGGCAGGCATCTCAAAACAAGCGTATTCATGAAGGCAGCGGTATATACAGCATACGGGCCACCGGAAGTCGTAACCGTGAAGGAAGTCGACAAGCCCGTACCGAAGGATAAGGAGCTGTTGATAAAAGTCCATGCAACAACGGTCAACCGGACCGATTGCGGATTTCGCAGCGCACAGTACTTCGTAAGCCGGTTTTTCAGCGGTCTGCTCAGGCCTAAATTTCACATACTGGGAAACGAATTTGCGGGCGAGGTGGAAACCGTAGGTAAAGCAGTAGCCTCCTTCGCCGCAGGAGACAGGGTATTTGGGTATAATGATAGCCGGTTCGGCGCACACGCCGAATACATGATCGTCGCAGAGAATGAAGCAGTAATAACAATGCCTGCAAACTTCAGCTATGAGGAAGCCGCACCCTTAACGGAAGGTGCACATTATGCCCTGTGCAATATCCGGGCTGCAAAAATCAGGAGTGGGCAAAAGGCGCTTGTTAATGGCGCAACCGGAGCCATTGGTTCGGCCGCAGTGCAGCTTTTAAAATATTTCGGTGCGGAAGTCACCGCAGTTTGTGATACAAAAAATACAGCGCTTGTACGTTCCCTGGGCGCGGACTTCGTTATCGATTACACTAAAGACGACTTCACAAAAACGAACCAGACTTTTCACTTCGTGTTTGATGCGGTGGGGAAAAGCTCGTTCGGGAAATGTAGACCCATGCTTAACCGCAAGGGCGTTTATATATCCACAGAACTCGGCAGGGGATCGCAAAATATATGGCTCGCACTTGTCACTCCGCTGTGGGGCGGCAAAAGGGTGTTATTTCCCATTCCGTTGATCAGGAAAGAAGACGTGCTTTTCCTCAAAACGCTCGCCGAAGAAGGGAAATTCCGGCCACTGATCGACCGCCTTTATCCGCTAGAGGAAATTGTCGACGCATACAAATACGTTGAAACCGGCCAAAAGATCGGGAATGTGATCATCAGGGTGGGCAAGTGAGTGGTAGTGGTCGATGGTCACTTGGGGGATATGTTGTGACCCGATCCTGGTCTCGCTCGGGACTGGTAAGCATCTTGTAAGGGTTTTGTAAGGGTATGCTGCGATAAGTGATTGATAACAAATTATTTACCGATCCATACCCCTGCCAAACCCTTACAAGGCCCTTATGAGTCTCGAACAAACCCCTCCGATGGTGGGCATTGGGGCACCCAAAGGACTCCACTATTATTTCCGATGCGATACCAACGGTAGCCCCTCCGCACCGATATCAATGCGGGTGATATGCCATCTTCCCAGGTTTGCGGCAAAGAGCTGGTTAAGCTTCTCGCCGCCGAAAGCGATGTTGGTGGGATTAGACAGCGTATGTGCCTCCCAGTCGTCCACCACCAGGCTGGATACCCGGTCGGGCGACACCTTGTAAATAGCATTAGGAATATAGCAGGTGATATACAGGTTTTCTTCTTTGTCGAAAGAGACCCCGTCCGGAACCGTTTGGGGCAGGGTGCAATACACTTCGCGCTGACCCGCGGAGCCGTCGGCATTGATCGCAATTCTCTCCACTCCCGGCAGCCAGGAACACACCACGTAAAGATGGTGCTCTTCCTTACCCATTGCCATTCCGTTTGCAAAGGCAAAGGGCCCTTCATGCCATATGATTCCCTTGCCGTCCGGTGAAAATTTCAGGATCTTCCCCGTCACTTCGCGGAACCCCCCGCTTTCGGAAACATATAAATTGCCTGCGGCATCAAAAACCGCGTAATTGGGAATATTGAACCGATGTGCGTCTGTTCCTTTGCAGAATACGGAAAGCTCACCGGTGGGCAGTGCCAGTTTCCACACGCATTTATTTCCCGAGTCGCATACCGCCAGCCATTCGCTACCGGGGCTAAACGCCAGCCCCTGCACAAAACCCCCGGTGTTGGCCACCTCCTTGATCTCGCCGCCGTCCGGCGAGATCCGGTACACCTGGCCGGCTTCGCCACCGGCCCAAACCGATCCGTCGGGATGCACGGCTACACATTCCGGATGATCCAGCCCCTCCGCAAACAGGGACATTTTTTTCAGGTTTTCACTCATGACAAGAGGGTTTAAATTTTACAACACTATTTTTGATTTCCGCTGCGAATATAAAGTTTATAGACGATGCCGGCGCCGATATGCATCCGCTCCCGGAAAAATGGCGGCAGGCCGGATTGCTGCAGGGATCTGCTGGGTTGACCGCTTCTGCGGCTGCGATTTTTTGTTTATATTTAGGAGGCGTATTTATGCGTGTTTACGCCCCTGTGAGCAGATGGGAACCAACCTGAATAGCCGTTTATTCCGTAGCGGTATATTTTCGTGGAGAGACTGTGCTGTAGAAAAAGTTGTATTAGGCCGGATAGCCAGGGATAAGATTTTTTCTCTGTGTAGTATTTTTTTACTGTGATATCGTCTTAAGGGTTGGAAAGAAGGAGTTCCGTGGTATGATAAATACAGAATCAATGTTTAAGCGTAAGCGCCTGGCCGTATCGGCCGCTATTGCCGTCGTCGTATTGTTGCTGGGCTGGTCGGTCAGCTCCTGGAATACTACCATCGATTTTAACACCCAGGTCAAACCGATCCTGAATAAACAATGTATATCCTGTCACGGTGGGGTGAAGCAGGAGGCGGGCTTCAGCGTATTGTTCCGGAGCGAGGCGCTTGATACCACCCGCAGCGGGAAATATGCTATTGTTCCCGGACACCCCGATAAGAGCGAACTGATGCACCGGATCTTATCGGACGATCCCGAGGTGCGAATGCCTTATATGCACGATCCGCTTCCCGAAGAAGAGATCGCGGTGCTAAGACAGTGGATCAAAGAGGGGGCGAAATGGGGAGATCACTGGGCCTATATACCCGTAAAACCGGGGAAAGTGCCGCGGACAGGCGGATTTCTGGGCCTTTTTGGAGCCAGCCGGGCCTTTAATGAGGTGGACGCATTCGTCAACAAAAAGCTGGATCAGATGGATCTTGAACCCTCGCCGCTTGCCGACAAAGCCACCCTGCTGCGCAGGGTCAGCCTGGATCTCATCGGCCTGCCCGCTTCCGAAGCTATTGCTGAGAAATTCTTTTCGGACGCATCTCCCAACGCTTATGAAAAACTGGTGGATACCCTGATGGCCTCTCCGTTGTATGGAGAGCGGTGGGCAGCCATGTGGATGGACATGGCGCGATATGCCGATAGCAAGGGGTACGAGAAAGACGACTACCGGTCGATCTGGCGGTATCGCGACTGGCTGATCAAAGCTTTTAACCGCGATATGCCCTACGACCGTTTTCTGACCGAACAACTGGCTGGCGATCTGCTGCCCGGTGCCACCGACGAACAATACATTGCAACAGCGTTCCATCGTAATACGATGA
Source organism: uncultured Chitinophagaceae bacterium (assembly GCA_964624205.1). GTDB lineage: Bacteria > Bacteroidota > Bacteroidia > Chitinophagales > Chitinophagaceae > Flavitalea. Next base: position 22,063 of record CAZUWX010000032.1, read on the forward strand.
ATAACGACGAAGGAGGAACCGATAACGAGGAATTCAGGACGGCGGCAATCATGGACCGTGTCAATACCACCTGGGAAACCCTGATGGGCACTACCTTTGCCTGCGTCCAGTGCCATACCCATCCCTATGATCCTTTCAAGTTTGAAGAATATTATGAGTTCATGGCATTCTTCAACAATAGTCGCGACGAAGATACACCCGACGAATACCCGGTGCTGCGCGAGTTCAGACCCGCTGATAGCACAAAGCTGGAATCACTGAAGGCATGGCTGATCCGCAATGCACCCGAAAAAAGAGCCCAGGAGATCGTGACCTTTTTGAAGACCTGGCAGCCTTCCATCAATTCTATTCAATGCGACGAGTTCGTCAACAGCGAACTCACCGACACCAAGTGGCTCGCCTTTCGCAATAATGCGATCAGCCGCCTGGCAAAGGTAGAACTCACCGGAAAGAACAAACTGATCTTCCGGATACAGAATTGGTATAAAGACGGTACCTGGACGATCTATGCCGACAGTGTGGGCGGACACGTGCTGGCTTCGCTGCCGCTGACGCCTACCTCCGGCTGGGAGATCAGAACCCTGGACATCGACGCGCTTGCGGGCAAACACGACCTCTATTTTACCTATCAGAATCCCAGCGTGCCCCCTTCCAACGAGGGGAACCTGGTATTACTCGACTGGTTTCATTTTACCAACTCCTTCCCCGGCGAAGACAAACCGGGCTACGATAGCGCCTTCAAACAGTTCAATGAGCTAATAGTCGCTTCCCCTGCTGTCCGGACACCTATCATGATGGATAACCCGCCGGAGATGTTCCGCTCTACAAATGTGTTCGTCAGGGGTAACTGGCTCGAAAAGGGTGAGGAAGTGCAAGCCGATGTGCCGGCGTCGCTGAATCCTTTTCCGGAAGGTGCACCGCGTAACCGGCTGGGCCTGGCCAGGTGGCTGACCGACAAACAGAACCCGCTCACCTCCCGCACGATAGTGAACCGTATCTGGGAGCAACTGATGGGGCAGGGTATAGCCGAAACGCTCGAAGACCTCGGCACGCAAGGCATCGCACCTACGCATCACGAACTGCTGGACTGGCTCTCGGGACAATTGATGAATGAATACGGATGGAGCCTGAAAAAGCTGATCAAAACCATTGTGATGTCGTATACCTATCAGCAGCGTTCCGAAGTAACACCCGATATGCTTGAAAAAGATCCGTTTAATAAATACTATGCGCGCGGCCCGAGGATTCGGCTTTCGGCGGAACAGATCCGCGACCAGGGCCTGGCGGTTTCAGGGCTGTTAAGTCCAAGGATGTATGGAAAAAGCGTGATGCCTTACCAACCAGACGGCGTCTGGCTTTCTCCTTACGCAGGCAGTTCCTGGGTACAAAGCAAGGGAGAAGACCAGTATCGCCGCGCTTTGTACACCTACTGGAAACGTACGGCGCCGTATCCCGCCCTGCTTGGTTTCGACGGCGTTGCGCGTGAAGTGTGCGTTGCCCGGAGGATCCGCACCAACACCCCGCTGCAGGCGCTTACACTGTTGAACGACGAGTCGTTCCTGGAGATGGCCCGGCATTTTGCTGCCCGAATGGAGGCAGAAGGAGGCGACAGTCCTGGTGCGCAGATCAGCCGCGGCTACGAGATCGCAATGTATAAACCCATCTCGGCGGAGAAGCTGGAAGCGCTCGAAAAATTCTATCGCCAGGCACTGGAAGCATTTATAGCCGAACCGGCCGCAGCCGCCAGGCTAATAAACAAGGGCCCGGAAAAAAACGACCCGCAAAGCGCTGCGCTGATCATGGTGGCGAATGCAATGCTGAACCTGGACGAATTTGTAACAAATAATTGACCACCACTCACCCGTGTAAATGAGATATTATGACCCGAGACGAATTACATAACCAACGGTTGTTGAACGAGGCAAGTTTGGAAACGCTGCGTTATGAAACCCGCCGTCATTTTTTGAAGCAGAGTATAACCGGACTGGGCGCGATGGCATTCGGCTCCCTGCTTGGAGGCTGTAATTTATTCGGCAGCCGAAACCCGCTTGAGCCTTCCCCCAATCTCTTTGACAGCGCCAACCCGCTGGCTGCGAGGCCGCCGATGTTTCCGGCGAGGGCAAAATCAGTGATCTACCTACACATGGCAGGTGCCCCCTCCCAGCTCGAATTATTCGACTACAAACCGGAACTCGCCAAGTTAACCGGGCAGGAATGCCCCCCCTCGCTGCTCGAAGGAAAACGGTTTGCTTTTATCAGAGGGGTTCCCAAAATGCTGGGCCCGCAGGCGAGGTTTGAACAGCGCGGCGATAGCGGGGCCTGGGTATCCGATAACCTGCCGCATTTTGCTACGGTGGCCGACGAAGTGAGTTTTTTAAAGGCCGTGCATACCGACCAGTTTAACCACGCGCCGGCGCAGTTGCTGATGCATACAGGCGGCGGGCGATTGGGACGGCCCAGCATCGGGGCCTGGGCCAGCTATGGATTGGGAACGGAGAATAGTAATTTGCCCGCCTTCGTGGTACTGATCTCCGGTGGCAAAAATCCGGATGCCGGTAAAAGCGTCTGGGGAAGCGGCTTCCTGCCTTCTGTATACCAGGGTGTGCAGTGCCGCTCGGAGGGCGACCCGGTTCTTTTTATCAATAATCCCGAAGGGATCGACAAAGACCTCCGCAAGGCTTCTATCAATGCCATCAACGAGGTGAACCGCAAGTCGTATGAAGAATTCAAAGATCCGGAGATACTTTCCCGCATTTCGCAATACGAACTTGCCTATAAAATGCAGATGTCGGTGCCCGACGCCATGGACATACGCACCGAGCCGCAGTATATTCACGATATGTACGGCTCCAAGCCGGGTAGGGGCAGCTTTGCCAACAATGCTTTGTTGGCCAGAAAGCTGGTGGAGAAAGGCGTAAGATATGTGCAGTTGTTCGACTGGGGCTGGGATGCGCATGGCGTCGATCCGTCCACCTCGCTGGATCTGGGTTTTGTAAACAAGTGCCGCTCCATCGACAAGGCGATGACCGCCCTGATCCTCGACCTGAAACAAAGAGGTCTCCTGGAAGAAACACTGATAGTGTGGGGCGGAGAATTCGGCAGAACGCCGATGCAGGAAAACCGGGAAGGGAAAGAAAATATGTTCAAAGGCCGCGATCACCACGTGGAAGCTTACACGATGTGGATGGCCGGAGGTGGTATCAAAAAAGGATTTACGTACGGGGAAACGGATGAGATTGGCTATAGTGGTGTGAGCGGACGTGTAAAGGCCTTTGATATACAGGCTACCATTTTAAATCAATTAGGGATGGATCACGAAAAATTCACCTACCAGTTCCAGGGAAGGCCGTTCCGGCTGACAGATGTTGAGGGGCAGGTTATCAATGATATCGTCGCATGATCGCAGAGTTTTTCGGTCGCTTCCATCCACTGATCGTACACCTCCCCGTGGGAATCCTGTTGTTGGGAGGCCTGTTGCTGATACTGGTACGGAAAGAAAAGTATGCTGCGCTGCAGCCGGCGGTGGGCATTATCCTTTTTATCGGTATGGTCACAGCGGCGCTCTCCTGCATCACGGGTTTCCTGTTATCGCAGAATGGCGAATACGATGGCGGCCTGGCGCGTTCGCACCAATGGCTGGGAATCAGCCTGGCCGTGGTTTCGGCCGTTACGTGGTTTTTTCACCGTAAAAGATATTTTGTCCGCCAGCAGCGCATACTGGGAGCCGCTATCGTTTTGCTGTTGTTGCTCACGGGGCACCAGGGTGGTTCGCTGACCCACGGCGAAGACTACCTGAGTGAGCCGCTGGCACGACTGTTCGGCAAGGAAGACACGACGCGCATCCAACGGCCTCCCATACCCGATATTCAGGAAGCTATGGCGTATACCGATGTGGTGCAGCCTATCCTGGAAGATAAATGTTATGCCTGCCACGGAGCCTCCAAGCAGAAGGGCAAACTGCGCATGGACCACCCTGCGTTGCTGATGGAGGGAGGCAAAAGCGGGGTCACCATAGTGGCCGGTAAATCGCTGGAAAGCGAGATGATCAAACGGATACTGCTGCCGCTGAACGACGAACACCATATGGCCCCCAAAAAAAGAGCACAGGTAACGGGGCAGGAACTGGAGTTGTTGAAATGGTGGATCGATCACGACGCAGACTTCGTAAAAAAAGTGAAAGACATCCCACAGTCGCCCAAGATTGCACCCCTGCTGCTGGCCCTTCAGGAAGGGCACCAACCCCGGAAATTGAAACCCAATGTACCGGAGATACCCGTCGAAAAAGCCGATCCTGTTGCGTTGGAGCGGCTGCGTGCTGAAGACGTGGTGGTGTTGCCGGTAGCGCAGAACAGCAACTACCTGTCTGTGAATTTTATGCTGGCAGGAAAAAAAATAACCGATGAGCAGGTACGGATGCTGCTGCCCATCAAAAACCAGGTGGTGTGGCTGAAGCTGGGAAACACTGCGGTCACCGACGCGTCCCTGGAAATCGTGTCGCAATGTGGCAACCTTACCACGCTGCATCTTGAGCATACCGCCGTGACCGACCGCGGCATATCGGCCCTTGGTTCGTTAAAAGGACTACAGTTGCTCAACCTGGTGGGAACAAAGGTGAACCGGGATGGGCTGGCGGCGCTTAGCGAACTACCTGATATTCAGTCTATCTATTTGTACCGGACCGGGCTTTCGCCGGCCGACTGGGAGGAATTAAAAACGATATTTCCGCCCTCTGTTCCGGATTCCGGAGGCTACCGTACTGCATTTCTCCCCACTGACACCATGAAGGTGGGGCAGTAGCGATCTTGCGCGGCCGGTATATTGTTTTGCGGGATTTCTCGGACACAAGTTTTCGGGGAAGCCGTCACAAAAATCAACAACTAACCTGTGTCAGCGTTTATATTTGAGCTAAGTTTTAGAAGGATGCTCGCAGCGCGCTACCCCGGAAATGCGCCCGGCGTATCACGCTCACGGGCAGCGGCAGATAAGCAACTAATCTAACCAATAAAGATGACTCATTTCAGACGCCTGTATTGTTCCATTTGCCTGGTGTTTGCATTTCATGTTGTGCCGGCGCAGACCGTGTATGTGGATCCTGCCGGCGACGACCGCAACAATGGCGCTGCGGAAACGCCCCTGGCCACGCTTACGGGCGCGATCAAACAGCTCCGGCTGCTGAGGGGGGAGTCGTCCGCTCAGGTTCCGGCAGAAGTGATCGTTCGCAGTGGAACTTACTTTATGCCTGAAACCCTGGAGCTTTCCGAGGATGACGGCGGAAGCGAACAGCAACCCCTGGTTTTCAGGGGCGAGGGACCGCAGATGCCGGTGTTCTATGGCGGTGTACAGCTGGAACAGTTCCGGAGGATATCCGATAGCCTGTGGGTAACCGAAGTGCCGCAGGTTGCGCGGTTTGGCTGGCGATTCGAACAATTGTATGTAAATGGAAGCCGGGTACAACGGGCGCGTACTCCCAATGCCGGATTTTATCAACCGCTGGCTATAAAGGAAACCGTGATAATAAAGGGGGGCGGTCGGGCGCCGGAACTGGCCGTGCAGGAGATCAGGATCCCGGTTGAGGCAGCCCGCTTGCTGGCCGGCCTCAGTGAAGAAGCGCTTAATAATGTGGTGGTGACGTTCTATCATCATTGGGATAATACAAAAAAAACCATTCAGCGGTTCAGCGCCGCTGACACAGCGATATACGTGGTAGGGTCGGGTATGAAACCCTGGAATCCGATCAATACACGATCCACTTTTGTGTTTGAGAACCTGGAGCCCGCACTCGACGAAGCCGGAGAATGGTTTCTTGCTCCCTCAGGAAAATTATTCTATCGCCCCCGTCCGGGTGAAACTCCGGAAACAGCTATTGCCATAGCGCCCGCGCTGGATAAGTTCATTGTGATCCGGGGCAACGAAAAAACCGGCGAACGCGCAGCAAATATCCGCTTCGAAAATCTGGCATTTCGGGTATCCGGCTATGTTATGCCGGCCGTGGGTTTGGAGCCGTTTCAGGCGGCTGCACCTATTGCCGCTGCGGTGGAAATGGATTTTGCGAGCAGGATCGCCTTTGTTAATTGCGAACTGTCGGCCACCGGCACACATGGCATCTGGTTTAGAAGGGCCTGCGATAATGGCCTGGTCGAGCGGTGTTACCTGCACAACCTGGGTGGAGGAGCAGTGAAGATCGGAGAGACCGTCTTACGTTCCGATCCTGGTGAAATAACCCATCATATCCGGGTGGTTAATAATATCGCCCGTTCCGGGGGGCATGTGTTTCCCTGCGCGGTGGCTATGATCATTTTTCACGGACACGATAACGAGCTCCTCCATAACGATATTTCCGATTTCACCTATTCGGGTGTGTCGGTGGGATGGGTCTGGGGATATGCTCCCAGCCCTTCTAAACGGAACCGGGTGGAGTTTAATCATATCCATCATCTGGGATGGGGAGTGCTGAGTGATATGGGCGGTGTGTATACACTCGGCAAATCGGAAGGGACTACCGTCAGCAACAACAGGATACACGATATTTATTCGCGCGATTATGGTGGTTGGGGACTATACACCGACGAAGGATCGGAAGGTGTTGTGATGGAAAACAACCTGGTGTACAATTGTAAAAGTGCGGGTTTTCATCAGCATTATGGCAGGGAAAATATTATCCGAAACAATATTTTCGTCAACAGTCTCAAGTCGCAGCTACAGGCCACGCGGGTGGAACCCCACCGTTCTTTTTCTTTTACCAATAACATCGTTTACTTCAATGCAGGGACACTTTTAGCCACCAATTGGGCTTCGGTAAACCAGTTTTCCGACTATAATTGTTACTGGGATACCCGCGGCATGCCGCTACTGTTTGGGAAAAGAACATTTGCGGAATGGAAAAAGGAAGGGAAGGATGAACATTCTGTACAGGCGGATCCGCAGTTCCGGGATCCGGGGAATTATGATTTCCGCTTCAAATCGAACAAACTACTGCGCCGGATCAAATTCGAACCGTTCGACTATAATAGGGCGGGGGTGTATGGCGACAAGGATTGGATGCAGAAAGCCATTTTTGATCCGGAGCGGGCGGAAGCTTTTCGACTGATGGTGCAGCAGCATGAAGGAGTAGCTGACCGGTGACCTTCAATTCACAGGGCTCCCTGGAACACTCTCCAAACACCAGCAAAAAAATCAAACAGCGGAAAGCGGATAAGCAACGATGAGTTCAGGCAGAAGGTATTTAAAATGTAAGACCCGTTGCCCTGCCTGCTATCTGAGCAAGAAGTTGTTTTAAAAAGTTTTCTCTATCTTTAAGCAAGCCAATTCTAACTAAAATCGCTTGCTAATCGTGGAGAAGGACGGGAGATACCTCACTACCAGTAATCCCATTGATATGGGAAATGCCGCGCAGTTCACGGAGGTGTACAATAGTTATTTTAGACCGTTGTGTTATTTTTCTCAGCGTTATCTGGGTGATCGCAAACAAGCGGAAGACGCCGTGGCCGAAGTCTTCACCAGGCTATGGCGGCAACGGACCCGGTTCCAGGATACTGATCACGCGCGGTCTTATCTCTATCGGGCTACGTACAATACCTGTTACACATTACAAAAAGCAGCCGAAGGAAAATTGGTTCGTGAAGGCCGGTTTATGGAACAATTTCCTGAGGCCGACGAGAGTTATACCCATCAGATCGTTCGTTCGGAGCTGTGGGCTCGGGTATACCGGTCTATTTATGCCTTGCCGCCGCAATGTAGCAAGGTTATACAGTTGAGCTACCTGCGGGGCCTGAGCAACGAAGAGATCGCCCGTCAATTGAAGCTCTCCATCCAAACAGTCAAAAACCATAAACAGCGGGGGCTTACCCTGCTGAGGGGTAGGCTATCGCACGACGCCTATCTGCTCCTGCTGCTGAGCATAGGTTTCATGTAATCAAATTTATTTTGAATTCCGTTGGTACTTTTTGTCGATCGCTAAGTGATAGTATGAAAGACGAAAAGTAACGGCATGGAAAAGCAGGCAGCCTACATCGCTAAATTAATTGCCAAATCGAAGTTGGAACAACTCAGCGGCGTGGAAGCGGCACACTTGCAAGATTGGTTAGCCATCAGTGAGGAGAATCGCGAGCTATACGCTGAGCTGCGAAGTGAGGAGGCTCAGAACGAAGCAATGAAAGAGATGCACGCTTACCGCGAAGACGATATCCGGGCCCGTATACTTGCTATTCCACAAAATCCGCTATTACCAACTGCTTCACCGCATATTCGACGGTTAAGCAGTTGGCTTCCCTATGCTGCGGCTATTGTTGTGCTGCTGTCGACAGGTTTTTTCGTTTGGGATAAAGTTTTCAAGACCACTGATCAGGAGGTTGAACAAATCGCGGTCGACATTCTTCCCGGCGGCAACCGGGCCACACTTAAATTGGCCGATGGGCGGACGATAGATCTGGATGAAGGACAAATGGGAATCATCGTTGGCGACGATGAGATCGCTTACGCCGATGGCAACACCCTGGTGGTGGGGCTGAATGAAAACGGGAAATCTTCACAGTCGGAAATGTTTGTCCTCACCACTCCCAAGGGCGGCACCTATCAGGTAACCTTGCCAGATGGCTCGAAAGCGTGGCTCAACTCCGCTTCAACATTGAAATATCCCTCCCGGTTTTCAGAGGAAGAGCGTATTGTTGAATTGGAGGGAGAAGCCTATTTCGATGTTGTGAATAGCGACACGCACAAAAACAAGCAGGCAAAAAATAGTGGCTGGCCATTTAAGGTGGTGGGCGGCGGGCAGGATGTAGAAGTGCTGGGCACCGAATTCAATATATCTGCATACGCGGGCGAGGGCGATGTCAAAACCACGTTGGTAGAGGGGCATGTACGCGTTACGCCCCGGGATGACCGGGCTGGCGGTGCGGAACTCGTGCCTGGGGAACAAGCGGTTTTCACGGTTGGCCACCGCATCACCAAACGAGAAATAGACATAGACCAATACACGGCCTGGAAAGAGGGCTGGATTACATTTCAAGACAAATCATTTGCCCAGATTATGCGTGAGGTAGAACGCTGGTATGATGTTGATGTGCGCTACGAAGGCGCCACCATTCCAAGCGAAGTCGGGTACGGCATGGCCAAACGATCTGAGAATCTATCGGTTATCCTGAAGCTGCTTGAATCCGGAGGGATCCGTTTCCGTATGGACGGACGTACATTGACCATTGTTGATCATTAAATGTAGGGGAAGTAAAACAACAGGTTTAGCGCTGCATTCAGCTTCAAAGCTTATTTACGGTATTCATTGAAAATAAGACGTTTTGCTGGCGTCTCAAAAAAAGGAGGTGCTACGAACACCTCCCTTAAACAGCTTGGAAATTATAGGGTGAAGCAAGGTTCGCAAGGCGAACTTTCCTTTCACCGCAAACACCATTAATAACCAAACAGGTCAAATTTAATGAAAAACAAATTATTTTTCAAGGTAATGAGATTGCTTGTACTTTTTTGGTTGGTCGGCCTGACGCATGTTTCGGCCGCCACCTACTCGCAAACCGTCACACTTAAGGGGAAATCGCTGAAATTGACCAGAGTGTTTAATGCCGTTCGGGCGCAGACCGGGCTGGGGGTCTACGGTTTCCAGTCGATGTTCGAAGGCGCACATCCCGTTACGGTAGATGTAAAAGATATGCCGTTAGGTCAATTTTTGAAACTTGTCTTAAAAGATCAGCCGATTGATGCGACAATTGGAAACGATGCTATAATCGTTAAAAGGAACCGTGAATCGAACGGGTTGCGTACGGATGTGCGTGCGGATGATTATGTTGTTGAACAAGTGCAGCAACTCATCATTTCGGGTAGGGTAAATGATCTGCAAGGCAATCCGCTGGCAGGAGCTACTGTAGTGGTAGTTGGATTTGATGGTGCAACAACTACTGATGATCAGGGTATGTATCAGATCCGCGTTCCCGACGGAGGTAGGGTCTTAAGGATAAGTTCGGTGGGTTTTGAAACACTGGAATTTCAGATTGGGAGTCGTACAGTGATCAATGCTGTATTGGAGCCCAAGGCAGGAAGTTTAGACGAAGTAGTTGTTGTAGGTTATGGCACGCAAAAAAAAGTGAATATAACCGGTTCTATAGAAACTGTAAGTTCTAAAGAACTGGAGAATAGGCCAATTACGAATTCTTCTCAGGCTTTACAAGGCGTTACAGGTGTTTATGTAAATCAGGCGGGCGGCCAACCCGGCAGAGATGGCGCCACGATAAGGATCAGAGGGCAGGGTACGTTGAATAATAATAATCCCCTGATTATCATCGACGGGATAGAACAGCCAATTGACGATATTAATCCTAATGATATCGAGAGCATTTCTGTATTAAAAGACGCTGCCTCAGCTTCTATCTATGGTAACAGGGCTGCCAGCGGAGTAATTTTGGTAACTACAAAACGCGGCGCGAAAGAAAGGTTTCGTATTGTATATAATAATTATGTCGGTTTCCAGAAATCCACTTATCTGCCGGATTTGATCTATGATCCGGTCGAATATATGGAATTACGAAATCAGGCGCAAAGGAATGGGGGACGGAATGTGGTGGATTTCAGCGACGATATAATTAATGAATATCGGAATGGGATGCTAACAGATCCCTATACATATCCAAGTAACGATTGGATGAAGATCATGTTCAAGGATGCGTTGATCCAGGAACATAATATTCAAATTTCAGGTGGCAGAGACAAGTTGTCTTCCTATTTGTCATTGGACTACCTTAATCAGGATGGTGTGTTGATAAATACCAATTCGAACAGATTCTCGTTGAGGTCGAATATCGACTACAAATTCAATGATATAATTCAGATTGGATCAGATATTTCAGTGTCAAATCAGAATATTCGTCAAAGCGCGGCAAGTATCGGCGGCGGCGAAAGTCTTATGCAGAATATCTGGAAGATGAAAGGGTATGACGCAACTTATAACGAAGACGGTTCTTATGCTGATACCTGGGTGGTCACTCCGGGCCACGGAGTTAACCGGCATCCTCTTGTTTGGGCCTATGAAGGTTACAATAAGAACAATGTATTGAGAGCCTTCGTAAACGTGTTTGCGAATATAAACCTGCCGTTGGGATTTAAGTATCATGTAAAGGTTAATGGAAGAAGAACGACGGGATTAACGGAAATATTCGTTCCGGAGATATTTATGTATGATAATAAAACATTGGATCCGATAAAAGTTACCTATAACACCTCCCCCCCAAGCAGGCATGTCCGAAATGGATATAATGAATCGTTTAATACTACTGTTTTTAATACCCTAAGTTGGAACGGAAGCATTAACAAGCACGAGTTTTCGGGACTCTTAGGAAGTAGCTACGAAAGTTTTGCAAGCAAATCTTTTGATGGAAAGATTGAAGGTTTTCTTGGAAATGAACTACAGGTTATTAACGCCGGTTCTACTAATCAAACCACTAGTGGAATTACAAATAGGAATTATCTAATTGGCTATTTCGGAAGGGTAAACTATAAATATGATGACAAATATCTTTTGGAGCTGAACCTACGACGTGACGGATCATCCCGGTTTGCCAGCGGTGCTAATCAATGGGGTACTTTTCCTGCTATGTCTGTAGGGTGGCGGGTTAGTGAGGAGAACCATATTAAAGATGTAAACTGGATATCTAATCTATTGTTTCGATTTTCTTATGGAAGTCTGGGTAATGAGCGTATAGGGGATTTTCAGTATATCAACACTTTTAATCAGCAGTTGCCTTATATATTTAATAATCAAATTGCTCAAGGTGCGGCAACTACAGAATATCGTGATCCGAATATCTCATGGGAGACCACCAGGATCACGAACTTTGGGATAGACGGGTCTTTTTTTATGAACAAAATAAGTCTGTCTCTGGAGTTTTATAAAAAAAGAACGGTAGATGTTTTGAGAGTAGTACAAATTCCTTCAATAGTTGGAAATCTCAATGGCCCCGTTCAAAATATCGGTACAATTGATAATGAGGGTGTTGAATTTAATTTTGATTACCGGAATAGTATTGGTGACTTAAACTACAGTTTGGGAGTGGGATTAAATTATAATAGGAATAGTGTTGCGGAGTTACGCGGCGAATCTATTATTTCCGGAATGTATATTACCCGGGAGGGATACCCGATTGATTCATATTATATTTTGGAGTCGGACGGGATTTTTCAGGATCAGGCCGAAATAGATAGAAACCCCTTTCAGAGTACGGCTACAAAACCGGGATATTTAAAGTATAAAGATCAAAATAAAGATAATGTAATCAATCAGGACGACAGAATAGTTGTTGGTGGAGTTATTCCTAAATACACCTATTCTTTAAACCTGGGCTTGAGTTATAAAAGTTTTAGCTTGACCGCTTTGTTCAATGGTGTTTCAGGAGTAAATAAATATCCAAAAGGTTCAATGGCGATTCCATTTTGGTTTGGGAGCTCAGTTACGGATGAGTGGCGCGATCATTCCTGGACCCCGGAAAGACGGGACGCCAGATTGCCTATTATGATTCCATGGGAGCTCGGACAGAATGATGCGTATACTAATTCTGATTTTTGGCTGAGAAATGCTTCTTATGTAAGATTGAAAAATCTGCAGCTATCCTATAGTATTCCTAAAAAATTGCTGGATAGAGTTGGTGCGATCAATAGGATAACCGTCTTTGTAAACGGACAGAATTTCCTGACTTTTTCAGATATGAAGGATTTTGACCCGGAGAATAATTTGAAGGGAAATGATTTTTTTGAATATCCGTCTGTCAAAACTTTTTCTGCTGGAATTAATGTCGAGTTTTAATTAATTTATGATCATATGAAATATTTAATTGTCATAATATCGTTTTTATTTTGTAGCTGTAACGCTTCTATTCTAACGGTTGATCCGAGTGATAGATATAGTGCTGCTACGTTTTGGAGGAGTGAAGTAAATTTTGATGCCGGATTGGCTGGTATGTATAATGCGCTTACGGCTACTGAAAGGGTGTTGCTCTCTGAATTAGATATGTTAACGCCAAATGCTTTTGACTATGGGGTTTGGGATATTAATTCAATTGCAACGGGTAGGGCGAACGCAAACACCAATGACTTTCACATATGGTGGAGTTGGGGATATAGGGGGATAGGAAGAGCAAACACTTTCCTGGCGGCTTTGGAAAACAGTCAGGACATACTAAATGAGGGCAAACGCAGCGTTTTTAAGGGTGAGGCGCTATTCTTACGATCCTTTTTTTATTCGGTTTTGATTGATTTGTACGGTGATGTACCACTTATAGTAGATCCGCCTGATGCGCAAACCCAGGGTGATTTGAGGAGGACTTCCAAAAGTGATATTCTTACTTTGATCCTGGATGATTTGGACGAGGCGGCTGAATTATTGCCTGCAACTGAAATTCAGCGGGGTAGGGTTACGAAAGGCGCTGCTTTAGCCCTAAGATCCAGGGTTTTATTATACAATGAGGAGTGGTCGGAAGCTGCTTTATCAGCAAAGAAAGTTATTGATTTAGGCGTGTATGAATTGTTTCCAAGCTATAGGGGGCTGTATATGCCGGGGAATGAAGGAAATAATGAAGTGGTTTTTGATGTGCAATTTCAGCGCCCTTATATCATGCATCATGGAGATCAGTATGTGTATACCTGGGGAAGGCCGGCTCCGTTGAAGAATTTAGTTGACGCGTACCTGATGCGTGATGGATATTCGATTAGTGAGTCGCCGCTGTTTGATCCGGATAATCCATACGAGAATAGAGATCCCAGGCTTTTACAATCTATCGTTTTGCCGGGCTATTCGTTCAACGGTAATATTCAGCGAGAAGGGACAAATCCTGTTCAGCATACTGGATTCGGTCAGAAAAAGTTGACAAGCTATGCTGATGACGAGACGATATTTGTTCCTCTTGGAGAATCTGATCTGAATGTCATTCTGATCAGATATGCGGAGGTTTTGTTAAACTATGCAGAGGCTTTGAATGAATTCCAGGATACGCCAAGCGAGGAAGTTTATTGGGCTCTAAATCTGATAAGAAAAAGACCGAGTGTGGATATGCCGGAAATCGAGCGCGGGATCAACAAATCGGAAATGAGGGAAATAATCAGACACGAACGGAGAATAGAATTGGCACTTGAGAATCTTTATTATGCTGATGTTAGGCGATGGAAAACTGCCGAAACCGTTAATAACGGGCCCATATATAATTCTAAGAACGAGATGATTGAGACAAGGCATTTTGATCCTAATAAAGATTATTTGTGGGCGATCCCACAAAGAGAAATTGATTTAAACCCTAATCTTACACAAAACGAGGGTTGGTGAATTTTATTGAGGCTATTCGTTGTAATGTTAGCTGAAATTATTAAGATAACGCTATGAAGTATCTTTTTTTCTTATTATTCTCTATCGGAGTACCCGCTGTTGGTTGTTCTGATAACATGGACAAGCCGAAAGCTCCAAATGTTATTATTTTTTACGTGGATGATATGGGGTTTGATCTGGGTTGTTTCGGAGCGCTGGGTCATTCTACTCCCAATTTGGATAAGATGGCCAATGAGGGGATGAGATTTACGAACTATTTGGCACCGCAAGCGGTTTGTACCGCCTCCCGGGCGGGGTTATTGACCGGTTGCTATCCCAATCGTATAGGAATGGCCGGAGTGCTTTTCCCTAATAGCGAGAGAGGTATTAAGAAGGGGGAGATGACTTTGGCGGAAATGTTTAAGAATAAGGGCTATAAAACCGGAATGGTAGGAAAATGGCATTTAGGCGATAAGTTTGAGTATCTTCCCTTACAAAAGGGATTCGATAATTATTTCGGATTACCCTACTCCAACGACATGTGGCCCTTGGATTATCATGGAAAGGAGGAAAATATTAACGCTTTTCAAAAAAAATGCCCGCCATTGTATTTGATCGAAGGAAACGAGAATGTTACTCCTGTGAATTCAATGGAAGATCAGTCGAGGTTAACCAGTTTATACACAGCATATGCGGTGGATTTTATAAAGAAAAATAAAAAGGATCCCTTCTTTTTGTATTTTGCCCATAGTATGCCGCATGTTCCTTTGGCAGTGAGTGAAAAGTTTAAGGGGAAGAGTGGTGGGGGGATTTATGGAGATGTAATGATGGAAATAGACTGGTCCGTCGGTGAAATCTTATCTGCTTTGAAAGACGAGGGGATCGGTGATAATACGATCGTCATTTTTACGAGTGATAATGGTCCATGGAAGAATTTTGGGGAACACAGTGGTTCAACTAACGGATTGCGCGAAGGGAAACAGACTGTTTTTGAAGGAGGTCAACGGGTTCCAATGATCATAAAGTGGCCCAATTCTATACAAGCCGGTACTGTCTGCAACAAACTGGTGTCCGGAATTGATATTTTTCCCACGCTTGGCAGTTTATGCAAATTAGGCCTGCCGGAGCGAAAGATTGATGGAATAGACGTTACAGCGTTGCTATTAAACGCCTCCGCCTCTTCTCCGAGGAGAGAATTTTACTACTATTATGATGATAATTCGCTGAAGGCTGTGAGGCGGGACGATTGGAAACTGGTTTTACCGCATCATTCGAATGCGTTCGAAGTGAATACTCCGGGATTGGATGGTTTTGGCGGGAAGGTTTCCAAGGTTCAGATACCTATGGCCTTATATGATCTGCGTCGTGATCCGGGAGAAAGATATGATCTAAAAGATATCTATCCTTCCGTTGTCGAAGAGTTACAGCAACTGGCGGGGAAAGCGAGGGAAGAACTTGGAGACGATCTTGCCGGCGATACCGGCAGCGGCCGAAGATTATAAGACAAATGAAAATTTTAATTTTTAGCATTAGATGTTATGTATAGGAGGTTGGCTTATATCTTATTTTTTCTTTTTTTATCCGGCAGTTTGCTATACGCGCAAAATGCGGCCAGGTATAATATTGTGTTTATTTTGGGGGATGACATTACAAATTGGGACATAGGATGTTACGGGAGTGTGGATTCAAAAACGCCCAATATTGATAAGCTTGCTAAGGAGGGGATGAAATTCAATAAATGCTATCAGTCGGCACCCATGTGTTCTCCAACCCGGCATAATATCTTCACCGGCCTTTATCCCGTTAAATCAGGTGCTTATCCTAACCATACTTTCGTTAAGGAAGGAGTATCGAGCATGCCTCATTATTTGAAATCTTTAGGTTATACTGTTGGTTTTACAGGCAAGAAACATATTTCGCCAATTGCCGCGTTTCCTTTTGACTACATCGGCAAATCCAATAATCCGGAATTTGAGTTAGTTGATTCCTTTTTGCAAGGTGCCAAACAGAGTGGAAAGAATTTTGCCTTAATGATTTGCTCAAATGAAGCGCATGATCCCTGGACAAAAGGCGATAAGGATGTTTTTTCTCCTGATTCTATCCGTCTTCCGCCAAATATGATAGACACCTATGAAACGCGAGAGGCTTTTGCCCGATATCTTGCGGAAATTAGTGAGCTGGATTCGCAGGTTGGAATAACGATGAGTCTGCTTGAAAAGCATGGATTTTCTGATAATACATTTGTGTTCTTCGCCAGTGAACAGGGAAATATTTTCCCTTTCAATAAATGGTCTCTATATGAAGCGGGCGTTAAGTCGGCTTTAATTGCCCGGATGCCCGGAATGATTGATGCGGGGAGCGAAACGGATGCAATCGTCGAATACACCGACATACTGCCTACTTTTATTGAAATTGCGGGTGGTAATATCCCCGGTAATCTGGATGGTTATAGTTTCTTGCCGATTCTTCAGGATCCCACCAGGAGGATTAGGGATTATTCTTATTCAATACACACAACAAGAGGAATATTAAATGGAAGTGATCATTATGGGATTAGGGCGATTGTGAATGATAGGTATAGATTTATCTGGAATCTCACGCCGGAAGAAGAGTTTTTAAATATAGTGAATAACACTAAAGATGCAGCATCATCAGCATGGGATATTAAATGGTTTAGGTCCTGGCTTCATAGCGCCGAATCTGATGCAGCCGCGGCGGCCCTCCTGGCCAGAAACAGGATTCGTCCCCGGGAAGAGCTTTATGATATAATTGAAGATAAATGGTGTATGAATAATTTGGCTGAGAATAAAAATTATTCGTTCATAAAAAAAATATTGAAGGGTGAATTAATGGAGTGGATGCGCTCATGTGGCGACAAAGGAGAAGCTACCGAATTGGATGCCTTTTTGCATCAGGTTCGTAAGTGAATTTTCTTTCGCTGTTACGCCTTGCCTGGGGTATTTTTTACCCATTCTAAACTTCCAAAAACCACCACCCTATGGGGAACGCTTCAAATTATCGCCCCTGGAACTGGCACGGTTATTTAAGATTATCTATTGAAGTTTTTTCAAAAGGGGTGTTCTGGTAAAACAGATCTGAGAATACACTCTAATACCTGATCTGGATAATACCAGCGTAGGGATTGGGAAAACATCGAAGCTCCGGTATCTCCGGAGCTTTTGTTTATGGTTTATCCATTTGTTTAATTTATAAAATTGATTGTATGGCCATTGTTAAGGTAATTGAAGTCATTGCTTCCTCAGAAAATAGTTTCGACGAAGCCATCCAGAATGCTGTGACTGAGGTATCAAAAACCATTCATAACATTGATTCGGTGTATGTAAAAGACTTTAAAGTACACGTGAAGGATAAAAAGGTGACTTCTTACGGGGTAATATGCAAAGTTTCTTTCCGGGTGGAAAGTAGCCGGTAAACGTGGCGGGACGGTCGGATACACCTATTCGTTCCTGTCCGAATATAGCAGGGAGGTGAGTACTGACAGCAACACGCCGAACAGCAGGGCCCACCAGAAGCTCTGCACTACAAAGCCCGGTAAAATCTTTTCGGCTATCAACACGATCAGCGCATTGATCACCAACAGGAACAGGCCCAGGGTGAGTATGGTTACCGGCAGGGTAATCAGTACCAGCAAGGGCCGGACAATGGCGTTCAGCACCGCCAGTACCAGCGCCAGCAATATTGCTGTCCAGAAAGAGTCGATCATGATACCGCTTAACAGGTAAGACAGTGCGAAAGCAACAACCGAAGTGATGATGATGCGTATGATCATATAGAGGATTTAAGCGGTAAAGCTAACCGTTTTATTGATACGCGGGTGGTTTCGGCCGCAGCCGCTGGCCGGCGTGGCTTCCGGAATACCTGTACTCATTCGTTTCAAAATTATATCCGCCGAACTCGATCTTTGCGGATATTTGCACAAATTTTGGAATAAGTATGAGAATAGCCATTAACGGCATGGGCCGTATCGGTAGGGTTTTATTCAGGAGGCTGCTGCAGGATTCCCGTTTTACAGTTGTTGCGGTTAATGATATCATGCCGCCCGATAATCTGACTTATCTGTTACGGTACGACTCCCTGTATGGCCCTTTCGATCAGCCGCTTTGCCTGGAAGGGGATCATATTATCTGCGGTGAGCAGCGGATAGTGGCGCTTCAGGAACCTGATCCGTTACAGCTCCCCTGGCGATCCCTCAATGTGGATGTGGTGTTAGAGTGTTCGGGACGGTTCACCACCGGCTCTGCTGCTGCCCGGCATCTGGAGGCCGGAGCAAGGAAGGTGTTATTGTCTACAACCGGCTCATCCGATATTCCCCTTCTTATCTATGGTTACAACCAGTCGCAGCTTAAAGCAGATGCTCCGATCGTGTCTCCGGGCGGCTGTATGACCAACTGCTCCACCCACGTGCTTTATATTCTAAACTCCATTGGCATTGAGTCTGCCCAGATCAATATGCTGCACTCTTATACGTCGCGGCAGGAACTGGTAGACACTACACATGCGCAGTTCAGAAGGGGACGGGCAGCAGCGGAATCCATTATACCGGTGGAGATCGACCTTGCCCAGTCGCTCGAACGCCTGTTGCCGCTGCAGGGGAAGGTAGCGAGCGTGTCTATCCGCGTGCCGGTTACCAACGGGGCGCTGGCGGATTTTACCGTGCAGCTCTGCCAGCCGGTTTCAAGGGAGCAGATCAACCTTTTGTTCAAAAAGGCTGCCGCCGACGAATACAAGGGTATAGTGGATTATACGGAGGACCCGCTTGTTTCAGCAGACATCAAAAAGAATGTTCACTCCTGTATCATTGATGGAACGCTTACCTCGGTGGTCGGCAGCCAGGTGAAGCTGATCGCCTGGTTCGATAACGAATACGGCTACACGAGCCGGATGATCGACTGGCTACACTATTGGCGATCATTCCTGGAGCGATGAGACGGAGTGCTGTTAACTGCCGGCTTTGTCTCCCGTGAACCAGTGTTCCTTGTTCCTGAACAGTACATTAAACGTGGTGAGACTGCCGTAGATCCGTGTGACATACTGCTGCAGGTTCACCTTGTCGGCATCGCTGAGCTGTTTATGGGCATTCAACTGCTGCTCCAGCACACGAAGCCGGTCGCGGATCATCACGATTTTATGAAAAAAATCATCAATGGGTAATTCTTTGGCTTTCAGAGATGGATCGGCGGGCTGCAGGATGAGCTTGCCGTTCTGCCAACGGTCACCCAAAGGAACAATTTCCGTAATTCCTCCCCAGGTTCTGAGTATTTTCAGAAGGGACTGTTCTATTTCGGCATGTGTCTCAATCTCCTCGGTAACATTCTCAGGAATGATCTCCTCCAGCTCCGGATCGTTCTTATCTACCTCTTTTATACCGTGGTAAATAAAGGAGATCAGGTAGGTTCCGTAGCGGATGCCCACGATCACGCCGGGGCCGTGTTTGGTGTGTTGTAATCTTGTTCCGATACCTAATGTAAGTGGGTCCATATACGCAGTTTTGTTATATGCCGAAATTACAGCCGAAGAGGTGAACAGCATCAAATTTATATTCGCCGCGACGACAGGGGCATCGGCAGGCTTTATTCGGGTCAGGTCTATCCGGGCCAGGTCAGCTTTGATAATAATAATTCATAGAACAGCAATCATAGTGGTTCCTTCGATAAGTCTGTTCCCGTTAACTACGATAATGGCTACCAGAAGTATCTCCGGATTTCCGATCTGGGAGGCTTGGGCCTCGGTTATTTCTTAAACGAAAAGTTTTCACTGGGCACCGAGCTAATAGGATGCTTTTTACCTCTGCCGGCTGGTGAAGTCTTCCGATGCGCGAGCGTACACGTCTGTATCGTTCACTGCCTGGGGGAGCGTGTTCCCGGGGCTGCACGCCCGGTAGTCCTGTGCAGC
>CAZUWX010000033.1:0-14831 GCA_964624205.1 uncultured Chitinophagaceae bacterium
TACTGTTCGGCTATCAGGTGTTCCTTGTTGTGCAGGGCCATAGTGCCGGGAAAAAGGGAGGCAGTGTGTGCATCGGCGCCCATCCCCAGGAGCATACAATCGAAGCGGGGTTCCTCCTGCCCGAAAAAATCGCGGATGGTCTGCTCATACGCTTTTGCCGCACCGATCGGTGTGAGATTGACGGGGATCGGGAAGATGTGCTCTGATGGCGTTCCGGTCTTGCTCAGCAGTATCTGCCTGGCCACGAACGCATTGTTTTCCGGGTTATCCATCGGAACACACCTTTCATCTCCCCAGAACACATAGGTCTTATCCCATTGCAGCCTATCGTGTGCAGGTGGTGAAGCCAGTGTCTGGTAAAGCTGCTCAGGCGTCCGTCCTCCCGAAAGGGAAAGCAGGAACCGGCCCCTTTCGCGTATCGCCTGATCAGCTAGTTCGGCGATGAGGCTGGCTGCCGCGTCGCTGAGCTGCGCTACGGTGTCGAAAACCCGGATATCCTTATTATTATTCATCCTTATCAATTTCTTTGAGTACCTGAACGGCCTTGTTTTGCGTCAGCCAGTTATGCCCGTCTCTCGCGATCAGTGCCTCGGCATCTTCGGGCCCCTGCATACCGGCTGCGTAATTGGGAAAGTTTACCGAGGGGTTTTTCTCCCAGGATTCAATAATCGGCATCAAAATATTCCAGGCCGCTTCCACCTGGTCGGCCCGCATAAACAGGGTGGAGTCTCCCTTCATAATATCCAGCAGCAGGGTTTCATACGCTTCAGGCGATCCGGATGGATAGGCTTCATTATAGTCGAACACCATGTCCACCGGCGAAAGGCGCATTTCCAGCCCCGGCCGTTTAGCCTGAAAGCGGAGCTGAATGTCCATATGCGGCTGTATATTCAATACGATCCGGTTCGGCTGCCAGTTGCCCTTAGCTTCGGTGGGGAACGACTGGTGCGGCACGGGTCTGAACTGTATATTGATTACTGAAAGCGTTTCGTTCATCCGTTTGCCAGTGCGCAGATAAAAGGGTACACCCTGCCAGCGCCAGTTATCGATGAAAAATTTCACGGCCGCAAAGGTTTCCCTTGTTGAGTTATTCGCAACATCTGGTTCCTGGCGGTAGCCCTTCACTTTTTTCCCGCGTATCCATCCTTCTCCGTATTGTCCGCGAACGGCATACTGGTGCACGTCTTCGGGCTTGAATTTGCGCAGTGCGTTCAGCACGTCGACCTTGCGATTCCTGACTTCGTCGGCATTGAATGATACCGGAGGCTCCATCGCAATAAGACAGAGGAGTTGAAGGATATGGTTTTGTATCATGTCGCGGAGTGCGCCGGCAGTTTCATAATAATTTCCCCGGTTTTCCACGCCCAACTGTTCGGACACCGTGATCTGGATACTGTCGATATAATTCCGGTTCCAGATGGGTTCAAACAGCAGGTTGGCAAACCGGAACGCCATGATGTTCTGCACGGTTTCTTTACCCAGGTAATGATCGATGCGGTATATCTGGCATTCGTCGAACATTCCGTGCAATAACTTGTTCAGCTTCCGGGCGCTCTCCAGGTCGTACCCAAACGGCTTTTCGATAACGATACGATTGGCGAGCATGTTCTTGGCAAACCTTCTCTTGCCGATGTTGTTTACAATATCCTCGAAAAATACCGGCGGAACGGCCAGATAAAAAACGCGGTTGGCGGACACTCCCCAGTCCGCTTCATGCTGCTTCACCAGCTTTTCAATGCCGGCGTACGTGGTGTCGGCCATCAGCTCTCCCTTATAATAGCTCAGGTATTGGGAAAACTGGTTCCATTCTTTTTGGGTTGATTTTCCTCTTCTGGAAAATTTATCTACGCCGGTCTGAAGATGTTTCCGGAACTGCCGTTCGCTCTGTTCGCTTCTCCCGATACCGATGACGGAAAAATGTTCGGGGATCCAGTTATCCAGGTAAAGGTTAAAGATGGCAGGTATCAGCTTACGCCAGGTGAGGTCGCCTGTGGCACCGAAAATAACGATGATGGTGGGTGATATGGAAGTGGAGCGGTTCATGCGATATTTCCAGGGGTTTGATTGTTTATATTCATGTTGATGGCTTCGATTTTCAGTATCTTTTTGAGCCTGGCCAGGTGCCGGGGCGCACGGGAAAACCTTGCTGTAAGGAATGCAAATACGAGCTCGCGGGCCAGCTCAATGCCAACCACCCGTTGCCCGATGCACAACACGTTCATATCGTCGTGTTCAACGGACTGGTGTGCGGAATAGGTATCATGACAAACCCCTGCACGGATTCCCTTGAATTTGTTGGCCGCTACGCTCACACCCACTCCGCTGCCGCAGATAATAATTCCTTTAGCCGCTTTTCCTGCCTGCAGTGCCTTTGCGATATCTGTTGCGTGGTCAGGATAATCAGAAGGGGATTCATCGCAGGCACCCAGGTCGGTCACCTCGTATCCTCTGCTCCGCATGTCTTCCGCCAGTACGGTTTTATAGGCGTAACCGGCGTGGTCTGAAGCAATTACAATTTTCATCCGCTTATTTTTTGATTTTCATTGGCACGATTTAACTCCGCGTATCTATTCTGCTGTGCGACGAGTTTGGTAATGCTCCCGTTCATCAATTGACTTTTAAGGGGCGGACGGGATGTTTGCATTTAAGTTACTGATTATTTGCTTTGCCGTGTGTACAATGTTCCCCGCGGTAAGCCCAAAATGTTTGTACAGGTCTTTATAGGGCGCGCTGCTGCCGAAGGTTTCCATACCGATCACGCTTCCTTTCTCCTTTACCCATTCCTCCCAGCCCTGGGGTGAGCCGGCTTCCACGGCAAGCCGCGCTGCTATGTGCGGAGGCATCACTTCATCGCGGTATGCCGGCTCCTGTTCCCTGAATAGTTCCCAACTGGGCATGCTGATCACTCTCGCATCGATCTTTTCCCTTAGCAAGGTTTGTTGCGCTTCCAGTATGAGTGGCACTTCCGAGCCGGTGGCGATCAGGAGGATATCGGGTTCCCTGCCCTTTTCCCGGGAGAGAATATAGGCTCCTTTGCGCAGATTTTCTGCGCCTGCAAGTGTTGCTCTGTCGGAAACGGGTAGCTTTTGCCTGCTCAGTACCAGCAGCGTAGGACCCTTGTTCCGGCTGAGTGCAACCCGCCACGCATGTGCAGCTTCGTTGGCATCTGCGGGGCGAATGGTGCACATATTGGGCATTGCGCGAAAAGAGGCCAGGTGCTCAATGGGCTGATGCGTGGTGCCATCCTCGCCCAGGCCGATCGAATCATGGGTCATGACATATACTACGGGCAGCTCCATGATCGCTGCCAGGCGGATAGCCGGTCTGGCGTAGTCGGTAAAAATGAAAAAAGTGGAGGCAAACGCCCGCAATCCACCATGGAGCGCTATCCCTGAGCTGGCTGCGCACATCAGGTGCTCCCTTATGCCCCATGCCAGATTACGGTTCCCGTATTTGTTTTTTTGGAAATAGCCCGAAGATTTGATCAGGGTTTTGGTGGACGGTTCAAGGTCGCCGCTCCCTCCGATAAGCCAGGGCAACTTTCCGGCGACGGCGTTCAGTACATCGGAAGAAACCTCTCTCGTGGCCGGGCCATTGTTGGAAGGCGGGTAGGCCGGGATATCCTGATCCCATCCTTCGGGCAGATCCTGACGAAACCATGCCTCCATCTGCATCGCCCTGGCGGGCTGGTGTTCCCGGTAGTCCTGGACAATTTTTTCCCAGTCCGCTTCAAGGGTGTGTCCACGTGTGCGGGCGGCAAGCATGTGATCCCGTACATCGTCGGGCACCCAAAAAAATTTGTCTTCGGGCCAACCGAACACCTTCCGGGTGAGTGCGGCTTCCTCCTTGCCGAGTGGAGAGCCGTGGGCTTCCGGGGTATCCTGTTTATTCGGCGAACCGAAACCTATGTGCGTTCGCAGGATCACCAGGGAGGGACGATCCCTTTCTTCTTTTGCAATCCGGAAGGCTTCTGAAATGGCTTTCAGGTCGTTGGCTTTCTCGCCGAGATCCTGCACGTGCCAGTGGTATGCTGCAAAGCGTGCGGCCACATCGTCTGAATAGGTGAGGGAGGTGTTCCCTTCAATGGTGATGTGATTGTCGTCGTACAGCACGATCAGTTTACCCAGGCCCATATGTCCTGCAAAAGAAGCTGCCTCGTGGGAAGCCCCTTCCATCAGGTCGCCGTCGCTGCAAAATACATAGGTGTGATGATCGATCACAGGATGCTCCGCTGCGTTAAAAACCGCGCTGAGATGTGTTTCGGCGAGTGCCAGCCCCACCGCAGTCATGATTCCCTGGCCGAGTGGCCCGGTGGTGGTTTCTATGCCCGGCGTCAGGCGATATTCGGGATGTCCGGGAGCTTTGCTGTCCAGTTGGCGAAAGTTTTTGAGGTCGTCGATGGAAAGATCATAGCCGGTGAGATGTAGCATGGCGTACTGGAGCATGGACGCGTGTCCGTTAGACAGCACGAACCGGTCGCGGTTCGGCCAGTTCGGGTTGGTTGGGTTGTAGCGCAGGTGTTCCATCCACAGCACATAAGCGGCGGGGGCGAGGGCCATGGGCGTGCCGGGATGTCCCGAACCGGCTTTTTCTACTGCATCGATTGCCAGGCAGCGGATAGCATTAACGCATTTTTCTTCGATGGTCATTTTATTAAGATTGGAGGTGAAGGGCGGGTGCTATGCAGTCTCCAATACCCGTGCCAACCGGTTTCGTGGCGGGACCTTACAGATAGGAAAACCGCGGCGGATTCTGCCTGCCGCAGCGCCAACATAGCAGGTGGTGCCGGTTGCAGGGAACAAAGGAACCCGGTAGACGGATCTGGAGTACCTCCCAGATGCATAATTTAACCGGTAGGAATCGTGTGTATTCTGTTAAATCAACCTAATTTAGTCGGCAGATCAGCCGGGGTTTCGGTTAGATCCATTGATAGATTCGGTCCACCATAAACCAGTAATAATATGTCTACCAGAAGAAAATTTATACAACACTCCGTAGCGGGTTCATTGGGGGTGCTGGCGGGTGAAACACTGCTGGCCAGCGTCGACAGCATGCCGCATCCTGTACAGGGGAAGCCGGTGGTGGTCTCCACCTGGAATTTCGGCAAAGCCGCGAATGCCGCTGCCTGGGAAGTGCTCAAATCACCCAACGGGAGAGCGTTGGATGCCGTGGAGGCCGGTGTGAAAATACCTGAGGCTGATCCTAATAATCAAAGTGTTGGATATGGGGGGCTACCCGACCGGGACGGGCACGTAACCCTTGACGCCTGTATCATGGACGAGCATTTTAACTGTGGCTCGGTAACCTGCCTTGAGCACATCATGCATCCGATATCGGTGGCCCGGCTGGTGATGGAAAAAACGCCACACATCATCCTGACTGGCGAGGGTGCGCTGCAGTTCGCCCTGTCGCAGGGCTTTAAAAAGCAGAACCTGCTTACGCCGCGAGCCGAGAAAGCCTGGAAGGAGTGGTTGAAGAAATCAAACTACGAACCTGAGATAAATGTAGAGAACAGGCTGTCCGGCGCTCCGTCCCGGCTTCCCGGGGGAGAAGATAACCATGATACCATCGGGATGCTGGCCCTGGACGTTGCGGGGAATCTCAGCGGAGCCTGTACCACCAGTGGCATGGCCTATAAGCTTAGAGGGAGGGTAGGCGACTCGCCCATCATCGGCGCGGGGTTGTACGTCGACAATGAGTTCGGCGCGGCAACAGCCACCGGCGTGGGCGAAGAAGTGATCCGCATCGTTGGCTCCCACCTGGTGGTGGAGCTGCTGCGGCAGGGGATGAGCCCCGAAGCGGCCTGCCGGGAAGCCGTAGAGAGAATTGTCAGGCGCGGTCCCGAACGTTCGAAAAAATTGCAGGTGGGCTTCCTGGCGCTGAATAAGAAAGGAGAAGTTGGCGCGTTTGCCCTGCAAAAAGGCTTCTCGTATGCGGTGAAAAGCGACCTGGAGGAAAAGGTCTACGCTTCCGCCGCTTATTATTAACCGCGGGGTGGCTCCGGCGCATCTATTATTAGCCGTTTAGGAGAGGTTAACAGTTGGTCTGTTGATTTCTGTTTAATTTTGATGCTCTTTAAATCAATATGGCAAAGTCAAAGCGTAAAAGGGAAGAAGACAAGGTGGTGCTGAACGGTCAGGAATACATCGAGGTATTTGGAGCGAGAGAACATAACCTGAAGAACATCGATATCCGTATCCCGAAAAACAAGCTTGTCGTATTCACGGGTGTAAGCGGCAGCGGCAAATCGTCCCTGGCATTCGATACGATCTACAACGAAGGGCAACGCCGGTATATGGAAAGCTTTTCGGCCTATGCCCGGCAATTCATTGGCGACATGGAGCGTCCCGACGTGGATAAGATCACCGGCCTTTCACCCGTCATCTCCATTGAGCAGAAAACCACGAACCGGAACCCCCGTTCTACCGTGGGCACTATCACTGAAGTGTATGATTTTATGCGCCTGCTTTTTGCACGCGCCGCAGAAGCTTTCAGCTATAACACCGGCAAAAAGATGTCGCGGTTCAGCGAGGAAGAGATCGTCCGGAATATTTTCGAAAAACACGGCAATAAAAAGATCAGCTTGCTGGCTCCCCTGGTAAGAGGCCGCAAAGGACATTATCGCGAGCTGTTTGAAGACATTCGTAAAAAAGGATACCTCAAGGTGAGGGTCGACGGAGAGGTCAAAGACCTTGTTCCCAAAATGCAGGTGGACCGCTATAAGATACATGATATCGAGGTGGTGATCGATCGCCTTGCGGTGAAGGACGACATGAAGCTGCGTTTAAGCCAGAGTGTACAAAAGGCGCTGCAGATGGGAAAGGACCTGATGTTCCTGTTGTTGAACGACTCTAATAAAACGGTACAGTACAGCAAAGACCTGATGTGTGAAGACACCGGTATCAGCTATGAAGAACCTTCCCCCAATTCGTTCTCTTTTAATTCTCCTTACGGCGCCTGCCCGGTGTGCAAGGGGCTGGGTGATATTTATGAAGTGAACCTGGAGGCCGTGATCCCCAACGATGAATATTCCATCAGCCAGGGTGGTTTTGCGCCATTGGGCGAAGCGAGAGAGGCCTATGTGTTCAAACAGGTGCAGCAACTCGCCAGGAAAAAAAAGATCGACCTGCACAAGCCGGTGCGGGAGCTTTCCGAGAAAGCGATGAACCTGATCCTGTATGGCAATGAAGAAGGAGAGGGGAGTAGGGAACTTGATTTTAATGAGCCGGTGGACGCACAGGCCTATAAAGAAGAATATGAAGGTATCGTGCCCCAGCTAAAACGATGGTTTGCGGGGGGCACCAGCGAGGCTCTGCGCACCTGGGTGGAGCAATTCATGGTGCTGCGCCCCTGCCCCGAATGCAAAGGTGCAAGGTTAAAAAAGGAAAGCCTCTGGTTCCGGATCGGTGGAAAAAATATTTCGGAGCTCAGCAATATGAACCTCGATAAGCTGATGCTTTGGTTCAATGAACTGGACACTCGTCTGAGCAAAAAGCAGCAAGCCATAGGTAAAGACGTGCTGAAGGAGATCCGCGAGCGGCTTCAGTTCCTGCTGGACGTGGGGCTGACCTACCTTACGCTGAACCGGCCTGCGCGAACGCTCAGTGGCGGTGAATCGCAACGTATCCGGCTGGCCACACAGATAGGCTCGCAACTGCAGGGCATCACGTATATCCTCGACGAGCCCAGCATCGGCTTGCATTCGCGCGACAACGAGCGGCTGATCGAGGCGCTCAAAAACCTGAGGGACATTGGCAACAGTGTGCTGGTAGTGGAACACGACAAGGATATTATGCTTGCTGCCGATCATCTTGTCGACATCGGCCCCAGGGCCGGGAAGCACGGCGGGCGTATCGTGGCGGAGGGAAAACCCGGGGACTATGCCAGGAGCAATTCCGATACCTATAAATTCCTCAAAGGAGAAACTTTCATCCCGGTGCCCGCAACCAGAAGAAAGGGTAACGGGAAAATACTGGAGTTAAAAGGTGCTTCGGGTAATAACCTGCGTTCGCTGAATGTTAAGTTCCCACTTGGTGAGCTGATCGTTGTGACGGGAGTAAGCGGCAGCGGCAAGTCAACGCTTATTAATGAAACGCTTTATCCCATTCTCAGCGCCCATGCCTATCACTCCAAAGCGGTCCCGCTACCCTATAAATCGGTGAAGGGGCTTGAGGCCATCGATAAGGTAATTGAGATCGACCAGTCGCCCATCGGCCGTACACCGAGAAGCAATCCCGCTACTTATTGCGGTTTCTTCACCGATATCCGCACCCTGTTCGCCTCGGTTCCGGAATCCAAGATCAGGGGATACACCCCCGGCCGCTTTTCTTTCAATGTCAAGAGTGGCAGGTGCGATGTGTGCGAAGGAGGCGGAATGAAAGTAATAGAGATGAACTTTCTGCCGGACGTGTACGTGAATTGCGAAAAATGCAATGGCCGCCGGTATAACCGCGAAACACTGGAGATACGGTATAAGGGAAAGTCTATCGCCGACGTGCTCGCGATGACGGTTGATGAAGCGGTCGACTTCTTTTCGGCTGTGCCTTATATTTATAGAAAGATAAAAGTGCTGCAGGAAGTGGGGCTGGGATACATCACGCTGGGTCAGTCGGCCGTAACGCTCAGCGGGGGGGAGGCGCAGCGTGTGAAGCTGTCTACCGAATTAGGGAAAAAAGACACCGGGAAGACATTTTACATCCTTGACGAACCCACTACGGGCCTGCATTTTCGGGATATCCAGCATTTGCTGAACGTGCTGAACAAACTTGTTGACCGCGGTAATACCGTGCTGGTGATAGAGCATAACCTCGACGTCATAAAAGTTGCCGATCATATTATCGACCTGGGCCCCGAAGGAGGGGATGGAGGCGGAGATATTCTGTTTGCCGGGTATCCGGAAGATCTGGCGGATGTTCGGGAAAGCCATACGGCCAGGTTCTTGAAACGGGAGTTGCAGTAAACATTCCGGCAGGCAGCCGCTTTGAAACATGCTGCACAGCAGCGGCAACAACGGCAATGAGCAACCGGGAAGAGGCCAAACCTGTTCACCTGAAAATGGAAAAACAACGGCCGGCAATTGTTCGTCGCCGGCCGCTGAGGATACTGGACACACCAGAGAGTTTGATCAACCTGCCAATAAGCAAGGGCAGGGAGTAATTAATAAAATCGTGACTATCAGGGTACTTGGCTTATAGGGTACGGACCAGGTTTTGACTCCACCGGATATTAGATCTTAAAAATTTCCCTGCTGCTTATTGGTTTAGGTCTTGCTGTTTATTTTACATTACGGCTATTTGTCCGTTACCGATCTTGTCATCGTTATTAAATACTTCAAAAAGATAGATACCCTTCTCCATTTTTTTTATATAAGTTGTTTGTTCGCTTCTTGTTTCGGTGTGTTTGATCAGCCTTCCGTCCATGTCGAACACGTAAAGATGGTACACATTTCCCTGGTGTCCTTTCACAGTAAAAAACACCGCTGTTTGTGAAGCATCGGTGTACAATGCGACCTTGTGGCCCTTGCTGAGATTGTTTTTGAAAATAATGATCGAATCACCTGGCTGCTGCTGTATGCCGTGTCCGGCGGGCAGGCCGCCTGTGTTGCTGGCGGAGCCGAAGCCGCACACGAGGATTGCCAATGCCGGCAGGAATGATCGAAAACCAAAAGTTGTGATGCGTATAGATCGTTTCATATTCGCGGCCGGATAAGTTTTATAGGGTACGGATTATGATATGTTTATATCCGGGTACTGCCGGGATCAGAACCTGATCGGGCAGGACGTTGAATTCCTGTAACGACTGTCATTATTCAGCACAAAGCCCAGTTTAAATCCTGCGGAGTAGTACGCGTCGTTATTCGAAGCGGTTCCCCTTTTATTGCCCGGCTGGTAGATCCCTCCGGATTTATTGGCCATGCGGGTTGCCAGCGCAGCTTGTGCGGCGGGCATGTACTGCTGGAACAAAGCGGGATCGACATAGGTAGTGCTGACATCATCCATATAGTCGGTGAATGTTTTGCGGTGGATGATCTCGAAGCTCAGGTTAACACTTTCGCTTAGAAAATATTTCACCCCCACACCCATCGGGATATTTATGGTTTTGAGACTATATTCTTTTCGATCGGGATATTCTGCAAAGCCCTGCCCCTCTGTGCGGAGCGGCTGCAGGTCGACCCACTGTCCGGTCAACGGATCCAGGCCCTGCGGATTGAACTTCAGTGCGCCTATACCTATTATACCATAGGGACGGAATTTGCCGAAGTTGTCGGTGGGGTCGTATTCGAGAAACACCGTCGGAGAGATTTCCGCGAGTAAAAGCACTTCGGTGAACTTGGACCGGAAATTTGAGTTCCGTCTTTTTCGTGCTTCTTCATAACCGCCTTTGGACTTGATGATCGCATCGTCTCCTTCCAGAGAACCGAAGTTGAGGTTCAGACGGAACGCCAGCAATTCGTTGAGATGGTAGGAAGCGAATGCACCGTAGGTGAGCTTGGTCATTTGGATATTATTATCCTTCAGGAAGGTGGTTCCCTTTCCCATGTTCCCCCCAAGGTCGCCCAGGAAATTGGAAGGTCCTACCGTAATGCCCGCTTCCACGTGTGAGGAGCTCTCTGTCATCTGGCTGAAAGATGAATAGGAGAACAGGGTGGTCAGGAAGGATACGGCACAGCACTTCCATACAGAAGAGTGTAAATCCTGCTTCATGGATATTTAGATTTTAGTTTTCAGATGGTCCAGGATTCCGGCGATAACATCGGAATGATCCGGCGACACGATCTATAAACGCCGATTTGGGGCTTTTTGTGTGTGGAAGCTGAAATTTAATTTACCGTTACGGATAAGCTGTTCAGTCTCAAGCGCTGAGAAACGGCTCGTGCAAGCAGCACCGGCATGCCGGTTTGACCGCCCGGCCTGCGGTATTGTTCAGCGAAACGGCGGAAGCGGCCGTTTTGTATTAAGAGGGATCAAAACAAAAAATCCTTCCGAACCGGAAGGATTTTAGGAAACAAAGAGATATAATGAGTATACTAATAATCTCTGTTATAGCCCCCGCCACCTCTGTTGAAGCCGCCTTTTTTGTAGCCGCCGCCGCCACTGTTTCCTCCGTTGCCAAAGCTCCTCTTCTTGAAACCGCCGCCGCCGCCGCCATTCTGGGGCTTGGGTTGGGCTTCGTTGACGATGATCTTCCGGCCGAGCACTTCTGTTTCGTAAAGGCTGCTGAGCGCGTTCTGTGATTCTGTTTCGTCCGGCATCTCTACAAAGCCAAAGCCTTTGCTGCGGCCGCTCACTTTGTCTTTGACGATCTTCGCAGAAGTAACGGAACCATACTGCTCGAACAAGGTCCTCAAATCCTCATCGGTCATTTGCCAGGAGAGGTTGCCTACATAAATGTTCATTGTAACAAGATTTTTTTATTGTTCTGAAAATCCGATTAAGAGAATAGTTACTACCATGAACTGAGGAAACCGGATTGAGGTAAGACGCTTCAGAACAAGAGAACTAACTACAGTAATCAATAATGAAGATAAGGAATAATTTTGTTAGCAAAACAAAATAAAAGATGGGACGTAGTGGCACGCCCCATCTTTTGTTAATTTTGGGTTAAGTTGCCCGGTCAGGCCCGGCCTGCCAGGGGTTCAGCGAAAGATGATCACTCGCCAACTACCTCAAAATCCAGTTCTATGCTCCGGCCGTTGCCGAAATCGATAGCCGCTTTGTAACTCCCCAGTTCCTTGATCTCTTCGGCGATACTGATCTTTTTACGGTCGATCTCATATCCTTTCTGCTCGCGTATGGCCCTGGCGATCTGCAAAGGCGTGACGCTGCCGAATATCTTGCCGCTGGTACCGGTTTTTGCGCCGATTCGCAGCGGACTTTCCTGTAGCTTCGAAATCACGAGGTTGAGCTCAGCGAGCATCTTCTCTTCTTTCTTGCGGAACTGTTTCAGCCGCTCTTCCAGTTGTTTCAGGTTGGAAGGATTGGCCTCCAGCGCTATTTTGTTGGGGATCAGGAAATTACGTGCATACCCGTTGCGTACTTTTACCACTTCGTTAGCAGCACCAAGGTTATCCACGTCCTGAATTAATATTATTTCCATGGTGTATACTACTTTAAAAGGTCAGTTACATAGGGCAACAGTGCCATCTGGCGGGCTTTTTTCACGGCTTGCGACACTTTCCGCTGGAATTTCAACGAATTTCCGGTGATGCGCCGGGGTAAAAGTTTACCCTGCTCGTTCAGGAACTTCTTAAGGAATTCAGCATCCTTGTAGTCGATATACCGGATCCCCATCTTCTTGAAACGGCAGTACTTTTTTTTGGGCTGCTCGGTTTTTATCGCCGTCAGGTATTTAATCTCATTCGATTTTGCCATGGCTTAACTCTCCGTTTTTTCGGTTCCTGCTGGTACGCCGCTTCTCTTTTTCTCATTGTACTCGACGGCGTATTTATCGAGTGCGGTGAACATATGGCGCATGACGTTGTCGTCGCGCAGAAGCTGGATCTTCAGCTTCTCATTGAAGTCGGATGGCGCTTTGTATTCCAATACCCAATACAGACCGGTGGTCTTCTTGTTTATCGGATACGCCAGTGATTTCAGTCCCCATGGCTTCTCGTGCAAAACTTCACCACCCGCATCTTTAACGAGCGAGCTGAATTTCTGCTGGGAGGCTTTGTAGTCCTCCTCCGAGAGCACCGGGGTAAAAATCACCATCAATTCGTAATTCTGCATTACCCTTTTTTTTGTCACGCGCAAAGCGTGACGGTGAATAAAATTTTTTACAAATGGGCAGCAAAGGTAAGGGAAACAATGAATATATATGCCATAGCCGGTGGCAGGAACTGCAAAAACTGACAATTTTTCCTGATTACCACCCGGATCCCTGGATGGCATTTTCTTTGACGGAGGGGAGTATAAAAAAACTAATCTGTTATGCAAAAAGGCGCGATACGGGTACAAACCGAGAATATCTTTCCCATTATCAAGAAATTTCTGTACAGCGACCACGAAATATTCCTCCGGGAGTTGGTCAGCAACGCGGTAGACGCTACCAGGAAGTTAAAAACCCTGTCTTCCATTGGTGATATAAAAGGGGATCTCGGGAGCCTGGATATCGTGGTAAAGCTTGATAAAGAGCTCAAGACCATAACTATATCAGATAAAGGAGTGGGGATGACGGGCGAAGAGGTGGACAAATACATCAACCAGGTGGCTTTTTCAGGCGCCGAGGAGTTCCTCGAAAAATACAAGGATCAGGGTGAGGCCAATATCATCGGCCATTTTGGGCTGGGGTTTTATTCGTCTTTTATGGTCAGCAGCAAGGTGGAGATCTTCACCCGGAGCCATCGCGGGGATAGCCCCGCTGTACGGTGGGAATGCGACGGCAGCCCTGAATTTGTGCTCGAAGAGACGGAAAAAGCCGAACGCGGGACGGATATCGTCTTACATATCAATGAAGAGAGCCTTGAATTCCTGGAAGAGGCGAGAATAAGTACCATCCTCGACAAGTTTTGTAAATTTCTGCCGGTTCCCATTTTTTTTGAAGACAAGCAGATCAATACCACGCATCCTGCCTGGACAAAAAAGCCCGCTGAACTG
Source organism: uncultured Chitinophagaceae bacterium (assembly GCA_964624205.1). GTDB lineage: Bacteria > Bacteroidota > Bacteroidia > Chitinophagales > Chitinophagaceae > Flavitalea. Next base: position 13,596 of record CAZUWX010000033.1, read on the forward strand.
AGCGACCAGGATTACCAGGATTTTTACAAGCAGTTGTATCCCTTTGGCGAGCCTCCGGTTTTCTGGATTCACCTGAACGTCGATTACCCCTTTAACCTTACCGGCATCCTGTATTTTCCCCGGATCCGGCAACAATATGAGATCCAGAAAGACAAAATACAACTGTATAGTAACCAGGTGTTTGTTACGGACGAGGTGAAAGACATCGTTCCCGAGTTCCTGATGCTGCTGCACGGGGTGATCGACAGCCCCGATATCCCGCTTAATGTAAGCCGCAGCTATCTTCAGGGCGATCCCAATGTGAAAAAGATAAACAGCCATATCACAAAAAAGGTGGCCGATAAGCTCGATGAGATATTCCGGAAAGACCGGAAGGAGTTTGAAGCGAAATGGGAGAGCCTGGGCTTATTCGTGAAATACGGGATGATGACGGACGACCGCTTCCAGGAAAAGGCGGATAAGTTCCACCTGATGGAAGACGTGGAGGGCGGGAAATTCTACACCCTGGAGGAATACCGCGCAGCCACTGAAGCGATCCAGCAAAATAAGGAGGGTAAGCTGGTGGTGCTGTACGCCACCAACACGGTGCAGCAGGATGCCTATATCCGCTCAGCCCAGCAGAAAGGGTACAAGGTAGTAAAGATGGAAACCATTGTGGATGCAGCCTTTATCAATAATATGGAGATGAAATGGGAAGGTGTGCATTTTACCCGGGTGGATGCGGATATCGCGGATAACCTGATTGATAAAACGGAGCTGGTGGAAAGCCTCCTTGGCGCAGAAGAGGAGACTAAGCTGAAAGAATTGTTCAGTTTTGAGATCCCCCAACTGCAGGTTACGGTCGACGTAAAAGGACTGAGCACCGAAGCGCCGCCGGTAACTGCCACCCGTCCGGAATTCACCCGAAGGATGAAAGACATGTCGGCCATCAGCGGTCCGATGGGGAGCTTCTACGCAAACATGCCTGACGAAGTGACCCTTACCATCAACGGCAACCACCCGATTTTTCAACAGGTACTGAAAGAAAAGGATACTGACAAACAACAGAAGCTGGTGCGCAACCTTGCGGATCTTTCCCTGTTGTCGCAAGGCCTGCTGAAGGGAGCCAGTCTGACCAGCTTTATCGACCGCAGTGTGGAGCTGATGGGAGGTGCGGACGGGCAGGGCCGGATCATCCTGGAAGCCTAGGCCAGTGGATTACATAATTCCCGGCCAACAGATTACCGGCGGGGAAGC
>CAZUWX010000033.1:14931-36981 GCA_964624205.1 uncultured Chitinophagaceae bacterium
GGCCAACCCCCGGGAACCGGTCTGCAGTAACCGGGAACTGGCCGGGATGGGCTCAGCTTTCAGCCAGGGAGGTTGTCCTGAGGCTCCGTTAGGAGCCTCAGCCTGCCGCCTGGCTTTCGCGGAAGTCGATCACCTTCATCTGAAGACTTTTGTTGCCGTTCCATTCATTTTCTTCCAATGTGAAAACAACGTCAATGGGCCCCCGGAGCAGGGAGAAGCCTGCGGCGAGGTTGAATCCTATGCCGGCAAGGACCATGTTGTCGCAGGTCAGGGAGAATTTGACGTGGTGGTCTTTTACAATTTTTGAATGCCCCGTATCGCGCAGGTTACTCATCAGCAGCACGGGTTTGCTGTTGTCCGGCCCGAAGGGCTCCATCTGCTTGATGATCCGGTAAAAGGCTGGGGTGAGATTCCGGATATTCACCTCCGCATCGATCACGATCTCCGGCGTCAGTGACGCCGGGGTAATGGTGGTGGAAACTGCTTCTTCAAATTTTTCCCGGAAAGCCGGCACGTTCTCCGGCAACAGGGTCATCCCGGCCGCATAAAAATGCCCCCCGTATCCGATCAGCAGATCCCTGCAGTGATGTACGGCCTCATAAATATTGAACCCTGCCACGCTTCTGGCAGAGCCGGCGATGCAGTCGCCTGATCGGGTAAGCACGATAGTAGGGCGGTAGTAATGATCAATCAGCCGGGCTGCTACGATCCCTACCACGCCTTTATGCCAGTGCGACTGGTACAGAACAGTGGATCGGCGACCGGCTTCGGAGGGGTCGCTGCCGATTAGCTGCAGGGCTTCCTCCGTGATCGCGCGATCGGTTTCCCGGCGATCGCTGTTATCGGAATGCAGCATCCCCGCATAATGCAGGGCGTCCTCGTAGTTTGGGGAGATAAACATCTGCACTGCTTTGCGGGCGTCGTCCATTCTTCCGGCGGCGTTCACCCGCGGCGCGATCATGAATACCAGATCGCTGATCAGCGCCTCTTTTTTCAGGCCGCTCAGGTGCATCAGCGCCCGGATCCCCGGATTGGGATCGGTATTGGCTTTCAGCAGCCCAAAGGCCGCGAGCACCCTGTTTTCGCCCGTCATGGATACGATATCGGCCGCCACTGCGGTAGCAACCAGGTCGAGGTACCGGTGGGTGTTTTCCTGCGGCAGACCCAGCCGGGTTGCCATGGCGCATATCAGCTTAAAACCCACTCCGCATCCGCACAGTTCTTTGAACGGATATTCGCAACCGGGCTGTTTCGGATTGAGGATGGCTACTGCCGGCGGCAGGATGGGATCGGGAAAGTGATGGTCACATACAATAAAATCGATCCCCAGCTCACGGGCGTAACGGATGAGCTCGACCGACTTGATGCCGCAGTCCAGCGAAATGACCAGTGAGTAATTCTCCCTGTGGGCATATTCGATGCCGGCTTTGGATATGCCGTACCCTTCCCTGTACCGGTGTGGGATATAGAACTCTACATTTCCGGGCGTGTAGACCTGCCTGAGAAAACTGGTCATACAGGCCACAGAAGTGGTGCCGTCGACGTCGTAGTCCCCGAAAACGAGGATCCTTTCATTATTCTCCATCGCCTGCAGAAGCCGGGATACGGCTTTCTCCATGTCCTTCATGAGCCAGGGATCGTGTAGCTGCTCCAGGGAGGGGCGGAAAAAATCCCTTGCCTCATTGAAAGTGGTAATACCCCGTTGTACCAGTATCCGGCAGAGTACTTCGCTGATGCCAAGGCTTTCTGTCAGCGCACGGGTGACAGCGACATCGGCGTTTAATATTTTCCATCGTTTACGCATACTCGTCGGTTGAGGAACAGCCGGCATAAAACCGCTGTAAATCAATAATATTGCCTTTTATGCACAATGCGATCGTATTACCATGCGATACGTGCCGGTGTGCCGGGGCGATCAGTGTTTCCTGTCTGTAGTGAACCGCACCAACTCTTCCAGGGCGTTCTGCACCTCCGTGCTTTTAAATTCCGAAAGGATGGACAGGGCTTCATCACGAAAGCCCGTCATTTTTTCCTGCGCATAAGCGATGCCGCCGGATCGTTTTACTTCGTCGATAAGGTGCCGCACTTTTTGCGGGTCTTTATTATGGTTCTTGATAATATAGATCAGCTCCCTGCGGACGGGCTTTTTTACGGTATTCAGCGTATAGATCAGCGGTAGCGTCAGTTTTTTCTCTTTTATGTCGTTACCAGTCGGTTTGCCTACGGCTTCGTTGCCGTAGTCGAAAAGATCGTCCTTAATCTGGAAAGCCATACCTGTTTTTTCCCCGAACAGGCGCATTTTTTCAGCGGTGGTTTCATCGCCGGATGTGGAATAGGCGCCTGCGGCGCACGCGGAAGCTAAAAGCGAAGCGGTCTTGCCCCGGATGATCTCGAAATAGGTGCTCTCATCGAGGTTGAGCGAACGCGATTTTTCCATCTGCAGCAACTCGCCCTCGCTCATCAGCCGCACCGCTTCCGAGAGCAATTGCAGGATCCGGAAATCGTGGTGGTTAAGCGATAGCAGCAGCCCTTTGGCCAGCAGGTAATCTCCCACCAGCACCGATATCTTGGTTTTCCACAGGGCGTAGGTAGAGAAAAACCCCCGCCGCTCGAAAGATTCATCCACCACGTCGTCGTGCACCAGGGTGGCGGTATGCAGCAATTCCACGAGGGAAGCTGCCCGGTACGTGGAGTCGTTTATCTCGCCGCAGAGCTTTGCCGAAAGCATCACAAACATGGGTCTGAGTTGTTTCCCCTTGCGGTTTACAATGAACCGCATGATGCGGTCCAGCAGGGGCACATTACTTTTTACCGCCTGGCGGAACGTTTTTTCAAACACCGGCAACTCCTGACGGAGTATGGATTCGGCTAGGTTCATCCGTGTATCTTTTGTCTTCTTTTCAATGGGAATTTACCGCGCTTTGTTTCATCGGGTGCTCCCATGCTGTTTTATCTTTTCCGAATTTGGGGTACCGGGTCCCGGCCTGACCTAAATCCGGGCATCCCGCAAGTCGAAGCAAGCGGCAAATTACTACTTTGAAATTTATTCCGGGGTGTCTGGGAGAAGGAACGGTGGTTTTCGATTGATTAACTTTCAGTTATGCAGATTTTCCTCTTTAAAAAATTTGCCGATTAACTTTCTATTAATACTTTTGCTTCTATTATAGCCTTTGTAATTTCTTAATATTCATATTAAAACTCAGTTATGGCAAGCAAAATGCACCTAAAACTTTTTGGCTTACTCTGCCTGTTGTTCTCGACAGGGGTCTTTGCCCAAACAGGTGGCAAGGATTACGATCCGCAGGATTCTTCGGTTGTGCCCTCCAAACGGCTGCCTCAGCACACGGAATTTATGGCCAACAATTATGCCTTCCCGGCCAAACCCCGTAACCAGTGGGAATTAGGAATCAAAGGAGGCGCTTTCGCCATTTCTGGTGACGTTCGTTCCAGCTTTCCTGGTTTCGGAGCCGCTCTGCACCTGCGCAAAGCATTGGGTTACGTATTCTCCCTCAGGGGTGAATTGGGATACGGAACCACCAAAGGCCTGAATTACACCAAGTCGTCCAGTTATATCAATAACCCTGCATGGGCGCCCTACCTTGTGGGAGGTGTACCGGGCAGCCAGGTGATCTATAATTACAAATCGAATGTGTACGACCTGAGCCTTCAGGGGGTGATCACCCTTAATAATATCCGATTCCACCGCGCCAAGACCGGGTTTAATGTGTACATGTTCGGGGGCGTCGGAGGCATGATCTACGACACCAAGATCGATGCGTTGAACGCCAGTGGCGGATTGTATGATTTTTCTTCTATCGCGGCTGGTGGTTATGAAGACAGGAAAGAGCTGAAAAAAGCTGTGAAGAACCTGCTGGACGGAACCTACGAAAGCGAAGGGGAAGAGGATCCGCTGAAACCCCATCTGTTCGGCGAGCCTTTCCGCCCGTTGTTCCTGCTCGGTGTGGGTGCACAGTTCAAGCTGAGCAAAAAGCTGAGCCTCTCGGTGGAAAACAGGTTCAATATGCCGGCCAAGACCGACCTGCTCGATGGCCAGCAATACCAGTCCAACAGCGTGACCAATCCGGCGATGACCCGGGACTACGATACCTACAACTTTACTTCCGTGGGGCTGAATATAGCCCTCGGCGGCCGGTCTGTTGAGCCCCTGTGGTGGGTTAATCCCCTCGACTATGCTTACAACGAGGTCAATAAGCCCAACCACATGAAACTTCCGAAACCTGTGCTGGACGATTCAGACGGCGACGGTGTGACGGATCAGTTTGACAATGAACCCAATACTCCTGCCGGAGCACCTGTTGACGTGCATGGTGTAAGCCTTGACACGGATGGTGATGGTGTGCCTGACTACAGAGACAAAGAACTGATCACGCCCACTCAATGCCAGCCTGTGGACGCAGACGGTGTAGGCAAATGCCCCCCGCCGGATTGCTGCAAGGTGCTTGACTCCCTGATGCAATATGGTATCCGCGGACGTTGTAACATTGGCGACCTGCCGAGCATTAACTTCGGTGGCAGCCGCGTATCGCTTAGCAACGATGCGAAGGCCATGCTCACAGGAGCAGCTTCCAGGATTCGCAACAACGCAGAATGTAAGATCGCGGTGATAGGCTACTGTGCTTCCAATAAGTCGCAACAGCAGTTGAGCTGGGATAGAGTGAATGCAGTGATCAACTACCTGGTTGAGAAAGAAGGTATCAGCGCAGACCGCTTTATCTTCAAATACGGCCAGGAAGGCGGTGATTGTAATACGGTAGACCTGCGGGACGGCACTCTCGAAGAGGGCCCCACCACGGTTCCGGCTCCGCATCCCAACCTGAGGAGGAGATAATCCGCATAATTAACTTCCTTTCTACATATAAAAGTCCCCGCTATGCGGGGATTTTTATTAAAAAGCTTAATTTCGCCGGCTATGCGATTTGTTTTTATGCTGATGGTTGTGTTGGCTGCGGCCTCCTGCTCAAAGTTTGCAAAAGTGCAGAAGAGCAGTGATTACGAATACAAGCTGCAGATGGCGGAGAAGTATTACACCGAAGAAAAGTATAATTACGCTCAGCTCCTTTACCAGGAGCTTTTCCCGATTTATAAAGGCGGGCCGAAATTTGAGGACCTGTTCTACCGGTATGCCTATTGTTCCTATCACCTGAGAGACTGGATGCAGGCGGAAAATCTCTTCAAACAATTCACCGAAGTGTTTCCTACCAGCCCGAGGGCAGAGGAAATGGAATACATGCGTGCCTATACCTACTACCGGCAATCTCCGAAAATGGAGCTGGATCAAACCAATACGCGCAAGGCGATCGGGCTGCTGCAGACCTTCATCAATACCCATCCGGGGTCGCAGCGAAATGAGGAGGCTGCGGGGATCATCGACCAGCTACGCGAAAAGCTGGAAGGGAAGGACTATAAAAGTGCGGAGCTGTATTACAATATGGGTCACTACCGCGCTGCGGCAATTGCATACACGAGCCTGATCAACAGTTTCCCCGATACAAAAAAGGGGGACGAATACAAACTTCAGGGAATCAAATCATATTTCCTGTACGCGGAGAATAGTATTGAGAGCAAAAAGGCTGCGCGTTATGAGGAAGTCATTAACGAAGTGAACGACTTTACCGATAGATTTCCTGATAGCGAACTGCTTGCAGTAGCCCAGGAGTACGGTACTTTATCACAAAACCACATTAAACAAATACAAAATGAGCAGGCTAAGACGTCAAAATAGCGGTAATACTGCAAATGTTGCAGAAACCAGAGACCTGAATGTTGTCAAGGGCAAAACGGGCAACGTGTATGAGTCCATTGCTATCATCGGCAAACGGGCCAATCAGATCAATATCTCCATTAAGGAGGAACTGCACAGCAAGCTGGAAGAGTTTGCCAGCCATACCGACAGCCTGGAAGAGATCCACGAAAACAAGGAGCAGATCGAAATATCCAAGGCCTACGAAAGAATGCCCAATCCGGCCCTGCTGGCCACCCAGGAGTTCCTGGAAGACAAGATCTATTACCGCAAGAACGAGGACGATCTCTTCAGTTAAACGATTAGCTATCAATCTTATTGGTGAAAGGATCGGAAGCGGCAGTGTCTAAACCTGTCGCTTTTTAATTGATTATCTTTATTTCTATGTTTCGGGGAAAGAAAATCTTACTGGCTGTTACAGGAAGTATTGCAGCCTATAAATCCGTCCTTCTCACGCGGCTGCTTGTCAGGGCGGGCGCAGAGGTAAAAGTGGTGATGACGCCTTCGGCTGAGGACTTCGTGACCCCGCTGACCCTGTCCACCCTTTCAAAAAACCCGGTAATCAGCCGGCTTTCGCTCGAAGGCTCCTGGTCGAATCACGTGATGCTCGGCCGCTGGGCCGATCTTATGTTGATAGCCCCCCTCACCTGCAATACGCTGGCAAAAATGGTCAACGGGCACTGCGATAACATGCTGCTCGCTACCTATCTTTCGGCCGTCTGCCCCGTTGTGGCGGCTCCGGCAATGGACGAAGATATGTGGCACCATCCGGCAACGGTGCGCAACCTGGAAAAACTCCGTGAAAGCGGCTGCGCTGTCATTCCGGTTGATTCCGGCGAGCTCGCCAGCGGTCTTATCGGAGAGGGAAGGATGGCGGAGCCGGAATACATCCTGCATTTTATCGGGGATAGTTTTTTCCGCGAAAAAGACCTTGCCGGAAAAAAAGCACTGGTGACAGCCGGGCCCACCTACGAGCCGATCGACCCGGTGCGGTTTATAGGCAATCATTCTTCCGGTAAGATGGGTATTGCACTAAGCCGGGAACTGGCGAATCGCGGCGCCTCTGTGGAACTGGTGATCGGCCCCACCGCGAACACCCTGCACCACCCCGGTGTGCGTGTTTATCAGGTGCAGACCGCCCGCCAGATGTACGACCGTTGTCTTGCAGAATTTGAAGGATCAGATATTGCAGTGATGTCTGCTGCAGTGGCCGATTACACACCCGCTGACGCCGCACCTGAAAAGATCAAAAAGAACGCGGGTACGCTCGATCTCAAACTGGTCAGGACGCCCGATATCCTCAAAACGCTCGGCAGCCTGAAAAAGAACGGGCAACTGCTGATAGGGTTTGCGCTGGAAACAGAAAACGAAAGGGAGCATGCCCTGGGGAAGCTCAGCAGCAAGAATGCCGACCTGATCGTGCTGAACTCGCTGAAAGACGAGGGAGCTGGCTTTGGCCACGATACGAATAAAATAACCATCTTTGAAAAAGGTGGCAATGAGATCGCTTATGACCGGAAGCCCAAACAACAAGTAGCCAAAGATATCGTTGACAGAATAGTAAACCAGTTGTTTCACGGTTAAAGCAGCTACATGGTTAAAACAGTACTATGCATACTCATTTTGGCGATCACTACGGTGATGGAGTCCGCCGCCCAGGAATTAAATGCAAGGGTGACGGTGAACGCCAGCCAGGTGGGATCGCAGGTCAACAGAAAGGTATTCCAGAGCCTGCAGGCAGACCTGACGACATTTCTGAATAACCGGAAATGGACCAGCGACACCTACCAGCAACAGGAAAAGATCAACTGTAACTTCCTGCTGGTGGTGCGACAGGGAGAAAATAATGTCTACAATGCCACGCTCACGGTGCAGGCGGCAAGGCCGGTCTTTAATTCCTCCTATGTAACGCCCCTGATCAACTTCCAGGACGAGGCGGTGGTTTTCCGGTATGCGGAGTTTCAGCCCCTGGAATTCAGCGAAAACCGCGTGTCGGGAACCGACGGGCTTGTGTCTAACCTAACGGCGACCTTTGCTTTCTATGCATATGTGATATTGGGGTTGGATTATAATTCTTTCTCCCTCAAAGGCGGTGATCCGTATTTTCAAAAGGCGATGAACATCGTGAACAATGCCCCCGAAGGCAGGGAAATAGCCGGCTGGAAAGCTTTTGACGGCCGCCGCAACCGTTACTGGTTGATTGAGAACCTGACCAGCAGCAAATACGCCTTAGCCCACGATGCCATGTACAATTACTACCGGCTGGGGCTGGACAATATGTACGAAAATGAGCCGGAGGCCCGCACGGCCGTGCTCAACGCTATCGCTCAATTTAACACGATCAACAATAACCAGCAGAATTCCATGATCGTCCCCTTTTTTTTCCAGGGAAAATCCCGGGAGATTGTTCAAATGTTTAAGAAAGCACCCCCTCCCGAAAAACAACGTGTACAGGAGATGATGGCAAGGCTGGACATTGCCAACCTGAACCTTTATAAACAGGAATTAAAATGAGCCGTATCGGCTGTGTGGGACTGCTACTGGTCCTGCTGACCGGGTGTTCCTACCACAAAAGGGTGCCTTCGGGGGTGATTCCCAAAGACAAAATGGAAAGTATACTCTGGGATATGGTGCAGGCCGATCGTTTCGCCAGCGGCTATATCCTGACAAAAAAGGATCCTTTCGAGGAAAAAAAAGAGGAAGCTGCGCTGTTTTATGAAAAGGTATTCCACCTGCACGGGATCACCCGCGAGGAGTTTGTGAAAAGCTATAAATATTATCTAGGCCGGCCCGATATAACCAAAGTCCTGTTTGATTCTATCACCCTGCAGGCGGAAAGAAGGCGGGACGAAGCCAACCAGCGCATCCAGGACTCGCTGGCAAAACTGCTTCGCGACTCAATAGATCGACTGGCCCCGCATGCAGATTCGACCCTTGGGGGTGGAGTGGATTCGGTGTGGCGGGGGCTGTCATCCGCTGATTCACGGCCTGTTACGGCGGAGGATTCCTTCCGCCAACGGATGAAATTTGCGGATTCTGCGCTCCGGCAAACCCGCTCGGACCTGCTGCTGCAGCGACTGCGATCCGCTGATTCGCTACCCGCCACGGCGGAGGATTCCTTCCACCAACGCATAAGACTTGCAGATTCCGTGCTCCGGCAAACAAATACGGATTCGCTGCGGCCCGGTCTTCCGGACCGCTAAATAACCAACCTAATCGATAAGGTTGTTCCTTACCGCGAAAAAGACGAGCCCTGCGGTATTTTTCGCGCCAAACCGCTCCATCAGCCGGTCTTTGATGGCTTCCACGGTGCGCGGGCTGACTTCCAGCTTTTGTGCAATCTCACTAGCTGTGAATTCCATGCAGATATACTTCACCACCTCCCGTTCCCGGTCGCTCAGCGTGATCTCGCTGGAGATATTAGGCGCCAGTTTCTGGCGGGAATGCGATTTTTTTAGCAGAATACGATTTACGAAATTGTTCAGGTAGTATCCCTTCGACATCACTTCCATGATAGCCTTTTTTATTTCGGCGGGATCGGCGCTCTTCAGCAGGTAGCCATTGGCGCCGATTTCCATCATATGGCTTACGAAACGCTCGTCTTCATACATCGTGAGCGCAATGATGTGAATATGGGGATATTGCTTGGCGACGATTTTGGTGGTTTCAATGCCGTCTTTCTGGGGCATCCGGAGATCCATCAGGATCACGTCGGGCGATTCGGGAGCCAGCGGAAGATTATCGATCAGCTCCTGGCCATTCTCGGCTTCCAGCACAAATTTGATATTGGAATAAGGCCTGAGCGAGAGAATAACACCTTTGCGGAATATTTTGTGATCGTCGGCTATGGCGACTTTAATTGGGCCCATAGAAAAATATTGATATTGGTCATTCTAAAATTAAGCATTAATCGATCATTATGGCACTGTCTGTTCAATCAATAAGTTACTGCACGCTCCGGCACGGCTACCGAGTCTTCGGTCTTGGGCACTTCGATGGTGACTTTATAATAGGTTTGGGATGAGTCCTTTTCAAAAAATATCCGCCCATGCAGCAGCCGCAGCCGGCTTTGGATATTTTTTAGGCCCAGGCCACCACTGCTCTTGTTCAGTTTTTCGAAATCAGTTTGCGTCAGACCTTTTCCGTCGTGATGCATACGAATATACAATTTTGAGCCGCTCAGGTTTTGGGTAAGGTGGATAAAACTGGAGTTACTGTGTTTCAGGATATTATTAATCAGTTCCTGGATAATGCGGAAAATGATCAGCTCCTGATCCGCTTTTAATCTTTCCCGGTAATCGTGGAAACGGCAGCTCGCATTCAGGCTGCCCGATCCGCTGATCTTCTGGAAAAGGTCGTTCACGGCCGATTCCAGGCCGAAATTCTTCAGGGTGGGCGGCATCAGGCTGTGGGAGATATTGCGGATCAACTGGATCGTGTCGTCGATAACCTGTTTGGCGTTGTAAATGCTTTGCAGTTGCGCATTACGGTCGAGATTCACGAGGTTTTCTGTCAGGTACAACCTGGCTGTTGCCAATAGGGGGCCCGCGTCGTCATGAAGGTCTGCGGCGATACGCTGCCTCTCTTCTTCCTGGAACCGGATCGAGGCGTTCAGCAAGGTTTTCTGCTGCTCATACTCGAGCTTTTGCAGTTTCAACTGATACCGGATCACCTTCCGCTGGTGGAATATGATGAACATGATCATTCCGATCGCCAGGACCAGCATGCCGATGGTGCCAAAAAACAGCATCAGCGATATTTCACTACCATTTTTGACCTGGAGAAGGAGCATGTTATTGGTTCAGGAGTTGAATATATTAAGATTTGGAGGGGTTTTCAAAAATATCATCAATATCATCGCTAAATGGATTCCCGAACGCACCCTGAATTGGTTTTGCTTTTTTGGTAGAGAACGCGATTGCGAACAGTATATTTTTCACGACATTAGAAAAAAGAGCAATTTTCCAGAATTTCTCCCGGATATCGTTATGGAGGCTGTTGGCCTGGATGAACAGGAAAAGATTCCCCGACAGGTAAACCATGAATCCTACCACAAACCAGAAATTCGGATCCTGGTAAATGAACATCATCTGGGGTTTACTTAACTGATCGAACAGATAAAGAATACAGAATGTGACGATCAGTATCGACTCGACGGAGGCCGCGAGTGAGTCGAAACTTTTGTCCGGGGAGGTAAAAAAATAGTAGAGGGCGAAAAGATAGAAGCCGATCGTGGCAACAAGAATAATGAGCTTGAAGGTCTTGTTTGAGATGATCGAATAAAGAAAAAACGCAAACAGGGAATACTCGACAATCGTAAAACCGCTCAGTATGGTGTAGATCGATTTTTCATATACCACGCTGTCAAGCGGAAGTAGCACCGAGTCTATTATAAAGCACAGTGCTACATACGACAATAGAACCTTTGCCCATACTCCCTTGTTCCTTTTCCGGAACAGAAAGAATACGAGCAAAGGTATTAAGTGAGAAAAGTAGCTGATATAGATGAACAGGTTGTCTATAGTAGAGGGTTTAGTCCCTTCAAATATATAAAACAACCCTTACTTATGGAAGGTCGACCAGTAATTAGTCAACAGTCCAGGTCCAGTCGTCCGCTGCGGGGGTGGGGGGATGGTTGCCACCGCCGGTTTTGATGCGGTCTGCTACAATACCCTTGTTGGCTGACAGCGAGCCGTCATTGTTCACGCAGGTGTACTGGAACATGGGTTTGCCTTTTTGGTCCAGGCCAACGTAAACCAGGGTCTTTTCTCCCTGTTCGTTGTACGCGTAGTAGAACCTGATGCCTTCGCAGCCGGGCTGAGCCAGCATCTGGTCAAGAATGTTTCTGCCGATTTCATAGAACTGAATTTCGGCCATCGGGTTAGCGGCATCGTGGTCGCTAACCATCTGTTTTCCGAGCTCAAAACCGATCTCTTCCCCAATTGCGGCCACGGGTTTTACGAGGGTCTGATTTTTTGTCATGATTAGTAATTTTTAGAGGTGGTGAATGTTAGATTGTACCTTAAAACACCTCTAAAAAAAAAACCTGGCCAATAGGTGTTTCCTTTATTAAAAGGTTTAATTTGCCCGAAATTCAACATGGTTAAGCGTTCTACGTGGTTTTACCTGGAGTTGTACTATGAAAGAACGAGGGAAAACACGATGTTTGCACCGTATTTTTACTATCGTAGTTTAGCTGTTGTTTTTCTAGTAAAATTCCCTTAATCGAGGGTTATCCACATTTGGAAGAAAAATGTGGATAAGTGTAAACACTTAGCCTCAACCGTTATTCTTAAACTAGCCTATGACTGCAGAATTAGTAATCAGGGTCGCGATTGCGGATGACCACAAAATATTTCGCGACGGAATCAAAATGGCGTTAAAGGATAAAGAGTACCTCCGCATTTTATGGGAGGCCGAGGACGGAAAGGACCTGATGCACAAAATGCAATTAAAAAAGCCGGATGCTTTACTGATGGATATCCGGATGCCGGAGATGGACGGGGTGAATGCGATCGCGCTGCTGCGGAAAGAATACGACGACGTGAAGATTATTGTGCTCACTATGTATGACGATCAGGAGATGATCACCAAGATGATGGAAATGGGAGCCAATGCCTACCTGACCAAAACCTCCGATCCGGAAGAGATCTATCAGGCGATCCTTAGCTGCATGAACGACGACTTCTATTTTAACGACCTCGTCAACAGGGCCGTGCTTTCAAAATTGCAGACCAAAAGGCAGGTGCGCCAGTTTTACCCCAATCCCGTAAAGTTCTCCGAAAAAGAGGTGAGGATCCTTAAACTGCTGGCGGAGGATAAAACGACAGAAGAGATCTCGAAGGAGGTTTTCCTCAGCCCCCGCACCGTTGAAACCATCCGTCAGAACATGAAGACCAAAGTGGGCGCCAAAACGATTGCAGGCCTCATCATGTACGGCATGCGCAACAAGATCATCGACTAACCCCCTCCACCGAAGATTTATTCACCGCCTAGCCGCGTGCCAGGGCGGCGGTCTGCAGCAGCTCGCGCCATCGGGGCGGATAAATATTTTGGATGATTCAGAAAGTTTCGATGCCATGTCTTATGGAGAACATTGCCAGGCCTACCCGGCTTCTTACCTCAAGTTTTTCGAAAAGATTGTCCCGCAGATTGTCCACCGCCCTGGGATTAAGGTGCATGATGGCCGCTATTTCCTTATAGGTCATTTCCGTGCACGCGAGTTTGAGGAATCGTACCTCCAGCTCGTTTAGCATGGAACGAAGCAAAACGGAGTGTTCCTGGCTTTTCCGGAAAAGGTTCACCAGCTTCCCGGTTGAGGAGTTGGTATAATAATATCCGCACTCCATCACGGTTCGGATGGCCAGCTTCAACTCGGGAGGATCAACATCTTTTTTGAGAAATCCTTTTGCGCCGGCCTGCAGCAGCCGGATCATTGTCAGTTCGGTATCATATACGCTCAGCACCATGATATGGATCGCCGGATGCGACTGCTGCAGCCTGCGTGCCGTTTCATAACCGTCCAGTACCGGCATATTGAGATCGAGCAGCACCAGGTCGGGAACAATGCCCGCGTTGATCGTGGCGATCAGTTCCTCCCCGTGGGAAGCTTCAATCACCACTTTGCAGGTGCCAAAATCATTCACCAGTTTACCGAGGCCATTGCGCAATACGACATGATCGTCAGCGAGTGCGATCCTGGTCAGCGTTGTTTGTTTGTTCATTGCTATGATTTAAAGGATGGTGTGTATCGAACGGAATATTGATTTGGATGGAAGTGCCCTTACCGGGGATGCCGGTTATCTTACATTTTCCGTTTAGAAGTGAAGCCCTTTGCCGGATATTCCGAAGACCGGAACCGGCCTGCAGCTTTTCTGCCGGCAATCCGATCCCGTCATCTTCTATCTTTAGCTCCAGAGTGGTGTCGCGATAAATGAGGGATAGCTGGATGTTGCGGGCCTTACTATGTTTGATGATATTATTCAACGACTCCTGGACGATCCGAAAGCAGATCAGCACTACATCGGGTTCAAGGAACCGTGCCATGCCGGCCACCCGGTATTCAATATTGAAAAGGCCGGTATTTCTCAGGCTGCAGATCCGGTTCTCGATCGCAGATTGCAGGCCTTCCCGGACAACGGTATCGGCATCGAAACTGCGGGCAATATTGCGCAGATCGCGGATAGCCCGTGTGATCAGATCCATGCAGAGCGCTATGTTCTTTTGCGGTTCGGCAGGTATTCCCGGCCCCGCAAGGGCGTGCAGGTGAAGTTTCGAAAGGGTGAGACCGGCAGATATATTGTCGTGTATCTCCCGGGAGATGTCGCGGAAGGTCTGCTCCTGTATCTCCAGCTTTGTTTCCAGCAGGTGTTTTTCATGCGAACGTTTTATCTCCGCAAGGTTTTTCTGAAATGCAATTTGTTTTCGCTGGTAGAGATGCAGGGCGGAGACAATGAACCCGGCCAGGAAAAGCATCAGTATCATCGAAGCAAATATTAATACTAGGTATTCGGAATTTGGAGCTGACATCTTAGTGCATTGATGAAAAATAAAAAAAGAACGATATAGCCGATAAAGTTTAAGGTATGCAGGTACCGGAGCGGTTCATCTGTTACAAGTATTATCCCGCTTTGAAATGAAAGCGGCATTATCAGGATGAACAGAAAAAGCATACCCGTCAGTCCCCAGAACGGAGGGCTTAGCATTATGTTTTTCGCAGGAGGATGTCGAAACAGTTCATAATAATAGAACAATATGGGAAAGATGATCAGGTACGATTCGGCCACAGAAAGGTTCGTCACCGTTTTTATCACAGACACACCAAACAGCCAGGGGCCCAGTACAACCAGCACAAACGCCGGCATGAGTATATTCAGGCATACTTTTGCAATGTTGGACCGCAGGGAAATGCCGATGAACCGGTAGAACAGTACGAACTCGACCAGCATGAACAGATGTACAGGGTTGCCCGCTCGTTCCACGGCCGTTCCGGTGTATTCTTCGAATACATTAAAATAGATGCTCAGCAGGTGCCGGAAAAAAGAGAATAATGCATACACCAGCAAGATCCTGAGCTCCCGGATCCTTTCTAAATTCATCAGCGAGACAGCGATGAAAAAAAGATTCAATACCAACAACACCGGTACGGTGAAGTAGAACGCAGAAAAAAAATCTAACACGGCAAAAAATTTAGGTTCTCCCCAAACCCAAGCCAAGGTAAAAATTAAAAGAATTCAACAAACCCGTATTAATACGGGAAAATCTTACGAAAAAAACGACGAGGTATGGTAAATTATCTAATCGGATAAACCGCTGTCGGTAGAATATCTAAATCTCAGGAGTCTTATAAACGCGTGCCGCAGGATGTACGCATAGCAGTTGACGATAGTAGGCAGGCGGTAATTGATTTACGTCATCATAGACATAAATTTCCTTCAGTTGATCATCGGGCAAATAATTGGTGGAGACAAAAAAATCAGAGAGGCCGTATAGGAATATGCGGGCATTATTTTCCTTATGCTGAGCAAGCAGGCGCCCGAAGCGCAGAATTGCCGACAGCTTCTCCATCTCCTCCAGCCCGTCGAATTGTTGCCTGGTCATGGCCGCAAAATTGTCTTTTAATATACGACAATCCGGGCAGGCAACAAAAAAGACTTCTGCGCACCAGGGCTGGGGAGCCTGTACCTCCGTAAGGTTTTAGCGGTTTTTCAAAGGATTGGACCTTACGACGGGGTAGAAGTTCTTCCCGAGATACTGGATTCTAAAATAGTTGATTGACATTGGATCCCAGCCGGTCTTTCATAAGCATCTGGAATTTCTTGATTGGACGGTTGTTCTGGATACCGGAGCTAAAAGACGCTGTCAATCAACTTATAACAAATATATCGGAGGTGTAGAATGTTAACAAGAGCACAAACACTGAATTTGGGAGTTTCGGATTTTACGCCTTAAATAGTAGAATAACGATGCCTTCCTGGAAAACCACCATCTTCCGTGCCGGCTTTTTCGCGCCTGTTCCGGTCGGGGAAACGGAGCCTAATTCGTAGAAATTCGCGCAGAACTATAGTATTTGTCGTGAAATTTTACCATCTTGTGGGGTCGTTCTGACAACATAGTCCTAAATTAGATATTCAATATGAAACACCAGGAACCCGGAAACCCTATAAGGGTAGCTATTGCCGACGATCACGCACTCTTCAGAGCGGGGGTAAAAACAGCTTTGTCGGCAAAAAAAGACGTGGAATTGATCGCCGAGGCCGACAACGGAATGCAATTGCTCAACCTCCTGAAGCACGTCGACCCCGATGTGATCTTGCTGGACATCCAGATGCCGATCATGGACGGCATTCAATCCCTTCCCGAAATCAGAAAAATAAGACCGGAGGCAAAGGTGATCATCCTGTCCATGCACAACGACCATTCGATGATCTCCAAACTCATGGAGATCGGTGCCAACAGCTACCTTACCAAGAATTCCGATTCTGAAACCATCTACGAAGCCATCAAGACCTGTTACGAAAACGAATTTTTCTTCAACGAGCTCACCAATAAGGCGCTCCTGACAGGTTTGCGTACAAAACGGACCGACCCCTTCGGAGTGCCGGAAGCCGAGCTCTCGGAAAAAGAGCTGCGGGTACTGCGGCTGATGTGTGAGGAAAAAACCACCAAGGAAATAGCGGACATCGTGGAGATAAGCCCGCGTACCGTCGAAGCCATACGTGACAAGCTGAAAACCAAGACGGGCGCCAAATCAATGGCGGGCCTGGTGATGTACGCCGTGAAGAACGGCATCATGGATGAGGCGAAATAACTATCTTTGCGGCCCAAATCATTGTTCATTTATAATAACTCATTTTCATGAAAGTTACTGTAGTGGGCGCGGGTGCCGTTGGTGCAACCTGCGCTGACAATATTGCGCGTAAAGAACTGGCATCCGAACTGGTATTACTCGATATCAAAGAAGGTGTGGCGGAAGGGAAAGCCCAGGATATGATGCAGACGGCCGCCCTGCTGGGATTCGACACTAAGATCATCGGCTCAACAAACGATTATGCAAAGACCGCGGGCAGCGACGTGGTAGTGATTACCTCGGGGCTTCCCCGTAAGCCCGGAATGACCCGGGAAGAACTGATAGGGGTGAACGCCGGTATTGTTAAGGGCGTTGCCGAGAACATCCTGAAATATTCCCCCGAAGCCATTATTATCGTGGTCAGCAATCCTATGGACACGATGACCTACCTGGCTCTGAAAGCAACGGGGCTCCCCCGGCACCGGATCATCGGAATGGGTGGGGCCTTAGACAGCGCAAGATTCCGCTACCAGTTGAGCAGTCACCTGGGTGCAAGCCCCGGCGACCTGAACGCTATTGTGGTGGGCGGCCATGGCGATACCACGATGATCCCGCTGATCCGGCTTGCTACCTGGAACAGCGTTCCCGTTACCCGGTTCCTCAGCGCAGAACAGCAGCAGCAGATTATAGCAGATACTATGGTGGGTGGAGCAACGCTAACCAAGCTCATCGGCACTTCCGCCTGGTACGCTCCCGGGGCTGCCGGCGCCGCGATGGTGGAAGCCATACTGCGCGACGAGAAAAAATTGTTTTCCTGCTCCGTATTCCTCGAAGGCGAATACGGCCAGAAAGATATCTGCCTGGGCGTGCCGGTGATATTAGGCCGTAAGGGTTGGGAGAAGATCCTTGATTTTGACCTGAGTGCCGACGAGCAGGCGCTTTTCAGCAAGAGCGCAGATGCCGTGAGAAACATGAACAATGTGCTGGCCTTATAGTCTCCCCAGCCGGTAATTGATCCGGGAAAGAATATATTGAATGTCCATTTGCTCCATACACCTGAAATGGCCGAGTGGACATTTTTTATTGCCGTATTTGCTACAGGGCTGGCAGGGTAGCGCTGGCACCAGTATGTTTTCGTGGAGAGGATCTGGTAACCCGGAAAGCCGTCTTGTGCCATAATAGGGTTCCACATCGAGCCGTGGCGAAGTGCCGCCCCAGAGGGCCAGCACGGGCTTGTTGAAAGCACAGGCGATATATTGCAGCCCCGTGTCGTTGGAGATCACCAGCTTTGCGCGCCGCACCAGGTCGGCCGATTCATTCAGGTTGAACTTTCCACAGGCGTTGTATATTTTCCCGGGATCCACGGCTGCCACCAACTCCCCGTTCCGGGTGTCTTCTTTCCCCCCCACCAGCACCAGGGGGTGATCGATCGCCCCGCACAGTTCCTGTAATTTGTGCACCGGCAGTTTTTTGGTATAATAGGAGGCGCCGATCACAACGGCAATATACCCTGCCAGGTGAGAGGCGGGGAGGTCCGATTCCTTTATAAGATCTTCTTCCGGAATAAAATAGTCAAGTCCCTCTCCATCATCACGAACACCGAACGGTGCCACCGTATCCAGGCTCCTGGTGGTGATATGTCGCCGGGGCATGATATCGACCTGTAATTTTGTGAGCAGGAATTTAGCCAGGTTGAGCTTATCGATCGTGAATGCCGGCACGCCCAACGCCCTTTTGATGCTGTTGGACCTGAAATTATTGTGCAGGTCGATCACATAATCGTATGCTTCTTTTTTCAGTTCTGCGGTAAGGTCGCGCATGTTATCATCGTAGTAAAAAAAGCGGTCTATATACGGATTGTTTTCCGTTACGATCCTGAACGAGGATTTGGTGAGAAAATGGACCTCCGCTGTGAGCAGTTGCTGCTTCAGACATCTTAGCACGGGCGAGGCCAGTACCAGATCGCCGATCGATGAAAAGCGTATGACCAGAAATTTCATCCGTATTCTTTCGTTTTTCAATGGCCTGTCACAAGCCGGTATAAGATCCTTTAGTCGAAATTGTGTGGAGTTTCCGGAATCTCTACCGCTCCACAAAGTTCAGGTCCTTCCCGAAGGTTTCCCGCGTGGCCCTGATCGCGATCACGGAGATGAGCATCAGGATAATAGCGGTGAGCCATCCGCCCGTGACAAAATCATCTGTAACACCCCGCAGCAATTTGAAAAGCGGCAGGATCAGCACGGCCAGCATACCCCGCACCATATTGGGGATGGTGGTAGCGGCCGTTGCCCGCAGGTTGGTGCCGAATTGTTCGGCACCCATGGTTACAAATATGGCCCAGAAACCCGTTCCGAAACCAAGTCCGGCACAGATCCAGTACATTCTTTCTGCTGAGCTGTTCCACAGTACGGTGAAAAACAGTAAAATAAACAGTGAAGTGATGCCATAAAATACGTAGAGGGCGTTTTTTCTGCTCTTCAGCCACTGGCTCACCAACCCGATCAATATATCCCCTATTGAGATCCCTACATAGGCGAACATCACGGCCTTACCCGGATCTATTTTTTCAATAATGCCCATCTGTTCCCCGAAATCGCTGGAGAAAGTGACGAGCACGCCGATCACAAACCAGGTGGGCAGTCCCAGCAGGATGCTGGCCAGGTATCTTTTAAAACGGTCCCGGTTCGTGAACAGCATAAAGAAGTTGCCTCTTTGCACATCCTGCGCTTTCATTTTATGGAACATGCCGGACTCGAACACCGATATACGAAGCAGCAGCAGCGCCAGTCCGAGGCCGCCCCCGATAAAATAACAGGTACGCCAGTGGAAATTTTCCTTCATGATAAAAGCCACGATGGCACCCGTGAGGCCGATCCCCGCCACCAGGGAAGTAGCGATCCCCCTTTTTTCCTTTTTGGTGATCTCCGCAACCAGTGTGATACCGGCTCCCAGTTCCCCTGCAAGGCCGATGCCGGCGATGAACCGGATAAGGGCGTACTGGTCGGCCGTTTGCACAAATCCGTTTGCAACGTTAGCCAGGGAATACAATACGATGGACCCGAACAATACGCTCAGTCTACCCCGGCGGTCGCCCAATACCCCCCAGATAATACCGCCGATCAGCAGGCCGGCCATCTGCCACATCAGTATCCGCTCCCCTTCATACAGGATCATATCCTTCGACAACCCCAGGGAAGTCAGGCTCTCGATCCGGATGATACTGAACAGCAACAGGTCGTAGATGTCGACAAAATAACCCAGTGCGGCAACAATAACGGGTATGGACAGGATACCGTATTCTTTCTGGTCCATTATTCAGATGAGTTAAGGGGCTCGGCAGGGTCCTTTTTCTTTCCGCCGAACAATTTGATAAGCACTGGCGCAGTGGTTACCAACACGATACCCAGCACGATTATTTCCAGATGCTCTTTCAGGTCGTAGTTAAATTTTTCCAGGAACATTTTCTGCAGGTAGTGTCCCGCCGCCAGCATGGAAGTGGTCCAGAGAATGCAGCCGAGCACATTATAAAAGCCGAATTTTTTTCTGTCCATGTTCACAATTCCGGCCACAATCGGAGCGAATGTACGGATCACAGGTAAAAACCGGGCGAACACCAGCGCACCGCCACCGTGTTTGTCGTAAAATTCCTGCGCCTGATGAAGATAACGTTGTTTGAACAGCAGCCGGTCTTTCCAGGTAAACATGGAAGGACCGATCCTTCGCCCGAACCAATACCCCACCGAGTTGCCGAGTATTCCGGCCACTGAGGTCAGGCTGATGATCAGCAGCAGGTTCAGAAAGTCGCTGCCCGTGTCATAAAAAGAAGCGGCGAGCTGATTGCTGAAGATTCCCGAAACGAACAACAGTGTGTCGCCGGGAAGAAAAAAGCCGGCAAATAATCCGGTTTCGGCAAATATGATGAATAACACCAGCCAGAGCCCCCCGTTATCAATATAGAACTGAGGTTGCAGTAATTGAGTCCAGTTAAAAGCTTCTAATAAAAACATGTCGATTTTTGAGATTTAAATTTCCATCGGCCGCTTGCATCATCAGGCCTGGCGGCTATATTGCTGTTCCATTTTTGTACTGCGCCAGGTGATAATTCTGCAAGATAATATTTATCTTCCCACCTTATTTTTTTTATTTGCTTATCAATCACCTCTTTAACCCTGAAAATTATTGTTTAGCTTATGAGTTTATTCGTCAGAAAACCGATGCGTCTCCTGCTGAACGAAGCGGGAGAATCCGGTAACCATACCCTGAAGAGAACGCTGACAGCTGGTGGACTTATTGCGTTGGGAATAGGCGCTATTATTGGAGCAGGTCTTTTTTCTATCACCGGCATGGCAGCGGCCAACCATGCCGGCCCCGCCATCACCATTTCGTTCATCGTGGCAGCCCTGGGCTGCCTTTTTGCTGGACTCTGCTATGCTGAGTTCGCTTCCATGATCCCCGTGGCAGGCAGCGCCTATACCTATTCGTATGCCACCATGGGAGAGTTCATTGCCTGGATCATCGGCTGGGACCTGGTGCTGGAGTATGCGGTGGGGGCCGCAACGGTTGGCATAAGCTGGAGCGGGTACCTCGTTAAATTTCTTGCGGGCTTCGATCTTCATCTGCCCGTTGAACTTACCGCCGGGCCCTGGGACGGGGGCCTGATCAACCTTCCCGCGGTGTTTATTATTGTGCTGATGAGTTTGCTGCTGATGAAGGGTACCAAGGGAAGCGCTTTTGTGAATGATATCATCGTTTGCCTGAAGGTAGGTGTGGTGCTTACTTTTATCTTCCTGGGCTGGCAGTATATTGATTCCGGTAACTATGATCCCTACCTGATCCCCGCAACGGAGCCCGGACACGAAGGATTTTTTGATCATGGCTGGGGCGGGATCATCAGGGCGGCGGCCATAGTCTTTTTTGCCTATATCGGTTTTGACGCGGTAAGCACGGCGGCGCAGGAAACCCGCAATCCTAAAAAGGCAATGCCCATCGGCATCCTCGGCTCGCTGCTTATCTGTACGGTGCTGTATATATTATTTGCGCACGTGATGACGGGGGTAACCCATTATACCACCTTCCTGGGAAAGGATAGCAAGGACGCTATCGCACCGGTCTATGTGGCTATTGAGCATATGGGGACGGCCGACGCTTCGGGTGTGGTGCAGCCGGATTACCCCTGGCTGAACCGGGCCATCGTTGTGGCTATCCTGGCCGGCTATGCCTCCGTTATCCTGGTGATGCTGATGGGGCAGTCGCGCGTTTTCTTCAGCATGAGTAAGGATGGTCTGATCCCCCGGATCTTTTCGGTGGTGAATCCCCGCACACAGACGCCCGCCAGAAGCAATTTGCTGTTCATGGTCTTTGTGAGCCTTTTTGCCGCCTTTGTGCCCGCCCGCGTGGTAGGGGAGATGACCAGTATCGGCACGCTCTTCGCCTTTATACTGGTGTGCATCGGCGTAATGGTGATGCGCAAAAAGATGCCGGATGCACCCAGGGCCTTCCG
>CAZUWX010000033.1:37081-41749 GCA_964624205.1 uncultured Chitinophagaceae bacterium
CTGCAGCCCGACGAGCTGGAACTGGAACTGATCGATTCCGGTTTGGAAGAAATGGGGGAGGGAACCGGGGAAAATGAGGAAGAAGTGCTGGTGCTGCGCACTGCCTTCGGCGACTTTGGCAATATGCAGAAAGCCCTGGAAGAAAAAGGCCTTCATCCTATCAGCGCTGAAGTGGAATGGATCCCCGCTACAACCGTGGAGTTACCGGAAGACCAGGCCCAGGAAGTGCTGAAACTGGTGGACCGCCTGGAGCAGGACGAAGACGTACAAAAAGTATTTCATAACCTGCAGTAAAGGCCAATGGCAAACTGCACAGGCAGCTATCTGGTGTCTGCTTCATTGCGACTGGTGCCGAACCTGCTCCGTGGGGAAGTTGATGTTAAATAGACATTCGATGTCTACTCTCTTACCATTTCCAGCACCGTGGAAACGATCTCTTCGGTATTGGGTTTGCTGAAATAATCGCCGTCGGAGCCGTAGCTGGGCCGGTGAGCCTTGCCTGTGATAGAGCGCGGGGCTGAATCGAGCCAGCGGTACCCCTCCTGTTTTTCAATCACCATATTGAACATGAACCCGGCGGCTCCGCCCGGCACATCCTCGTCAACAAATAAGATACGGTTGGTTTTTTTGAGAGAAGCCAGGATCGACTCATTCACATCGAAGGGCAGCAGGGTCTGCACATCGATAACCTCGCTGCTGACTCCCTGCTTTTGAAGAATTACGCAGGCTTCCTCCACAATGCGCAGGGTTGATCCGTAAGAGACGATCGTGATATCCGTTCCCTCCCGGAGAATTTCAGGCTGGCCCAGGGCAACGGTGTACTCCATCAGGTTGGCCGGCAGCTTTTCTTTTAACCGGTAACCGTTCAGGGACTCCACCACTATTGCCGGGTCATTACCTCTTAACAGCGTATTGTACATGCCGAGCGCCTGCACCATATTCCGCGGTACGCAGATATGCAACCCCCGGAGCGAATGCAGCATCAACCCCATCGGTGAGCCGCTGTGCCAAATGCCTTCGAGCCGGTGACCCCGCGTACGGACGATCAACGGGCAACACTGCCGCCCTTTGGTCCGCCAGTGCATACAGGCAGCGTCATCACTGAGCGGCTGCAAGCCGTACAGGATATAGTCGAGATACTGGATCTCGGCAATCGGCCGGAGACCGCGCATGGCCATCCCGATCCCTTCGCCGATGATCGACAGTTCCCGGATGCCCGAATCGAATATCCGGAACTCCCCGTATTTTTCCTGCAGGCCTGCAAAACCCTGGTTCACGTCTCCTATCTTGCCCACGTCTTCGCCGTAAGCGATCACCAGCGGATTGCTGGCAAACAACTCGTCGAAATACCGGTTCAATATTTCATAGCCGTTTAGCCGCGGCGTATTTGCGGTATACTCCGGGGTCGTGGTCGGCACACGCATGGGGCTTTTCGAAGATTCGCTGTACAGGTGGGTGGAATACAATCGATAACCCTCCTGACGCAGGAATTCATAATGTGCTTTCACTGCGGTGGCGCCCGGTGAATCACCCGCCGCCAGCAGGGCGGCGTACAGGGACTTCAGCACGTCCTTGCGGTGGGGCTCCCGGTTTGTGGCCAGCGTCCGGCGGACTTTTACAATTTCGTCGGAATTGGCGGCCCCTGAACCGGCCAGCTCGTCCAACAGCGTAAGGCTGTGCTGAACCTGCTCCTGGATCGTCTGGTTGTATCTCGACCAGGCCGCCAGCCTGCTTTTTTTGACCAGGTCTTTTGCCGCCGCTTCGATGCCGTTCAGTTCCTCTTCACTGGCAAGCGCGTTGGCAATGATCCACTCGCGGAATTTGCGGTTACAATCCCACTCCCGCTCCCAGTCGAGCCGTTCGGGGCTTTTATATCGTTCATGACTGCCCGAGGAGGAATGCCCCTGGGGCTGCGTCACCTCCTCCACGTGAAAAAGCACCGGCTCGTGCGTTTCCCGCATGTGTGCGATAGCTTCCTCAAAAACCTCGCACATGCCGGCATAGTCCCATGCTTTTACCCGGTAGATATGGATGCCGTTGGAATCCTCTTGTTTTTCCATTCCCCGAAGCGCTTCCGAAATGGATCCCTTGGTGGTTTGTATTTCTTTGGGTACGGATATGCCGTACCCATCATCCCAGACAAACACGGCCAGGGGTATCTGCAGTACGCCGGCAGCATTGATGGTTTCCCAGAAATGCCCTTCCGAGGTGGAAGCATCTCCGATGGTGGCGAAACAGATCTCGTTGCCGTTGTTGCTGAGATGGGTAAGTGATTTTAATGCAGGGTTATGCCGGAAAAACTTAGACGCTGCGGCAAAACCCAGGGAGCGGGGCATCTGTGCGGCGGTCGGCGCCAGGCCGGCCGCAATGTTTTTCCTGTTGACCAGGTCGAGCCATTCCCCGTCGGGCCCCACAAAGGCGGTCGCAAAATGCGCATTCATCTGCCGGCCCGAACTGTGTGGTTCATGCGCGGTATCGGGATCGGCATATAATTGCGAAAAAAACTCTTCCATATTGGCCTGGCCCAGCGCCAGCGCCAGCGTTTGGTCGCGGTAATACCCCGATAAAAAATCTCCGGGCTGAAAAAACTTGGCGGCAGCTATCTGCGCCACTTCCTTTCCGTCGCCGAATATCCCGAATTTTGCCTTCCCCGTGAGCACTTCCCTTCGACCCAGAAGGCTGGCTTCGCGGCTTTCACATGCAACCCGGTAGTCTTCCAGCACCTCCTGACGGAAGTGGTTGAAAGACAGTTTGTCCGTGGCGGTTGAATAGGTGTTTTCCACGTGTTCCATCTCGCAAACCTAAGGAATTTTATAGCTCAGGTTTCAAGAGTTAAAAATTGGTTGAGATTAAAATTTATTGGCGGATGGCAACGTTTAAGCCTGTAAATTTGGTTCAGCAATACATAGTGCTGCCGATACGGTCACCAATAAGCCAGGTATATGAGGAGAAATTTATGTTTTTTGCTACTTTTAATTTCCGCATTTTCAACGGGTTATGCGCAGCAGCGACCCGCTCCTGCGGCAGACGGGGATGTTCTGTCGCTGAAAAAAGAGCAGCATGATTTTGGCAAGATCCCTCAGGGAAGGCCGGTTACCCACGATTTCGAGATCCGGAATACCGGCAGCCTCCCCCTGCTGATCGAGGACGTCCAGGCTACCTGCGGCTGTACCAGCCCCGAATGGGATCAGGCGCCGATCGGGCCGGGGAAAAGCAGCCGGGTGAAAGTGGGCTTTAATGCGGCCGCGGAAGGCCGGTTTTCCAAGACCATCACCATTCATTATAATGAGGGCCGGGTGAAAAGCCTGGTGATTACCGGCGAAGTATATCCTTCGCCCCATACATCAGCCCCCTTAAACAGGTCATTATCCTTAATAAAACAAATAAATTAGAAAAGTATGAAGACAATTATGCTGGCGTTATCGGTTATGTTTCTTTCCACTGCAGTTTTTTCGCAGTCAAAAGCCGATGAACTGGTTAAATTCGCAGAAACCGAATATGATTTTGGAAAGATCAAACAGGGAGTGCCGGTGAACCACGACTTTTTGTTCACCAATATCAGCAACAAACCCGTGGTTGTGGAGAGCGCTGTGGCCTCCTGCGGCTGTACCACCCCGGTCTGGCCGGAAGCTCCGGTGGGAAAGGGTAAATCGGATAAGATCAAAGCAGGATTTAACGCCGCCGCCCCACAGACATTCAACAAACAGATCACTGTCAAGTTCGCCGGCGTGGATCAACCCCTTCAACTGACCATCAAAGGGGAGGTGCTCAGCGCAGACGCCTACGCAAAGTTCGAACAGTCGAAAGCTAATTAAATAGATACTATCGCCGATACCTCCGCCAGGGGGTCTCGAAACTGGCCATTAACACCGTTACCGGGGGTGATACTCCCGGTAACGGTGTTAATGGCAAAAGAAACGCCGGCTATCAGTACGGTTCATGCCCTTCGGACTAATAAATAGGAAGGTCCCTTGCTGAAAAATTACCCCTTGTCTTCTTTTTTTTATCCGCTACGGGCGTACTTTGGTTGTTGTGTGCCGCGTTGAATTCTTCAGCAGGCTGGGATTGAGTGTCTTTTTTCCCCCGTTGCGGCAGTTGTTCGCGATGGATTTTTTTGTCGGCAGACATAGCAGTGGAATTTAAAAGTGGATAAATAAGAATCGACCTGACCAGAATTGCGAAGGAGAGAAAAAGATCTTTGCCGGTGCGACAAAGATCTTTTCTACCATGAAACGGATCTAAACCTATAACTACTCCGGACGCTACAGTACTCCGCCTCTTTCGTCGGAACGGTCAACCCGGCCTTTCCGGTTGCCCCGATCCATATCCCGCTCGTCATCGGAGATGTTCTGCCTGCTGCCGGTTCCGGGAGGATCCTGCCGCCGTTCCGTGGATCGCCCCTGTTCCCGGCTCTTGTCTTTATGAGGCTGGCCGGTATCATGGCGGCCGGCGGTCTTTTTATTTTTGGACATAGCTTGTGTTTTGAGTGAGAAAACTGATGGTGTAACAAACCATGGAAATGGAATATTCATGCCATCCACACTTGCCTGCGGTTCGCACTGAAATGCAGCAGGGGCGCAGCTCGTATGTATTTGCCAAAAGGCCTGTAACTCCGTGGACAAAAAAAACGAGGAGGATAATCAACAAATTTGCGGGGTAGCGCCACAG
>CAZUWX010000034.1:0-9970 GCA_964624205.1 uncultured Chitinophagaceae bacterium
ATAACTTCTTCATATCGGTTTCTGTGAAATGTACTGCAAGATAAAGAACCTGTTTTATTATCTTTATAGCATTCTAACTGTCAAATTTTTTTCCTATGAGTATTCAATCGATCAACCCTTCTAACGGGAAACTGATCAAGATCTACACCGAAACTTCCGCAACCGGAACAGAAAAAAAAATAAGGGAAACGCATAAGGCCTGGCTTTCGTGGAAAGAGACCCGTTTCACCGAAAGAAGCACTCTGCTGCGAAACGCCGGCCGGGTGCTGCGCGACCGGAAAGAAGAATTTGCTACACTGATGGCGCGCGAAATGGGGAAACCTTTGAAGGACGGTGTGGCTGAAATAGAGAAATGCGCTGCGGTTTGCGATTACTATGCAAAAAACGGAAAACAGTTTTTAACTGATGAACTAATAAAGACCGAAGCTGCTAAGAGTTATGTCAGCTTTCAGCCATTGGGCGTAGTATTGGCAGTGATGCCCTGGAACTTTCCTTTTTGGCAGGTATTCCGCTTTCTGGCGCCGGCGTTGATGGCAGGTAATTGCGGACTGTTAAAACATGCTTCGAATGTTCCCGGCTGTGCCCTGGCTATTGAAGACACGATACGGGAGGCGGGTTTTCCCCGCGGCGTTTTTCAAACCCTGCTGATCGGAAGTGCGGCGGTGAAACAGGTAATCGCTCATCCGATGGTGAAGGCGGTAACACTCACCGGTAGCACCGAGGCAGGAAAAACGGTGGCGCAACAGGCCGGGGCGCTACTTAAGAAAACGGTGCTTGAACTGGGAGGCAGTGATCCGTACCTTATACTGGAAGACGCCGATCTCGAGCTGGCCGCCGAAACCTGCGCTGCAAGCCGGTTGATCAATAACGGGCAGAGCTGTATTGCGGCGAAAAGATTTATTGTGGTTAAAGGCGTTGAGAAAAAATTCCTGCAGCGCTTCACGGAAAGTATGGCTGCAAGAACATTTGGAGATCCGTTCGGAGAAGACGTTGATCTGGGGCCGATGGCAAGGATGGATCTGCGCGACGACTTACACCGTACTGTGCTGAAAAATATCCGGGCCGGTGCAAGCTGCGTGCTGGGAGGAAAAATTCCGAAGCGGAGAGGAAGCCATGCATTTTATGAACCGACTGTGCTGACAGGAGTCAGGAAAAATATGTCGGCTTACACCGACGAGATATTCGGACCCGTGGCGGCGGTGATTACTGTTGCCGGTCCGGAGGAAGCCGTTAAAGTGGCCAATGATTCGCTATTTGGGCTGGGTGCGGCTGTTTTCACCCGCAATGTGCGGAAAGGTGAGCAGATTGCCCGTAACGGCCTGCAAGCGGGCTCCTGCTTTGTGAATGGTTTTGTACGGTCCGACCCCCGGCTGCCGTTTGGCGGCATTGGTCATTCGGGTTATGGACGTGAGCTGGGTGTATTCGGTATCCGCGAGTTTGTGAATATCAAGACAGTCTGGGTAGACTAAGAAGAGTTTTCCGAATAAACTTGACGATATGTAACAGAGAAGCCTCTAAATTTGCCGAACTTATCCATCCCGGATCATTGAATATTGAATTATGTGTAATCCCCCGCTCTCGTATCTTCTCATGCTGTTTCTGGTTATAGGTGCTGTAGTTGCACGGTCGCAGGAAACTGCTTCCCTGCATACCAGGCCTCCATCTGAATCCGCGGCAGCACACAACACACCCTCCCACTCACCGTGGGATACTGTTGAATTATTCAAAACGCCAAAAACCTATGACGCTGACTGCTGTAAGCGGGAGGGCTTCAGCTCCTTTTTTTACGAGGGGTTGGATTATAAGGCCCATAAGACAAAAGTCTTTGCCTATTATAGAGCGCCTGCCGGAACTCCTCCGCCGGGAGGCTGGCCTGCTGTGATTTGTGTACATGGCGGAGGAGGCACTGCTTACCCCGAATGGGTGCAGGCCTGGGTGGACCGTGGATATGCGGCCATAGCTATGGACGTAGAGGGCCATCTTCCGATAGGAGAATTCCCAAACCGTGAATGGCACGTGAACGCCGGCCCTCCGCGAATTACCACTTTTGGCGATATAGAGCTTGCCGACAGGGAGCAATGGTTTTTTCATGCGGTTGCGGATGTGATAAAGGCCCATTCTTTATTGGCGTCTTTCCCCAACATCAACAAAAATAAGATTGGTGTGCATGGTATTTCATGGGGAGGAGTGATCACCTCAGCAGTTATGGGGATAGACCATCGGTTGGCATTTGCCATACCTGTATACGGCTGTGGATTTCTGTATGAGACAGCCACACCGGGATTTAAAAAGTATTTTGACGCAATGACAGATGACCAATTGAGGGCTTATAAGTCCAAGTGGGACCCTTCGCTTTATCTCCCCGATTGCAAAACTCCCAGCCTGTTTTATATTGGCAGCAACGACGGTGCTTTCCCGCTGGATATATGGCAAAAATCGGCGATGCTTGTCCAAGGTAAAAAAGCGCTATCCATTCCAGTTACCAATGAGCATGGTCATATCTGGAATCAAAAAGAAATATTCGCTTTTGCCGATGCGGTGGTCAGAAACGGCAAACCTTTATTGGAGATCGGTAAACCGGAAATAATAGATGGCATGGCCAGCGCGGAGATTGCGATGGGTTCCGGTTTCCTGGGGGCTTCTGTTGCTGCGGTATCTGCGATTCAACTTGTGTACACCCGGGATACCGACGGTTGGCAACAGCGCAAATGGCAAACTGTTCCGGCAAAAATAAAAGGCAAAAAAGTGGTATCGGCATTGCCGCCTTCCACAACAGCATTCTATTTTAACATTACGGATAAAGAGGGGCGCACATTTAGTTCATTTTATAAGAGTCTCGATTGAGTATTTCGTGCCCGCTGGAATGACACCCAGGCATGGGAAGCGTTTCCATCACCCACCTGACCACCCATCTGTGCAGCCACTGCCAGCACCCGGTTGACTTGAGCGCCCCATTGCCCCCCCGCGGCGCTGTGGGTCGGGGCCTGACACGGTACTCGTGTTTTTGTTCCTATTTTTGTGGCATGCAAAATATTAAAAATGTCATTTTTGACTTAGGCGGCGTGGTGTTGGACATCGATTTCAAAAGAACTGATGAAGCGTTTAGGCAATTGGGGCTTGAAAATTTCTTCGAACACATCAGCCCCACCCATATCACCCATTTTTTTGAGGAATATGAAACGGGAGTGATCGATGATGTGGCGTTCCTGAAGGGGGTGGCTGGACTGGTGGGTAAGAAGACGGCGGAAAAAGAGATCATTGCTGCCTGGAATGCGCTGCTGCTGGATTTTCTTCCCGAACGCATAGAATTGCTGAAAAATATAAAGAGCCGCTATCGCACTTTCCTGCTGAGCAACACCAATTCATTACATCACCAGGAGTATCAGCAGCGGCTGTTTACCACCTATGGCATCCGCCTGGAAGACCTATTCGAAAAAACCTATTATTCGCACACTGCCCGGCTGAGAAAACCGCATGGCGCCATTTTTGACCTGGTGTTGAAGGAAAACGGGCTGGTTCCGGAAGAAACCCTTTTTATCGACGACACGGCGGCCAATTTACCCGAGGCTGAACAGATGGGGATCCGCGTTCACCATCTTGTACCCGGATCTACGATCACGGAGTTGGCGCTTTTTAAGTAGACGCGGTTGTGCTGAATCACACGGAATTTAATAATCGAGCGCCCTGGCAACTACATTCACCGGAAATCCCTGGATTCAGGGATGATCTTCTCCTGGGCCGGTAGTCCGTCGGTCAGGTCAGCGGCACTATTGTAAATGGGGTTTCGCGAAGGCGTGAGATGGCGCAACAACCTCGAAAAATCGTGGCATCGTTCAGCGATCACATGGATCACTTTTCCCTCCACCTGTAATTTGCCTTCCACCATGATCAGGCGCGATTGCAGCACTTCTTTACGGTATTTTTCAAAAAGACCTTGGAAGATGACCAGGTTGGCGATTCCGGTTTCGTCTTCAATGGTCATAAAACAGATGCCGCTGGCCGTGCCCGGGCGTTGTTTAACCAGCACCAGTCCAGCCACTTTTACCCGGTCGCCGTCTTGTAAAGTGCCAAGGGAAACAGTGGGGGTAATATGGAGCAAGCTGAGCTTCTCCCGGATAAAACTTACAGGATGGGCCTTTAGGGAGAGCGCGGTAGTGGCATAATCATATACCACGTGTTCGGAGGGCAGCATTTCCGGCAGTATTATTTTTCCGCCGGCGTCTTCAGCATGCTGTCCACTAAAAAGCGCCGTGGGGCGATCTTTTACGGATATCTCCCACAGGGCCTGGCGCCGGTCGAGGCCTATCGACCTGAATGCATCTGCATCCGCGAGCTTCTCCAGCGTTTTCCCGGGCAGTCCCGTTGTATATATTTCGGCTAACGAAGTCCATGGTTTTTTCCTGCCCGATACCCATGCTTTCATCTCCTCTTCTTTTAAACCTTTTACCTGCCGGAATCCCAGCCGTAAGGCGCAGCGTTCAGCTTCTGTTTTCTCCAGGGTGTTGTTCCAGTCTGAATAGCTCACATCCACAGGCCGGACCTCTACCCCATGGTTGCGGGCATCCGAGATGATCTGTGCGGGCTGGTAAAATCCCATGGGCATGCTGTTGAGCAGCGAGCAGGCGAATACATCGGGAAAAAAACATTTGAGCCAGGAAGAAATATACACCAGCAAAGCAAAACTGGCGGCGTGGCTTTCGGGAAAACCATAGCTACCAAAACCTTCCAGTTGTTTAAATACCCGTTCGGCATACTCCCGCTCATATCCTCTTGCCGTCATGCCCCGGACCAGCTTATCGCGGAAATAGCTCACCTGGCCTTTTGCTTTGAAAGTGGCCATGCTCCTGCGGAGTTCGTCGGCTTCGGTAGCACTAAAACCCGCTGCAATGATCGCGATCTTCATGGCCTGTTCCTGGAACAGGGGCACTCCGTTCGTACGCTCTAATATTTCTTTCAGTTCTTCCGAAGGGTATTCAATTTTTTCCAGCTTATTACGACGACGCAGATAAGGGTGCACCATATCGCCCTGTATAGGGCCGGGGCGAACGATGGCCACTTCGATCACGAGGTCGTAGAATTTTTCAGGTTTCAATCGTGGCAACATCGACTGTTGCGCCCGGCTTTCGATCTGGAAAACACCGATCGTATCGGCCTCACTGATCATTTGATATACTTCGGGAATATCCTGCGGAACGCTGGCAAGCGTATACTCGTGGCCGTAATGTATGCGGATCAGGTCAAAAGCTTTGCGGATGCAGGTGAGCATGCCCAATGCCAGCACGTCTATTTTTAAAAATCCCAATGCATCGATATCGTCTTTATTCCATTCGATACAGGTTCTGTCTTCCATGCGGGCGTTGTGGATCGGACACAGCTCGGATAAATTTCCTTCGGTGATCACAAAACCCCCGCTATGCTGCCCTAATTGTCGCGGGAAACCCATCAATGCATGGGTGAGCTGCAACACTTTCTGCAGGTGGGCGTCAGTTGCATTCAGCCCCTCTTCTTCAATTCTTTTCTCATATACAGACTTTTTGTTTTCCCTTTCCTCCAAATCGCCCGCCCCCGCCCTGGCGATTGCGCGGGAGAGACGGCTGATGGTATCGGCAGACAGTCCCATTGCTTTTCCCACATCCCGGACAGCTCCTCTGTGGTGTTGCTGGGTAACGGTGGCCACCACCGCCGCCCGGTCGCGGCCATATTTACGATAAATGTACTGCATCACTTCTTCGCGCCGCTCGTGTTCAAAGTCGACGTCTATATCCGGGGGCTCATTACGTGCCGATGAAATAAAACGTTCAAATAATAGATCGAATTTTGCAGGATCGACGGCAGTGATACCGAGGCAGTAGCAGACGGTGGAGTTGGCTGCCGATCCCCGGCCCTGGCAAAGGATATGCTGTTGTCTTGCGAAACGGACGATGTCGTACACGGTGAGAAAATAGGCTGCATAATTCATCTGTTCGATAAATTCCAGTTCGTAGCGGATGGCCGCCGATATCTTTTCCGGTAAGGTAGCGCCGTAGATCCCATGAGCTCCTTCCCAGACCAGGCGAGTAAGTTCCTGCTGGGGGCTGCATCCTGCACTGGTTATTTCCCGGGGATACTGGTATCGTAATTCGTCGAGTGAGAAATTGCAGGCCGATGTAATTTCTGTTGTTCGTTCGATAAGACCCGGATATTTCCGAAAGAGCCTTATCATTTCGTTTTCCGGCTTGAGGTATCTTTCGGCATTCGGATAAAGCCGGAAACCCGCTTCATAGATCGTGCATTTTTCGCGGATGCAGGTCAGGATATCCTGTAGTTCCCGCCTCGAAGCGTGATGATAGTGTACATTGTTGGTGGCTACCAGGGGTAGTTGCAGCCGGGCTGATAGCTCCGATAGGCGATGCAGGTATTTGGCGTCATTGCCATTATAATGGCGGGTAGCGGCAAGGTAAAGGTTCGCTCCCCAGGTATTCCGGTACTCTCGTAATTTTTCCACGAATGAGGGGTCGAAATCCAGCGATGCATTCAGATCTGCAGGAGGAAGCGCTATGAATTTTATTCCTTTACCATGCTCGTAGGCGTCAGTTGTATACAGTTTACATTCTCCTTTTTCTGCCCGTCGGTTGCCCACTGTAAGCAAGCCGGATAATCTTGCATAGGCTTCGATATTGGTTGGATAGGCCAGTAACGAAGGGCCATCGAGCAGGTCGAGCCGGCAGGCGGGGATCAGCCGGATCCCTCTTTTTTTAGCCGCCACATGTGCGCGCACGATCCCCGCCACACTATTCCGGTCGGTGATGGCAATGGCTTTATAACCATAGTCCGCCGCCTGTTCCACCAGTTCCCCGGGGTGTGAGGCGCCCCGGAGGAAACTGAAATTTGTAGTGACTTGTAATTCGGTATAGTTCATCGTCTGTTTTGTTTCACGCAAAAAAACCGTGGATAAACCACTGACAGGGTTCGCCGGATGTATAGTCGCCCAGCCGGAATAGCCAATACCGGCCGCCCTGTTCGTCTTCCACACGATAATAATCGCGATACCGGCCGGGTTGCAGCCACCATTCGGGTTCGATCCGTTCCGGCCCATCAGCCCGGGTGATGGTATGCAGCTTCCCTTTGTAGCGAAATAGCATAGGCGGATAATCGGGAACGGGGGCGGTGATCTCAACCGGTTCCGGCCGGGCTAACAAACGGATCGGGCGGAAATGGCCGGGAGACCATGCGGTAGTGGCTTTTTGCCGGAGCACGGAAACTGCCTGTATGGACCGCTCGGGCCAATAGTGTTCTGCCGGAAGGTAGCGGCGAATCGTATCTTCCCCTAACCGTCCGGTTAAACGATCGATCAGCTCCGAGATCCGGGTATCTTCCAGTCCCCCCCTTACAGCCCATAGTTTTTCCTGAGCGGGATAAAGCGTTTCCACCCTTGGCGCCTCCAATACGAACAGTTCTATACCCAGGCCGGGTGCGATACCCTGTAGTTTCAGCGCGAACAATTTAAAAAGATGAGCGGCGTGACGGGAAGGGCGATGTGTGCCGATCGATACTTCCTGAATTTCTCCGTCTACGCGATATCCCTTGAATATAGCGGTCCGGAGGCCTTTCTCTTCTCTTAACAACCGGTTACACAGGTTTTGCAGCAACTGCTGTAAAGCGATCTCAATGCCTTTTAATGTGACGATGAGTTCCAAACAAGGCAGGCGCTCTGCGTAGGGAGCAGGGGGATAAAGCGGCTGAATGTTTTCCTCCGCGTATCCCAGCGCCTGGTTCAGGCGTTGCATAAAATGCGCGCCGAAGCGCCGTTTCAGGCTGGCTGGGGGCAGATGGATAAACCGATCCATAGTGTGCAGCCCCAGTTTGTGTAAACGTTCGCTGATCTCCGTTTCCAGTCGCAGCGCCGCAGGTGGCAGGGGGAGCAAGGCTGCTCCGTGTTCTTTGTTTTTCACCACGCTGACGGTTTGTTTTCCGAAACGGGCCACTGCCCAGGCGGTTCCGATGGTATCAGCCATGGCGATACGTACCGTATAACCGCGTTTGGCAAAACGGTTGGCCATATCTTTCAGATACGGTTCATCGCCTCCCCAGAGATGGGAACATCCGGTAGCTTCCAGCAGCAAACCGTCGGGGGCATCTATTGCTGCTACGGGTGTGAAACGGATACACCACCGGGCGATCTGTTTTAGTAGTTTATCTGCCAGGGCGGGTGGATCGTTCTGCACCTGTAATCCGGGCACAATGGCCCGGGCGTCTGCGAGCGGCATGCCGGGATCAATACCCCTGGTCTGCGCGAGGGTGTTTGTGGCGGTGATGATCATGCGGCCATGATCGGGTGCGACCAGCACAAACGGCAGGTTGCAGAGTGTCGGTTGCCGGAGGGAGAACCAGTCCAGCTTCAGGTTGCAGCACCATATCGCGACAAAACGTCTGTTCATATTACCCGGTTTTTTGCCGAAGCACTGTAATTGCGGGGGCCGGCCGGCGGGCAGCAACAAATCTTCCGTCCATCCATTTTATTTCCCAGCTTCCCGGGCGTCCATTTCGCACTTTCAGGAGGTCTACCTGCCAGCAAGGAGCTCCCAGGCCCGGCAGGTTGTCCAGTGGCTGGCCCGGAAGGGGGCAGATCTTCCAGCGGGTGGTACAGGCTGTAGTATATAGCGGGCGGGGCCGATGGCAGATGATAAAGCCGGTAGTGCCACTTTGTTCCGTTCTTAACTGCAGCCGGCGGGAGGCGAGAAAGCTGAGTTGCGACATTTCGGCCACCACGGCCGTTGCCGCACCGCATTGTATGATTTCTTCCATGGCCCACACTAGATCCTGTCCCCGCCGCAGGTCTGCAAACATGACCCGGTCGGGTGCAATGCCAAAGTACTGCAAGGCCGGGGGGAAAAGCTGTCGGGAGGAACTGACCCAAAACAGGACGCCTCCCGCTTGCAGCAGGGGAGCCAGCAAAGCAGTCATAAAACCATAGGTGGCTGCGGCCTCCTCAGGACGCGTTACCAGGAACTCATGCACCGTGCCTGATGGGAATACACCATCGGCAAAAGCAGCAGCCAGAGGCCCCAGTCCTGTTGCCGCAGGCAGACCCTGTAAGCGCGACGGGTGTCCCTGCAAGTCCGCTATTTCCTTTCGCAGGCTTGCGAGAATATCTGCTTTTGCTTCCGGCATGAATGCGTTCTTTTAATTGCATAATTACTAAATAATTTAGTAATGCGGGCATGTATTTTCCGGGGCCTCATTCGACATTGATAAGGGTCTTGTAAGGGTTTGGTAGGGGTATCAGAAGCAAATCCTCTTATTATCAGGTATTTATCGCAGCAGACCCTTACAAATCCCTTACAAATTCCTTACAAGGCTCTTACAAATTCCTAACAATCCCAATCGACGGCATTTTTTGCTGTTTTATTCGAGTTTGTATAGCGCTCCTTGTGATCTGGTATAGCTAGCGGCTATACCAGATCTCTTAGAGAGCACTTCCAGAGCACAAGCAGACACTATCCGGAAGGGTCGGTGGGTAATGCTGTTGCTCTCTTGCAGGTCTTTTGTGGGAATGTTGTAGGATCAAAATTCCTTCCAGATTCCTTCTAGATACCTGGGAGATACCCGCAACCTTGTTGCCAGATCCCAACCCAAAAGGGTGAAGGGGTGGGCTTCTCCCTGTATTTTACATAGCCGGTCCGAGCATTGGGAGCGATTTTTCGCGTTTTCGGTAAAAAAACCAGAACATAACAGGAAATACCAACAGGGTCAGCGTGGTAGCGGTAACCAGTCCCCCGATAATGACCACTGCCAGTGGCTTTTGTCCCTCCGAGCCGATGCCCGTAGACAAAGCCGCCGGCAATAGCCCCAGCATGGCCATCAGCGCTGTCATCACCACCGGCCGTATCCGCTCGGCCACGCCCTGCCGTATCGCTGCCTCCAGCGGCAGTTTACTGCGCAGGTGCTGGTGGAAGACGGAGATCAGGATCACCCCGTTTTGCACGCAGAT
>CAZUWX010000034.1:10070-15694 GCA_964624205.1 uncultured Chitinophagaceae bacterium
GTGGGCACCATTAACGCCAGTATATCATTTTCATCTTTACGGTATTCGGGGCTGTACCGCACGCGCACGTCAAACTTACGTTCGCCTTCATATTTGACGGTGGCTGTTTTTCCTCCTATGGCCATCTCGATCACGGCTTGTGCATCGCCGGCAGACACACCGTAAAGAGCCATTTTTTCCTTGTCCAGGGTTACGCTTATTTCGGGCTGACCGATGTTGCGGAGAATGCCCGCGTCTTTTATGCCCCGTACGGGTTCAATCTGTTTCAGCACTTGGCCGGCCAGTTTATCCAGCTCGTCGAGGTCGTCTCCGAAAATTTTCACCGCGTTATTGGCATTCATGCCCGCTACGGCCTCCGCCACGTTATCGATGATGGGCTGTGAATAGTTGTAATTAATGCCCTGGAAGATCTTCAGTTGCCGATCCATTTCCTCGATCAGTTGATCCGTGGATATTTTTCTTTTCCACTCTTTGCGGGGCTTAAGGTTCACCTGCATCTGCACGTAATAGAATCCGCTGGGGTCCGTTCCATCGTTACTGCGTCCTGCCTGCGAAAGCACCCCTTCTACTTCTGGAAATGCCCCAATTGTCTTTCGCAGTTCGCCGGTGATATTCACCGTTTCCTTTAAGGACATGCTCATCGGCATCTTGGCTTCCACCCATAAAGCGCCTTCGTTCAGGGGCGGAAGAAATTCAGATCCGAGAAATCTGGCGGAGAAAAAGGTGAGTACAAGCACCGCCAACGCTGCCACGATACTTTTTTTCTTATGACGAAAACACCAGGAGAAAGCATTCCCTACTGTGTGATCGAAAAAATGGACGACAGGGTTTTTCTTTTCTCTCACATTTTTGCGCAGCAGTACGGCGCAGAGCACGGGCACCAGGGTAAGTGTATAGATCAGCGCACCCAGCAGGGCAAAACCCAGTGTCCAGGCAAGGGGGGAGAACATTTTCCCTTCCACTTTCTGGAATGTAAAAATAGGTAACAGCGCGGTAATGATGATCAGCTTGGAAAAGAAGACGGCTTTGCCAAGGTCGCCGCCGGTCCGCTTCAGGAGTCCGAGTTTGGAAAGTTTATTGAATTTTTCCATGCCGGTTTTATGCGAAAGGTGGGCAAGGGCCACGAACATGCCCTCCACCATCACTACCGCTCCGTCTACGATAATGCCGAAGTCTATGGCGCCCAACGAGAGCAGGTTGGCGCTCATGCCTTTGAGACGGAGGCAAAAAAAGGCGAACAGCAGGGAAAGAGGGATAATCAGGGCAACGATAAGGGTGGTGCGCCAGTCGGCCATAAAGATCAGCACAATAAGGGTAACCAGCACAATACCTTCCAGCACATTGTGTGAGATCGTTTCCGTACAATAATCCATCAGCACGTCGCGGTCGTAAAAGGTTTCTATTTTTACGTCCGGGGGCAATACCTTTTCGTTGAGGATTGTTATCTTTTCTTTAACCCTTTTCAGCACCTCTGCCGGGTTTTCATTTTTGCGCATAATGATGATGCCTTCTACGATATCATCGTCTTCATTTAACCCCGCCTGCCCCACCCTTGGCATGCCGCTTTCTTTTACGGATGCTACGTGCCTGACCAGCACAGGGGCGTCTCCATTTTGTTCGATGAGGATATTTTCTATATCGGAGCTGCTGTTCAACAATCCGATACCCCTGACCACATAGGCCTGGTTGTTTTTTTCAATGATATCCCCGCCCACGTTGAGATTGCTTTTGGAGACGGCGTTGTAGACTTCCAGCGGAGTGATGTCGTATTTGTGCAGTAGTGTGGGGTCGACCTGTATTTCGTATATTTTTTCTTCTCCCCCGAATGCAGCGATGTCGGCCACGCCGTTTACGGCCCGCAACTGCCGGTCGATGGTCCAGTTTTGTATGGTGAGCAGGTCGCGGCTGTTTCGGGTTTTGCTGCGTAGCACATATCGGAAGATCTCTCCGGTGGGGCCATAGGGGGGCTGTACCTCCGGCACTACCCCTTCGGGCATGTCTACGGTTTGGAGCTGGTTATTCACCTGCTGGCGGGCAAAAAAGTCTTCTACATCGTCTTCAAAAATGATCTTCATTACGCTGAGCCCGAACATGGTGATGCTACGCACATTGTTTTTTCGCTGTACGCTGTTCATCGCCACTTCCACCGGTCGCGTTACAAAACGTTCCACTTCTTCGGCACTCCGCCCCGGCCATTGCGTCACGATAACGATTTGGGTATTGGTGACGTCGGGGAATGCTTCTATGGGAGTATGAATAAAACTGAAAACGCCGGCAACTGCCATCACGCCCGTCAGGAAAAAAATGAAGAATTTATTCTTTAAGGAGAATGCTACAATACTCCGGATAAGCCTGTTCATAAGTTGTTTTTTCAGGTAATGAAGAAAAGACGGAGTTTATTTTCGAAGAGTGATTACGGTTTCGAAAGTGCCCGTCAGTCTTTAGGTCATTTTCTATCTTCTATCCCTCGTTGGCGGGGCATTTGCGGGAGATTAGTCGTTGATTGCGTCATATACCAGCAACGCGTTCCTGACGATCACTTCCTCGCCCGGTTGCAATCCTGCCGAAACATAGGCTTTGCCACCCGCTGTGCCGAGCACCTCTACAAAACGGGTTTCCATACTATCCTTTCCGTGGAAGACCATCACATAATTTTTGCTTTTGTCAAACACGATCGATTCGGCGGGAATAGCCGGGAGCTGATAGGGTTCATGATAACGCAGGTGCACGGTTGCCGCCATCTCAGGTTTCAGCAGGTAGCCACGGTTGGGCAGCCGTATCCGTATTTTGAGCGTTTTGGTTTCGGGATCCAGTATGTTCATGATCTTGTCTATTTTCCCCTGGTATTTTTCCCGGGGGTAGCTGAGCACGGTTATCTCCGCGTCCATATTCAGTGATATTTTGTAGATATCCGTTTCATATACGTTGGCGGTGACGAAGACCTCGTCGATCTGGGCAATGGTGAATATGTTTTCGTTCACGCCCTGCGGCAGTTGCATGTCGGCATTCAATTTTTTTTCGGTGATAAATCCGCTGATCGGGGCAACGACATTGTAATAGGATCCTGTGTCTACATGGTAAATATGGAATACCTCACTGATACGGTTGAGCTCGGCGTGGGCATCGTCTACCGCCTTCTGCGCGGCAGCTACGTCTCGCTCGGTGTTGAGTTTTGACTCGTACAGCTCCTGGGCCGACCGCAGATTTTGTCTTGCAAGGAGCAATTCCGTTTCGCTGCCGCGGCGCTGTTTTTCGAAATCTGCGATATCGGTGCTGCGGATAACGGCGAGGATCGCTCCTTTTTTCACGTGGTCGCCCAACGACACGTTTACACGGGTCACATAACCTGAAACGATAGGAAAGATGCTGGCCACCTTATTATCTTCCGGCGTTATTTTTCCCGAAAGTTTCAGTTCTGCGCTCACCTGTTCCAATTGCACCGTGTTGAGGCTGATGCGGCTTAGCATCGTATCGGTAAGTTCGAAACCCGCGGCCTGATATCCGGTGGACGGATCATTGCGGCAACTGATAAAAAGAGAGATCAGCAGGTATAAACCAAGACGGATGTTGTGTATTGACATAGTTGTTTATTTAAGCGGCTCTTTTGCCGCAGCTATTTATAATGCCGCTCCTACAGCGAACTCCAGCTCTTCCCAGGCCAGTCGCCTTTGTTTCTGCAACTGGTTGACCTGCCTGATGGCAGAATTGTAGTTCTCGAAGAAGTCGATGAATTCCAGCATGGCGATATTTCCTCTGTTGAAGTTTTCGATCACACTCCTGTTTATGCCGGGGAAGTCTTTGTCAAAAATCTGCTGCGAAACGTTGTACTCGCGCTGGGCTTCCACTACTCTGTGATAAGAGGCGGTTATTTCGAATTGTACGGCGTTGCGTTTGTATTCTACCGACTGTTCAGCAGCTTTTATTTGCCATTCGGCCATTTTGATATTTCCGCGGTTGCGGTTAAAGACGGGCAATGAGATGGCTGTACGCAGACTATAAAAATTATTCACGTAGCTGCCGCTTTGATCGTATCCGAGGCCCACGGTAAGGTCGGGAGTTGCCAGCGCCTGTTGATAGTTCAGGTTCAGGCGTTGCGTTACCAGCAGGCTTTCCTGCAAACGCAGGTCCGGCCGGTTTTGTTCCGCCATTTCGAGGAGTGCCGCCAGGCTCAGTTCATGGCGGCCGGCCGGGAAGGGTGTTTTCCGGGGTTTGACAACGGAGTTGGCGGCCAGCATTAGCTGAAGCGTTTGTTGCGCAACAATGGACTCCATGACGATGGAATTCCGGTCGGCGCTGAGTTGTATATACTCGGTTTTGAGTCGTACTGCGTCTTTCAGCGGTACGTTATTTTTGCGGGATTGCTCGTCGTAGGCGTCGATGATCGTTTGCAGCAACCGCATCTGGGTGTCAAATTGTTCGATCAGCTCATTGGCATATACCACAATATAAAAGCTTTCCCGGAGCTCATGTTTCAGGGAACGCATCAGTTCGAAGAACTGGAATTTTGTCTGCCGGGTCTGCTCCTGTGCGAGCAGGGTCCGCTTTTTTCGTTTGCCGGCCAGTTCAATAAGCTGGTCGATGCCGAAGGATTTTTGCCCCTGTTGTCCCAGGTCGAGCCATTTCCGGTTGTCGCCGTACAAGGCCAGATCGGCAGTGACGGAGGGATTATTATAGAGGCGGGCCTGTATTTCCACGGCTTCTGCAGCGGATACTTCGTATTTCCCGGCCAGCAGCAGCAGGTTTTTGTTCAGAAAAACCGCTTCGACTTCATCTAGCGAGAGTTCGAGCGTGTCTTTATTATGGGCCGAAAGCAGCCAGGGAAACACCATACAAAAAATGGATACGATGTATTTTCTCATTAGACGCTGTTTAACGCAACGTCGCCTGTATGCATACAGACGGCGTTGCAGCATACACGTTATGGGGTGATGATTCAATAATCACATGGGAGGCTGTCATGTGGCTGTTTAACGGTGCACAGCGCATAGCCTGAATGCATCAGCAGATTACGTTCAGGCCGCACCTTAGTATGGTGATGATTTACACCTGCAGGGCTGCCATATGGTTGTTTTGCGCCAGAGGCATTGCGACGATTGTTGTTATTGGCGGGTAAGGCCGCCTAACTGTTTGCTGAGCCGTTAACATTGCCACTGACTATGGCGGCAGTACTGTTGCCGTTAAACGTGGAAAAAATCGGGAGGGGGAGAAAAAAAGGAAATAAAACCCCGGGAAGGGGCGCCTGAAACGGTTGCGAAAAGGTGGGGGCCGGAACCTGGTGCCGAAGGAGCTGTGATCAGTTTGTCCTTTGGCTGGTGAATGGAAAAAACAAAGCTGGCATGTTTCTCCAAAAGACTGTGTTGGTCATTGCCGGTCTGGTCGGGCAGGGTTTGATCAAGGGTGGTGTTGAGCACCAGCTCCAGGATGCTTTCGATTTCCAGATAGCGTTTTTCTGTGGAGGACCCGGGATAGGCAAAGGGCGCATCAATCACGTCGATG
This sequence comes from uncultured Chitinophagaceae bacterium, assembly GCA_964624205.1. Lineage (GTDB taxonomy): Bacteria > Bacteroidota > Bacteroidia > Chitinophagales > Chitinophagaceae > Flavitalea. The sequence continues at coordinate 15,567 of CAZUWX010000034.1, forward strand.
CTGCTGTTCAAGATGGACAGGGCGACTATCCACAGCAGGATATGTTGGAGCTTTTTGCGCATACGGGCGAAGGGCAAATATAGGATATCGATGGAAATATTGCGGCACGATGTGAACTCTATTCTCCG
>CAZUWX010000034.1:15794-41621 GCA_964624205.1 uncultured Chitinophagaceae bacterium
TCTTTGGCTCCCCGGATTCTCCTCATTGGCTCCTCGGATTCTCCTCTTTGGCTCCCCGGATTCTCCTCATTGGCTCCTCGGATTCTCCTCTTTGGCTCCTCGGATTTCAAGGGGGAACAGAGGAGGCAAAGAGGAGGCAAAGAGGAGAAACTATGAAGAAATCCAGTCGCAACAGGGCTTTCAGCCGAAAATTGTCCGTTCGTCACAGGTTTCTTCGAAGCTCGTCACAAGTTTTCGAGGAGACCGTCACAAAAATGACCAACTACCTTAGGTCGGGCCCTATATTTGCCCTGTCGACATTAGTTCTTTGAAATCCAGGCGATCTTTCAGGTGCAGGTATTTGCGAAAAGCGGGCGGCTATTCCACCTGGCGCGCTTAGTTTTATTTCCTTAACCGGAGATAATGCCGGAAAATTGATTTATATTCTTACCCGAAATACCTTTGACATGCATAAACTCAATTATTCGGCATCATAAAGACAGTAAGGAGATGACAGTACTACTCAATCAACCATGGCCCTGGTATGTGGCCGGCCCGCTGGTCGGCCTGACCGTACCGGTGTTATTGATCTTAGGGAATAAACATTTCGGGATTTCATCCAATCTGCGACACCTATGTGCAATTTGTTTTCCTGCCAATATTCCATTTTTCAAATACGACTACAGGAGAGAACTATGGAACCTGTTTTTTGTGGGCGGCATATTGCTGGGTGGAATTTTGTCGGTGCTGTTCCTGGCCGATCCGGGGCCCGTTAAAGTGAATCCTGTATTTGCTGCAGAACTGGCAGGGTACGGAATAACAGATTTTTCGTCGATGATACCCGTACAGCTTTATAACTGGAAGATACTGCTTTCTCCGGGTGGTCTGCTGATGATGGTGGGGGGCGGATTTCTTGTGGGATTCGGTGCCCGCTACGCAGGAGGCTGTACCAGTGGCCATGCCATCATGGGCTTGAGCGCCCTGCAGTGGCCATCGCTGGTGGCTACAATCTGTTTTATGGCCGGAGGATTCCTGATGGTGAATTTATTATTACCCTTCATACTGAAACTCATATAAACACGCTGAAGAAAATGGACGCAAAAAACACAGATACAGGTGCTGCAAAAATGAAAACAACAAAATTGGATGCGTTGGAAAAAATGGATGGGCTGGAAACGAATGCAGATTTTGAGGTACGTTCACAGGATGCCATCTGCATCAACGAGTCGGTACTGGAGCACAGGTGGTATCATAACTTCAAATACCTGGCGGTGGGTGTGTTGTTCGGGATCGTGTTTGTTAAAGCGGAAATAGTCAGTTGGTTCCGCATACAGGAGATGTTCCGTCTGCAGTCGTTCCACATGTACGGTATCATCGGATCGGCCATCGCCGTGGGAGCGGTATCGATATGGTTGATCAAAAAATTCAGGATCCGAACCATATATGGAGAATCCATCACTTTCAGCTCCAAAAAACTGAATAAAGGCCAGATATATGGCGGGCTGATCTTCGGATTGGGCTGGGGGTTAACGGGAGCCTGCCCCGGGCCGCTGTTTGCACAAATTGGCATGGGGGCTACGGTGGTACTGGTGGTGGTGCTCAGCGCAGTTGCGGGCACCTGGGTGTATGGAAAGCTAAGAGAGCGGTTGCCGCATTAAGGAACAGGTTAGGAGCACTTCCGTACGAGACACTGCAAGCATGCGCTGCCGGTAATTCCATCATACTACCCTACCCTGCCCTGCCATCGGGCAATATGATAGGCGGAAAAAATGGATCCGGTACGCCATTCGCATAAGGATCCATTTTATAGGATTCGGTGATATCAGTGTTGCAGGGTCAGCGGTTCAAATAATGCCATACTTATCAAATGCTTCTTTGGCGCCCATTCCTTCCGTTATTTTTTCCCGGACAACTTTTTCTCCACGTGCTTTTTCCAATGCCATTCGTATTACTTCGGTTTCGGCATGTTTGGGAATCACACAAACTCCGTCTACGTCTCCTACTATGATGTCTCCGGGATGTACGGCTACCTTATCCATTTTGACCGGCAACCGAAAATCGATAACCTTGCCCCGTGGGCCCTGGTCCTGGGCAAAAGGGCCATGTGAAAAGACCGGAAAATTTGATGCGAGGATACCGGGTGTATCCCTCGAATAGCCGTTCACCACAGCACCCCCTGCGCCGAGTTTTATTGCACGGACGGTCATGAGCTCTCCCCATAGTGCGTAGGTCGGCGAGGCCCCTGTGCATATATATATTTCGTGTTCTTTCAGATCGTCCAGCGCTTCCAGCATCACACCAAAAGGTTTATCGGAAAGGTGTCGGAATCCGTCTAGCAGCGGATCACTGTCCACATCGGCTTCCAGTACCGGCATTGCCCTTCCGGCAATCCGCATGTCTGCCTGAAGCGGCCTGATCTGGGGGGGGAGAAACTGGTGTTGCAGATCCAGTTTGTCCATGATATCGCCGATCACTGCTGTAAAAAGCTCATCTTTGATCAATTTAAAAAGTTCTCCTTCATTTTTCCAGTAGCTCATTCTTATTAAGTTTAAAGTTGTTTCTGACCTGTATTTTTCCTCTTGTGTGGCCGTTTAATTATCCATTATTCATTCCAGAAAAATCCGCATACGGGACACCCGGCAACTACCGGCTCTCCCCTGGATTCATGGGGCATACCATTCAGTGGGTTGAGACTAAACGGGACCATAGTGTCGGAATCCTGGTTAAGCACGATCATCCAGTTTCCGTCCGGCGAGATTAAAAAATCCCGGGGCGTTCTGCCCATGGTAGAAAAGGAAGACACCCTGTTCGGCCTGCCTCTGTCTTCGATGGCGAATACAGTGATCGTATTGCTGCGCCGCTCAGAGACGTATAGCGCTTTTCCCGAGGGATGAAGTTTAATTGCAGCAGCTTCTGCATCGTCCTGGAAACCTGCCGGTAAACACGGGTGTTTTGTCTGTAGTTCCAATATGCCAGCAGCATATGCATACACATACACCTGCGCGTCTAACTGGCCCAGCAAATAGAGTACCGGCAGCCGGGGATGGAAAACCAGATGACGGGGCCCACCCCCGGAAGGCGTATCAATTGCCGCCGCCGGACCCAGGGTTATGTTGCCTCCTCCTATATGAATGCCACCTACATGGCCTTCATCTGCCTGAATCCCGTGTATCCATATTTTATCGGCCCCCAGGTCACAGACAAATAGGTGTTTCCCATCGGGAGTAACGGTTGCCTGGTGCGGATGGCTTCGGTCCTGCATCGGACGGTGGCCCTGCCCCGCATATTTTATATGTTGGTGCGCCGGTGCGATCTCTCCGTTTTTACCGATGGCATGCAGCGTCAGCCCTCCCAGAAAGCTGGAAACAAATGCCAGGGGTTTAGCCGGGTGCATTGCGATATGACAAACAGCCCCCCCTTTGGAGGATTGCGCTGCACCTGCCGGGCAGAGCCGGCTTTCTCCGTCAAAATCAAAAGACCGGATTTCCCCTGCCTCGGTAAACCGCTCGGTAGCCAGCAATATTCCGCCCGGTCGTGGTGCAAGCCATACCGCATTTGCGGCCTGCGGGAATCCCGCGACCCGCTGAATGGCACCACTACGCCCGTCCAGCGAATAAACGGAGATACCCTCCCCCGATGGATGAAACCAGGGTCCCGGCTCATTTATAGAGCCAACAACAAAAATCCGGGAATCAGGGTCGAAAGCGGGCATCACTAACGAGGATATTTTATTTAACGGAAATTGTTGAGTTGGTTTAAAATGGCGGCGAGATCCGTTTCCTTATCCCACCACTGCTGTAATATTTTTCCTATCTCCAATTCTATATAATGGAATTTGGGATAACGGGGACGTATATATGCACTTGACATACCCGGCGACAGATCCGCATAAAAATTATTAAATTGTTTGTTGATTTGCGGATTCGTCCAGGCGGCTTTTGTAGAAGGTTGTCCCGAATGGCCGGGAAATACATGCTGCTGAACAGATTCGCTCATCAGGAACTCACCCAGGCTTCTGGCCTGATCAATATTTGTACAGGTATGTGCAACTCCTAAACCCACCCCGCCGAGGATCGGTGTTCCAACAGCGCCGTTGTTGAAGCCGGGCACTTCGCAGACGCGCAGATACTGCCCTCCCCCATCGCCTCCGAAATAATTGACATACGCAAAAATGGAGGGCGAATAAATAACATCATCGTTGCTGCAAAATCTTTCGTAAACGTCCCAGGGGCCAAGTATAGTGGATCCGGGAGGGGTGAACGCCAGTAAATCGCTGAGAATGGTAAGCACATATGCGGCAGCCTCCTTATTGCACGAAGGTGATTGTTCATCGGTGTACGGTTGAAAACCCAATCCGGCCATCATAGACAGAAAAAGACAGCTACCCAGCACACCCTCAATACTAAGGATCAATGAATAGCGATGCGGGGGATTATGGTGTTTTTCCGCCCAACCCCGTAGGGTTTCCCAGGTCCGGGGCAGGCTGCTGCGATCGGCCATGTCGGCCCGGAACAGCCCGCAGTGGCAGGCGCTGTCGAGCGGAAGCGCCCATTGTGAGCCGTACAATGCATAACTCTCAAGGCTGGGGCTTACCACCCGTTGCGCAAGTTCGTTAAGATAGGTATGTCCGGAAAGGGTATTCCAGGGGATCAGCCAGTTTTCCGATGCCATCTTACCGGTCCAGGGATGATCAAACATGATCAGATCGAACTGACCGTCGCCTGCGGCAAGGGATCGCAATATCTTGTTTTCAAATTCGTACCAGGGTAACTGCTGCCAATTAACGCTGCTATCAGGATTCAGATCCATCCATACGCGGGAAGCGGCAACCAGCGGGTCATAGCCTCTGGGATTTTTCCAGGTGATACCCTGCAGCACACGAGTCGACATAGCGTATTATTTTATCGGCGACAGCACGGTTGGTGAAAGAAAGGTAGTTTCCTGTTTACTGTAATAGTTCCGGCAGCGTGCGAGGTATTCCGCAAAGCCGGGGTGTTGCATCAGCGCGTTACGGGCCGATTCCCGGTGATTAAGGTCCCGAAACTCCCATAATGTATATATCTGGTTACATACACCACTTACGCTGGTCCACTGCCCCACCATTTTAAAGTACGGTTCCAGCATGGCCCTGCCCTCTTTTTGCCACATATCCAGCACCAGCTCCATTTTGCCGGGATAGCAGGTGTAAACGCGTAATTCATAAATCATATATGCTGTTTTTATCCAACTTTAGGAATACTGGCTCCTCCGTCTATTTTAATAACCTGCCCGTTTATATCCTGCCCCATGGGCGAACATAAAAACAGGAACATATCTGCAATAGATTCTGGGCGAATCAACCGCTTCAGCGGAATCACCCGGTTCACCATGTTCCGGTATGCTTCGTTGGTGTCATAAACCTGTTGACTGGATCCCGCGGCCACATGCCCCGGTGACACACAATTAAATCGTATCCCCCTGCCTGCATACTCAAGTGCCAGGCATTTAGACAGTGCTTCGACGGCGGCTTTTGCAGAAATGTAAGCAGATAAGTCTGCCCAGGGCAAACCCGCTACCAGCGAAGAAGTATAGATAACGTGTCCGTGGATGCCGGTGTTTTCCCATTCCTGCAAAATGGCCCGGGTGGGATTTAGCTGCCCCCAATAGTTAAAATTGAAAATGCGGCTATAATCGTCGGGCGGCGTAGTAGCGAAGGGATGCATGCCGCACCCGCCCGCCAGCCCTATCAGCGTATTGATCCCGGGGTAATCGCGGAAGAATGATTTTACCGTTAGATTAACCTCGTCGGCTTCCAGTACGTCCATACGCCGGTAAATCCAGTTTTGCGTAGGGTATCTGCACTCCGCGATCTTTTCTGATGCATCGGTTGCTTCAAAAATATCAGTGAGCAGCAGGGTCGCGCCGGCCTGAAGCAGGCGACGGTTCACTTCTGTAGCAATGGCGCCCAGTGCGCCCGTAACCAGTATCGTTTGACCCTGAAGTGAGATTTCAATCATAAGTTTCCTTTTTTCGATACATATTGATTTTGTCTTCATCCCAGTCCCACACAGTTTTGCAGTCGCCGGCTGCCGTGATCATACCATGCTGAAGGGGTAGATCGGATCGCAGGAGCAGGTGTATACAATCGAGGCCGGCATCCGGCAAAAATTGTTCAACCCACTTGACGGCGGGTGCAGCGCAGGCCAGTTGTGTGTGGAGCTGATGGAACAAATGGCAGGACACCGGAATCCCGTTTTCCTCAGCCAGGCTGGCGATGCGCAAAAATGCTTTTATGCCGCCGCAGACGGTAGCGTCCAGGCGAACCACACCTATCCGGCCTTCTTTTATCAGCCGCTCAAAATTCCGGAAGCCGGTTTGCTCGTCGCCGATGCCGACCGGGTAGGATAGCTGCTGGCTAAGTGCTGAGGCGCTTGCATAGTCGTCAAATTCGAAAGGGTCTTCTACCCATGCCATATTGAAACGTTCCCAATGTTTGGCAGCGGGCAACAGTTTTTCATGCGATGAGCACTGCCAGTACAGGTCGATGGCCAGCGGCGGCCCCTGCGGGATTGCTTCACGGATGGCCTCTAATCGAAGGGTATCGCGGGTAAAATCGCCACAGCTACCGATCTTTATAACGGAAGCCTGCAACTTCTCCATTTCCAGGGCCTGATGCTGCAGGGACTCTGTTGTTTCCGTAGAAAGCGGATAACCTCCTACCAACACACAGGGCACCGGCCTCGGTTTACCATTCAGGAAAACAAATAGGGGCTTTCCCGAGCGTTGCGCCAGCAGGTCGTGTATGGCGCAGTCTACCAGGCTCAATGCGCGCCAGAATATGCCGTTGGTACCCAGTGGGGTATTCGCCTGTACGATAGTGTTATAGTGATCGTCATAATCTTCGAACCGTTGTCCTGTTAATGGCGGTGCAATGGTTCTTCGTATTGTTTCCACAATGGGGGCATTCCGGCTCAGCCCGACGGCGTTGCCACAACGGCCATCCTCGTCTTTTATGCGTACCAGCACATACTCCCGGCGGGTGATGGAGATTGCTCCCAATTCCAGCGGCTGAGGGAGGGGCACGGATACCTCAAAAGCCTCAATTGACGTAATGCTGTTATTCATACGGATGCATCCTCCGAAGCGCCAAAAGCGGTATAACCGCCGTCAACCATGATAAATTGCCCGGTAACATATTGGCTCAGAGCGGAGGCAAAAAACACGGCGGCCCTGCCCACGTCGTCGATGGAGCCGAGCCTTCCCATCGGTATTCTTTTCCGGATACGTTCTTCGTCGATCAAACCGTTGTTCACGTATTTGCGGAACAGATCCGTGTCGTGATAGCCCGGACCAATCGCATTCACACGGATCCCGCGCTGGGCCCATTCGATGGCGAGGGACCGGGTAAGGCCTATAACGGCAGTCTTACAGGTGGTATACGCGCTCCGGCGGGGAAAACCCACCAATGAGGTAATACTGCCAATGTTGATGATCGACCCCGATCCTTTTGCCAGCATGTGCCCGGCTACATCGCGGGACATAAACATCATGCCATGCACATTCACGTCAAATACATCGCGCCATTTTTCCTCGTCCATTTCCTCGGCTTCCTGAATATGGGTGATCCCCGCATTGTTCACCAAAACGTCAATGCTACCGGCAACTTTTATCACTTCTCCGATGGCAGCCCGCCGCAGGGCCGCCACCGTAACATCGCACGCCACGGCAAGATGTCCGCTTCCGGGAAGGCCGGCTGCAGCCGTTGTAGCGAGGTCGATGTTCTTATCCAGAATAAAAACCCGCGCGCCATGATGAGCAAAATTCCGCGCCATCCCTAATCCCAGCCCCTGTGCACCACCGGTCACCACTATGTTCAGGTTTTTCAGCATGTTTGCCACGGGATCTTTATCAAAAGTTTCCATTTTTTATTTTATTCCTGGTAAATAAACAATATTCAACTAACCCGCGGATACGCTTCCGTACACCGCTGATTTGGGAAAAACACTATGCCGCCGCTCAAGAACATATCTCAATACAACTCCTGTTGGATTTCTTCCAATGATTTTCCCTTTGTTTCCGGAAGCCGTAAAAAAATAACAACAAAACTAACGATACTAACGCCGCAGAATATCCAGAATACGCCTGCAGTGCCAAAGGCCCGGTTGATGACGGGAAAAAACAAGGTCATCAAAAAGCTGCTTATCCAAAGCATAAAAGTTGCTATGGACATCAAAAACCCCCGCGCTTCGTTCGGGAAGATTTCGGAAAGCAGCACCCAGGTTCCGGGGCCGATCGTCATCGCAAAAACGGCAACGCATAATAGGATGATGACCAGTATACCCATCGGTGATAGTTGATACTGGTACAGCCATCCCAATACAACATAGAGTAAAGAAAGGCCCCCAAATCCGAATAGCATTAATTTTCTCCGGCCCAGGGAATCGATCGTCTTCAACGCAACGAATGTGAAGATCAGGTTGATGCCGCCGGTGATGACAATATTAAAAAGCATATTATCCAATCCAAATCCGGCGGTACGGAAGATCTCGTCAGCATAGTTAAAAATGAGATTGATGCCGCACAATTGCGAAACACTGGCAATAAATACGCCCAACAGTACCACCTTTAACATTCCGGGACGAAACACCTGTTTATAGCTGATCTTTTCCGGCTGAGCGCTCAGGGTTTCCTCGATCTGCCGTATCTCGGATTCGGCATAAGCGGCCCCCCCGATCTTCGACAGGATTTGTATGGCCTTTTCTTTTTGCTTCATTTTCATCAGCCATCTGGGGCTTTCGGGAATGAAGAAGGTCAGTATAAAAAACAGTAGCGCAAATACGATCCCGGCCCAGAACATCCATCGCCAGCCCGCCTGGCCATTCCACGAGTGCAGGATCTGTTCCGGCGTGAGTTCGGCCGGCACCTTTTCCGCAATTAGGAAATTAATGATCTGGGCAAGCAATATGCCTACCACAATGTTTAGCTGGTTGATCGATACGAGGCGGCCGCGCCATTTGTCAGGCGAAACCTCGGCGATGAAAATGGGCGCTAATATGGTGGCCATGCCGATCGCCAGCCCGCCGATTATCCTGAATAGCACAAATATGGTGAACGAATCGGCCACGCCGGTGCCATACAGCGACAGTGCAAAGAGGGCTCCTGAAATAATAAGCGGTTTTTTTCTTCCGATCCGTTCGCTCAGTGCTCCGGCTATCAGCGCCCCGACGATACAGCCGGCGAGGGCGCTGCTCATTGCCCATCCCTGCATATCGGGCATTTGGGAAATGCCGAAGTACAGTTCATAAAACGGCTTGGCGCCTCCGATCACCACCCAGTCGTAACCGAACATAAGGCCGCCCAGGGCGGCTGCCAGTACTATAAACGAAAGATACCGGATGTTTATATTAGCTTCCATAGATGCGAATTTAACGGTATGTTGCCACTACCATTGCACAGGCGTTTTCGACAGGAACGTTAACGGATATTGATTTTTTCCCTCTCACGAACCTAAGAGGCACCGGCTCTTCTTTACCGGGGTGGTAGGCTACAAAGGAGGCTATCTTTTTCAGGTCGATATTCCTGAGTGTCACTTCCACTTCTTTGGTTCCCTCATTTGCATAGACAACCGGTATCGTGTATCCCGTGGGTGTAGCGAAAATATTGGCGAGGGCCGCTTCATTCTTTACCGATACGACGTGGGATTCCAATACCCAGGATCTGTTTTTCATGCCTGCCAACAAGGGCGCATACTGAAAGTAAAGCGCCTCTATTTTCGGATCTGCACCAAGGGCATGGTCATTTCCGGGATATGGAGCCATGGGGAATACACCCATATACAGGTACTTCTGAAAAAAATTGTGAATGCCTTCTCCGGTGATATTTCCCGGCCCATCCGTCCAGCCGAGTGCGGGTTTTTGAACACAAAGCAGCGCGGTCAGGTTCAGCGGCGAAGACGCGTAGGTAAATTCATCGAATATGCCGTCAACGTGATTGAGCAGGTCAATACGTTTATGGTGATTATTAACCAGGATGCTTTTGCCGGCATTATGCATCATGGGGCCAAGTGTGTCCAGGAGGTTTTTCCAGGAGGTGATCAGAGAACGTACGGGCTTGCCCATGTACCAGGCGATTCCGTCGTCTTCGGTTTTGTTAAACAGGCGGAGCCAGTCCATCCTGTCGATACAGATACCGTAGGAGTTTGGCAACTCTTTTATGTGCCGGTCGGCCTGCTCCAGTAAAAACTTACGGTAGGCCGGATCCCCGCAGTCCATGGCAACACATCCTTCCCAGGAATAGAATAGTCCACCGGGCTGCTTGTTTTTATACCAGGTGATATCCATTATATCAGACCCGCGCATGGCGCCACCCCACAGGCTGTCGTACAGAAATCTGCTGGAATTTCTCCATCTGTCTTTCGGAGCCACGTCAGGTTCTGCCGGTTTGGGGGGGTATTGTACGCTGGCGCCAAATTCGGTTACGTTGAAATAGTTGAACACATAAAAACCGTCGTTCCGCATCCGCCTGGCATAGTCGTCCATCCCGGCCATAGAACTGGGGTTTTTCCGGAAGTTGGTCCATACCTCTTCTCTTTTTAGTGGTGGCAGGAACATTCCCATGTAAGGGAAGTCGAAAGTTGCCTGCCAGTTAACGGTGAAACCCAGTTTTTTCAGCCTGGCCGCGTCTATTTCTCCCGTGTATTCGGAGTAGGCGCCCAGTCCTCCGAACTTCAGCGCATCCTGTGTGATGGGTTTAAAATATTCGGGATACCGCTGTGTCATCCAGCCCAGGCCCCCGCGCCAATCATTTTCACCGCCTACAAGGTCGAGCGAATAGGTTGCGGGCGTATTTGCGGGAATTCGGTTGTGTACTCTCGTAAATGAAACCGTACCGTCATGCTGGGTGTTGAGTACCAGATCGATGATATTATCCGCGGGCGACAGTGCTATCGTCAGGCCGGTCTGTTCGGCGTTGTCCAGAATGGAACACATCGGAATACCGATCAGGTCGCCCCGAAAGGGCATGTAAGGAATCAGCGGCATCTTGTCGTCCAGGGGAGGCGCTCCATAGTACAACGTGGTGTTGGTGAAAGGGAGAGGCAGCAGCGGATCCCGCCAGCCGGTTCCCCCGCCGGGCAGCCCGCTGCGTTTGGGCATTGCCAGTTGCTGAAGCGTTGTCTGATCTGTTGTTTCCGGGTCATACTGCGGGTGCCCCCAGGGAGCCCAGAACTTAGAACTGTTTGTGATGGGGTAATTAAAAATGCTGCTGATCCGGCCGCCCTGTGCCTGGCCGTTTCCCTGCACCGCAATTTCCCAGCGGATACTGTTCCTGGTGGGTATAAACCGTTCTACCAGCGTGCATGAGGTTTGTAGTGAATCATTCTCGAGTATCTTCTCAAACTCAACTCCACCATTCTTTAGCCTGCGTGATACAACATTTCCCTTCACCTTGTTTCCCTGGATCTCGGTATAGGCATTGAGTGGTTTCCCCACGGGATTTTTTCCGAACCATGCCTGCATCACTGTGCCGTCGTTAGACAACTGTAGCGTTAACCCGCTGGTTTTTATTTTATAACCGGTGCTATGCTGTGCTCCTGCTCCAAAAGGAATACAAATGCAGACCAATACTATCATCAGGCCCGTTCGAATGTTTCTGCTCATGCTCATTTTAAGGATTTATTATTAAAGAATCATTGTAAGAAACTCTAAAAGTGTCTATCGCGTTCCTATTAGGAATATAGGATGAATTATAATAGATAGTGCTTCCCCACTGATAATCCGGGATTGCGAGGGCGCTGTTCTCTGCGGGCAGTTCGAGTTCTATTTCTTCCGAGAGGGAGTTCAGATATTTTACCGTTGTGCTGATATTGACAGTGTCGGGAGCAACACCCCAGTCGAGCACGATTGATCCATCAATAAAATCTCCACCCACGATTTGCCGGTTGGTTAAATTAGAAATATACAGGTTGCCGTAGACCTCTCCAATAGTCGAATTGGCTACTGAAGAGTGCCCCTGGGCGTCGTATGTGTATATGGTAAAAGTATAATTATTCTCTTCAAGTCCGTCTATAATCGTTTGTATCGTATCAACCCCGGCGGTCCGCTGTACGGGTATGCTGACCGAATCCAGTACTCCGTTTTGCATCCAGAAAACCCTGCACTGGGTGATGGATGGATCGGATACCAGCAACCACGACAGTTTTATGCGATTTTTCCCTCCGGCGGCCAGTGGTTCATCAGCCCTGCCGGTATATACGTGCGGCCCGTCTTTAATATATGTGTAATAAGTGCTGTTCATTTTGCTGCAGCCCGCTAAAATAAAAAGCATTCCAATGGCTGCAACGAAAGACAATAGCTGTAATTCTATCCTATATTTCATATCATAGCATTTAAAATATCGGGCTTGACCCGGATGTGTTAGAAAACAATATTATTAGTTGAGCGCGCCCCAAAAGGAAATTTCCCCAAGGTTAAAATAGAGCGTAACTCCCCAGGTTTCGATGAACTTCAGCCTTACATACCTTATTGCGGGTATATCGGATGTTGGCGAAAATTCATTCCCGGCATAAAAGTCTTCCATATCTTCATTTGACAATTGACCGTCTGGTAACCCCGAAGGCTTGATAATATTACACACAATCAATTGGGTCCAGCCGACCCAGTCGCCACTTCCATTGGGACTGTCCGGTCTTCCCCATACTTCCAGTCTGCGAAGGTTACTCACCCCAAAAATTGCTGCCGGATAGTCCTGCCGTTGCCAGATCTTAAAACGACTTAGTTTTACGTCCACGCCCAGATCAAGGGTCAAAGACTGGTTAGGTAACTGGGATGTGGTCACCCAACTGGCAAACCAGGTATTGGGATTATTATCCCAGCCGAAGGTCACCGGGTTGTTCCAGGGCTCATAGTAGTTGCCGTTGAGGTCGCCCGGAAGCTCGACTACCGCAAACTTCGACTTGTCCAGAAATTCTTCGTACAGGGGAGTGAGGGTGGCATAGATGGTATCGGAATAATTGTCCCATTGATCCCTCACATAAAACCCAAACGTTTGCTCAGTTGAAGGCATTCCTCTTACATTGAATTGACCGATCATTTGGGCGGTATAGTGACTGTAGATGGTATTTATCTCGCCGGTAGAATCCGACGCTATTGTCCCGATCATTACATTTGCTCCCAGCGGATTTTCAAACGATATTCTGCATCCTCCGAAGTCTGCATCGACGGATAATGAACTTGCAATAGTCATGATAGGAGATGTCAGCGGTTTGATCTTTACCGTCAGGGGAGCCGATTTTTCTTCCAGCCTGTTAACGGCAAATAGCTGTATTTCATGCTCTGCGGTATCGGCAAAGCCTTCCAGCTTTAAAGAATTGTCGTATCCCGACGATTTTTTGCCATACGCCTCTCCCCGCTGATTTTTCCATTGCGCTTCAACGTACAGTGCACTCCGATCCGTGGGCAGGGAATAACTCAACACTGCTCCCCCGGGGATATTGGTGACGGTTACATTTTTTATGGGTGCGGGCGGCAGCGCTTCTCCGGGTAGCGGCTTGTTTTCATATTTTGTGCACGACAGAACGGCGAGCAGCGAAAAGCAGGCCATTCCTAATAAATATTTTCGTGTAAACATAATTGCTGTTGTTTATGTGTTATAGGTGGTATCTATTTTACCAGCCAAAATTCTGAACCAGGTTTTTGTTGACGATCAGATCCTGTTCAGGAATCGGCCAGAGATAATCCCGTTTTGAGAAAGACTGGCTAAAGATGGTCTGTACTTTGTAGTAGGAAGCTGCATCAGACTGGCTCATGTTCCAGGTCTGGATAGGTCTGTTTAGTACCACTTCACTTTCTTTCCATCTGCGGAGATCCCAGAATCTTATTCCCTCAAAAGCCAGCTCTATCATTCTTTCTGTATGAATAATTCTGCGTAGACCGTCTTTCGTAGTATGTGCGGCAGGGTTATTGGCATATAGGGTCCAGGAGTCTTCTACTGTGGGTATGCCGGCCCTTTCCCTTACCCGGTTGATCATATCGTAGGCTGCTGCACCCGGCCCGTCTTTTTCGTTTAGTGCTTCGGCGTATAAAAGGTAGAGGTCCGCCAGACGGATTACCGGCCAGGGATATGCTTCGATGGAATGGTCAAAGCCTGAAGTCATTGTATTGCGGTAGCTGACCAGCTTTTTGCAGAAATAGCCGGATATGTTTTGCCCCGCGCTACTTCCCTGAACGGAATACTGTCCTCTTTTGCCCTGATAATGCCAGGCATTGTTTTCATCGAAGTTCCCGGCGCCAAACAGAATTCCCCCGTCAAATCCAAGGTTTGCGTAAAATCTTGGCTCGCGGTCAAAATTAAGCCGCGCAGTTTCATATCCTTCTTTGATATGAAGCCGTTCGTCGTTCGTCGCGGTTCTCAACGCTGTTATATCACTATAATCCAGGGTTTTGTCTTCCTGAATAGGAACTCCGTTTTTTGTATAAAAAAGTTCAGCCATTTTGAGCGGTGGAGAGAGTCGGGACCGCCACCATCCGTTGGCATTAGCATTGGAGGCGTTATACGGGACCATGACCAGCTCCTGAATGGTTGTAGCCACACTATTGGCGTCTCCCCATATCACTTCAAGGTTCCAGGGTTGTGTGACGGCATTTCGTATGTCCATTCTTGTTTCCATCTCCGGCGAGAGGTTATAGTTATAGGCCGATTGTTCGCTGAACTTGTAGAGTTTCAGACCGGCGGTGTGGGCCGCGTTAATGGCTTCCTCACAGGCATCTGCCGCCAGTGCCCATTTTTCGGGACTGAACGTTGCGTTGAACAAGGGGGTGCCGTCCTTATTTTTGACACCGGCATAGTCGCTATTTCCATTAAACAGCGGACTGGCAGCGGTCACCGCCACGCGGGCCCTGATGGCCAGCGCAACCGGACGAGAGATCCTTCCGAGTTCTGAAACGGGGTCAGGTAGTATGTTAGGCAGGTCCTGGGCTGCCACAGCCAACAGGTTCAGCACATAGCTAAAGCAGGAATCGGCCGGCTGGCGGGGTTCCTGAGCCTCCTCGGGGGTGACGGAAATAGGCAGGTTTTTATCTACGATGGGGATTGCTCCGTACCTGCGCAAAAGTTCCCAATGATAATAGGCTTTTAGAAACTGAACCTCCGCCACCCAACGCTTTTTTTCAAAAGGTTGGATATCAGGTACACTTTCAATGTTCTCAAGGAAGATATTGCAATCGCGTATACCCTTAAACATCGAAGCGTTCCCATCACTCCAGATATTGCCTACGGGAGAAACCACCTGTTGGTTTCCGCGGGCTATTTGCCAAAAACCTCCGATCAGCCATGAAATGTCTTCCTGCGTCTGGCTGGGAACCCAAAGCTCATCTCCGCTCGTCAGCGCCGGGTTCGTAGTAGCGCCGCCCCCGCCGGGTAAATAAGCATAACAGGTAAACAGAAATTGTTCCGCGGTAAGCCGGGACCGGAATGCATAATCCAGCGTTGCTATATTGTCAGGAACAATATCCAGGAACTTACTGCAGGAAGCCACACAGAATAATCCCACTGCGAGAAAAAAAGTATTGAGTTTCATCCGTATATTTTTTGTTTTTCCAATGGCCGGCCATGCGCCGCCAAGGGCTTTACCGGCCTCACGCCCCCGAAGCGCGGTAGGAACCTGGCTTCGCGAAGACGCAACTGCACGATGGACTTGCGCATATATCTGGGTGATAAAGCTTTTCATGATTCGTTTCGTATTTACTGATTTCATATAAACGTCGTTTCTGAATAGTGGCTAAAAGGAGGTGGTGATACCTATGTTCGCTATTTTCTGCGTGGGGTATCCCAGGCCATTCCCGGCCATCTCCACGTCCCATAAATCAAATCCAGTGAATGTAAAAAGGTTGGTCGCATTCAGATAAAAACGAACGTTGTCCATACGCCACTTCTTCATCAGACGAGCCGGAAGCGAGTAGCCGAGCTCCACCTGTTTGAGTCGCAGAAACTTTCCATCGCGCATCCACCATGTGCTTTGCTGTACATTATTGCCATTGACATTCGGGCTAAACTTAGGCCAGAGAGCATAGATATCCTGATTTCTTTCCGACCAGTGATCGTCGGCATACGCCTGTAACAGTTGGGTCTGCCCCTGGAAAGGAGAAGTGGCTGCGGCATCAATCCAGAAAGATTCTCTTGCCAACCCCTGGAAAAAGCAGGAAAAGTCAAAATCCTTATACCCTGCTGAAATTCCAAATCCGTATATAATCTCGGGGTCGGTTGGAAATCCGATAGGCACTTTATCCAGCTCTGTTATTCTTCCGTCTTTATTAATATCCATGTATTTGATGTCGCCTGCTCCGTACTCTCCAAAGCTCTGAAGAGGAGCGGAAGCCACGTCTTTTGCATCGATAAAAAGACGTTCGGCGATGTATCCCCATTGTTGCGAAAGCGGATAATTCACCCGGGACAGCCAGGGAGCGTTGACGGCAGCATAGTCCGGCTCCTCATACTTGCCGTATTTGCTCTGTGCGTAGGTGAAATTGGCACGCACTTTAACCCATAGATCCTTGCTGAGTACTTCCGAATAGTTAATGGAACCGTCCACACCCGAATTAGTGGCTTCTCCCACATTAGCGCGGGGAAGGACAGCTCCAAGGCCAACACTGGCAGGAATAGAGGCGCGGCTCATCAAAATGTTGCTTCTGTTCTGGCGGAAATAGTCCGCTTCAACTGTCCATTTATTCAACAGACTGAATTCGATGCCAAAATCTGTCATATGTGCGATTTCCCAACTGATGGCAGGGTTGGCATAACGATCGACCCTCCATCCCGAACGCCTGTAGGATAGGTACTGGCCGAATGTTGAACCTACCCCGCCGTCGACAGCTACTTCAGACAGGTAAAAAAACCGGTCCTCGGGGCTACCGATCGCATCATTACCCACCAGTCCGTATGTGGCTCTCAATTTAAGATTGGTAACGGTTGGCCTGATCTTGTCCCAGAATGCTTCGTTCGAAACATTCCAGCTTACACCGCCGGAAGGAAAGAACCCGAACCGGTGATTGGCTGCAAACCGCTCCGATCCGTTGTAACCAAAGTTAAATTCGGCATTAAAGCGGCTATCATAGGTGTAGGTTGCCCGGCCGGAGAAACCCAGATTCCGGAAAGGCAGGGAGGTCTGCAAACTGGAGTATTGTCCCGTCAGCCGATTCTCCATCTGGTACACCAGGGTGGTGCTTAAGGTATGCTTATCGGCTATCGTTTTACTGTAATTGGCCAATGCCTGCATGTATACAGCCGACGATACCGTTCTTTCTCCGGGAGTATAGCTCAGATATTCAGTGCCTCCGCCCGGGTTGATCCTGTTCAGGATATGAGAGCCCGATAGATCGTCAAAATATCCCAGACTATACCAAAACGGGCTGTACGATCGGGATACGTCAAAATAGGAATCCCGTTGTGTATTCAGCATGGCGCTCACACTCAGTCCGCTGGTGATAAAGGAAAGATCCTGCTTAATATTTAACTGAGCGTTTATGTCAGAGCTCGAATAATTTTTATAACCCTTTACCATATCGGCATAAGGGTTGTTATATCCCCCGGTTCCGTAATTGCCGAAAAGAATGTGTTTGGCAAACTGGTTGGCCGAATCCGGTTCAAAATAGGGTGGGAAAAGAACCGGGTCGGTGTGCAGCACTTTATTATAGATATCGGTGCCTCCTTCTAATGGCCCGGTGTAGTCTTCAAATCTTCCGGATAGTCTCACTATCGCGGTTGTATACTTACTGAGCTTAATGGTAACATTTGTCCGGACGGAATAGGTGCGCAGGTTAATATTGTTGTTAAAGTTGTTCACTTTAGGAACTTTCAACATCCCGTTATCCTGCGTGAACGTACCGGACACATAGTACTGTGAAACGTTTCCTCCCCCGCTCACATTGATGTCCGCCCGCTGGTTCATAGCGTGCGGGCGGAATAATTCGCTCATCCAATCTGTTGCCGGGTACTCATAGGTAGAGAGCCCCGGTACTGTATTATCTATTTTACGATTGGAATATGGCAAGATGGCCAGGGGATCGCGTGCACGCGCTGCTTCATTGGCGGACTTCATATAGGTAACGGGGTCGGCCAGTTTAAGGCTTCGTGTGGGGGATGACATTGCGTTTTCGAGGCGGACAAAATACCTGGCCTTGCCTTCATGACCATCTTTGGTAGTAATGATCATCACCCCGTTTGCTGCCCGGCTTCCGTAAAGTGCCGTGGAAGTGGCGTCTTTAAGTATAGAAAAGCTGGCAACGTCGTCCGGTTGCAATCGTGCAAGGTCGGTAGTGGACACTTCTACACCGTCGATAAGTATTAAGGGGCTTCTGTTGTAACCGAAAGTAGTGGCGCCCCTGATAAAAAACTGGGCGTTATCTGCACCGGGTTCGCCGCTCCGCTGAAAAGCGATCATACCGGACACCCGGCCTGCCAGGGCCGTGGTAAGATTGCTGGAGGGCACTTTCAGCTCTTTGGGATTAATGGTAGTAACGGCCCCAACTACGTTTTCCTTCTTCTGCGTACCGAAGGCCACCACTACTACCTCACCGAGATCATTATCAGCCGGCATCATTATTATGTTAAGAGAACTTCGTCCGGCGACGGATATTTCCTGTTCCACATAGCCCACCATACTGAACACGAGCGTTGCATTCTCCGGCACTAACAGTACAAACCGGCCATTGATATCGGTGGTAGTGCCAACTGTTCCGCCGGA
This sequence comes from uncultured Chitinophagaceae bacterium, assembly GCA_964624205.1. Lineage (GTDB taxonomy): Bacteria > Bacteroidota > Bacteroidia > Chitinophagales > Chitinophagaceae > Flavitalea. Next base: position 34,489 of record CAZUWX010000034.1, read on the forward strand.
ACTGTTTTTAACGGATACGCTGACGCCGGCGAAAGGATTTCCGATGCTATCGGTCACCAGCCCCGTCACCTCCTTGTCGGCATGAGGAAAGTCGCCCCGCCTGTTGATATCAGTCCGCCCCGGCCGAATATCTTCGATATGCGTAACAAGCGCATGGTTTTCATTTTTGAATATCGTTCGTTTTTCAGTCGCGTAAAGCGAATGCGCAAGTATCATAAAAAACAACAGGCCCAGAATTGCCCTGGGGATAAATCCGGTCGCTTTGAAAGGCGCGTCTACCTTAAATGAGTATACTTTCATAGCTCAATGCAGTATTTATTGAATGGAAAATAGAGGGCTGTGGGAGCCGACAGTCGGGTTAAAATACCCGAAAAAAGCCTTAAGCAAGCAGTTAGCATATAGTTTTGGGTTTAGGTTAATGTTTTTTTCACTTCTATTCAGGAACTGCGCCCGTCTGCGTACAAACGAATCAGTCAACTGATTAAACGCAATAATAAGACTCCGGCGAATCGCATATATAAACTATCTTAACATTAAGTATATATATTTTATCTTCGTACCATTCAATAGCATACCAACTATCAGCACTCATGATACCATTTCTTGTAGACGTCGGAATTACGGATACCCAGCTTACACACATTAAGAAAATTGACACCCTGTATCTTGATAGTCCCTTTCATTTCCACCCGAATTGCGAGCTGGTGTATATCGAGGAGGGATACGGGAAAAAGGTGATAGGAGATGATATCAGCAGCTTCAACGAGGGAGATGTTTTATTGATGGGCCCGGATCTGCCCCATATACTCACCAACGATGACGATTTCTACAGAGGAAATAAAAGGCTTCGCTCAAAAGCCATTGTCGTTTATTTTTCGCCATTGATCCTCCACAATTTGCTTCGCCCCAATTCTCTCACAACGTTGAATACGCTGATAAAAAAATCAAGGAGAGGCCTGGAAGTTACCGGAAGAGCAAGAGAGATTGTAGGAGAGAAAATTTTAGACATGGCAAAACAGGAAGACATTTCCCAGTTCATTACTTTTCTTTCAGTTCTCGAAATACTTAGTGTCTCAAAGGAAATAAGATACCTTTCGAGTGACAAATTTGTAAATACCTACAACGAAAAGGATACAGGCAGGATCAACGCTGTTTACCGCTTTCTTATGCATAATTTCAAGAAAGACGTTCAGTTGGAGGAAGTTGCCAGCATTGCACATCTTGCGCCCACTGCCTTTTGCAGATTCTTTAAACAGCGCACAAAAAAGACATTTTCGGGATTCCTGAACGAGTTACGCATTCGCCATGCGTGCGAGCTACTTAATAACCCGGAACTAAGTATTGCGGAAATATCTTCCCTGAGCGGCTATCGCAATGCTACCAATTTTAATAAATTCTTCAAAGAAATAACAGGATCAACGCCTTCATCATTCAGAAAAAAACTATAGCACTATTTGCGCAGGATTTGTTCTCTATTCAGTTAGTTGCAGATACTGAAGGAATAAGTGCTGCCTCAGCTTTTATAAAATTTAAACCAGCCGGCTTCATTCCGGCGCAGACTCCAGGAGTTTTGTGCTATGCTGATCCCTGCGGTATCGGTAAACAAAAGCGATCAGTTGCGCGTATTCCCAGTTCAGCAACTGCAGGGGGATGCCAGGTTCGAAATCGGCCGGATCGATCTCCGGTATCTTCCAGATAGCGTTATAAAGCATCCGTGGGTCCAACAGTTTTTTGATCGCCCGGTACGCGGCGTCGTCGAAGGTTCCACCGGTAAATTGTTTTGTATGCAGATCATATACCGGTGTAGTGAATGCGCTGACAAGTGATTTAACCGTAGAGGGAGTCTTTTCCAATTCTTTCTGCACGTAACGGTTCAGATTCCCCGGTAAACCGTAGTCTGCCCAGAGTGTAAATAAAAACACTGCTTCAGTGGGATACGTTTGCCACACCGGCTGTCCTGCGGCAAACCGGAGGGCTCTGGTAATAAACATTCTAACGAGGGCCTTTGCCTTGTCGCCGCCCAATACATTCGGGACGGCATCGAGCCTGAAGCAGCAAAGCATCGTCTTGCTGAGCAATTCGAAGGAACTACATCTTTTGACAAAGGTCAATATAGCATGATAGGGATCGGTTATTTTGCCAAGAAGATTTAAAATATAGAGCGCAGCCTGCGTCATCACCGGGTCAAAAGCATATGCACCTGCATGCTTATCTTTCAGCGCATCTCCCATCAATGCGATGGCCTCAACCATTTTGAGAGCAGTCGTGTTATCGAGCGCATCGGTTTGCTGAGACAGCCTGTCCAGCAACCGGTCGGGTGCGGAGGACGAGAGCAGCGTCTGCAAACTCGCGGCAATCTCAGCGGGGTTGCTGCTTCCGGTCGCCTCCAGTATGGATCTGAGTTTTACGTCGGAAATTTCACCCGCTAATACGGTGTAGGAAAAGTACCGGCTGAAATAATCCGGCGAGCTGATACGTTTACGCCGGTCATGTTCAGCCCTTGCTGCGGAACTGTTTACAGCATAGCCCGGGGGTATTGTTTTCCGGAACAGGTAGTCCAGCAATTCCCTGATGTTCCGATCCTCATCCGGCCGATAGGTACGGGTGGCCTGCGTAAGATAGCCGTTAAGATCAGTGGTTTTCTCCGCGTCGGTGCGAACGTCCGTTATAAAATATTGTGGACGGGCACGGATCAGGTCGTGTATCTCCGGATAAAAAATGCGCACCCCTTCGATGAGCAAAAGATCTACATAATACACTTCGCCGATGAGCAGCGGCAACGAGAACGACACGGTGTTTGCGTAGCGAACTGCGAGCCGCGGGGTATTCAACCGGGGCAAAAGAAAGGATGAGAAACAGAAGATAAATTCTTCCCGCTCCTCGAAGCTGAGCGCGATCTGATTGCCCGCCAGTACTTTTAGCACCTTTTCGAGGCAGTACTCCTTCAGCGCAAATTTTTGGGCTAACGGTATTTTGGCCGGAACCTGGATGATCTTCTCCAGGAAGTTAAAGCCGGCCTGCTGGTCGCCGCTCCCAAATCTCCCGCCGATGGCTGCGGACACGATATTTTCATCAAAAGCGAGTATGTAGGTAGTATAAGCAAAGTTGCCGGTGAGTTTAACCAGGCGAAAAACAGCATGGATCTCTTCTTTTTCGAGCCGATCGATATCATCGATGATCACCACGATCTTTTTTCCATTCTCCAACAGAATACTTTCCACCCGCTTTTTCAGGTCTTCAATACTGATATGGGAAAGCGCCTCACCGGCCTTTTTCGCTTTTTTGCCCGGGCTGCCTATGAAAGGGATATCGATGTCAATATACTCACCGTATTCTTTTAATACTTCGCCAATAATCTCTTTTTTCTTCTGAAGTTTTGCATTGAGGGATGCGGCCAGCAGGCTGAAAAACTGTTTCAGTAAACCATCTTCGTCTTTGTATCGCCAGGGGTTAAATTTCAGGGTGATGATCTGCTCCTTCCCGGCCAGTGCTGTTTCGATCATTTCCAGTACCGAGGTCTTTCCTTCTCCCCAGGCGCCGTAAATACCGATGACTCCTGTGTCCCGGCTGTTGCTGTTAATGATAGAGTCGGCAATCCTTTGTGCAAAGGGAGCCCGCTGAAAACGGTCCTGTCCGGGATCGGTGATGGCGCTATCGCTTAAAAACGTGTCCGGCATGTTGCGGGTTTAGCTATCGGGCTCCAAGGTAATTTTTTTTAGGCAAATAAAACCGGCTAAGGTCTTTTGCAGCTCAGGTAAAACCTGCTATCAGGGCTTGGCAGTCACGATCCGGGGGTGTAGGGGAAGGCGCTATGCCAATGAAGAGAATCTTTCATTGCCACCTGGTCTTCGGCCTTTTTGTATCTTTGTCAGGGCATATTCTTTAACGCTTTTATATAAAAACGATGACGAATCATGCGGAAAACCTGGGTACTGCATTTTATTTGCCTTTTTTTTCTGTGGTAGTCACTTCCTATAACCGGGCGCATCTTTTAAAACGGGCTTTGCGTTCACTGGTCCGGCAAACAGAAAAAGACTGGGAGGTCATTATTGTGGATGACGGCAGCACAGACGGAACCCACACGCTGATCTCCCCTTATCTCAACCATAAAATAGCGTACACCAGGCAAGTAAATAGCGGTTGCGTAGCAGCCAAGAACGCGGGAATCCTATTGTCAACAGGCCAATACATCACATTCCTGGATTCGGACGACGAGTTCCGTCCGGATCATCTTGCAGCAAGAAAAGCCATCATTGCTGAAAATCCGGATACGGAGCTCCTGCATGGTGGCGTACAGGTGTTAGGCAGCCCTTATGTTCCCGATCGATTCAATTATGAAAGGATGATCCACCTGCGCGATTGTGCCATTGGTGGTACTTTTTTTATCCGCAGAGAGCTGGCATTTCGGCTGACCGGATTTAGTGCAATGGAATTAGGGCATGATGCCGATTTCCTCGAAAGAGCTGCCCGGTCGGGTGCCCGCATACTAAAAACAGTGCTGCCTACTTATATTTATCACCGGGAGATCCGGAATTCCATCACCCATAACCTGACGACCAGGGAAATGGAATATCCCGGTTCTTCTTAATTGATCTGATCGCTTTGACCCGGGCTTCTGCAGACCGCTGGCCGCGAATCTATAGTTGACGGATCCACCTGAATATTCCTTGTTACAGGGTTCCTTTTACCCGGATCTTATCCGATGAGTTAACCACATGGGCATGTATCTCCGACAGGGAAAACATCAGCCATTGCCTGGCTGGCGTTTTGGAAAAGGTATTTATCGCCGCCCCGGATGCTATATCACCTAATTTTTTACAGACAGCGAACCGGTCGATATTTTTTAGCCAGCTTTCTACCGGCATATCGAATCCTTTTTTAGGCATCATAAAAACTTCCGGATGGAGAATATTTTTAATCCGGCTTCTTAGAAATGGTTTGTTGTTCTTATAAGAGAGCCCCTTTTCCAGCCCGGGGATGTTAAAGTACTTCTGTATAAAAAGGTGGTCCAAATAGGGGAATCGCATCTCTATATGATTCAACATTGCCGGCCTGTCTGATCTAAAACTATGATGCGAAGAGATATAATAATGGATGTCGAGAAAAGATATCTTCTTCATTAGGTCGCACGCATCAAAATCTGCAAAATCAGCTCTTGCCTCTCTAAGTAAGACATCCAGCGGATGTTCCCAGGCATAGGATTGATGATCAGCAAATAGATTCCTGATATCATCCCAACTTGCAACAGCCCTCGATACAAAAGGCAGCGCCGCTAATCCGTACTTCCGAATATCTTTGAGTTTTCCCCGTTTTCCCGCCGGAACTGCCTTTTCCCACACCCAGTCCAAAAAGAACTGATACCGGGCGTATTTCAGTGCCTTAATATGATGGCCATAACCATAAAACAACTCATCCAACCCCAGGGCATTATATAAAATTCTTTTCTTGTTTTTCGCCCGCAGGGATAAATAGTAAGCAGGTTCCGGAGATATGTTAGGCTCCTCCTCGGCCAGGCAAAACTCCCGTGCCATAGTTTCAGAAACCTTGTCAGGTATCTTATGCTCCTCCAACAGCACTCCCGCATTTGACGCGTTCAGCTTAGCAAATTCCAGTTCATTAAACGATTGGTTCTCATCAGAAAAAATGCAATAAGCATTTATGTCTGAAGCGCGTTTGCCAAGAAGTACGGCCAGTAGGCCCGAATCCAATCCTCCACTCAGCATCAGGGCCTTATCTCTTTGCGCTACGCCCTCCAGGCTCAGGTCTGCCAACTCCTGCACGTCTGAATAGAACTCTTCTGCCGAGATATTTGATGGAACGGGATTAAACTTCAGGCTCCAGTATGGTGTGATAGTGTATTCATAGGACCGGGTATTTACAGTTAAATAAGAAGCCGGCTCCAGGGTGCTGAGATGCTTGTAAATTGTGTACGGACTCTGGCTTGTTCCAAGATAGAACTGATGACCCAGTTTTTCAAAATCAAATTCGGGCTGTAGCATTCCTGAAGCAAAAACGCCTGATATTTCCGAAGAAAAAATAAACTGATTGTCCGAAATAGTATAAAAGAAAGGTTTTATACCCATTCGATCACGCCATACCTTTATGGTGTGATCGGATGCATGCACTACAACGATGACAAACATACCCCGCAAATGATGTATAAAATCATCCCCCAACTTGAGATACAGCCTGAATACTACCTCCGTATCCGTTTCGGAAAGGAAAACATCGTCTCGCAAATAAGTATTTCTTAATTCCCTGTAATTGTACACTTCGCCGTTCATCAGAAAGATACAGTTCCGGGTTTCATCATAGAGTGGCTGGAAACCGTTTATCGTTTGATCAATAACGGATAATCTATTGAAACCGAGCCAACAATTTAAAAGCATCGGCCCCGGTTCCGCGTACTGCCGTTTTATAGCTGTCGATGAGAGTGGACAGGAGAAAAAGTGCGGACTATCATTCTCCAAAGCGACAATAAAAGTGTCATCTGGCCCGCGGTGTTTGATAGCGGTTAAAGACGAAATAATATTTTCCGCGTCAATACTCCTTCTTGAAAAAATGCCTGATATCCCGCACATCTGATTAGTAAACCACAAAAGAACGATTTTTTTCTATTTATCGCCCGACTAATATAAGCTGGCCGTTACATTCTCCAGCCAATGATCAGCGGCGGCCCGTATCCGACCAATAGTCGCCGAATTTTTTAAATGTCTATAACGGGTGCCTGGGGGCATGGATACACTATACGTCCGGGCTACAATTGCTGTGCTGCCCCTATGATAAAATCTGCAACTTTAGCTGGCTGGGATATCATGGGAACGTGGCTGCTTTTGAGCTCAAGCGTGGTTGCATTTATCATTTTCGCCTCTGCCCTTGCCAGATCGGGCGTAACCATCTGGTCGTTTAGCCCGATGATGCACCACGAAGGTTTGGTTTTCCAGGCCGCTTTTGATATTTTGTCGGTTGTAGCTCTCGCTGCCCACGGAGTTTGTGTTGCATACAATATTTTCCTGTTTTCCGGTGTCAGATCCTGCGCAAAATGCGCGTCAATTCCTTTAAACGACAGGCTTAAAAAACCGGATGCGTCCGGCTTAAATTCTGCACTGCCCGGAGCCGGTGGAAAGGCCTGT
>CAZUWX010000035.1:0-2058 GCA_964624205.1 uncultured Chitinophagaceae bacterium
GCTGTTTCGCCGGGGAGGATCTACACCGAGCGTTGCCGGCAATTTTTCCGGTTCGGTGAGCATATCATCCGTCTTCCTGGTATAGTAGGATCCTGACACCCGCAGTTTCCTGAACAAATTAAGATCCAGCCCGAAATTGCTCGAAGTCACGGTTTCCCAGATCAGGTCGGCACTCACGAGCTGCGGCGGCGTTACACCGGAAGGACGCTGATTGCCAAAAATATAACCCACCTGGTTCTGGTATCCGAGCGAACTGATATACGCGTAGTTCTCCACGTTCTGGTTGCCGAGCGAACCATAGGATGCCCGCAGCATCAGGTTATCCAGCCAGGAGATATCCCGCATGAAACTTTCCTCCGAAATCCTCCAACCGGCAGAAACGCTCGGGAAAAAGGCGAAGCGGGAATGGCTGGGGAACCGGGAAGTTCCGTCGTACCGGCCACTGAATTCCACGAGATATTTGTTGTCGTAATTATAATTGAACCGGGTAAACAATCCCCTGATGGCCCACTCACTCTCACTGTCAGTCACAACATCTTCTCCGGAAGCGGTGCTGAATGAAGGTACGGTTTCGTTCAGCAGATCGTTCACCTGGCCGGTAAAAGCAGCGGTCTTATTATACTCCTGGTTAAAGCCGCCAAGCAGATTAAAGCGGTGCTTTAAACCCAGGTTAAGATTGTAGTCGACGTACAGGTTATATGCGAGATAGTCGGTCTCTCTGATACCTCTCTTCGTAAATGTGGGTAACGAGTGGGTAGTCTGGGGGGTGGACCAGTTATTCTGATACCGTTCCACAAGCAGTCTGTTTGTCCTGGTCCCAATGGTAGCATGCCTGTACGAAAGATCAGTTCTAAGGTGCAATCCTTTGACGATCCTGTAATCGAGATCCAGCCTTAGCAAAGCGGTGAGGTTATTTTCAATATCGCGCGCACCGCTCTCCAGGTAATTTACGTAACGCCCGGTCAGCAGACCTCCGCCTACCGGCGCATAATCAGGCGTATATTGGGGCATAAACGGGTTGTCTCGCATGATGGCATGCCAGTACGATCCCTTTCCGGCATATTCGAAAGGTTCGTCGTAACTTGATTTGTTGAATACCGATTGGAAACCGATCGAGAGTGCGTCCACCACTTTGGTCCTGGCTTTTATAGTTGCGGTGTACCGTTTAAACCTATCATTCCCTACCTTAAACATCCCCTGCTGATCCATATAACCCAGGGATGCATAAAGACTTGTTTTTTCGCTACCTCCGGTAAATGTGAGATCATGCCGCATCGTGGGCGACCAGTTCCGCACTACCTCGTCAAAGCCATTCCCGTTAGCATTCCAGAAAAAATTCCCGTTGGGCAGATCGTGATAGATCGGGGCGTTTTCCGGATCGTTGAAATAATCGGTAATCCATTGTACCTGGTCCGCCGGGTAAGCAACGGTGTTATTTAAATTACGGGAGGCTGTATTCGCGGCCTCCACAAAATCCACCGAATTCATCAGATTCGGGATCACAGTCGGTTTTCTATGCTGGAAATTATTCGAATACGTCACCTTGGCTTGTTCGCCGTATCTGCCCGCCTTGGTGGTGACCAGGATCACGCCGAAAGCAGCCCTGGCTCCATAAATAGCCGCGCTAGCCCCGTCTTTCAAAACCGAAATGCTCTCCACATCATTAGGATTGAGCGCGTCAATATCCATCTCAACACCATCTACGAGTACCAGGGGAGCGCCATCGCCGTTGATGGACGCATATCCCCGTACGTTGAGCGATGCCGAACGCCCGGGCGTTCCGTTCCCTACCACCACATTCAGGTTGGGGATCACGCCCTGCAATCCCTGGGAAAGATTATTGATGGGCCTGTTCTCCAACACTTCCGAAGTTACCGAAGAGATAGCGCCGGTGATATTGCTCCTCAGTTTGGTCCCATATCCCACTACCACGATCTCGTTGAGCTTACTGGCGTCCTGCTGAAGCGTTACTCCCGATGCGCGGGCCGCTCTGACCGGCAGTTCCCGGCGCTCAAATCCGATCATACTGAAAACCAGCATGGTTCCTTCCTCAACATT
>CAZUWX010000035.1:2158-11348 GCA_964624205.1 uncultured Chitinophagaceae bacterium
CTCATCTGCGGGAGTGCGGCCAGCAATACCAACAGTGTTTTAAGTGTTGTGCCGGCAAGAGAGCGGCCTGAACGGCTCAGCTCCAGAGCAGCAGAAAATAGCAACTTCATTTTTGTTACTGTTTTGGTTAGAGAATTATAAATAAGGATTCGGATACTGAATAAGACACGCAGTGCTTTACGGCGTGACAATTATCTTTTTGTCTTCTATCCTGAAATTCACTTTCATGAACTTCAGGATTTCCAGCGCCTGAGAAGCATTGATATTACGGTACATCTTGCCTGAGAACTTCCGCTCCGACACAGGCCCCTCATACACGATGTCCACATCATACCAGCGCGAGAGCTGACGCATTACTTCGGGCAGACTGGCTTCCCTGAACTGGAACAAGCCGTTTTTCCACGCCACCGCGCTGAACACGTCAGCCTCCTGCACCCGTAAAGCACCGTTTTGCAATACCGACTGCTGGCCCGGTTTCAACACTCCACTCTTTTTTTCAGTTTCGTTCTTACCGACCATGGGTATTATTCTAACACTTCCTTCGAGCAGGCTGGTTTTAACCGCAGCTTCGTCCGCATAGGCGTTCACATTAAAATGTGTCCCCAGCACTTCGATCATTTGACCCTCTCCTGCAGCGGATGTGGTAACCACCCGAAACGGCCGGTTACGGTCGGGCTTCACTTCGAAATATGCTTCTCCGGTAACCACTACCCGCCTTTCGTCGGCAGGAAAAGCGGTCAGGAATGTGATGGATGAGGCTGCGTTCAGATACACCATGCTGCTGTCGGGCAGCATCAATTTGAACTGTCCGCCGCGGGGTGTCGAAAGTGTGTTATAGCTTATTTTATCCGCTTGCTGGCCTGATGTATAAGCGAGACTGCCACTGTCGAGCTTGATAAACCGCGCCCCCTGCTGCTCGTTCACAGCTCCCTCCTGCACCTCATCCAGGGCCACAACGCTACCGTCGCCGAGCACAAGCGTGGCCCGATTGGTTCCCGGCGCAAGATCCTGTTTTTCCGCTCCGGGCGACTGCATAACAATCGCAGCATCCGGCTTGCCGGATTGGTTGAGCAGAAAATAAGCACCCAGAGAGAGGAAGAGCAAGCCTGCAGCAGCAACCGCCCATCGCCGCGCCGGTATCCGGACCACTCCTGCCGGAATGCTCTGCCGGCGCTTCCAAATCTGCTGATACATCCTGCGTCCCAGGCTTTCAGGACGTTCGTCGAATATTATTTCTTCTGCTGAGTCATCAAAAGAAGCGTACCACTGCTCAAACTCCAGTCGCTCCGCTTCAGACAGGGTGCCGTCGCGCCATTTTTTTGCCAGTAGGTTGATCCGTTCCTCGTTCATGAGCATGCATTTCTTATATAGCCCTGAAAAAACAACGCGACCCTACCTGGTCAACCACATTTTTTTTACGGGAAATAAATTGCTCCAACCCGCCCCTATTCGCCCGGCAAATAACCTGGGGCAAGACCCAGCCCCCGAGTCTGGCCATGCTCAAAATAAAAAGGCGGGCTGCGGAGAAATAATCCTCACCGCAGGGGCCGGGTCTGGCAGTCTAAAATGTTTTGTTTTCCTTGAAAACAGGTGCTCGTTCGATGCTTTTTGTCAGGAAGAAGCGCCGGTGTATCCTGCAGAAGGCAAATAGTCACCGGCTGGCGGCTCAATCGAGTAAAGAGGTGCAGGCAAAGACGTACAGCACGGTGGAATAATGGCTGCCGAACCGCGTCCGGAGGATTTTGAGTGCGTGTGTGATATGTTTTTCGACCGCCTTCTCCGAAATATTCAGTGCTGCAGCGGTCTTTTTGTTGGAATAATCATTTTCCCTGCTCAGTTTGAAAACCAACCTACACTTAGGTGGCAGTGAATTGACCGTCTGCTCCAATTGCCGGCGGAGTTCTTCCACATCCACGCGGGTGGTAGCGAGCGCATATTCTGGTGCCTGGGTCGCGAGTTGTCGAATCCCAGCCACTTCCCTGACTCTTTTTGCGCGTCGGTTGATCACCTCAAACTTCACAGCCACCGCAAAATACTGATCAAAGCCTACGCGTAGTTCGAAAGTTTCGCGCTTGCGCCAAAGGCTCAGAAAAATATCCTGTACTACCTCTTCTGCTTCGGCGGAGTTGTTCAAACGTTTGCTGGCCACCACATATATGCGGCTCCAATAGCGGTCGTAAAGAATGCGAAATGCACTCTCATCCCCGCTCTTCAGCAGGTTCGCCAATTCACTGTCCTTGAGTCTGTCGTAAACTACCACAAGCAATATTCAATCTGGTATAAAACAAATATAGTGATTCGTTAACTTACCGATACACGGGGATCCACCACGCCGTATAACAGGTCTGCCAGCAAATTGATCAGAATAAAGAAAAAAGAAGACAGCAGCACGGAACCCATTACCACCGGAAAATCAAGGTTTTCCAGGGCGTCGACGGTCAGCTTTCCAATGCCGTTCCATCCGAAAATATATTCCACAAAGAATGCTCCGGCGAGCAGTTCCGCGAACCATCCCGTTACTGCGGTGATCACCGGGTTTAGTGCATTACGCAACGCGTGTTTCCAGACCACCAGCACCCCGGATATGCCGGTGGCATGGGCCGTGCGGATATAATCCTGGTTGAGTACGTCGAGCATGGCGCTGCGCGTAAGTTGTGTGATGATGGCCAGTGGACGGACACCTAAGGTGAACGCCGGCAAAATCAAATTAGAGAGGCGGATCTGCCGGCCGGCAAAAGGGTCTGTTTCAAACAGGCTGCCGGTCATGCTCAACCCCGTGTAGTCGCTCAGGACAAAACCAAAAACGTACGCGATCACAATTCCCATAAAGAACGAAGGCGCCGAGATCCCCAGCACAGAAGCAAAGACCGATGAGGTATCAAGCCAGGTTCCCTTCCTGACGGCCGCAAGCACGCCCAGCGGTATCCCAGCTACCACGGCGATCAGCATCGCCGCGAAGGCAAGCAGCAGTGTGCGCGGCAGCGCTTCGGCAAGGAGTCCGGCAACTTCCCGTTTCGACTGATAGGAGTTACGCAGATATGGAACCTTTAGCGCCAGCTTCCGGTCGCCACCTATAAAAATACCCTTCAATGCTTTAGTCTGTACCTCGTCTGCCGTATGCACCGCCACCGGAGAAATGTCGTTCATATATGCCAGGAACTGCCGCCATGCGGGCTGGTCGAGCTGCAGTTCCCTCCGGATATTCTCCCGTGTGGTGGAGTCTGCAGTCTGCCCCATCACCAGCCGTGTGGGATCGCCGAAGCCCTGGAACAGAAAAAACACTACCATCACCACGCCCGCCATGACAAGCACCCCATACAATATTTTCCGAATGGCGTAACGCAGCATGGTATATGCTTTTGTAGTTGTCTACGGGGTGAGCCCGCTGATCCTCAGCAGCGCTCTGTCAAAATCCGGCCCGCTCCATTTCCCGATCACCGTTCCCCCGTCCAGCAGAAACAGCGTGGGGTTATACCGGGCGGCCGTTTTGATGGCGGTTCCATCGCTTCGCAGGGTCTGCAGGATCACGGGGAAATCGGGCACACTCTCCAGGTTGGTAACAAGAAAGGTTTTTATCCCGTGTTCGGCAGCCTGCGCCGTAATAGGTTCCACAAGCTCTCTCCAGCCGGTTTCCCTGTACCCATCTTTCAGGAAAAAAAACAGCTTTAATCCCGGTTCGATAAGCAACGCCTCAGTGGTGTCTGTCCCGCTGGCCGTCTGCAGGGTAAAATCGCGGATAGCGGGAACGGCATTCCCCTTTCTTATCAGTTTGTCTTCTCGTTTTACATACTCGTAAGAGTCATCGAAATCGTCCGGAAATGCGTCGGCAGTGAAGCTGAGTTGCTTGCCGTCCTTCTCATAGGTGAACAGGATAACCGTGCTGTCGGGAATGGCGCCCGGCGGAGCCTTCATTTTCTCCGGCAGGTTATTGCCAACCTTATAGGGCAGGCAGTCGACCAGTGGCAGGTGAATCAGCACATACCACTGCAGGGAGATGGCGAATACGGCAGTGAAGAACAGCGTAAGCAATGCATTCTGCGACTGCAGGAAGGAGTGGATCCGCTTGCGATGCCAGAATATGAGCAATATAAGCGCCAGCAACACCAGGTCTTTGATAAAGGACTGGTGGGCTTTCAGCGGGATACAATCGCCAAAGCATCCGCACTCCCGGATCTTTCCGGAGAACTGCGCATAACCGGTGAGGAAGGTGAAGAACACGATCAATACCAGCAGCAGCCAACTGAATAACTTCATCTGCCAACCCAATAGCACGGCAACGCCGGCCACGATCTCAAAAACGATCATTAAGAGAGAGAAGGACAGCGTGTATTCGTTCAGAAAATGCCAACCCCAAACCTCGAAAAATTCCTGCATCTTATAGCTCAGCCCCAGCGGATCATTGGCCTTTACCAGCCCCGAGAAAATAAATAGCACGCCAACAATGATACGTGCCGTGTTCAGTAATTTTTGCATCCCCATACCTTTTATCTGTGTTACTTTACTCGTGATTTCTTTAGCTGTGCCCATCTACCGTGCTTCCTTTATCCGCGACCCCTTACCTGTATGTCTTTTATCTTCGGGCGAGCGGATCGCGACAGCGGTAGAACACGCTGTCCAGACCTGATCCTCACGCCAGATCGCCGTCCGGTGGCATCTCCCCCGGCCCGGCAGCCATGATCAGGGCGAAAGCGGAATAGTTAATAATATCCCGGTAATTGGCATCAAGGCCTTCGCTGATCAACGTCGCTCCGTCGTTAGCAAGGATCTGCCGCATCCGCATGAGTTTCATCAGGATCAGATCGACGAAGCTTTCCTGGCTCATATCCCGCCATGCCTCTCCGTAGTCATGGTTCTTGGCCAGCATCAGTGCCCGGGTCTCGTCAATTTTCGCATCGTACCATTGCGCCACTTTTTCCACCGGCACCTCCGTTGTGTCGCCTGCTCCCAACTCGTGCTGGATCAGCCCGATCACGCTGTAATTAAGCATTCCCCTGAACTCATCGGGAATATCGTCCGATACCAGTTGTTTGCCTTTTTCCTGGATGGTTCTGATCCGCCTGGCCTTAATATATAACTGGTCAAGAATGGAAATTGGCCTGAGCACCCTCCACGAGATACCGTAGTCTTTCGTCTTTTTTATGAATATCTCTTTACAGGACCTTATCACCGCGTCGTATTCCCGGATGGTATTGCTCATAAATCTGATTGGCCGATACTAAAATAATTACTGAATTTTACCAGTCAAATGTAAAGATAAGCGCTTAATGTTCACACTCAATTGCAAGGGCAGGTTGCTGATAGGCCAGCAGCCTCTGATCATGGGTATCATCAACGTGACGCCCGACTCATTTTATGCTGGCAGCCGGCTTGAGCACGCAGATCAGGTATTACAACGCGTGGAATCTATGCTTGCCATGGGGGCCGATATCATCGATATCGGCGCACAAAGCACCCGCCCGGATGCGGCCCTGCTTTCGGCCGAAGAAGAGCTAGCCCGGCTGGCCGACCTGTTCGAACTGCTAAGCAGACAATTCCCCGAGGGAATTTTTTCGATCGATAGCTTTTACAGTAAGGTGGCAGCGGTCTGTGTAGCAGCAGGTGCCTCAATGGTGAATGATATCAGCGGAGGAGAAATGGATCCTGAAATGATCCCGGTTACCGGCAAATTGAATGTTCCGTACGTCTGCATGCACATGCGGGGTACTCCGCGTACTATGCAACAGTTCACCGATTACCAGGATCTCACCGGGGAGGTACTTGACTATTTCATTAAAAAGATGGAGATCTGCCACGAGGCTGGCATCAAAGATGTTATACTGGATCCGGGTTTTGGATTCAGCAAGACCATTGCGCAGAATTTTGAACTGCTTGACAATCTGCAGACGCTGAGGATAACAGGAAAACCTCTGCTGGTAGGACTCTCCCGCAAGTCGACCATATACCGCACCCTGGGCATCACCGCCGGAGAATCACTCAATGGCACCACGGTGATGAATACCGTCGCTCTATTGAACGGGGCGGATATGCTACGCGTGCATGATGTAAAAGAAGCAAGGGAGTGCATACGGCTACTCAGCCGGCTGCCATCCCTTGCTTCCCGGTCATGACCTTATTAATTATTATGGCGTGGTGACGTCGATCACCTCCACATCGAATATCAGGTTCTCAAAAGCTTTAAAAGGCGACCCCGGGGGCGGGTTGGGTCCATAAGCCAACATGGAGGGGATATACAGCTTGCCTTTGCCTCCTTTATTAAAGAGGCGGAGCCCATCGTCCCAGCCCTCGATAGCGCCACGCTTGCCGATCACCAGTATGAAGGGATCTGTATGGCCGAAGGTAGAATCCAGGTTGGAGTCGAACACTTTTCCTTCGAAGGTCTCGCCCTTATACATTACGTGTACGGCCTTGCCGGTGTCGACCGCGGGCCCGTTTCCTTTCTGATCGATCACCACAAAAACACCTTTCTCAGTTTTTTCGGCCTTAATGTTGTTATCAGCCAGATATTTCTCAATTTCTTCTACTTCTGCAACCTTCTGTTCCGCTATCTGCGCTTCCTGGTCTTCCCGTACCTGCTCTTCCGATTCCAGGACGTCGAGCACTTTCAGGGTAAGCACCAATTTGTCATTTTTCGTAATAAAGGGAGGAAGCATCCCCTGTTTCTTTTCGAGCGAATCCGCACTCATCACCACGATAGCGCTATCCCCCTTTCTCAACTGGCCGAAGATCTCGGCGGGATTGTACACGTCGCCCACGCTGTCAACCGGGGCATAGGTAGGCATCGCGCCGAAGCTTGACGAAAGCGTCGTATCACGGCCGGCGCCCTCCACTTTTTGCGAATAGTGGACTTTAATGAACTGGCCTGTTTTGGCAACGGGACCTTTGCCGTCGGTGATCACCTTGTAGACGAGTCCGCTTTTTGTTTTCTTAAAGCTACCGTCTGAGCATCCGCTCAAAACAAGCAGTATACCCGCCCCGAGAACGACTCCCGTTATGCCTTGTATCCGTCGCATATTTCGGCGGATAGTCCGAATGGTTTCTGCTGCTGCGGCTGAAAACGCACCCTTCTGTTTGTTTACACTTATCATGCCTGGTTTTGTTTATTATGAATAGTTATTGCAGTTCTGTGGCGCATGCTTTCATCGCCTCTTTGAAACGTTCGACGGTTTGATCAAGTGGGTCGCTACTTCTTCCGCCGGCAGCATTAAAATGGCCGCCGCCGTTAAAATATTTTCTAGCGAAAGAATTCGTGTCAAAACCGCCCTTGCTTCGGAAACTCCATTTACGCTCCTCATCCCGGTCAATCACCAGTGCAGCCAGTTTGATGCCCTGAATGCTCAGCGGATAATTTACCAGCCCCTCAGTATCTCCGGTCCGGATCTGGTATCGCAGCAGGTCCTTTTTTGAGATGGCGATCAGGGCAGTATTGTATTCATAAAATACTTCCATCCGGTTCATCAGTATATGACCGATAAATCGCAGACGGTTCTCATGAAAATTGTCATAGATATTCTCATGCACCTTCGCGTGGTCGAGGCCCCTGTTCTTCAGGTCGGCCACCATCAGGTGCACGGAAGCCGAAGTGGAGGTGAAACGAAACGAGCCGGTATCGGCCATTACACCTGCGTAGAGGCATTCCGCAATAGCAACATTGACCCTGTCGCCATAACCCGAATCCCTGATAAAATCATACACCATTTCGCAGGTGGAACTTTTCCGGGTATCGCTTATCCCATAGTCGAAATTATCAGTGTCGGGCTGCTGGTGGTGATCGATCAATATGCGCGTACCTTCGAATGCATATAATTTCGGAGCCAGCCGTTTGGTGCGGTCAAAGATGTTAAAGTCGAGGCAAAAAAGCCAGTCTGCTTCGTCCAGCACCGCATGGGCTTTATCAGCCGTCAGTTCGTAGTCGATCACTTCCGCTGCTCCCGGCATCCAGTTCAGCCAGGTGGCCCAGTTAGTAGGGGAAACAACCGTCACTGTGTGGCCCAGCCCTGTCAACAGGTGGCAAAGCCCTAAAGAAGAGCCCATTGCATCCGGATCCGGCTTCTGATGGGTGGTGATCACCACTTTCCGCGGCGCTGTCAGCAGCGGGTATATTTCTGATATAGATTTCATTAAAATGTGCGCAAAGTTGCGGAATTAATGGGCAATTGCCAATTTTACTTCTTGAACCGGCAAGTTCTATACCTTTGCCGCCAAAATAAAATATATGAGCAATCGCACGTTTACTATGATCAAGCCGGACGCCATGAAGAACGGCCATGCAGGCGCCATCATCGACAGGATCATCAAAGAAGGGTACCGGATCATCGCCCTGAAACAAACCACCTTATCGAAGGAGAAAGCGGGTGAATTTTATGCAATACATAAAGAGCGGCCCTTCTATGGCGAATTGGTTGCTTTTATGAGCAGTGGGCCGATCATCGCCGCCATCCTGGAAAAAGAGCAGGCGGTCACCGCATTCCGCACGCTGATCGGGGCAACCGACCCGGCTAAGGCCGAGGCCAACACGATCAGAAAATTGTTTGCCAGTTCCCTGGGTGAGAACGCTATTCACGGCAGCGACAGCGACGAAAATGCAAAGATCGAGGGCGATTTTTTCTTCAGCAGCCTGGAAAGAGTGTAAAAAGAATTATTAGGCTCCGTTTAACCCTTCTTGTGTAATTTCGGAGCTAAAAATTTCCATGTCGGGTTATACTACGGAAAACAATCCCCTTGTAGGCATTATTATGGGCAGCGACAGCGATCTGCCGGTGATGAAGGCAGCAGCCGATTTTCTTTCGGAATTGGCCATCCCGTTCGAACTCACCATCGTATCCGCCCACCGCACGCCCCACCGCATGATCCAATATGCCGGCAGCGCCCGACAGCGGGGGATCCGGGTGATCATTGCCGGCGCCGGGGGAGCGGCCCACCTGCCGGGAATGGTGGCTTCAGTCAGCTCCCTTCCGGTGATAGGTGTACCGGTACGATCTTCCAATTCCATCGACGGCTGGGATTCGGTACTCTCTATCCTGCAGATGCCCAACGGTATCCCGGTAGCCACTGTGGCTTTAAATGCCGCAAAAAACGCCGCCATTCTCGCCGCAAGCATCATCGGGGCGTTCGACGAGGCAACGGGCAGGAAAATAGATGCGTACAAGAAACAGATGGAGCAGGATGTGATCAGTAAAGCCGGCAAGATGCG
>CAZUWX010000035.1:11448-37482 GCA_964624205.1 uncultured Chitinophagaceae bacterium
CGTGGATCGTGCGGATAAATCCTTTTCCCCATTTTGCATAAAAGGGCATAAAGTTTTCTACTCTCTCCTGGAGCCCTCCGTTGGGGAACAAAGCTTTCCGAACCGCCAAAAGTTGACGCCGCTCGTTCCCGAACTTCTTTTTTTCCGCACGCAGCATTTTTTTCTCCAACTCTTCGAGGGACCGGATAGCTCGTGTTCGCAGCGCTGCCACGTGGCCCTTCAGTGTGTCATCGACCCCACCCGCCAGGTTTCTCAGCCGTTCGTAATACTCCGATACGCCGGCGATCTCTTCCGTAATGGTCAGCCGCGTTTTTGATTCCCGTTTCACCAGTTCGCTCAGTAATTCCTGCTCTCCGCGGAATATCGCGGTAAGGGGTAGTTGCAATTTATCGAGCTTGTTCTTCCACTTATCCTCTATCACCAGGAACGAGTTCCGCAGCACCAGCAGCGGATAGGGCACGCCGTGGTGTTCAAACACAGTCCTAAGCTCCATCCAGTAAGCTAGTTCTCCGCCGCCGCCAATGAAGGCGACGTTCGGCAGTATGGTTTCCTGGAAGAGGCCGCGAAGGATGACATTGGGACTGAACCGATCGGGGTAGGAACGGAGCTCTTCCAGCAGGCTGTCGCGATTGAAGACAATATCAGTATTCACCACTCGCCATTCCTCTCCCACCTGCTCGATCCTTTCCCGCAGATCGCCTTTCTGGTAAAACAGATTAATGGCCCTCGGCGACGCCTGTACCTTGAAATTTTCCGCCAGTGCCGAAAGGGTTGTTTCTACCAGAGATGCCGAGTGCTGCTGCAACAGTTCTTCCTCAAAAACGGGTATCATGGCCAGCTTAAGCAGGGGATGGTCGGGAATCAACACCACCAGGCCATATTCGCCGAACAGGTGATGGAGTAGTTTCAGGGTGGCCGTTTGAATGTCAGGTGCATCCAGATAATGTTCCTTCAGTAGCTGCACCAGTTCTGCTCCGTGGGGGAGAACGGAGAGCTCACCTTCTACCCGCCCCATTATCTTTTCCAGCCCCTGCAGGTGCATCCTGCCGATCGCACCTTTTTGCGGGGTATCCCACACAATCTTTTCGCCCCCGAGAAAGATGTTTCCCAGTTCATCCAGGTCCGCATCTTCGCTACCCATATAAAAAACGGGAACGAAATGGAAAGAGGGAAAATCCTCCTGCAGCTTCGCGGCGAGTTTGACAGTGTGCAGTATTTTATAAATAAAAAACAGGTTGCCCGTGAAAATAGCCGGCTGATGCGCAGTGCATACTGTAAACGTATTGGGCCTGCTCAGCCGCCGGATGTTTTCGGTCACGGGTGCCGAAACCGCAATGTCTTTATATTGCGCGGTAAGCACCTCCACCAGCAGCTTACGGTCGGTAGCGCAGGATTGTCTTTCTCTGATCGCGGCAGCAGCGCCTTCATCAGAAACCGGATATTTATAGAACGGTTTTAGCCTTTCGTCGCCGTCCACATAAGCTTCCACCGTCTTTGAGAAAAAACCTGTTTCCCGGTAAGGCAGTGTGATAAAAGTACAATCCTCCATAATAACGATAAAAATAACTACTCTACAGGTCCCGCCAACCGGGTCTTATATTTTTAACGTTCTTATTGTAACTCGTAAGCCACCACGCTGTTCCCGAAGAACGTGGGCACATATACGATCCTTTTTTTGGCATCGTAGCCAATGTCTGCCGAGTGGATCTTCTGCTCGCGGGTGTCCAGCAGCTTTTCTTTGCTGCCGTCGGATTTCACATAGTAGATAACCCCCATCCAGCAGGAAACCAGGAATTCGTTATTCTGCACATGTTCCAGGCCGTCGGTATGACCTTCCATGCCATCGGCCAGCTTCACCAGTTCGTTCCCCGACTGTTTGTACAGGCCGCCATTATCGAGCACATACAGGCTTTTGTTGTGCACCAGCACGCCGTTTGGCCCCTGCAGATCCTCCAGCACCACGGAAGATTTATCATTTTCAATTTTGTGCACTTTTTTGGTATGCGAATCGGAAACATAAACGACCCCTTTATTGTCGGCCGCTGCATCGTTTAGAAACTTTGCTCCCTCTACCTTTATTTTTTTCACGATACTGCCCTTCTTCACGTCAATTGCCACCACTTCATCCACATCCGCCACCCAGAGGATATTCTTCACCAGGGCCATGCCTTTTGGAGCGTTCAGGCCACTCACCCAATCTACCTCGATCACTTTCCCGTCTAACCCGATTTTTCCAATGCTGCCCTTTCCGTCTTTTCCGTCGGGAGTGCCGTCAATATTCGAAACATACAATACCTGATTGCCCTTATCGAACAGCACGGACTCAGGCACTTTAAGCGTGGCCGTGGTTTCCCAAAGCTTCACCAGCTTATGTTGAGCAGGAAGCACAGTGGACAGCAGGAGGGCACTTACTGCCAGGGGTAGAATTTTGCGCATAGTCATAGCTTGTTTTTTTAATGGTTGATGAATTGCAGTGACCTTATTAGTTGTTCATTGATGATCGTTAATTAAAAAATATCACCGCGTCGAGAATTTATAGATCGTGGTCTGTTGATATGTTTCTCCCGGCCGCAGGATAGTATCAGGAAAAGCGGGCCGGTTAGGAGAATCCGGAAAATGCTGCGCCTCCAGGCAGAATCCTGCATGTTTCCCATATACGGTTCCGTTCTTACCGGTGATCGACCCCGTCAGGAAATTACCCGTGTAGAACTGCATTCCCGGCTCGGTGGTGAACGTTTCCAATACCCTGCCACTGGGACCGTGGTACACGGTGGCAGCCAGTTCCGGCTGGCCCGGAGAGGTTTTATCAAGCACATAGTTGTGATCGTATCCGCCACCAATAATGTTATGCACGTAGGTGCCGATCAGTCGCTGCTGCCGAAAATCCATTTCGGTATCCTTGAGTGATGCAAGTTCGCCAACGGGAATAAAGCCACTGTCTACAGGGAGATAGGCCTCAGCATTGATGGCGATCTCATGCCCCAGCACGGTGTCGTCCCTACCTGCCGATAAATTAAAGTAGCTATGGTTGGTGATATTGAAAGGAGTGGCTTTATCCGTTGTGGCAGTGTATTCCAGGCGAACCTCGTTCTGATCTGTCAGGGAATAATATACGTCCACCCGGCAGTTGCCCGGAAAACCTTCTTCCCCATCCTCACTCAGGTAGCTGAGTCGGAGCCTGCCATCAGGCAGCACGCTGGCATCCCATATTTTTTTATCAAATCCGGAAATCCCGCCATGGAGCGTATTGCCGTTATTGTTAAGTGGTAACTGGTAAGATTTTCCGTCCAGTTCGAACCTGCCCCCGGCAATGCGGTTGGCAAAACGCCCGGTGATGCTTCCAAAATGGGGGTTGGACGGCAGCTCGTAATCCTTCAGCGATTCAAACCCCAGCACCACGTCTTCTGCCCGGCCCTTTCTGTCGGGCACAAGGATACGGGTGATCGTGCCGCCATAGTTGATGACAGCCAGTTCCATACCAGATGTATTGGTAAAACGGAATTCCACCAGATCCTGCTCTCCCGCCCGGCCGTATTTTCTTTCTGTTATCTCACACATAATGATCTTCTGTTACTGATTCAATTTACTATTTCTGCCTCAAGATCGTAGTCGTAAGCCCTGATAATTTTTGCCTGCACAAATTCGCCCGGCGATAGTTTGCGGGAGCTGTTGAGAATTACCTCATTGTCCACTTCCACACTGTCGAATTCGGTACGGCCCAGGTAGCGGCCCGATTCCCGCCTGTCTACATGCACCTTTAGTATTCTGCCTATCTTTTCCTGATTTTTTTCGTAGGATATCTGTTGCTGCAAGTCCATGATCTCCTGCGCCCGGGCTTCCTTTTCTTCGGGCGGCACGTTATCGGGCAGCGCATGGGCTCCGGTGTCTTCTTCGTGGCTGTATGAAAATATCCCTACCCGGTCGAACCGGTGTTGCTGAAGAAAGGATTTCAGGATATCGACGTCTTCGCGGGTCTCGCCGGGAAATCCCGCGATCAGCGTAGTTCGCAGGCAAATGCCCGGCACCCGTTCCCGGATGGTCTGGATGAGCACGTTCATTTCTTCGCGGGTGATCTGCCGTCTCATAGCGGTCAATATGCGGTCGCTGGCGTGTTGCAGCGGCATGTCGAGATAGTTGCAGATGTTCTCCCTGGCACGCATCACGTCCAGGATCTCAAGCGGAAATTTGGAAGGGTACGCGTAATGCAGTCGGATCCATTCCAACCCTTCTATATCCGCCAGCCGGTTCAGCAGGTCGGGCAGCATTCTTTTTTTATAGATATCCAATCCGTAGTAGGTCAATTCCTGGGCGATCAACATGATCTCCCGCACACCCATTTTCACCAGGCTGCGGGCCTCCTTCACGAGGTCGTCCATACTACGACTAACATGATGGCCGCGCATCAGCGGAATGGCGCAGAATGCGCAGGTGCGGTTGCAGCCCTCCGATATTTTCAGGTAAGCATAGTGTTGAGGGGTAGCAAGCAACCGCTCCCCCAGGAGCTCGGCCCGGTAGTCGGCATTGAGCCGTTTGAGCAGGCCTGGTAGTTCCATGGTGCCAAAATAAGCGTCAACTTCCGGGATCTCCTGCTCCAGGTTATTGCGATATCTCTCACTCAGGCAGCCCGTGACATATACTTTATCCAATCTGCCCCGGCGCTTCAGTTCTACCTGGCTGAGAATGGTGTTGATCGATTCCTCCTTGGCTTTATCAATAAAACCGCAGGTGTTCACCACCACGATATTATGATCGGCAGCACCACTTTCATGCACCACGTCGATATTGCTGGCCGCCAGTTGCCCGCTCAGCACTTCGCTGTCCACCATATTCTTGCTACAGCCGAGGGTGATGATATTGACCCGATCTTTCTTTAAGGTTCTTGTTTTCATAACAAAGCTGCAAAGGTACACATACAGGCACCATTTGCAGCTATGGGTTTTATTACCGGTAAAATTAATTAAACGCGAACCGGAAGCCGAGCCCGAAACGCGCAGGCTCAAAATCGGAACGGCTGTCTAAAATGATTGCAGGCCGCCAATCAAATGAAAAGGCCAGCGGCGCATTGGCGATCTTGAAGTCCAGACCTGCCAGCGGCCTGAGCAGAAAAGAAGAACCATTCCTATACAATTGCACCCCGGGGCCGGCGCCTGCATACCACCTCAGGCCGGGAGCGCCCTCGATCTCCTTATGGTACTGATATAGGGCCTGGATAACGGTCTGATTATCGCCGAACAGTATTTCGGCAGCACCTACGTGGTTTGTTGTGAAAAAATGTTTACCGGAGATGCCTACCAGGGTGGCTCCGTCGCCAAAATCAATCCCAAGGCCGATCGCATTCCGGTAGTCGGTACCACTGGCCGCAGACTGGGCTTTTAGCTCATTTACTCCGATCAATAAAAACAAGGCAATAAACGCACTCAACAAATTCTTTCGCATAGAAGTTTTTTGTGCGAATGAAACGAAGCATAATAAGCCACCTAACATGGAGGAAAGTATATGCGGAGTTCCATTCGGCTATTGAAAAATAAACAATATGCGAATGAAACGAAAATTCATACCAAACTCAAATTATTCTCCCGCATTGAATAAACTGTTAACAAATTCATGTTTGTCAAAGAGTAGGAGGTCTTCCATCTTTTCTCCCACCCCAATGAATTTAACCGGTATTTTAAATTGATTGGCTACGGCCAGCACCACTCCACCCTTGGCCGTACCATCGAGTTTGGTGATGGCCAAAGCCGTTACATCAGTAGCAGCCGTAAAATGTTTTGCCTGTTCCAATGCATTTTGCCCGGTAGAGCCGTCCAGCACCAGCAATACCTCGTGGGGTGAACCGGGAATAATTTTCCCCATCACCTTTTTGATCTTGGCCAGTTCGTCCATTAAATGCGCCTTGTTATGCAAACGACCTGCAGTATCAATGATCACTACATCCATCCCACGCGACACGCCGCTTTGCACAGTGTCGAAGGCCACGGAAGCCGGATCGGAACCCATAGCCTGTTTCACGATAGGCACACCTGTTCTTTCACTCCAGATGGTGAGTTGTTCCACGGCCGCCGCCCGGAAAGTATCGGCAGCCCCCAGCAAAACCGACTTTCCGGCTTTTTTGAAATTATAGGCCAGCTTGCCGATGGTGGTGGTTTTACCTGCCCCGTTTACCCCTACTACCAGCATCACATAGGGTTTGGTGGGGAGATCGGAAGTGAAATCGTAGCTGTCGAGTGGAGCATCGGCAAGCATAGCCTCTATCTCCTCTTTAAGCAATCGGTTTAACTCGCTTGTGTTCAGGTATTTATCTCTGGCCACACGAGCTTCTATCCTGTCTATTATCTGAACAGTGGTGTCAATCCCCACATCGGCAGCCACCAGCGCGTTTTCCAGGTTGTCGAGTACTTCTTCGTCAACGGTGGACTTGCCTGCAACCGCTTTGGTGAGCCGGGAAAAAAATCCCTCCTTGGTTTTCTGTAGCCCCTCATCGAGGCTTTCCCGCTCTTTTTTTCCAAAAATCTTATCGAAGAATCCCATTTGTACAATATTGAGTGTTACACGATCTGAAGTGCGCAAAGATACTCTTTACGCGACCAAAGGAAAATGTACGCCCAGAGGAGCGACGGCTACACCTACCGGTCGAACGAAAAATAAGTGGCGGCGTTATGATAACATACATCCTGCACGATCTTGCCCAGCCAGGGAATATCATTCGGTAGGAGTCCGTTGCTGATATCATTGCCCAGGAGATTGCACAGTACGCGCCTGAAGTATTCGTGGCGGGAATAGGAAAGAAAACTCCGCGAGTCGGTGACCATACCCACAAAGCAGCTCAGCAATCCCATATTGGACAATGCGTTAATTTGTTTTTCCATGCCGTCTTTCTGGTCGAGGAACCACCAGCCGGAACCATACTGCATTTTTCCGCGGATGGTGCCGTCGTTGAAATTCCCGGTCATGGTAGCAAACAATTCGTTATCGGCAGGGTTCAGGTTATACAGGATCGTGCGGGAGAGCTGATCGGTGCTGTCGAGCCGGTCAAGAAAACCCGAAAGCGTCTGTGCATGCGGGTAATCCCCTATCGAGTCGAAACCCGTGTCGGGCCCCAGCTTGTTGAGCAGGCGGGTGTTGTTGTTGCGGATCGCACCGAGGTGGAACTGTTGTGCCCAACCCTTTGCGTGGTATAATTTGCATAATTCCAGCAACACATAACCCGCATAGGCTTCCCCCCACTCTGCTGCATCGTCATCGCGACCTCCCAGCACCCGCCGGAACGCAATATCCAGCTCACCGGGATGGCGGTCGTACAGCGGCATGTTATTCAGTCCGTGATCCGAAAGTCTTGCCCCGCAAGCGTGAAAATAGTCCACCCGGGCCGACAGAGCCTCCAGCAGGGTATCCAGGGAATGAATACTTACGCCGCTCACCTCCGCTAACTGACGGATATAAGCCCGGAATACCTCTCCACCGTTGAGTTGGAGCACTTTGTCCGGCCGGAAGCAGGGAAGCATTTTCACCGGGAACCCATCGGCAGCGAGTTGGGTATGGAAACGAAGGTCATCGCAGGGATCATCGGTGGTCACCACCACCTCTACGTTAAAATGCTGTAGCAGGCCGCGGGGAAAAAAATCCTGCTGCTGTAGCAGCTCGCCACAGTGGTGATAGGCCTCGGATGCGGTTTGTTCGGACAGGTGTTTTGTAAACCCGAAGGGATCTTTCAATTCCATATGGGTCCAGTGATACAAGGGATTGCGCATGGTATGAGGCACCATAGCTGCCCATTGTTCGAATTTTTCTTTATCCGTCGCCTCGCCAGTGACGAATTTTTCATCGATGCCGAAAACGCGCATTGCACGCCATTTATAATGATCTCCCCGCAGCCATATATCGGTGAGGTTAAGAAAGGGCTGGTTTTCAGCAATCGCCTGGGGTGGAAGATGGCAGTGGTAGTCGATAATATGGCAGTTCTTCGCATAATCGTGGTACAGCCGCCGCGCCGGCTCGGTCTGCAACAGAAAGTCTTCGTTTAAAAAATAATCCATGATAATCAGGTATTAATATCGATCGGCAGGTAAAAAAATAAAGCCTCCAAGATAAGAACAAATGGGCTTATAGATGATGGTATAAATTTTGAAACGTATGGTACAACTTACCTTTCTATATAAATCATTTGTGTATGAAAAACACGCTAAAAACAATTTCCGGCATACTGCTGATCGCACTATTGCTGGCGGCATGTAAGGGCATGAATAAAACGCAAAAGGGAGCTGTAATTGGCACTGCAGGCGGCGCTGCCGCGGGCGGCGTGATCGGCAAGGCTGCCGGCAATACGGCGATGGGCGCCATCATTGGCGCGGCTGTAGGTGGCGTGACCGGCGCGGTGATCGGCAGGCAGATGGACAAACAGGCGGCTGAGATCGATGAAAAAGTGACCGGTGCGGAAGTAGAGCGGGTGGGCGAAGGCATTGTGGTCAATTTCAAGGACAAGATCCTGTTCGGGTATGACCGTTCCGATCTTTCTTCCGGTGCCCAACAGAGCATGGATAACCTCGCCAACGTACTGGAAACGTATCCGGATACCAATATCGAGATCCAGGGGCATACTGACAGCAGAGGCTCCGAGAATTATAACATGGGACTATCCCAGCGACGGGCGGCGACGGTGGCTAATTATCTCCGCGGCAACGGCATTGATGAATTGCGTATCAATCCCATCGGGTACGGCGAATCCACTCCTGTGGCAGACAACAGCACTGAAGACGGTCGCGCCCAGAATCGCCGGGTTACCTTCCTGATCACCGCCAACAAGAAGATGGTGGAGGAAGCCGGAAAAAATGCGCAATAACCCAGTGCGTGCTGCAGTATATGCCCATGAAGATCTATCCACCCATTGAAAAAATAAAAAATATACTCATGAAAACGATTCAGCAAAAAAATGCCTTCCTGCTATCCGCCCTATGTCTGCTGCTGTCGACCGGCTACAGTCAGATGAGTACAATGGAGCTGGGTGGCACCAGCTTCGGTATACGGGCTGGCATAAACCTCCAGAATCTGAACGGAAAAGATGAGGATGGCGACAAATTAGAGAACCGCATGACCACCGGCTTTCACGTGGGCGTGAATGCGGAGATCCCGGTAGCCGTGGATTTTTACGTGCAGCCAGGTTTGCTATGGAGCACCAAGGGAGCGCGGGGCGAAAACGCAGGTCCTGCCGCAGACCTGAAGGTGCACCTCTCGTATCTCGAGATCCCTGTGAATTTCCTGTATAAACCCGTGCTGGGCCGGGGCAGGTTGCTGATGGGTGTCGGCCCCTATCTCGCATTCGGAATCGGTGGAAAACTGAAGGCCGGAGATATGGAGCGGGATATCGAGTGGCAGAAAAAGATCACTACCGCCCAGGCCATCACCGGCACTCCTTATTTCAAACGACCCGACGCCGGCGCCAACCTGCTGTTCGGCTATGAGCTCAGCAACGGCTTATCGGCCCAGCTCAACGCACAGCTTGGCCTGGTGAACATCAACCCGGAAATTGAAGGGACGGACGACAAATCAACCCTGAAAAACACCGGCTTTGGCGTTTCGCTGGGCTACCGGTTTTAACGCTCAGCAACTCAGGTTACCCCAGCCACTCAGGATATTTACTGCATCCAAAAAGAGGCCGTCCCAAAAAATGGAACGGCCTCTTTGTAATAGTACTTATCTACCCGATTATTTCTGTGCAAGGAATTCCTTCACCTTGTCTTTGTGGACAATGGCTTCTTTAAAGGTATAGGCACCGGACTTGGGGCTACGCACGGTACGGATCACCTTGGTCCAGTTCTTTGCTTCAGCGGCTGATTTCTGGTCCTTGCTTTTGATGGCGGTTTTAGCTGCTTTTGCCATAGTTTCTTTTATTTAATTTCTTTGTGAACGGTATACTTTTTAAGGATCGGGTTGTATTTCTTCAACTCGAGCCTTTCAGGAGTATTTTTTTTGTTTTTGGTACTGATATAACGGCTGGTTCCAGGCTGACCACTGGACTTATGTTCCGTACATTCCATTATAACCTGTACCCTGTTTCCTTTCTTTGCCATTGTTTGAATATTTATAAATAGCTGCGCAAGCCGCAGCCCGAATTAGATTTTCTGGCCCTGTGCCCTCAGTTCCTTCACCACTGTGTAAAGGCCATTCTTATTGATCGTACGAATTCCTTCGGTCGACAGTTTAAGCGTGATCCAGCGGTCTTCCTCTGCCAGGAAAAAACGCTTGGTCTGCAAATTGGGCAGAAATCTGCGTTTGGTCTTGATATTGGAGTGGGACACCCTGTTTCCCGTAATGGGCACTTTTCCTGTGATCTGGCATATTCTTGACATGTCGAAAATTTTGGAGGGCAAAGGTCGTAAAAGATTATTAAATATCAAAATAGAATTCAGGGCCGGAGCGGTAGCAAAGATCATAATTTGTTAACTTGAGGGTTGTTTTTCCTATCTCAACTTTGATCCGTACCAACGGAAAAACGCATGACCGGAATGAAACGCAGGACAATACCAAGAGATATCAGTTGGCTGGCATTCAACGGCAGGGTGCTGCAGGAAGCCGCCGATACATCGGTACCGCTTCGCGAACGTATTAAATTCCTGGGGATATTCTCCAACAACCTGGATGAATTTTTCCGGGTCAGGGTAGCCACCCTGAAACGCATGGCCGAGCTGGGGCCTAAGATCAAAAACATGCACCTCGAACAGGATCCGGTCAGCATCCTCAGCCAGATACAGGAGATCGTCCTGAGCCAACAGGCTGAATTCAGCCGGGTCTGGCAGGAAGTAAGGATGGAACTGGAAAAGCAGAAGATCTTCCTGGTGAAGGACGATGGACTCAACCGGGAACAGCGGCAATACGTAAAAACCTATTTCGAGGAAGAGGTTCGTAGCAATATTACTCCCCTGATGGTGGAGAGTATCCCCAACCTGTTCTATCTGCGGGAAAAGTCGCTCTACCTGGGGATCGTGTTGTCTAAAAAAGGCCATTCGGACGACCGGAAATATGCCGTGATCGAGCTGCCGGCGCAGTTGAACGGACGGTTCCATGAACTCCCCGCCCCGCCAGGAGAACGCCATATCATCCTGCTGGAAGACGTGGTGCGGTGCAATCTGCGTAATATCTTCTCTTTTTTTGGATACGACCGCTACGCGGCCTGGGTATTCAAGGTGACCAAGGACGCCGAAATGGACATCGACAACGACGTGTCCACTACCGTGATCCAGAAAATAGAAAAGGGGCTGAAGAACCGGCACAAGGCCAAACCCGTCCGTTTTGTGTACGACACCGAAATGGACCCCGCCCTGCTGGAGCTGCTGATGAAAAAACTGATGCTCACAAAAAAAGACAGTCTGATCCCCGGAGGCCGCACCCATAATTTCAGACATTTTATGGACTTCCCCGACGTATTCGCCCGCAAAAGCCATCGCAAAAAACCCTTCTCCCATCCGCTGCTGAAACATTCTGCCCGCGTAACGAACGTGATCCTGAAGAACGACGTGATGCTGAACTTCCCCTATCATTCGTTCCATCCCGTGATCGACCTGCTCCGCGAAGCCGCGATAGACCCTGAAGTGATAGCCATCAAGATCACCGCCTACCGCCTGGCACCACAATCGAAGATCATCAACGCGCTTGTGAACGCCGCAAGGAACGGCAAGCAGGTAACCGTGATGCTCGAGCTACGCGCCAGATTCGACGAGGAAGCCAATATCGAGTGGAAAAACTATCTCGAGCTCGAAGGCGTCAGAGTGCTGATCAGCATTCCCAATCTGAAAGTGCATGCCAAGATCTGCCTGATCAAAAAGCGGCGCAACAAACATACCCTCCATTACGGTTTTGTGGCCACGGGCAACCTAAATGAAAAAACCGCTACGGTTTACGGCGATCATTGCCTGCTGACCGCTAACCGTAACGTGATGGCGGACGTGAACCGTATGTTTAACTTTCTGGAAAAATGGAAGGATCGCATAAACATATTGAGGACCTGCCGGAACCTGATCCCCTGCCCCACCAGCCTGCGCAAGGAAATGCACCGTCTGATCAACAGGGAGATCCGGAGCGCTAAAGCAGGCAAAGAAAGCGCGATCTCTCTGAAGATGAACTCCCTCTCCGACGAAGACCTCATTAGCAAACTGTACGAAGCCGCACGGGCTGGAGTGAAGATCAAACTGGTCATCCGGGGTATCTTCTGTATGTTCAGTGAAAGCAAAAAGTTTATCCACCCGGTAAAGGCGATCAGCATCGTGGATGAATACCTGGAACATGCGCGAGTCTTTATTTTTCACAACGGCGGACACGAAAAAGTGTATATTTCCTCGGCCGACTGGATGGTGCGCAACCTCGACCACCGTGTGGAAGTCACGTGCCCCATCAAGGACCCCGGCATCCGGAAGGTGCTGATCGACATGTTCAGGATACAGCTCGCCGATAACGTAAAGGCGAGAACGCTGGACAACGAGCTGCAAAACGCATACGTACAACCGGAAACTGATAAAAAAATAAGATCGCAGGAGGAAATTTACCGGTACCTGCAACAACTTAGTACGAATATGGCAAAAAACAATGCGAAGGATGAGGCTGGCGGCAATTGACATAGGAAGTAACGCAGCGCGGCTGCTGATTTCTGAAGCCAGCTCCGACGGGAACGGGAAAACGCGGTTCCAGAAGCTGAACCTTATCCGGGTGCCGCTGCGACTGGGCTTCGACGTGTTCGAAAACCAGACGATCTCCCCCGAAAAAGAAGAACTGTTCATCAAAACGATCCGGTCGTATAAACTGCTGAGTGAAGTGTACGGCGTCGATTACATGAAGGCCTGCGCCACATCTGCCATGAGAGACGCTGACAATGGTGCCGGGATCATCCGGAAAGTACAGGAACTCACCGGCATCCGTATAGAGATCATCACCGGCGAGGTAGAAGCCAGCCTGATATACGAGAACCATATCGCCGAGAACCTGTCGCGCAACAGTTCCTATCTCTATATCGACGTGGGCGGAGGTAGCACTGAACTTACCTTTTTCTCCACTACCGGACTCCAGTTCCAACGCTCGTTTAATATCGGCACTATCCGTTTATTCAAAGGCCAGGTTAGCGATTTTATGTGGGATGAGATGCGCGATTTTATCCAACGTGAAACCAGGGGCCATAACGAAGAGATTGCAGCCATCGGCTCGGGGGGTAATATCAACAAGGTCTTCTCGCTATCGCGTAAAAAAGAGGGCAAACCGCTCGATCTTGAACTGCTGCGCGACTATTATCGCGAGCTGGGTAGTTTTCCCCTGGCAGAGAGAATGAAAGTGTATAAGCTGAAAGAAGACCGCGCCGACGTGATCGTTCCTGCCCTGTTGATTTATGTCAATGTCATGAACTGGGCCGGCATCAAAGAGATCTACGTGCCGAAGATCGGACTGGCAGACGGACTGATACAGCATTTATATCGTAGCGTTGCTGTTTAATTGTGAACCTCAGCCGATGAATATGCCAAACCCGGCTTTTTAATTATCCTGAACGGAGATCAAAACTAATAAGGATCTTGCATTGATAATTGTTAATCACCATTCACTATTCATGACATGAGCGTCCATAAAGAATTAAGGAAGATCACCACGAACACCCTTCAGAAGATGAAGGACAGCGGAGAAAAAATATCCATGATCACCGCCTACGATTTTTCTTTCGCAAAACTATTCGATTCGGCCGGGATCGATGCGATCCTGGTGGGCGACTCGGCCTCGAATGTGGTGGCCGGACACGAGACCACGCTGCCCATCACCCTCGATCAGATCATCTATCACGCTTCCTCTGTGATCAGAGGAGTAAAAAGAAGTCTGGTGGTGGTGGATCTTCCCTTCGGCTCTTACCAGTCCAACTCCCGCGAGGCACTGGCTTCCGCGATTCGTATCATGAAGGAGACCGGAGCGCATGCCGTAAAGCTGGAAGGCGGCCAGGAAGCCCTTGAATCGGTAAAACGGATCACCGCCGCAGGCGTTCCCGTGATGGGGCATCTCGGACTTACCCCCCAATCCATCTACAAGTTTGGCACGTACACCGTAAGAGCCAAGGAAGAAGCTGAAGCACAGAAATTGAGATCCGACGCCCTCCTGCTACAGGAGGCAGGCTGCTTTGCCATGGTGCTGGAAAAAATCCCCGCCACACTGGCCAGGGAGGTGTCGGAGAGCCTTTCTATCCCAACCATCGGCATTGGAGCCGGTAAACACTGCGACGGCCAGGTGCTGGTGATGCACGATATGCTGGGTATCAACACGGCCTTCAAGCCCCGTTTCCTGCGCCAGTACCTCAACCTGGAAGAACAGATCACCGGCGCCGTCCAGCGCTATATCAGCGATGTAAAGGCGCAGGACTTTCCCAGCGAAGAGGAGCAGTACTGAGATCGCTGATCAACAATATAATATAGGTGCTTATGAAAGATTTTCTGAAATCACTTCAGCTGTCGGCCCATAACGAGGGAGCCTCTACGGGTAGCCGCTGGCTCGGCCCGGGGAAAAACATCATCAGTTCCTATTCACCTGCCGACGGACAACTGATCGGCTCGGTTGCCGCGGCCGACCAGCAACAATACGAGGAACTCGTGCAGACCGCCGAACAGGCTTTCAGGGAATGGCGCCACTGGCCAGCTCCCCGGCGCGGTGAGGTGGTACGCCAGATCGGCGATGCCCTCCGGGAACACAAGCAGGCATTGGGGCAACTGGTGTCTTACGAGATGGGCAAAAGCCTGCAGGAAGGATGGGGCGAGGTGCAGGAAATGATCGATATCTGTGATTTTGCGGTGGGGCTTTCCCGCCAGTTGCACGGGTTGACCATGCACAGCGAGCGGCCCGCACACCGCATGTACGAACAATGGCACCCGCTGGGGATAACCGGGATCATCACCGCCTTTAATTTCCCCGTGGCCGTGTGGAGCTGGAACGCCATGCTCGCCTGGGTCTGTGGCAACACCTGTATCTGGAAACCGTCCGAAAAAACCCCGCTCTGCGCCGTAGCCTGTCAACACATCGTGTCAACTGTATTCAAAAAGAACAACGTACCCGAAGGCGTTAGCTGCCTGCTGCCCGGTGGAAAGGAACCGGGGACCTGGCTGGCTGCCGACCCCCGGATTGGGCTGGTCTCGGCAACCGGCTCCACAGCAATGGGAAAAGCTGTCGGCATAGCAGTGGCCGCCCGCCTGGGCAGGAGCCTGCTCGAACTGGGGGGGAACAATGCCATCATCATTTCAAAATATGCCGACCTTAATATCGCCATCCCCGGAAGCGTGTTCGGAGCGGTGGGCACTGCAGGACAGCGCTGCACCACCACGCGCCGGCTGATCGTTCAGGAAGATATCTACCAAAAAGTGCGCGACCGGCTGATCGCCGTATACGGCCAGTTGTCGATCGGCGATCCGCTAGATGAAAAGAATCACATGGGGCCGCTGATCGACCGCCACGCCGTGAACCAATATCTCGAAGCCGTCGAAACCTGCAAAAATCAGGGCGGCCGCTTCCTGGTGGAAGCCGGTGTTTTATCTGGCCCGGGATATGAGAGCGGTTGCTATGTACGCCCCTGCATCGCAGAAGTGGACCCAGGCATGGCTATCGTGCAGCGCGAAACCTTTGCGCCCATTCTCTACCTGATGCGGTACAACACGCTGGAGGAAGCCATCGCCATGCAGAACAACGTGCCCCAGGGCCTCTCTTCGGCTATCATGACCCTGGATCTCCGCGAAGCGGAACAGTTCCTGTCGCAGGCCGGGAGCGACTGTGGCATTGCCAATGTGAACATCGGTACCTCGGGCGCCGAGATCGGCGGGGCGTTCGGAGGAGAAAAAGAAACCGGCGGCGGCCGGGAGAGCGGCAGCGACGCCTGGAAAAACTATATGCGGCGCCAGACCAATACGATCAATTATTCAACCCAACTGCCCCTGGCACAGGGGATCCGCTTCACGATGTAGCGGACAGGATATTATAATTGCTCCACACGGATACCGCCCCGCAACCGGAAATTTTTCCTGGGTGGATCTTCCCAGGGTAACCCGAAAACAGCACCTGGCTGCCGGGCGGGAAAATAAATCAGCCGCATAATCGTTATCTCACCGGATAAAACGAAGCATAAAAAACGCAGCCCGCGCAGGAAAGGATTGATGCGAAGTTCCATCCAACCTTCGAAAGACATTAATGAACGGATGAAAAAACTCTATTGTCTCCTTTTATTTCTGGGCCCGGCCCTACTCTGCTATTCGCAGCTTCGCATGGCCGTGATCGGCGGCCCCCAGTCGGCGTCCGTCAAGGAGACTAATTCCCTCCCTTCCTGGGAAACCCGGGTAAAGCCCGGATATAGCAGCCGGGGGAGCATACACATAGGCATTCTCACCGAACTTCCACTGTCTCCATCCGGCAACTGGTTCCTGCAGCCGGGTATTTTTTACACGGCCAAGGGGAGAAAATATTCCATGTGGAGCGACAGCGCCACGGCCATCGCCAGCGACACACTGCTGGCCAAACAAAATCTCTCCGTCAACTACATTGAGATACCCTTCAATATCGCATACAGGTTTCCCCTCGGAGGCAAGACCAGCCTGTTGTTGAGCGCTGGGCCCTACCTGGGCTTTTTTTATGGCGGGAAACAGGTTTTCGAGACCCGGCTATATGCATCCAACAGCTATAAATGGCAGGAACAGCCACTCGAAAGCGGCAATGCGGAAGGGAAGATCCGCACGTTTGATGCGGGATTCAACGGTCGCGCAGGACTGGAAATCGGCAACGTGCTGCTCACCGGTTTTTTTAGCCAGGGCCTCACCAGCTTTTACCAGGCAGCCTATCCCGGGAGCTTCACCCACCAGGTACGGGGCGTTTCGCTGGGGATCTGGCTGAATAAAACCCGGCAGGTTGCCCCCCAACCCGCAGACAACGACCATGACGGCGTTCCGGACACGGAAGACGACTGTCCTGATACAGCAGGCCCGGCCCATACCCGCGGTTGTCCTGACCGGGATAATGACGGCGTCCCGGATCACCTTGACCAATGTCCCGATGCCCCGGGGAAACCCGAGCACCAG
Source organism: uncultured Chitinophagaceae bacterium (assembly GCA_964624205.1). GTDB lineage: Bacteria > Bacteroidota > Bacteroidia > Chitinophagales > Chitinophagaceae > Flavitalea. Next base: position 28,512 of record CAZUWX010000035.1, read on the forward strand.
GGCTGCCCCGACCGGGATGGCGACGGTATCCCCGACCATAAAGACAAATGCCCCGATACCCCAGGCGAACTAAAACACCAGGGCTGCCCGGATCGTGATGGCGATGGCATCCCGGACGAAACCGACGCCTGCCCCGATCAACCGGGTACTGCAGCATTCAACGGCTGCCCCATACCGGACAGCGATGGCGACGGGTTGCACGACCAGGAAGATGACTGTCCCGCCGAAGCGGGCCCCGCAAACAATCGGGGATGCCCGGTTATCGATACGGTTCAACACATTGTTGAACAGCAGATCAACCGTCAGGCACAACGCATCTTTTTCGAGACCGGTAGTAACCGGCTACGCCCCGACTCAAAACAGGCGCTGGACGAAATCGTCGAACTGCTGAAACGCCACTCATCCTACAAAATCTCCATCAACGGGCATACCGACTCAACCGGTCGCGCTGCAACCAACCTGCGCCTGTCGCAGCAAAGGGCCGAAGCCGTTCGGTACTACCTGACACAACAGGGTATTCCGGCCGCAAACATCATCGCCCGGGGCTACGGCGCTACCATCCCGCTCCAGTCGAATGCCACTGCCGAAGGAAGGGCTATGAACCGCCGGGTGGAGATCAGGCTGATGCAGTGACAGGCATTTAATTAACTGCCTGCCGCCACTCACCACTAACCATTCACGATTAACAATTAACAACCCACATCGCCATTCATGTAATTAACACAACCAGTGGCACTTATTTGTATAATTTTACGTCTACAACAAAAAACATCTGATGAATCCAGTGATCAAATCGGCATTTATTGCGCTCAGTTTCCTCACCCTGTCCGCAGTTTCCCCTGCCCAGCAGAACAGCACAAAAAAATCCGGTGAAGTACCCCGGGGATGGCACCTGCTCGACAAAGCGGCAGACGGCTATAACGGCATCAGCCTGAACCAGGCCTATGAATTTGTGCAGTCGCACAATCTTAGCAGCACACCAGTGATAGTAGCGGTCATAGACTCCGGCATAGATACCCTGCACGAAGATCTCAAACCGGTGCTCTGGATAAACCCGGGAGAAATTCCCGGCAACGGCAAGGACGACGATGGCAACGGTTATATAGATGATATAAACGGATGGAATTTTCTAGGCAATCCCGACGGGCGGAACGTGAAGCAGGACTCCTACGAAGGATCCCGGGTCTACCATGCACTAAGAGGCAAATATGCCGGCAGGATCATCGACACGGCTTCCCTCTCGGCCGATTCCCTGAAAGAATACAAGACCTGGTTGAAAGCGAGAAAAAAGATCGAGGGCGACGATAACGATGCCTCGGGAATCGACCTGCTGATGCTCAGACGTGCCCTGCAGGGCGCCGAAAAAAGCGATAGTATTCTCCGTATCGCCCTTAACCGGGATACGTTTACGGGTAATGACCTGGATACCTTTCAGGCTTCCTCCACTACCGAAAAAGCTGCCAAAGGCGGACTGATCTACCTGTTCCGCGCCAACCAGATGATGGATATCACCAATATCCAATTCATTGAAGGCTTCAGCGAATTTGTGAACGGCGAGATCCGCAAAGCCGAATCCAAAGAAAAAGCCCCGCCGGAATACCGGAAAGACATCGTCGGTGATGATGAGACCGATATCAACGACCGGTACTACGGCAATGGTGACCTGATGGCCTCCACACCTTTCCACGGTACGCACGTTTCCGGCATCATCGGCGCGGTGAGGAATAACAAGAAAGGGATGGACGGTATAGCCGACAATGTGAAGATCATGATGATCCGCGCCGTGCCGGATGGAGACGAGCACGACAAAGACGTGGCCCTGGCCATCCGGTATGCAGTGGACAATGGCGCCCGGATCGTGAACATGAGCTTCGGAAAAGATTTTTCGCCCCAAAAGGAATGGGTAGATGACGCAGTAAAATATGCGGAGTCCAAAAATGTACTCCTGGTACATGCCGCCGGCAACGATGGTAAAGACCTTGATTCGGCAGACAATTTCCCGAACGCCAACCTCGGTGATTCGGGCGAAAAAGCTAAAAACTGGATCACCGTGGGCGCGAGCGGGGATAAAAACGCGGGCGGGCTCACAGCGTCCTTTTCCAACTATGGCAAACAGGAAGTAGATGTATTCGCTCCCGGTGTAAAGATATACTCCACCATCCCCGGAGGGAACAGCTACGGGAATGCACAGGGCACCAGCATGGCTTCACCCGTTGTAGCCGGCACCGCGGCCTTCCTGCTCTCCTATTTCCCCGACCTGACCGCCGAGCAGTTGAAATATTGCATTGAGGAATCTGCGCAATCACCGGCCGACAGTGTGGAAAAACCGGGTTCGGATGAGCAGGTGTCACTCGCAGACATTAGTAAAACCGGCGGCATCATCAGTGCTTACGAAGCCGCTAAGATCGCCTATACCTTGGCGCCCGGAAAAAAAGACACTCATAAAAAAAAAGATAACCACAAAAAAAAGAAACGCCAATCCAAAAGCAAGCTGAAAAATAATAAGGGTTAAATTAGCTCCATGAAGATATACTTCCTGAACACGCAGAAGACCCTTGCAATCGCTCTGCTGATCGGTTTCGGGTTAGCCTTCCCGGCAGCGCAGGCGCAGCAAAAGCCGTTTATTATCTCCTACTATTCCGGCTCTCTTGATGGCCTCGATAAGATCGACCCCATGCAGATGACCCATATCATTTACTGTTTCGGGAGACTGCAGGGCAATCAGTTCCATCTCCGCTCGCGGCGCGACACGCTGCTGATCCAAAAGATGGTGAGCCTGAAAGAGCGGAACCCGCAATTGAAGGTGCTGCTTTCATTAGGGGGATGGGGTGGATGCAAGACCTGTTCAGATGTATTTAATACTACCACGGGCCGCAAAGAATTTGCGCAATCCGTTAAACAGACCAATGATTTTTTTGGTACCGACGGCATCGACCTGGACTGGGAATATCCTTCTATTCCGGGGCATCCGGGGCATCCCTATATGGCCGCCGACAAGGAGAATTTCACCTCTCTTGTGCAGCAGCTCCGGAAAAGCCTGGGCAAAAAACACTCCATCACTTTTGCTGCCGGCGGATTCCAGCGGTTCGTGGATGAGGCGGTCGATTGGAAAAAAGTGATGAAAACGGTCGATTACGTGAACCTGATGACCTACGACCTGGTGCATGGGTATTCCACGGTCACGGGGCACCACACACCGTTGTATTCCACTCCCGAACAGTTGGAATCGACCGATAACTGTGTGCAGGCTCTCATCAGGAAAGGCGTTGACCCGAAAAAAATGATCATTGGTGCCGCTTTCTACGCCCGGGTTTGGGAGAACGTGGAAGATACCAACAACGGCCTGTATCAGGCAGGAAAATTCAAGTTTGCCATCAATTACAGAAGCTTTGACAACCGCCTCACTACCGCCAACGGCTACGAATTTTTCTGGGACGATACGGCGCAGGCACCCTATGCCTATAATAGGGCAGAAAAGCTATTTGCCACGTTCGACGACAAACGCTCCGTCAAGCTAAAATCGGATTATGTAAAGGATCAGCGCCTGGGCGGGATCATGTACTGGGAGTTATCTCTTGACACCCCCGATGGGCTGCTGCAAACCATCCACAACACTTTGTGGGGCGCGGCTCAGTAGGATTTTGCTATGCGGAGCTGCTGCCGACTGAACGCTGACGATGAAATTCCTGAATGTTTTCAGTGATCGTGACATAGAGCTTCTCCAGGGCAGGATAGGCTTTCAGAATAGTCATGTGTTTAGCGATCGTCCGGCTATCGTTTCGTATGGCGGGGCCGGTTTGCAGCATGGCCGGCGGATAGTGATCCAGTCTAGCTATTGTCTCGGCGAGCAGGGGCAGCAGGAGGTGGAAATCCACCGACTCCCGGTTACAAAACTCCTCAGAAAGCGCATACAGGTGGTTGGTAAAATTATTGCCAATGATAGCCGCCAGGTGGAGCGATCGCCGTTCTACATCACCCGCGTAGCGGACGGCTGGTGAGAGCGTTTCCGCGAACTGCATGATCCGGTTCCTGCTCATTTCGTGGTTGCCGTCGGTCAGGAAAGGAATTTCAGGGATCCGGACGATCTCGCGGCGAAGGCTTTGCAGGGGATACAACACGCCGTAGTCCGTACTCACACCTTCCAGTACTTCCCTGGAAACCGTTCCCGCGGTATGCACCACCAATTGTTTATCAAGCGACAGCCAGTCGCCCACCCCGGTCAGCGCATCGTCTGCAATGGCCACAATATACAGCTCGCCCGTCCGGTCAAGCGCAGCCACCTCAGCAACAGCTTCGCAGCCGAGTTCGCTGCCCAACTGCACGGCATGTTCCGCGTTCCGGCTAAACACCTGCCTGACTGAATGCCCCGCCCGGACTATTTTTCTACCCAGCACGGTGGCCACATTCCCGGAACCTATCATTACCACTTGCATAGCAAATGCTTTATTATGAATTTAATGTACTGGCACAACCTGCCATTTATACTGCAAACAAAACCTCCCTGCGCAACAATGTATCGGCCCGACAAACAGAAAATGCCTTAACTTAAACTATGTTCACCGACAAGCAGAAAACACCTCATCAGCATCAGGTATCGGCCCGAAAAATCTAATTTTGTCCCGCAAGTGTCAACGGCGTCAGCCGGCATCCGTTCCTATTATTCCAATAGAAAAAAGCAAGATGAAGATAGTACAAAAACTAGTGGCAGAATATTTCAGGGCAAAGCTGCAATTGCTCTCGGTTCTATCCAGGCGCAGGGCAGCAGTTGCCGCGTTCGACCTGTTCTGTACTCCGCTGCGAAGGGCAGGTCGGGTGGCTCCGCCGGTTTTCGGGAAGGGCGAGACGCTGAAATTCAGCCTGGAGGGAACAGAGATTTTGGGGCACCGCTGGAACCCGGTGGGCGGGCGGAAGATACTGATCGTTCACGGCTTTCAATCCTGTTCCGGCAACTTCGGCCATTATATCACCGGGTTGGTCAACAAAGGCTACCAGGTGCTGGCTTTCGACGCCCCTGGCCATGGGCTGTCGGCGGGGAAACGGATCAACCTGCCGGTCTACCTGTCCATGATCAAACGGATCGATGAAACCTACGGCCCCGTCCAGGATTTCCTGGCACACTCTTATGGGGGGCTCGTAGTATCACATTACCTGGAAACAGCCCCCCATGACGGCTCCACAAAAGCCGTTTTTATCGCCCCCGCCACGGAAACCACTTCCACCATCGATTCTTTTTTTTCTTATCTGCGGTTGAGCGACAGGGTGAGAACAGAATTTGACAGGATCATTTATGAGCTGGGGGGTCACTTGCCCGTTCATTTTTCAGTGCGCCGTGCGTTGAACAATATCCGGGCCTCCATACTATGGCTCCACGACGAACAGGACGAGCTCACCCCCGTGAAAGATGCTTTGCGGGCCAGGGACGACAACCATCCGAACGTCCGGTTCCACATCACCCGGGGCCTGGGCCACCGCCGGATCTACCGCGACAACCAGGTTGTGCGGGAAGTGATGGATTTTTTTGACACGCCGTTGTAAACCACAGGGCACTGTCGTTTTTTTCCAGTTCAATTTGGTGGAAATCACCCATTTTGACATCATGGTTTTGCCTAATATTGGGAGGTAGAACTGTATATGGTGCTTGCCAAAGCCCCTTCGGCGACTCCTGAGCAGCGTCTGCATAATCCTTAACAAACAAATATTAGGTAAATACAATAATATGTCTTTATATTTGTTCTTAACTTATAAATTAAGTTGACGGTTGTCTTTCATAAGATCACCGATTTCCCGGACGATGTAGTCGCCTGGTACACAGTTAGATTAGCTGCCCGAACGATTACAGAGTTCGAGCGGTTTATTGAGAAGGATTTTCCTGAACACACTGAAGATCTGCAAGTTATATTCAGCGTGATCAACCAGATGATACGTAGAGGAGCCAAAAGGTATTTTTTTAGAAATGAAGGTCCGGCTGACGCCCTTCCCCGGGCCAATATTATTGAGCCTCATGAAAACGATTACGGTTTACGCCTCTATTGTATTCGCCTGACAGATGAATTAGTGGTTTTGTTAAATGGCGATATAAAAACGGAACTGAAGCCTCAGCAATGTAAAAATGTAGCTCCGCATTTTCGGAATGCGCAACATATTGCGCGGGCACTGGATCGGGCTTTACGAGATGGCGATCTGAGCTTTGCAACACCTCATTGTTTAACTGACTTTAAAATCGAAATATGAATCTCACCAAGTTCCATACGGTTGTTGATAACACCCCGAGCGATGTACAAGCACACGTGAAATTGTCAATGGACATTCTTGAACGTATTCACGAATTACTTGAAAAAAAGTTCCAGGGCAAACAACACCTGTTGGCCAAAACAATGTGTAAATCCGAGGCTGAGGTTTCCAAGTGGTTGTCCGGCATACAGAACTTTACCACGCGGACACTCGCTAAAATGGAAGTAGCGTTTGGCGAACCGATTATTGTGGTATGCGCAGGATCTCGTCGGCAGCATCCCCCCTTCGTACAGGTAAAAATGCCCTATTATCAGACCCGCACACCCATAAACGTCACTATAACCGGGGCCTCCTATAAACCAGTGGATTTTCCAACGGGCAAGTCGAAAATGCATCGCTCAGGGCAGATCACTAATCCACCGGCATGACTCCAGCACTCTTTGACATTAACAAGGTCAGGATAGATGATATACTGATCACAAATGTTTTAATCGAAAATCCTGACAATTTATCTGAGCTGGTAAGGGAGCATCATGAATTTGATCTCAGCTATGGATTTGATCCGGCGTTGAATGTCGGGCAAAAAAAAGTCCGGCTCATTTTCAATTCGGATATAGAAGTTTTCGGCAGCAGCCGAAACCGGATCGGGGTTTCCGCTAAGTTTACCATTGTTTTTATCTTCTCCGTTGATAACCTTGATGAGCTTGTCTTCAGACAGGGCGACCTGGCAGATGCCGACCCGGATTTAATGACCGCATTAGCCAGCATTACCTATTCTACCTCTCGTGGGATCATATATACGAAAAGCCAGGGAACCATTATCGAAAAATTTATCTTTCCGACAGTATCCAATACTAAGTTGCGGGAAATATTTAGCGAAACGCCTGACGAGACAACTTCCACTGAATAGCGAATCTGCAGCCCCGACGCAGTAAGCCGGATCTCGCTTCGCCGCGCCGGCAACCCATGTTTTACATTTTAGACCTTACAACCACTTTAGATGAAAATTTTAATCTGCCCAAATATTTTTCTACCTTCCCCGTAAATTCATTGTATGAGCCACAGTTTCAGCCGGAGAAGATTCATTAAAACAGCGGGTATAGGCGCTGCGGGTTTTGCCATTCTGCCTTCCTTGTATAGCAAGGCCGCACCGAGCGACAAACTGCGCGTTGCCCATATCGGGCTCGGCGGCATGGGTAATGCCCACATGAAATGGTTTGCCAATATTCCCGAAGTGGACATCGTGGCTCTTTGCGACGTAGATAAAATACACCTGAGCGACACGCTGAAAACTCTGCAGGGGCTGCATCCGGGCACAAAAGCAAAAACCTATGAAGATTTCCGGCATATCCTCGACAGAAAGGATATAGACGCCATCACCTGCGCAACGCCGGATCACTGGCACGCTACGATCGCTTCGCTTGCATTCCAGGCGGGAAAGGACGTCTACGGTGAGAAGCCGCTTTCCTATGACGCCAGGGAAGGCGAGATCATGTTAGAGAACGCCAACCGCTATAACCGGATCTTCCAGATGGGCAACCAGATCCACGCGGGCGACAATTTTCACCGCGTCGTAGAGATCATTCAGTCCGGCGCCATAGGGAAAGTGCATACCGTACGCCTGTGGAAAACCGGCCCCCCACCCGATCTCGGTTCACCCTCACCCGAACGTATACCTTCCACGCTCAACTGGGATATGTGGCTCGGCCCGGCGCCGTATACTGACTATATCCCTGCAAAATGCCATTTCACCTACCGCTATTTCTTAGACTATTCCGGTGGCGTGTTTGCTGACTTCTGGTGCCATATTGCCGATATCGTGTACTGGTCGCTACAACCAAAAGGGCTGAAAAGTATCAGCGCCAAAGGCGAAGCCCCAACGGGAATAGCAGACGCACCTACCTGGATAGACGTGGATTATGAGTTTGACGGATTAAAGATACACTGGACGTCCACCGCACCCGATGTGCCGGGAGCGGCTAAACGGGGAATAGGCGCCTTCTTCGAGGGCGATAAGGGCACCCTGATCTGCGATTACGGTTCAAGAGAGATCACCATCAACGGCCAAACGCTCACAGATATCGCCGATGTACCCCAAAGTATTCCGCGGTCGCCGGGACACCAGCAAAACTTCGTAGACGCGGTAAAGGCGAGAACACAACCCGAATCGAACCTGGTTTATGCCCGCGAACTCACGCTTCCGATGCACCTGGGCCTGATCTCGTACCGAGTCGGCCGACCGTTACAATGGGATGCGGAAAAAGAAAAGTTCGTGGGCGACGAAGCAGCGAACGCCTTGCTTTCAAGGAAGCCGAGAAAGGAATGGAACCTGGTGTAGCACCTACTGCTCCTCCTTCGTCCCAAACTTTCCGGGGAACCAGGAGATGGTGAGCATATAAAAATTCCGGAGCGCATTGCTGGTAGTGACAGACAGATCGTTGGCGGAACCGTAATACCTTACGTTACTACTCTTACGCAATATATCAAAGGCCGATATCTTCATCTCGATGTTATTCGCCTTAAGCGGCCGGTAGCCGGCCGAAAAGTTCCAGATAGAAAAAGAGACCGGCGACAAGCCCGAGGAAGTATTGCTATTGAAAGAAATATTGCTGTTTATACGGAGCCGATCTATAACCTTCAAACTGGCACCTACACGAGGAGCCACCAGCAGGTTATGGAAGGAGACATCGGATATCCCATCCCGCTTCGATTTGAAATAGGATATCGTTTGCCGCGCCTC
>CAZUWX010000036.1:0-36859 GCA_964624205.1 uncultured Chitinophagaceae bacterium
GTACCCCGGCCGGTTTTCGTTCGATCTTTTTCAGTATCTTGATCGATAAACCTATACATATGGCACAAAGAAAAATAACCCTGCAGGAATCTGAAATACCGACGCACTGGTATAATATCATGGCGGATATGCCGAACAAACCGCTGCCCCCACTTCATCCCGGAACAAAAAAACCGGTAGGGCCGGAAGACCTGGCTCCGCTGTTCCCCATGGAACTGATCAAACAGGAGGTGAGCACGGAAAAATGGATAGAGATACCCGATGAGGTCAGAAACCTGTATTCCCTCTGGCGGCCCACTCCCCTGTATCGCGCATATGGGCTGGAGAAAGCCCTCGGCACAAAGTCTAAAATTTATTATAAGTATGAAGGTGTGAGCCCTGCCGGCTCGCACAAGCCGAATACGGCAGTTCCCCAGGCCTACTATAATATGAAAGAAGGCGTCACAAAAATTGCCACCGAAACCGGGGCGGGGCAGTGGGGAAGCGCCCTTAGTTTTGCCTGTAAATTATTCGGTATACAGTGCGAGGTGTTTATGGTGAAGGTGAGCTACGACGGTAAACCCTACAGAAAGATCATGATGAACACCTGGGGCGCCACGGTGCATGCTTCGCCCAGTAAGCTGACAAATGCGGGAAGGCAGATACTTGCCGACGATCCGGATTCTCCCGGCAGTTTAGGTATTGCTATTTCTGAAGCCGTTGAAATAGCAGCCGTAAACAACGATACCAAATATTCACTTGGCAGCGTGCTGAACCATGTGCTGATGCACCAAACCATCATCGGCCTGGAGGCGCTGAAACAAATGGAAAAGGCAGGCGATTATCCAGACATTGTAGTGGCGCCTTTTGGCGGCGGCTCCAATTTTGCCGGCATTGCATTTCCTTTTTTACAGCACAAGCTGACAGGCGGAAAAAATGTGCGTGCCATAGCGGTGGAGCCGACTTCCTGCCCCAAACTTACGCGGGGGGTGTTCCGCTACGATTTTGGCGACACGGTGGGCATGACGCCCCTGATCCCGATGTACACGCTGGGACATAATTTTATTCCTTCGCCCATTCACGCAGGTGGCCTGCGGTATCACGGTGCAGGTGCTATCGTGAGTCAGTTGTTGAAAGACGATATTATTGAGGCGGTTGCCATCAACCAGACGGAGTGTTTTGATGCCGGCCTGTTGTTTGCGGGAGTAGAAGGAATTATTCCGGCCCCCGAGGCAACACATGCCATCGCTGAAGTGGTGCGCCAGGCAAAACGCGCCGATGAAGAAGGCATCTCCCGCACCATTCTATTTAATCTCTGCGGCCATGGTCATTTTGATCTCGCCGCTTACGAACAATACCTTAGCGGCAACCTGGTCGACTATGAAGTGTCGCAGGAACACATCAACAAATCGCTGGCTGCATTAGACACGCCCGTTATTTAAGCTCGCCAGACGGGCCGTCCGGATCATCCCGGGCGGTCCCGCGGCTTGCCCAGGCCCGCGACGTTTTGCAAAAAAAACAACCTCTTCAGGCGCCATATCATAAATTCTCCGGCAGCCATGTCATAATTCTTCGGGAGCTATCTTATAATTCTTCAGGCGTCGTTTTTAATTTTTTATCACGGAAATTTTCTTTACCGCATCGCAGCATCGGCACCGGTTTATTTTCTAAATTATTCGGTTCTGTTTTTCTGCAACACCGGGATCGGGAAATATCTCTACTACTACTGTTTGTATTTTTTGCTGCGGTTAAATTGTGGAATCCGGTTGTTGTTTTTAACATCAGTCTCATTCACAATGTTTTATTTTTTTTACCCGGAAGAATAGCGGCCGCCGGTTTTTTATTCGGTGCCGGAACTGTAACTCATAAAACAAATCGCTGCATGCGTATAAAATATATTTTCGGAATATTTTATCGGTTTTCAGTACAGGTCAGGTCAAGAAAGGAAAAATAACCTTCTAAATTTAACCTGGAATCGGAAATATTTTTTGTTGTACCAAAGCTAATTTTTTAAAAATGAATAACGATTGCAGCATGGTAAAGCCTCCGTTTTTATCAGCATTCCTATTGTTGTTTTTCTGTTGTTTTTCATTTGCAGTTTCTGCACAGAATACGTTTTCCGTTAGGGGCACAGTGGTAGACTCTTCCAGTCTGACACCCATTGCCGGCGCCACGGTGTCGGCAAGCGGTACCGATCTGAGCACAGTCACGGACGACGATGGTCGATTTACGATACAAGCGCGGCAGGGGCAGGTGTTGGCGATATCGCACACTGCCTATAGAACGTCGCATGTAGTAGTGACGTCGGACGCAGCAACGGGGAATGTTGCCATAGCGATTAAGCTGGTGGCCCAATCGGAAGAACTATCCGACGTAGTGGTAGTGGGATATGGAAAACAGAAAAAAGTAAGTGTGGTAGCCGCGATATCTACGATGACGGCAACCGGATTAAAACAGACACCTGCCTCTAATATCGGGATCGCGCTGGCAGGACGATTACCGGGTCTGAGCGTGTTGCAACGTTCGGGTGTACCGGGAGGCGAGATGATGGAGTTTTATATACGGGGTCGCAGCACTATCAACGGTCAGCAACCCCTGATACTGGTGGATGGCGTGGAACGCGATTTCACTGCGCTGGATCCACGGGAGGTGGAAACCATCTCTGTTTTGAAAGACGCTTCGGCCACAGCGGTGTACGGTGTGCGCGGTGCGAATGGTGTGATTATGGTCACTACCCGTCGCGGACACGCCGGTAAAGCAGTCATTGACGTCACCATGGAACAATCCTGGCAGGCGCCTACCCGTATGCCGGAAATGGTGAATGCTTATGATTATGCCACACTGTATAACCAGGTGGAAGTGCAAAACGGACGTAACCCGGTGTACGACGATGTAGCGCTCGAACACTACAGGCTGGGCGACAAGCCCGAACTGTACCCGGTACGCAATTTCGTGAAAGAGTTTATGAACGACGCGTTTCCTATGCGCAGGGTGAATGTGAACGTGGGAGGAGGAAATGACAAGATGCGTTATTTCACAACGGTTGGATATCTTTTCCAGGAAGGTATTTTTAAAACCGAGAAGTTTGACGAATATGATTATGATCCGCAATCGAAAGCTCACCGGGTAAACTTCCGGTCGAATTTCGATATCGATATCAATTCTTCGCTGAGCATGTTCCTGAATGTGAGCGGGTATATGCAGAAAAAAAATGATCCCGTTGTGGTGCCGAACAACGGTGCTTATCTCAGCGATGTCAACGGCTATTCCGTAGTGATCGGTTCCCTGCTACAGACACCCTCGAATTATCATAACGATGTAACGCCCGACGGCGAAGTGCTCTCCACTCCGCTGAAAGGAGGCAATATCAACAATGTGCCCTACGGTATGCTGAACCGCTCTGGTTTTCGCAACACGCTTGTGAACCAGGTGACGGCTACCCTGGGTGCCGAGCAGCGACTGGAATTTATTACTCCTGGTTTATCGGCTCGTATAGTGGCTTCCTACGATGCCACCGCCCACAACCAGCAGGTACGGCAAAGAACTTTCCAGTTGTACGAGGCCAGGCAGGATCCGAATAACGCTGACAGTGTAATATATCAGCCTACCGGCACCATGACGAACAGCGCGCTGTCCGATTTCCAGTCGCAAACGCAATGGAATCTGATGAACATCGACGCCTCGCTCAATTATGGACGGACCTTCGGCCTGCACGACGTTACCGGTATGATACTTTTTAACCGCTATCAGAGAGTGATCAACATCGAACTCCCGTATAATTATGTTGGACTGGTAGGAAGGGCCACCTATGGTTACAAAAGCAAATACCTCGCGGAGCTCAACTTTGGTTACAACGGATCCGAACAATTTGCCCCGGGTCATAAGATGGGGTTCTTCCCGTCTTTCTCCGCTGGCTGGTTGGCGTCTGAAGAAGACTTTGTAAAAGATGCGCTGCCCTGGCTCTCATTTGCAAAAATACGCGCGTCCTATGGTCAGGTCGGCAACGATAATATGAATGGCGCCCGGTTTGCTTTTCTTACCCTGTGGAACGGAAGCTATGAAGCACAGATCGGCAATAATGAGCTAGTATGGGAAAAAGCGAATAAGTCCAATATAGGATTAGAAGCCCGTTTTTTCAACAATTTCAGTTTTGAGGCCGATGTGTTTTACGAAAAGCGAAACAATATCCTGATCTCGGCTACAGGGCTGGTGCCAACCGGCGTGTTCGGTACGGGCGGTGTGTTTGCCTCCGGCATCATACCCAGGGTGAACGCCGGCGAGATTGAAAATAGGGGCTTTGAACTGGTGGGCGGATATCAAAAAAACTTTGGCCCCCGCTCACGTCTCGACATTCGGGTGAACGGTGCCTACAACAGCAACAAGGTATTGTTTCTGAGTGAAGTGTTGCTTCCGGAAGACTATGCCTACCGCCTTCGCAGCACGGGTTATCCGATAGGACAGCAGTGGGGGTATGCCACGGCGGGCTTCTTTAATTCGGAAAAGGATATCCTGGACTGGTACGATCAGTCGGGCGTGGGCGCCAATCCCAGGCTGGGGGATCTGAAATACCGGGATATGAACGGCGATGGAGTGGTCACCGAGCAGGACCAGGTACCTATCGGCGATCCGGAAATGCCCAAATGGACATTCGGCGGAGCAGTGAGCTACCAGTTCAAAGGATTTGACATCAGTATGATGTGGCAGGGCGTGGCCGGGCGGAGTTACCTGTTGGTGGGACAACGGATCTGGGAAACCTACAATTTTAACGAATGGCATAAGGAGGCCTGGAGCCAGGAACGCCTTGACGCAGGGCTGCCAATTACGTACCCCCGACTGGATCCCGGCAGCAATGCCAGCAAGCTGCCTTCCGATTTCTGGTATACCGACGGAAGCTATATCCGGCTGAAGAACGCCGAGGTCGGTTACACGCTTCCCCGTAAAATATCAGAAAAGATCGGCTCTACAGCGATAAGGCTCTATGCCAACGGGCTGAACCTGCTGACCTTCGACCGTTACCCGGTCAAGTACCAGGACCCCGAACAGAATAACGAACTCATGTACCCCGTGTTTAAAGCCTATAACGTGGGCGTGAACGTGTCATTCTAAAATACTTCATTATCATAATACTGAAAATCATGCGGCAAATAATTATAACCTTTATCATGGCCCTCGTGCTTGTTTCTCAGTACGGTTGTGAAAAAGTGCTGGAGAAAACCCCCGATGGACAAACCACCATCGATAAAGTGCTGAACAACTATAACCGGAGCAAGGGGCTGATCGACGTAGTCTATAACGAGGTTTACCAGGCCCGCGATCAGATATCCTTCGTGATGAGCCCTATCGAATCCCTTACGGATAATGCGTTCTGGGCGGCCACCTTCAACGCCTACGAATGGCATAACGGCACCCTCTCCCTGTCGAATCCTGTCATCAACTGGTTGTGGTCTTCCCCCAGCGAGCAGTTATGGCCCGATTTCTGGCGCGGTATCCGCCTGGCGAATAATGCTCTCAAGTACCTGCCACAGTCGACCGTTATCGACGAGCAACAAAGGGAACTTTGGATGGCGGCGGCCCGCGTGCTGCGTTGCTGGTACTATATGAACCTGCTGGAATTCTACGGTCCCGTTCCCTGGGTGGAGGAACCCTTCGAACCTACCTATATGGGCTGGAACGAACTGGTGCGGCCTACCTACGACGAGATCGCCACCAAAATTGAGCAGGAACTGCTGGAGGTGATCAATTCCAGGATCCTCCCCGACCGCCGCAATACTGCCAGTCAGCAGGATGGTCATCACGTGGATAACGGTGTTGCCTACGCGATACGTGCCCGCGTGCTGCTCTATAATGCCAGCCCGCTCAACAATCCCGAAAATGACCGCGCCAAATGGGAGCGGGCCGCAGCCGCAGCGCAGGACGTGATCGACCTTCCCAGCTATAGCCTGGTCAGCATGTCCGACTATAAAAGACTTTTCATCGGAGCGTTTGCTACTCCTGTTTCCGAGATTATCTGGAGGGCCTGGGCCGACAATTCGCATATCAACAATACGAATGGCGTGGACGTGGGAAACTATCCCTATGCCAGTATCAACCATATGTGGAACTGCGGCGAATCGCCCACCCAGGAACTGGTGGACTGCTTCGAGATGACCAACGGCGCATTGCCGGTTACCTATAACGACGCCACCCATACCAGCGTTACGGTTACGCCGGCAGCCGCGGAACTGGGATACAGCGAAGCCACCGGCGGCGATCCTTATTCCAACCGGGATAGCCGCTTTTATGTGAACGTCCTCTACAATATGGCCAATTACGGTGTGCCTTATAATTGTACCGAACCCTATATCATCGAAACCTTTGTGGGTGGAAGAAACGGTTTTAACGACGTGATCTCCCAGGAAACACAGCGTTCCTGCACCGGCTATTACAGCCGCAAAGACAAACAGATCGAATTTTGGGGGCCCGGCGGCAGCTCGGGGCATGAAAATACCCATTGGGTGTTTTTCCGCCTGGCCGAATTCTACCTGCAAAAAGCGGAAGCCCTGTGTGAACTGGGCGACCTGGAGGGGGCCATGACTGCGCTGAACGTGATCAGGCAACGCGCTCTGCAGCCCCGGTTGCAGGAGGTGCCCGGCTTTGTGAATTCGCAGGATTTTATACGCGAGCGTATTCGCAACGAACGCCGCGTGGAATACTGCCTCGAGGGGCAATACCGCTTCGTTGACCAGCGGCGCTGGAAGATTCTCAACGAAACCAACCGCTTTGTTACCGGCATGCGGATCACCCGGGGCTCCGACGGCCAGTTCAGCTATCAGCGGAAAAAGATCCGGGATTACCATTCTTACACCGATAAATACCTGGTAATGCCGATACCTCTTGAAGACGCGAAGAAAATGACGGGCATGTTGCAGCCGGCAGCGTGGAGATAGATTCTCGTGAACTATTTCGTTACTGAAAATATACAGATGAAGCCGGACATGATAAGCTTTGGTGTACGGGTACGAATGGCGAGGTTCCGTCTGACCACTGAAAAAAATAAAAATATAAAATGAAAAAGACAGCATATTTAATTCTGCCGGTTCTGTTTTTTGTAGCAGGGTTGACGGGTTGCAAAAAGGATGAAGCCGGCGCTCCCCCCATTATAGATGATCTGAATGCCTATCCGGGTAAATACCGCGCAAAACTGGAATTCGCCGTGCCTGCCGCTGCCCGGACGGGGAAAGTGTTCTACGGCAGCGGGAACTTCGAGGAATTCACAGTTTCCGACGGCAGTGCGGCCCAGCATGTTGTGATTGAAGACTTGCCGGAGCAGGAACATATATTTCGCGTGGTGACTATCAATGCGGATGGCCTTGTTTCCGACCCCAGGGGGATAAAGGTGAAAGTGTACGGAGAGAATTATGAAAACACCCTGAAACCCCGGAAATGGACGGACCAGATAACGCACTCACCCACGTCTATTGAATTGTTATTTGATGCCGCCGAAGCCAGTGAAACCGGCGTCCGGGTAGTATTCACCAAGACCTCCGGCGCCAAAGACAGCGTTTTGATCAGCAACACGCAACAGTCGGCCGAACTGAATGATATCAACACGGAAGAACCCTATTATTATTATTCAGTCTTTAAGCCGCAAGCAGATGCCATAGATGAATTCTATTCGGTAAATGTCGACGGGAAAGAAGCCCTGATGATGGACTTTAAAAAAGAGAGCTGGACCATCGCCGGGTTCTCCGACGAGGAAGCTGGCAAGAGTGCGGAATTGATCATCGACAATGATATTCACACCGCCTGGCATTCACAGGTGAGCGGTGCTCAACCGGGGTTCCCACACTGGATAACAGTGGATATGGGTAGCCCTAAGCTGATCGCAGGCTTCTATTATGTCAATTTTCAGGGCAATGGAAGATCTACCAAAGACATCCGGTTCGAAGTGAGTGACGACAATAGCAACTGGACGCTTGTGCTGGAGACAGAGGTAAAGGATAACTTTCTTCGCCAACAACTACCGCTTGCCCAGCCCGTGGCTGCGCAGTATTTTCGGGTTACCGCAGTGAATTCATGGCACGAGGGTGCATCCACTACGCAGTTCGCTGAAATTGACGCGTATAATATTCAAAACCAGAGTGGCGCAAATGGAAGGGACGAATACACCAATACCAGTCAGGTAGCCCTTGCGAATGCAACGAAACCATTTCAGGGCGACGGGTCCAATCCCTTCCCTGCACTGGGAGACTACAGAATGCAAAAGCTGACAGGGTGGACGCACAGTCCGAGCGCGGTGGTCAGCTACGATAACTCCACCGCATCGTTCAGCCTTTTCTGTGCACCCGTCTGGGGCCTGGCTCCCGTGGTCAACGGGAAAGTGTACCAGACTGTAAGCCTTCAGCCGGGTCTGTATTCCCTTAAGATGGACGTGGGAGCTACTGACGGCCCCGTAGACATCTATGGCGTTGTTGCAAATGATGCGACCCTTCCCGATTATACCGCTGTAACTTCATCGGCCACCACAGTGAAATACGTTAATCTTGCCGAACACCAGCGCGAAATAGCGGAGATGATGTTTGCAGTAACGGAAGCTTCGGAGGTGACGATCGGAGTGGTCTATAATACATACGACCAGTATGGTGCAACCGGGCTGCCCTGGACCTCTTTTGGCATGAACGGATTTGAATTAGCTAAGTTGCCTGAATAAAAAATGACGAAGATATTGCTGGCAGATCTTGTGTTGTTGTTGGTGGTTGTGCTTACCGCAGGGGCAACAGGATGTAGTAAACGTAACCTACCCGAGGGCAACAGGATCGTCGCTGCTCCGGCTATCGGGGATACCAGCGTGGTGGCCCCGGTGGAAAAGCCGGCCCTGGATAAAGACACTGCAGGACGGGGCCTGCTGTACGAAAATAAACTGGTTAATAACGATGCAGCCCCCGAATTGCTGCTGAACGGAGTGGGGCAGTACACGACAGGAGGCCTGAACGTTACCGGAAACAATGATGTGGTGAAATTAGACCGGTTCTATGCACTTGGAGAACGGATGGTGCAATACAAGGTGAAATTTTCGGCGGATGCGAAAGCGGTCTTCCGGAGCAGCCAGGGCGATTTCAACGCTTACGTGGACCTGCCCAACCAGCGCATATCCATCGCCACCCAGCCGGCAACAGAGAAGGTGGTCGATTTTTTGCAGGGCGACCGCGAATACCAGGTGGAGATCTACCATATTTACCAGCAGGCGAAACTCCGCATAGTAGACCTGCAAACCGGTGAGGCGGCCGAAATAACTGCTACGCATGACGGCCAGGGTGGAGTAGGACAGGGTGCGCTGCAACCCGGTTTCACGGTGGGAATGCAGTGGGATCATTACTGCTTCGGACTAACGGAGGGCGCTTCCATGCTGGTGAAAGAGATTGCCGTGTACACACTAAAAAACAAGGTAAAGCTGCTGATCTACGGCGATTCGATCTCGCAGCCGGAAGGTTATTTCCCTTCGAAAGACTTTTCGCAGGCATGGACGCAGCGGATCATAGACGAATTAAACGGCAATGCGATATCGAGCGGAAGAGGTGGCGGAACGATAGACATGCTGCTGCACTATATTAAGAACGAACTGCCCTTTATTGACGCGACCTACGTAATGGTTACGATTGGTACCAATGGTGGAAATACGGAAAACAATCTGAGCGAGTTGGTCAACTATATAAAAGCGCGGGGTGCCATTCCGATCCTTAACAATATTCCGGCCAACGAAAGCGGCACGCAGGTGGCGAACAACGTGCTGATAGACCAGGTACGCAGGAAGTTCGGTATAAAGGGCTGCAAATTTGATCTAGCTACTTCGCTCGACGGCAGTGGCAAAGAAGTGGATAGGTCGACCATGTACTGGGAAGACTACACCGGTAGCTATGGCTGGCAGATCTATCATCACCCCAACGAAAAGGGTGGAGAAAAGATGTTTGAACGTACGCGGGTCGACGTGCCGGAAATTTATCAGTAAACAATGCAGGGTTTGAAACGTTTATCGATCATTTTACTGGTTTTGTTTTGCTGGGCTTGCAGGAAAAAACTGGAACCACCGCCCGAAGAAAAATCTGAACCCCGGGAGTGGGCCGGGTCGGTAAATCATATAGTGGGTGTTGACCAGTTTGGAAGAAGTTTTTATCCTATTTCTTCGGTAAAGGAAAATAAGCAGGTCGGACTGTTTTTCTGGCTATGGATCGGACAGCCTTATGCCAGCGGCATCTACGACGCCAGCAAAATCCTGGCCCTTCCGAACGGGTTAAAACTGCTAACTGATTTCGGTTCACTGAATGAGACGATAAGTCCTAACGGACAGGCACATTTCTGGGGCGAGCCCGTCTGGGGATATTACAACTCACAGGATGTATGGGTGATTCGAAAACAAATGGAAATGCTGACCATAGCGGGTGTGGATTTTATTTTTTTTGACGCCACCAATGCTTTTATTTATAAAAACGTTTTTCTGAAACTGCTGGCAGTGATCGATGAATACCGGCAGAACGGGTGGGATCCTCCCAAAGTTGTTTTCTACACGCATTCGAGATCCTTTCAGACCGTGAGAGAATTGTACAGGGAGCTGTACAAGCCCGGGTTATATGCCGATACCTGGTACCGGGTGCAGGGCAAGCCGATGATCATCGCTTATACAGAACCGGAAGACGATTTACGGGAGGCGGGCACACGGTCAGACAATGACTATGTGCCCGGTCTTTTATCTGCGGAGATCCTCAGTTTTTTTCATTTTGTCAGACCGCAGTGGCCGAGTGACCCCGTGTTCCCCGACGGATTTCCCTGGGTGGAATGGATATTCCCGCAGCCGGTACACAATGGCGTTATGAATGTTACGGTGGCCAGTCACCCTTCCGTTCCCATGTCTTTTTCCCTGACCCGGCGGCTGGTCAACTGGGGCAGGGGATGGGATCCGGATAGCAAGACCAATATTGCCGAAGGCATCGATAGGGGAACTTTTTTCCAGCGGCAGTGGAACAATGCGCTGTCGGTAAACCCGGATATGATCTCAGTTGGCGGCTGGAACGAATGGATTGCCTATAAACAGCCCTACGCAGGAGAATACGTGCTGGTGGATGCCGTGAACAAGGAATATTCAAGGGATATCGAACCCATGCGCGGTGGCTACGAAGACGCGTTCTATATCCAGATGATAAAGAATATGCGCGCCTACAAGGGAGTGAAAGGCAGTGGTGGCTTTGCAAAAAAGAAAACCATAACGATCGCGTCCGGTGCTGCGCAGTGGGACAGTATTCCGCCCATTGGGGTCAACATCAATCGTAACCGGATCGCACGGAACGAATATGGCGCCAGCACAACGGTACATTACTCCCTGCGTGCCCCGGAAAACTTTATCCAGGAAATAAAAGTGGCCGATGATGACAAAAACCTGTACTTCTACATACGCGGCAAGTACCCCTTTACAGCGCCGGGTGGCCAATCGAACTGGCTGAATATCCTGATCGGAAAAGGTGACCCGGAAAAAAAGGGATGGGAAAGTTATGAATACTGTATCGGCCGGAATTTTGACGGTGACCAGGCCGCTATTGAAGCGTTGGACGCCGGCTTTGAGGGTACGCTCACCGGCAAGGCAAAATATCTGCGCAACGGCGACCTGGTGCAGATTGAATGTCCGAAAACATCCATCGGCATGACCAACGGCAGCCGGTTTTATTTCAAGGTTGCAGCCGGCGTGGAAAACCCCGGCGATATCATGTCTTATTACACATCCGGCAGCGTGCTGCCACTGGGCCGGCTGAGTTATATGTATGAACCAGCAAATTAGACGGAAGTTTGCCGGATATCATAAAGTGTATATGTATGAAAAGAATTGCACAAGAAAAAAAACGGGCATTGCCGGTAGCCGGCCTTCTATCAGTTTGGATACTATTTGGCCCCGTGCTGCTGTACGGGCAAAATAACCGGTCGTCCGGGGTCACCGTCGAAGCCGTTACAAATGGCACGATATACACGGTTACGCAAACCGATGCTGCTTACACTTTTGATTCGGCCCGGTACACGGTTTTTATACCAGACAATGCGGCGCCCCTCCGGGGAGTCTACGTTCATCAGCACGGTTGCACCATGGAAGGGCGCGGCGGTTCCACGGCGTACGACATACAGTACCAGGCGTTCGCAAAAAAATGGGGACTCGCTGTGGTAGGCCCGGACCTGTATGCCGCTAAGCGCAACTGTCATGATTGGAGGGATGCGGAGTCCGGCTCTGGAAAAGCGCTGATAAAAACGCTGAAAGAGATCGGCGGCGTTTCCCGCCATCCCGAACTGGCCGACGCCTCCTGGTTGTTATGGGGGCATTCCGGCGGCGGGTATTGGGCGCTGTCGATGCTCCGGAATTATCCGGAAAGAATACTCGGCGTATTCGGCTACTCGCCGGCGTTTGAACCGGGAGAGTATCCTGCTGCTGCGCTGAAAGTGCCGGTGCTGATGCGGCATGCCGGGCCAGACGGGGATGCCTGCTGCTGGCAGACCTCCCTGCGGGAGTTCCACAAGCTACGGGCCGCCGGTGGGTACGCAGCCATAGCTTTTACGCCCTATCAAAACCATAATTACAGTTTTGTCCGGTATGTGTCGATCCCATTCTTTGAATCGGTGCTTTCTCAAAGACTGCCGGAAGGCAGGAACAAAGACAAAGGATACAAAGCCATGCGGAATATGGATGTGTCCCGCGCCTGGCTGGGAGACACCGCGAGTCTCAATATTTATTCCGCCGGTGTTTATCCGGGTAACAAACAATCGGCTGCCTGGCTTCCTGACTCACTTTCGGCTGCCAAATGGCGGGAGTATCTGATCACGGGAACGGTGATCGACAGAACACCACCACCTGCCCCTTATGAGGTACAGGTAAAACGCCGCCATAACGTGACCGTGGAGCTGACCTGGAAGGCCGATGCCGACATTGAATCGGGGATCAGTCATTTTAATATCTATAAAGACGACCGGATTATCGGCCGGTTTCCGGCGTCGGATCATTACCAGCAGTTCGACACCAACGGCGATGACACTTATCCGTTATTTCTGCCGGTGCTGCGAATGGATATAAGATTGGTGTGGAACGAAACCGCCAAAATATCCATGAGTACCGTGAATCATTTCGGGCTTGAATCTGCCCGGACTGCTGTACCCTAAAACAATATTCTTCTCAAACGAACTAAAAAACCATGGCGCACACCAAAAACAAATTGACATTAATGGTTGTAGGGCTGCTGGCACAAAGCATGCTGACGGGTGTTCTTGCTCAAACCGCTGAAGGCGGAACGGCTGCAGTGCAGGAGGTTGACAACGGCCAGTTAAATAAAATGGCGTATTCGTTGCTGAACCTTTCCGCTACCGATGCCCTGGGACGGCGATTCGGGCCTGCCTCCGGGAAGCAGCCACAGGTAAAATATGCGGGTGTTTTTTATTCGCTCTGGCTGGGGCAGCACAAACGAGGGCAAAAGGGTATTTACGATATCCAGCAACTGCTCGACACCAATCCCGGAACACTGTACAATAGCGAGGGTACACCCGAAAGTCCCCTGGGAGAATTTCATTTCTGGGGAGAACCACTCTATGGGTACTACAGCATGAGTGATCCCTGGGTAGTAACCCGGCATGTGGAACTACTCTGCAATGCCGGTATAGACTATGTGTGTATCGACGCCACCAACCGGGTAGTGTATACCGAGTCTATTGAGAATCTGTTTCATACCCTTCTCCGTTTTATGGAACAGGGCTTCAACGTGCCGAAAGTTGTGTTTTATACCAATAGTCTCTCAGGCACTACCGTGGATGATCTGTACAACCAGTTCTATAAACAGGGCAGGTACGATAAGCTATGGTTTCGTCTTAAAGAAAAGCCGCTGATCATTGGCGTTACGGAAAAGAATGACAAGGCCTCCGACATGACAAAATACAATACGTTCACCGATTTCGTAAAACCTGCTATGCAAGAATACTTCGATGTCAGGGAATCGCAGTGGCCCAACGGCGACTACAACCCCTTGGGTATACCCTGGATGAGCTGGCAGTACCCGCAGTGGAATCACCACGGCTCGGTGGCCGTGCCCGTGGCCCAGCATAGTCATTCTAGGATAGCTGCAAGCGTTATGGATCCCGAAAGCAGCCGCGGCTATAACAACGCTACAAAAAAGGTAGAAAAGGACTGGACAGCCGGCGCCAGTTTCCAGACTATGTGGGACGCCGTTTTTGCGAGCAAAGAAAAGATCGACAATGTGCTCATAACCTCCTTCAACGAATGGATGGCCATTAAATATGCCAACGCGCACGGCCTGGACGGGGTGTTTTTTGTTGACGTGTTTAACCATGAATTCTCCAGGGATATTGAAATGATGAAAGGAGGATATAACGACAATTTTTACCTGCAATTGGTACGTAACGTAAGGAAGTTCAAGTTGACTGAAGGCAGTCGTCCTGTTTATCCAATGAAGACGATCAATATTCGTAAGGCGGTGGAAAACACATGGAGCAGCGTTCCGGCCGCTTATACGGACATGGCGGGAGACGCGATCGGCCGGAATTTTGAAAACGCAGCGGGAACAGCCGTTTACACGGATAGCAGTAATCGCAACGATATCACGGATATCAAAGTGACCCACGACAGGAAGAACGTATATTTTATGATCAAAACGGTTGCCGATATTACACCCCACAACGGTACAGATCTCAATTGGATGAATATCCTGATCGGTAACAGCGGTAGCCCGGACATTTCTTTTGCCGGCTATCATTATATCATTAACCGGAAACCTGCAGGGAAAGGCAAAACCTCGATAGAGCGGTCGTCGGGCGGCTATCAATGGACAGACGCGGGGCAGGCAGCCTATTCAATAAAGGGAAACCTGATGCAGGTAGCCATCCCGCTGTCGGAGCTGGGCCTTACCGCCACCAATTGTTCATTTGAATTCAAAATAGCCGATCATGTGACGGGCTACGACGATATCATGGACTATTATGTTACCGGCGACAGCGCCCCGATCGGGCGGTTGAGCTTCAGTTACGGACGCTAGTTAATAAAAATCAGAAAGGAGCCGCACACCGGTACACGACTGTCCGGTTCGGGATTAGCTGGGCTATGCGGCGCCTACAGCGAAGGCCGCAGGGTGATGCGGAACGGCACCTTTTGTTTCTCCGTGGAGCCTGATAGAATGGCGTTGGCAGTCATAATCCCCATTTCATGAAAATCAGAAGAAATGGTAGTGATACCCTGGTGTACCACCCTTTTTATGGGGGTTTCGTTATAGGAGATGATGCCCACTTGTTGCCCTATCACCAGCGAAGTGGTGCCGATCTTCTCGATTAAAGTCACGAGGTCGTCTTCTATCATATTGATGTACACGTCTCCTTCTCTTATTTCTTCGTGTTCTATATCACTGATGATCTTGTATTGAAAAGCGTAGTCCTGACAGAAATGAGTGAAGCCTTTTAATATTTCGCGCGGGTAATAGCTGTTGTTGGGGAAAATGAGCTTGATGGTGTGGTAGCCCGCCAACTTGTCGAGCGCGTCCTGCAGCCCCTGGTAGATATCCTCTTCCGCATCGATATACACTGCGGCGTATTCTCCGGTTACCTTCGGAAGCAGCTTATCGAGCAACAATAACTTGTCTTTGGGGATCATGTTGATGATCTCGTGTGCCCGCTCGCCCCCCTCGTAAAAATGCGGGATGATCACATAATGTGTGTAGTGTTCCTTATTGCCCGACAGCAGGCTCTTGAAAAGGTGAAAATCATTGTTGTAGATATAGAAATCGATGCCGGCTTTATTACCCAGCTCATTCACCAGCGAATCGTATATGTTTTTTTTAGGTGTGCTCAGTTTGTTAAACAGTAAAAAGACACTTAGCGGCCTGCGGAACTCCGTGTTTTCAATGAAATAGCCTTTGCGGGGAACGGCGTTGATCACCCCCAACTGCCGCAATTGTTTGTAGCCCCTTTCCACCGTATCCCTCGCAATGTCCAGTTCAATGCTTAGTTCATTTATCGAGGGCATATTGTCTCCCGCCTGAATGGTTCCTTTTTCTATTTCCTTGAGAACCGCATTAACGATCTGCAGGTATTTGGAGGTGCTGGAATAGGGGTCAACATTAATCAGGCTCAATATCTTTTCTTTTTTCACGGCAATTAATGATTGATTGGAACGTAAATTAACGTTATTGATTCAATCAAAAAAGACCGGATTTATTTTTAAATATAACCCCCTTTTCAGGTCAAAACAGGATAGAAATGCTGAGTTCCATTTTTAAGTTTGCTGGGTTTTGGGTATTTATCAGAATAAACTATTATGGAGAGCTTGCTCAATACAAAAATGATGCATCCGAGAGACCAGATCACTTTAGTGATGCAGCGGATCTACGAAAGGGTTTTAACGACTACATCGGGAGGAAATCTGTCTATCCGCGACGAAGAAGATAATATCTGGATCACACCCACCGGCGTGGACAAAGGACTGATGAAGCCCTCCGATATTGTTTGTGTAAGACAGGACGGAACGGTGGTAGGGAATCATAAGCCCTCTTCGGAATATCCATTCCACCTGGCGATTTATAACGAAAGACCCGATATAAAAGCGATCGTTCACGCCCATCCACCCGGCATGGTGGCGTTTAGTATTGTAAGGAGGGCTCCCGATACAAATGTGTTACCGCAAACCCGTTTTTTGTGCGGTAAAATAGGATATGCTTCCTATGCACTGCCCGGCACAGCGGAACTGGGCGAAAGCATAGCCGCGGAATTTAAGCGGGGTGTATCGGTGGTGATCATGGAGAACCATGGCACCGTGATCGGCGGGGAGAATATTTCCGATGCTTATCAGAAATTTGAATCCATAGAGATCACGGCGAGGACGGTTTTGTACGCAAACATGATCGGGGACCCCGTCTACCTGTCCGACGAAGACGTGGAGGACTATTCGGCGCAGCTCCGTATCAGGCTGCCGGAGCAGGAGTGTGCCGCATCCCACCCCCCTGCCGAGCGGGAAAAAAGATCCGAGATATGCAGGATCGTGAAGCGCGCCTGCAAACAGGGGCTGCTGCTCGGCGCCTATGGCTCCGTGTCGACAAGATGGGAAAATGACGATTTTATCATCACGCCGGACGGTGTTTCAAAATGGGATCTGTCGCTGGACGATCTGGTGCAGGTGAAGGGAGGAAAAACCGAGAAGGGAAAAACACCTGGCAGCTCGGTGCTGCTGCACCAGGCCATCTACCGGAAACACAAACACATCAATGCTATCATACTCACTCAACCCCCTTATTTAACCTCATTTGCAATAACAGGCGCTGATTTTAATGTTCGAACAATTCCCGAGACCTGGATCTACCTGCAGGACGTGAAGATGGCCGAATTCGGCGACCAGTTTTCGGACGGGGAAAAAGTGACAGATATTATTTCTGAGAATACCCCCGTCGTGATCGTAAAGAACGAGTGTGTGATTGTAGCGGGCAGCAAGCTGTTACAGGCTTTTGATTATCTTGAGGTAGCTGAGTTCAGCGCCAAATCCCTGGTGCTGTCCGCCTCCCTCGGCAAAATGGTGCCGATAAGTGATGAGCGGGTGGAAGAACTGGGTAGGGTGATGGGGCGCTGGAAAAATTACGAATGGAAGATGTGATCATCTGATTATCTGATGATGATCTGTTAACTAACGATAAAATTGTTGCCATGGCTAATAAGTATGCAATCATCCTGGGGAACCTGGGCAATACGCGCGACCGCTTTTGTCCGGGATACAAGACAAACCCGAGTTCGGAAGAGATGCTGAGGATCGCATTGGAACGTATGCCGGATATAGCGGGTATAGAGTTGGTGGGAACCTGGGACATCCGTCCCGATAATGTAAAAGAGATGAAGAAGCGGCTGGACGACGCCGGGGTGGCTTGCGCAAGCATCATACCTGATACCTTCACCAATCCCATATTCGGCAGGGGCAGTGTCACCAGTATCGACGCCGGGGTGCGTCGGGAGGCGCTGGACTATTTGCGGCAAATGAGTGAGGTGGCGCTGCAAATGGACTGCAACATCGTGAATCTCTGGCTGGGCCAGGATGGATACGACTATTTACTGGCCACCGACTACGACCAGGAGCGCAACTGGCTCACGGAAGCTACAAAGACCCTGGCAGAAGAGTTCCCGAATCTTCGTTTTGCATTGGAGTACAAACCTAAAGAGCCCCGTAACTTTTCTTATCATGCCCGGATGGCCGACACCATCCTGGCGGCGAAGGAAACCGGCTGCGATAATGTGGGCATCACCATAGACACCGGTCATAGCTTTTATGCCGGCGAAAACGTGGCAGAAGCAGTGGTACTGGCAAAAAGGGCTGGCAATCTACTCTACCACATGCACTTTAACGACAACCACGGGAGCTGGGACGACGATATGATCGTGAGCAGCGTACATTTTACCTGCTATGTGGAGCTGCTGTTCTGGCTGAAAAAAACCGGTTACAGCGGCTGGCTTTCCATGGATCAGTATCCCTACCGTGAAGACGCTGCAGACGCAATTGCCGAGAGCATCCTGTGGGTAAAAAAATATGAGCAGATCGTAGATGCCTATTACGATGAAATAGACGCGCTCATCCGGCAGAACGACGCGATCAAAACATCCCGCTTCCTCAGGAGGCTGATCGTTTAGCGTACAACTATTCTCTCTAAATTATTTTGATATGAACGATTGCATATTGCGCAGACGGATCTGCCTTGTTGCCACTTTCTTTTTTTCAATGCTGGCTTTTTCGCTGATCGCCTATTCGCATAACCCCGCCAGCCCGCCTCCAGCCTCGGTAGTGTTGCTGCAGTGCGATAACGCCACCGACCCCCTCGGCATAGACGCCCGCAGCCCACAGCTCAGTTGGCAGATACGGTCGGATATGCGTAATACCCGTCAGACGGCCTACCAGATATGGGTAGCTGATTCTGAGGATAAGCTCGGCAAAGAGGAAGGCAATGTCTGGAACAGCGGGAAGGTATTGTCTTCCCGGTCGAGTGGCATACTTTACCGCGGTTTCCCGCTGGAGAGCCGGAAGAGGTATTACTGGAAAGTGCGGATCTGGACAAATTTGCAATCCTCGCCCCTTGAAAGTGAAACGGCGCATTTTGAGATGGGCCTGTTGGCGGAGTCGGACTGGCAGGGTGAATGGGTAGGGTTTCCTTCGGGCTGGATAGGGAAAGTACACTATTTCAGGCGCGTATTCTCTTTCCAGAAACAAATCGCCAAAGCAAGAGCTTATGTAGCCGGTATTGGCTACAACGAACTGCAGATCAATGGGAAAAAAGTTGGGGATTATGTATTGGATCCCGCAACCAGCGATTATGCGAGGACCGTTTATTACACCACCTACGATATCGGGGATTTTTTAAATAAAGAGAACGTTATGGTGATAGCGGTGGCCGCCGGATGGTACGGCATGCCCAAGCTGCGTATGCAAATGGAGTTCGATTTTACAGACGGCACCAGGGAGGTCATCCATTCCTCTTCTATACGGAATGTTACACTGGGGCCGGTGGTGTCGGCCGGCATACTGGATGGCGAGGTGTACGACGCGCGGATGGAAAAACCGGAATGGAATATTCCTTCCGATACCATCATAAAAGGGCTGCCCAACCAGTTCTGGGGTGTGGCACCGGTAGTGGAGGCGCCCGGGGGTGAGATGGCCGCGCAGCAGTTGGAGCCGATACGGGTGGTGGAATCGTTTGCGCCGGTCGGCATCACGGAAGCAAAGCCGGGGGTATTTGTGATGGATGCGGGGCAGAATATGGCGGGATGGGTGGCTATCAAAGTGAGTGGCCCGGAGGGCACGCGTATCACGATGCGATTTGCTGAAACCTTGTACGAAAACGGCACCGTGAACCAGGAAAATCTGCGGACGGCGGAGGCCACCGATATATATATATTAAAGGGAGAAGGCGAGGAGCGGTGGGAGCCCAGGTTCACTTATCATGGGTTCCGTTATATGCAGATAGAAGGCTGGCCGGGAACGCCCACAACAAAGGATCTTGTGGTGAAAAAGGTGCGTTCGGATGTTGAGCCTGCTGGCCGTTTCCACAGCAGCAACGAACTATTGAACCGCATTGATCAGATGGTGCAGCGAACCGAAGCCAGTAATCTGCATAGCATACCCACCGATTGTCCGCAGCGGGACGAAAGGATGGGGTGGCTCAACGATCTTACTGTTCGCATCGAACAGGCGATGTATAATTTTAACCTTCACCGGTTGTACGCCAAGTATATTCGTGATATCAGGGATACGCAAAGCGAAAAGGGCGAGATAACTGATACGGCGCCCTATAAGGTAGGTGGCAAGCCTGCCGATCCGGTGTCGGTGAGCTTTTTGCTGCTGGCGTCAAAAAGCTATGAATACTACGGCAATACCGAGATCATCCGTCTCCACTATGCGCAGATGAAAGCATGGGTAGACTACCTCACAACACGTACCCGGATTGGGATCCTGGAGTATAGTTATTATGGCGACTGGTCGCCGCCGGCAGAATTCGGTGCGCAGGGGCAGGCGTATGGCGCACTCTCCGTGAATACGCCCGGCGAACTGATGTCCACCGGATACCTGTATTATAGTGCCAGCGTATTGTCGCAACTGGCCGAAGTGATGGGCAATGTAGATGACCAGCAAAAATATGCCGACCTGGCCACCCGTACGATGCAGGCTTTCAACGATAAATTCTGGGACGAAAAAAAAGGCGGCTATGGCACCAACAATCAATCCTGCAATTCGTTTGCGATCTTTCTTGGCGCTCCCGGCAAAGAACGGTTGCCTCGTGTGGTGGCCAATCTTGTTAAAGACGTGAAAGACCGTGGGTATCACTTAACAACCGGAAACCTGTGTACGAAATATTTGCTGGAAACACTTACCGAGAACGGAGAAGCGGAAGCAGCTTATAAGATCGCCACGCAGACCACCTATCCCAGTTGGGGATATATGCTTTCCAAGGGTGCAACCACGTTGTGGGAACGCTGGGAGTATGAGACCGGCGGTTCCATGAATTCGCATAACCACCCTATGATGGGTTCGGTAGGTTCCTGGCTGTATAAATATGTAGCAGGGATTTTACCGGATGAGAGGCATCCCGGCTTCGAGAGATTTATACTACGCCCCTATATCTTTAATGAGCTGCAACATGCAGAAGCCTCGTATCGGTCTGTAAAAGGCGATATCCGCTCGGCGTGGAAAAAAGAGAAAAGAATACTGACCTACTCGGTGAACATACCCGCCAACACCATCGCGACCGTATACATTCCTACAAAAGATGCAAGATCAATAACAGAAGGCGGTCGCCGTATCAGAGATCAGAAAGACTTTCAATTTTTGCGGATGGAAGGACAGGCAGCAGTGTATGAGATCGGCTCGGGTGAGTACGTGTTCAAATCAAAATGGTAGACAAAATGGTGAAAAATAATTATAGCGATACCGGGAGGCTGCCTGCCTTTATATCCTGCATAGTACATTGTATCTATGTTGTCGTTTTGCTATTGCCGGGCATGTTGTCTGCGCAAAGCAGGCAGGAAGACCGGTTAAATTATACACCTGCCCAGACGATCGGTGTGGATCATTTCGGCAGATCCTTTGAAACCGTCGGCGGATACAAGCCTTCGAAACAGGTAGGCATATTCTACTGGCCCTGGATCGGACAGCCCTATGCATCGGGGGTGTACGACGCAACGGTGATCAGCGCCATGCCCGATGGGTTGAAGCTCTTATACGATTTTAAATACCTGAATGATTCAATCAGTCCTAACGGACAGGCTCATTTCTGGAGCGAGCCTTTATGGGGCTACTACAATTCCGCCGATGAGTGGGTGATCCGCCGGCAGATCGGTATGCTGACCACCGCCGGTATCGATTTTATTGTCTTTGATCTTACCAACAGGGTCACTTACCGGCAAGTGTACGAAAAGGTGCTTCGCGTTATTGAGGAATTCATCGATCGGGGCTGGTCACCCCCCAGGGTGGTCTTCTATACCCATTCCCGGTCGTTCGAAACCACCTGGCAATTATTCGATGATCTGTATAAGCCGGGATTATATCCCCGGGCCTGGTACCGGGTAGGGGGGAAACCCATGATCATTGCGTACACCCGGGAAGAGGACGATATTGCCGAGGCCGTTTCCCGGAAAGACACCGTTTACCGACCCTTGTCGTATTCGCAGGAGCTGAAGAACTTTTTCTACTTTAAAAAACCGCAATGGCCATCGGATCCGGTGTATGAAGATGGTTTTCCCTGGGTGGAATGGAGTTATCCCCAGCCGCTGCACGGAAATATCATGAATGTTTCCGTAGCGAGCCACCCCCAGGTGCCTATGTCGCGGTCGCTCACTTCGGGGTGGGTTAACTGGGGCAGGGGCTGGGACCCTGAGACGCTGCAAAACAGGAAAGAGGACGTGGATATAGGCGGATTTTTTCAGAAACAGTGGGGACATGCTTTAAAGGTGGATCCGGATACGATATTTATAGGAGGATGGAATGAATGGATCGCCTATAAACAACCTTACGGTGATGAATATATGCTTTGCGATGCCGCTGATAAAGAATATTCCCGCGATATAGAGCCGATGCGGGGTGGATATGAAGACGCGTTTTATATCCAGATGATCCAAAACATCAGGAAGTATAAGGGCTTGCCGGATACCCATCTTCCTTACGGTGCCACAACGATAAACATGGCGGGTGGTGTCGGTCAGTGGGCGCAGGTAAAGGCCATTTATCAAAACCTCGATCCGGTAGCCGAAGGCCGCGATCATTTTGGGGCTACCCGCAAATTGACCTATACGTTAGCTCCGCCGGCAAATAATCTTCTGGAAGTAAGGGTAGCACATGATGCCGGTTATTTTTATTTCCTGGTAAAAACTGAAGCTTATTTTATAGAAAGAGCCAACGCCGGCAGCGGCTTTCAGTTGCTGCTGGGAAGGAACACGCCTGGGTTGAAGGGGTGGAACGGCTATGAATATTGTATTGAGCCCGGCTATAATGGTGCCGGGGCAACTATCAGCCGCCTCGACACCGGTTATAGGAAAACGGCAATCGGGAAAGCAGACCTTTCGATAAAAGGGAACCTGTTGCAGCTACGTATACCCCGGCAGGCCATACAGGCAAGTGAGGGGATCAAACAGATCTATTTTAAGGTGGCCGATGGAGTAACCCGGCCATCGGATATCATGGACTACTACGTAACGGGCAGCGTGTTGCCGATGGGCAGGTTGAGTTATTCCTATCGCATAGCGGAGTAGCGTACCATATATCGTGCATAGTTATTTTCGATGTGTGGTCATTTGAACCCATGTATATCGGTGTACAATTGTTTTCGGTGTGCGGCTATTTACGCTTGTGTTCTATCTGCATACAATTATCCCGAATCTGGCAGATTGTCGTATTTTGGCGCTTTATTTTTTTATATAAACTGATCAAGTGAAACAATCTGCTCAGCTCGCCAGTGTCATCTCCCTCCTGTTGCTGGCCCTGTCTTTCCAGGGGATAGCCCAACGCCCTGATACGGGGAAACCGAACGTGATCATCTTCTTTACCGACGACCAAGGGTATCAGGATCTCGGGTGTTTCGGCTCGCCGCTGATAAAAACACCGCACCTCGACCAGATGGCCAGGGAGGGGATGCGATTCACCGATTTTTATTCGGCTTCGCCGGTATGTTCTCCTTCACGGGCGGCGCTACTCACCGGCTGCTACCCTCCGCGGGTAGGCATTGTACAGGTGTTGTGGCCCCGGGGGGCGCTGGGCCTTGATTCCCGGGAGGTAACGATCGCCGATATGCTTAAAGCCCAGGGGTATGCCACCGCATGTATCGGAAAATGGCACCTGGGTGATAAGCCGGAATTTCTTCCGCTGCAGCAGGGGTTTGACAGCTATTTAGGTATTCCGTATAGTAACGATATGTCGGTCAACCCCGAGGTGGCCATAGCCCCGGATGCAGTTTTCAGGGAGGGAATGTCGGAAGAACGACTCCGGACGGAAAAACCCGTCAAAAACCTGGTGCCCCTGATACGGAACAATGAGGTGGTGGAGTACCCGGTGGACCAGACCACCCTCACGAAAAGGTACACCGAAGCGGCGATCGGGTTCATTACGGAGAACAGGGATAAGCCCTTTTTCCTTTACCTGCCACAGACCATGCCGCATATTCCCTTGTTCACTTCTGCGGAGTTTACAGGTAAAAGTGCACGGGGGCCATACGGCGACGTAATCGAAGAGTTGGATCACAGCATGGGTGAGATACTCAAAACGCTCAAGTCGTTGAACATTGATCAGCAGACGCTGGTGATCTTTACGTCGGATAATGGACCCTGGGATCTGAAAGACGGCCATGGCGGATCGGCCCTGCCGTTGCGGGGTTTTAAGTTTCAGACCTATGAGGGTGGGATGCGCGTTCCCATGATCGCACGCTGGCCGGGCAGGATACCGGCTAATACGGAGTGTTCGGAAGTTAGTTCAACGATCGATCTGCTTCCGACCGTGGCGCATCTCACCGGTGCTACAAAACCCGCCGCGGAGATAGACGGCAAAAATATATGGCCGCTGCTTTCGGGGAAAAAAGGAGCGCGGTCGCCCCATAAAGGATATTTCTACTACTGGGGCAATGAGCTGCAGGCAGTACGCAGCGGAGCGTGGAAACTACGAATCGCCAAAGGCGAAGTGGAGTTGTACAATCTTCATGAAGATATTTCGGAAACCAGGAATGTGGCGGCAGCGCATCCGAAAATAGTCAAAAAGTTGACAAAAATGAAAGACCGGTTTGATAAGGAGATGGTAGCCACCAAACGTGTACCGGCGGATCCGGCCCCATAGCTCACGTTTAGTTATGTCCGATGATGCTCATCTTCAGGCCGAAGCCGGATCGGAAGCCGGGGTTGCCGCCGTTAGGGGGCTGGTATTCCCACATCACCACTTCCTTATAGATCAGGCCAATATTCTTGGCATATTGCTCTACCCAGTAATTACGATAGGCCAGGCCTTCGGGGAATATGATCGGCACATTGGAGGAATCGGCTACCTGTAATACGGTGACGGTGCTGTCGTAGCTGGTGCCTGCTATCTCCAGCGGCAGGTTCACATCCTGGTAGGTGTATTCCCACCTGTCCATGTCTTCGTCGTTACTAAACTGATATAGGTAATAAAAGGGAGTGGCAGGAAGAAAACTGTTCCCACGCCAGGAATATCCCTCGGTAACCGGTAACCGTAGTTTCTGATAACGGAGATTGTTCTCGGCCACTTCGATGCTCTCTCTGGTTGGCGTAATATAATAGGTGAGGGTGGGTGTATAATCCGCTTCGGTGGTGCCTGTCCAGTTGCGCAGGTAGCGCACCACCCTGTAGGCCGGCCGGCCGGTACCGTCGGTGGCAGTTCCTTCGACAACTTCGCGTGCGTAGTAGCTGACAATCGTATCCTGCTGACCAAAGTGCACATAGCGGGTTGAGTCGAGCCGGTATTCGATGTATTTTCCGGTTTGCAGAGAAAGGTACGCTTCGACGGCTGCAGTGTTCACCGTGCCTGCCTGTTTTTTACAGGCTGTTGTCATCAGGCAGCCGGCTAGCACTACAAAAAGGTAAGCGTATTTTTTCATCCGTATATTTTTTGTTTTTCAATGGCCGGCGGGTAGGATAAAAACGCGGTACGACGCGGGTTTATTGTGAATTGTTAACGATGCGCGATAAATTGTTTACAGTTAAATGCCCACCGGCAATTGATGGGGATGGTGGGGCCTAACGTGCGATGGTACCGCCGCCAATCACGTCGTCACCTTCGTAAAAAACTGCACTTTGCCCCGGCGCTATACTCTTTACTTCCTGATAGAATTGTACCCGGATGCCACGGTCGTCATTATACAGGTTGGAGAGTGCGCCGCTGTCGCGGTAACGTACTTTGGTGGTGGCTTCCATGCCGTCGGTGATGCCTTCGTATTTGAGCCAGTTGATCTTTGAGACGAGCATCTCTCCCCGGTTCAGATCTTCTTCATCTCCCAGCACAATGGTGTTAGACGCAGGTTGGATGCCGGTAACATACACGGGTTTTCCCAGGGCTATGTCAAGGCCCTTGCGTTGCCCGATCGTATAGAAGGGGTAACCTCTATGCTGCCCTAACACCTTGCCGGATTTGTCGACAAAATTGCCCCCTTCCACCTGCTGTTCGAGGCCCGGAACCCGGCGTTTCAGGAATCCGCGATAGTCGTTATCGGGCACAAAACAGATCTCATAACTTTCACTTTTGCTGGCCAGCTCGGGGTAGCCATAGTCCATCGCTATCTTCCGGATCTCCGGCTTACGGTAGGTGCCCAGGGGGAGCAGGGTACGGCTGAGCAGGTCCTGCTGCAGGCCCCAGAGCACATAGCTCTGGTCTTTCTGTTCGTCTACACCGCGGCTGACAAAGAATCTTCCGTTGCTGTGCTGGTGAACATTGGCATAGTGCCCGGTAGCGATGAATTCGCAACCGAGTGCATCTGCTCTTTTAAGCAGGGCACGCCACTTGATATGGGTATTGCACATCACGCAAGGGTTTGGGGTTCTCCCTGCGATATATTCTTCTACAAAATTATCGATCACAAAGTCGCCAAACTCGCTCCTGATATCCAGCACATAATGGGGAAATCCGTGTTGTACCGCCGCGGTTCTGGCGTCGTTAAAAGAGTCGATATTGCAGCAGCCCGTTTCTTTTTTGCCGGCGCCGCTGGAGGCGTAGTCCCATGTTTTCATGGTGATCCCTACCACTTCATAGCCCTGGTCGTGTAGCATAAGGGCGGTGACGGTACTGTCGATACCCCCGCTCATGGCAA
Source organism: uncultured Chitinophagaceae bacterium (assembly GCA_964624205.1). Taxonomy (GTDB): domain Bacteria; phylum Bacteroidota; class Bacteroidia; order Chitinophagales; family Chitinophagaceae; genus Flavitalea. The sequence continues at coordinate 26,799 of CAZUWX010000036.1, forward strand.
CCAGCACTTTTCCTTTCCTGCTCATGGCCGCAAATATACGAAGAACGGTACTATTTGAGTTCGCCGAGCCGGAAGCCTATGAAGAAGTCGGCCTGTTGTGATTCGCCCATCACGGCTGTCAGCAGGCTGCCGGAGCCAAAAAACAGCGGTCCTGCGCGGAAGGCGAGGCCGGCGTTCAATTTGGTGAGGGGATTGTAATTCAGGGGTAGGTATCCGCCGAAAATTTTGCCTTCGTAGCGGGGAGTCAGTGTAAAACTGGTATAACTACGGTTATTATAAGGTTTGTCTGGGTTATTGCTAAGCGAAACCTGGCTGGCGAGGTTCAGGTACCAACCGTCGTAGAGCAGCAGGTCGGCTTCTACCTGCAGGGCAGTGGGGAGGGAGACGGAGTAATCGGTCCCGTTGCCGGGGGTTGGCGTAAAGAACTGGGGCCGGTCAGCGAAGAACTGGTTATAATCGTCCACGTCGAGGTTATTCAATTGTCGCAGGGGCATAAACTCAGCGCTGGAAATATCAATATCGTAGGAGCCGCTGCGCCGGGGGGCTTTTTTATAGTGGATGCTGCCCAGGTCGGTCAGGGCCAGGCCGAATTTAAAACGATAGGTGTTCTTATAATTATTATCCAGCTTGATTCCGTCTACCGTCTGCATTTCGGGGTCAGGCCGGTACTCGTACACAAAACCCAGGTCGGCCCCGAAGCCCGAACTCTTCATTTTAAACAGGTTCTTTGCCTCAAAGCCGGCGATGTTCATGCCGGCAAAACCGGTGGAGATCTGCCCCGAAGCGTTGGTCAGGTGTGTCATGTTCAGCAGGGCGTCGCGTACCACCGTACCACTGAAATTGTCGATATTGACATATCCGTTTGCGGAGCCGGCCAGGTATTTTAGCGTGAGCCCGCCTTTGAAAAAATGTGCCTGCTGATCCACCAGCACCCTGGCGAAACTGGCCCCGAATTCAGTCCAGGCGTTCACGGCAAAGCGCATGTTCTCTTGTGAGGAGAGTGTGTAGGGCAGGGCCGGATCCTGAGCAACACTGTTGCTGATCTGCTGGAACAGCTTGCCGTCTACATTCAGCGCATTGGCAAACATCCGGCCGCGGGAGGTGAGGGCGATGGCGTTCTTTTCTCCCAGTCCCATCATGCCGGAGGGGCCGTGTATGTCCACCGTAAACATGCCGCTTGCCGCTCCCGCTTCCATGCCGAATAGCTGGTTGCGGATACTATCGCCGTTAAAGCTCTCGGAGATATCGCTGAGCCTGAAAGCCGCCTGGTCGTTTGCTGCCATGGTACTCGCCGAAACCAGATTTACATCGAAATAATAACGGCTGCCGGCAATATTCGCGGGGTTAAAGAACACGCTGTTCACGCCCGTATAGTTTCCCGAGCGGTAGCCGGGAAAATCCTGCGCAAATGAAGAGAAACCTGCGAATACCAGTGCAATCAATACGAGTTTGTTCATCCGGTGTTTTTTGTCTTTTTAAAGGTCTATCCTGCGTTGCTGGCTCGGGACGAACCCGTTTAACCACTGCAAATATCGGAACTAACACTAAAGCAGGAAAAAAGCCTTTTAAAATGAGGAAAACACCCGGCGACTGTCTTTTAAAACCATTAATTTGCGGCTTCACCGTTAAAATAACAGCAGCATGATAAAACTTCAGGTAATCGGTAACCTCGGCAAGGATTGTGTTACCAATACGGTAAATGGAAAGAGCGTCATGAACTTCAGCGTGGCGCATACAGAGCGGTTCCGGGATGCCCAGGGCGCACAGAAGGATAAGACGATCTGGGTGGAATGTGCTTATTGGAGCGACCGTACCGCCGTAGCGCCGTACTTGAGGAAGGGCACACAGGTGTATGTAGAAGGCACGCCTGAAGTGCGGACTTATCCTAAAAACGACGGCACTACCGGTGTTTCCCTTTCAGTGCGTGTACAAAGCGTGCAATTGCTGGGTAGCCGGGGCGATACAGGTAGTGGTCCCGGCGAAAGTGGCGGGTATAATTCCGGCAGCAGCTACAGCCAGGGTAGCCCGGCGGCCCAGGGTGGCGGAGCTCCTGATGAAGCGGATGATCTTCCCTTTTAAGCCACATGGAGGAAGTGATATTTTCTTATGAACGGCTGTTGCGGTTTACCGAATCGGTCTTTGAGCATATAGCCTGCAGCGAAAAAGATGCGGCGCTGGCGGCACAGGTATTGCTAAGCGCCGACCTGCGCGGTATTGACTCACACGGGATCGCGCGCCTGATCGGTTACATCCGTTTGTGGGAGGCCGGAAGGGTAAAGCCGGCTCCCCGGATCCGGATCATACATGAAACTCCCTCCACGGCAACGGTGGACGGGGACAGCGGATTGGGGCTTGTGGTGGCTCCCTTTGCCATGCAGGTGGCAATTGAGAAGGCGCGCACGGCTGGGTCCGGATGGGTAAGTGTGCAGCATTCCAATCATTTTGGAATTGCAGGCTGTCACGCGATGATGGCGCTGGGGGAAGACATGATCGGCATCGCTATGACCAATGCCAGCCCCCTGGTGGCTCCCACTTTTTCCACAGAACGCCTGCTGGGCACCAATCCCATCTGTGTAGCGGTGCCGGCGGGAGAGGAGCCGCCTTTTGTGGCCGACCTGGCAACCACTACGGCGGCCAATGGCAAGCTGGAAATACTGCAACGGAAAAATGAGGCGGCTCCCTCGGGATGGATACAGAATAAGGAAGGGAAAAGTTCCGGGGATCCGCATGAGTTGAAAAACGGAGGAGCGCTGCTCCCTTTGGGGGGGGATCGTGAGCACGGCAGTCACAAGGGGTATGCGCTCGGTGCCGTGGTGGACATACTTTGTGCGGTGCTCAGCGGGGCGAATTACGGTCCCTGGGTTCCCCCGTTTCCTGCATTTATGCCCATGCCACCGGAGATGCCGGGCAAGGGTATCGGTCATTTTTTTGGGGCTATGCGGATCGATGCCTTCCGGCCGGCTGAGGACTTTAAAAAGCATATGGACAACTGGTTGCGCCGTTTTCGGTCGGCTCTGCCCGTTAATGGCCAGGCGAGGGTGCTGGTACCCGGCGACCCCGAACGGGAAATGGAGCAGATGCGCCGGCAGCAGGGCATCCCCCTGCTCGCCCCGGTGGTGACCGACTTGCAGGCGCTCGCCGGCAAATTCGGGATTGAACTGTAACCGGCCCGCCCCCCTGGTTGATATATAATTAATCTTGCCATTGATGACGATCCTATTTTGCGGATATAGTTGCCGCAGATGTCTTGCGCACTTATCTTTGCAATCCTGAATTTTTGGGAATGAACCGGAGCATAATAAGCCCTATTGTACAGGGGAATTTATATGTGGAGTTCCATTCGACCATTGGAAAATAAAAATCTACGAATGAAAATCATGAAGTTCGGCGGTACTTCTGTAGGCCGGCCGGAAAGGATGCAACAGGTTGCGGACCTGATCACCAGTGCAGGTGAGCCCGTAATTACCGTGCTGAGCGCGCTCAGCGGAACCACTAATGCCCTGGTCTCCATCGGCGATGCCATGGCGGCGGGCGACCGTAAATTGGCAAAGGAAAAGATCGACCAGCTCGAAGCTCATTATCATTCTTTTATTGCACAACTGCTGAAACAGGAAGGCACGCTGGCAAAGGCAGGGCAGATCGTATCCGAACATTTCGAATTTCTGAATATCATTCTGAAAGTATCCTTCAGCGAGGCCCTGAGCAAGGATATCCTGGCCCAGGGGGAGCTGTTGTCCACCAAGCTGTTCAGCGTCTTTTTGGAAGAGAAAGGTGTCGATCATGTCCTGCTGCCGGCCCTGGAATTTATGAGCATCGACGAGAATGACGAACCCCAGGTCTCCTCAATCAGAACCCGGCTCACCCGCCTGCTTGAAAAATATCCCGATAAACAACTATTTATCACCCAGGGTTATATCTGCCGCAATGCAAAAGGTGAGGTGGACAACCTGAAGCGGGGTGGGAGCGACTATACCGCCTCGCTGGTAGCGGCTGCACTGAACGCATCTGCCTGCGAAATATGGACGGATATCGACGGCATGCATAATAATGATCCGCGCCTGGTGAAAAAAACCCAGCCCATCCATCAGCTCAGTTTTGAGGAAGCTGCGGAGCTCGCTTATTTCGGGGCGAAGATCCTTCACCCTGCATCGATCTGGCCTGCACAGCATTATAAAGTGCCCGTGCGGCTGCTGAATACCATGGAGCCTTCCGCAAAAGGCACGCTTATCACCCAGGAGGCTGGTTCCGTTGGCGTAAAAGCGGTGGCCGCCAAGGACGGAATCATTGCCATCAAGATAAAAAGCAGCCGCATGCTGCTGGCCTATGGATTTTTAAGAAAGGTATTCGAGGTTTTTGAGAAATACAAGACTTCTATCGACATGATCACCACCTCGGAAGTAGCGGTATCGGTGACGATTGATAATAAAAGCCATCTCAAAGAGATCGTGAAAGAGCTGGAACCCTTTGGAACCATCAGTGTCGAAGCTGATAACACCATTATTTCGGTGGTGGGCAACCAGATCGCACAGACACCCCATGTATTGCAGAAATTATTCGATTGCCTTTCGGAGGTCCGCGTGCGGATGGTGAGCTATGGCGGCAGTAGCCATAATGTATCTCTGCTCGTTTCTTCGGCAGATAAGAACGAAACACTCCGGCTGCTGAATAAAGGATTGTTCGGGCTCGAATAAGGGCTAATGGCAATGCGATGGTGTGGCTTAATTCGTCGATGCTGCTGAATAAAGGATTATTTCAACCCGAATAGCAAGCGGTGCTTTCTTAGTATCTTACATGGTCATGCGGATAGGCATTGAATCACAAAGAATATTCCGGGTATCCAAACACGGCATGGACGTGGTGGCGTTGGAATTAATCCGGGAATTCCAGCGACTGGATACAGCGAATCAATACACGCTGTTTGCCCGCGAAGGGCCCGATCGTTCCTGTCTTAGCGATTCGCCTAATCTTACGACACGGATTGTGAGAGGAGGCTCGTACGCCGACTGGGAGCAGCTAGCCTTGCCACGGGTGCTCCGCGGATCGGGTCTCCGGCTGGTTCATTTTACCGCCAACACTGCTCCGCTCCGCTGCCCCCTTCCTTATCTGCTGACCCTGCACGACATTATTTACCTGGAAAAAACGGGCAGGGGCGGCTCGGCCTACCAACGGTTTGGAAACCTCTACCGGCGGGCCGTAGTGCCCAATGCAGTGCGTAAAGCAAATGCAATTGTGACGGTGTCGGATTTTGAGAAAAAGATCATTACGGAGTATTTCGATCTTGATCCGGCCAACATTACCGTGGTGTACAACGGCGTCTCGGAACGGTTTCACACTATCGAAGATCCGTATACAAAGGATAATTTCCGTAGACGGTACCAGCTCCCCCGGCAGTTCCTGCTTTTTCTCGGTAATACGGCTCCCAAAAAGAATGCGTCGGGAATGGTAAAAGCATATGTGCATTACTGTGATATAGAGAAAGATCCGCTGCCCATTGTGATCACTGATTACCGGAAGTTGCATGTGGAAGGGCTGCTGGCCGGGCTGGGGAAGACCGGTTTGATCGACAGGTTTATTTTCCCCGGTTATATTCCATCCGGAGAAATGCCCCTGCTGTACAATTGCTGCTCGCTGTTCCTGTATCCTTCGTTACGTGAGAGTTTCGGGCTACCCGTGCTGGAAGCCATGGCCTGCGGGATACCCGTGATCGCTTCCAATAGCTCTGCCATTCCGGAGGTTGCCGGCACAGCGGCGAAACTGGTGGACCCCGGCGATCCCGGCGCAATTGCGGTCGCCATTCGCGACCTGCTGGCGGACCGGGAAACGCAAGCTGCCTATCAAAAAAAAGGCTTGGAACGTGCGGCCGGATTCACCTGGGAGGCTGCGGCGAAAAAACTGACTGAACTTTACCGGACGGTTGAATGATTGTGAAGAGCGAATCATTATTGGCCATTCGCCATTTAAAACGAATCGATTGGAATATCTTGCGGCTTTTTCTGTTTATGTAAACATTTAATCTGGTTGTGTTTGGAAGCTATTAAAGGTGAGATCGGCAGGGCACGCAGGGCTACCCAACTTATTTTTCTGGTTTGCGGGCTTGGCATCTCGAGCTGGGTGCCCATGGTACCCTATGCCAAGGATCGTCTCGGTCTTCACGAGGGGCATCTCGGAGTACTGCTTTTATTTTTAGGATTCGGGGCGTTAGTGATGATGCCTTTATCCGGTGTGCTTATCAACCGGTACGGGAGCAGAATTGTAATTGCAGTTTCAGCTTTGGTGATGGCACTTTTTCTGTCCTTGTTATTAATAGTAAAGTCATCGGTTTTAATGGCCTGCGTGCTATTTATGTTTGGTGCAGGCGTGGGTTCGATTGACGTAGCCATGAACTCACATGGGATCCAGGTACAAAACGTCTATGGCCGCCAGATCATGTCTTCCCTGCATGGATTGTTCAGTGTGGGAGGTTTATTGGGTGCCCTTGGCCTTGGCTTTTTGGTGAAACTCGGTCTGCAGCCGGAATATGCAGCGATCGGGATTGCGCTGCTGCTGGTTGTGCTGGCGGTGAGTCAATTCCGTTCCTTACTGGACCATTCAACCGAAAAGCGGGTCATTGATCATTTCACCCAATCCGGGATGCACCAAACCGGGAATGCAAAGTTCAAATGGCTAAGGGGAAGCGTGGTTTTTTTGGGTGCTTTGTGCTTTTCTGTTTTTCTGGCTGAAGGAGCAGTGCTCGATTGGAGTGCTGTGTTTCTCCGGGATGTTAAAGGCGTGGAGGCTGAGTTTACCGGCCTGGGGTATGCGTCTTTTTCCGTGGCGATGGCTGTTATGCGGCTAACCGGCGATGGATTGGCGGAAAGAATGGGCAATAAAACGATGGTGGTGGGCGGAAGCCTGCTGGCCACTGCGGGGTTGCTCATTACGCTTGTCAGCCCTTCTATCCCGGTTGTCATCATCGGTTATATATTGCTTGGCATGGGGGCCGCGAATATCGTCCCCATTCTTTTCAGCGACGGAGGTAAACTTCCCGGTATCTCGCCCTCGATCAGCATTCCTGCTATAACCACTATGGGATACGCCGGACAGCTTGCCGGGCCTGCGGCGCTCGGGTTCATCGCTCACCATTTTTCGCTGTCGGCTGCTTTTGGATTAACAGCAATCTTGATGTTGCTGGTTGGAGGCAGCTATTTGTTGAAAAATCAGGCGAGGGCGGATGGTTAATGATAAGGTTTGTCTGCATAGTCTTTACCCCAACGAATATTTTTATTGTCTTCATTGAGATTTTGTAGTCACCCCCACATCTATATAGTGTAAGGCTTTACGTTAGCATATACTGTATCAAAGAGTTATCTCCGACGGTATATAGAGTATATAAGGACAACGCCGCTGCCCTGACCACCGATATCGGCAATGATGGCGGACTGGCCAGCCTGCTGAACACCCCGGCCAGCACCAGCGGCGGCAACCAGGCGCCCAAGGCCTACCTGAACATCGTCTTCTTCGATGAACAGCTCCACCCCGACACCGATGCCTCCCGGGTGGTGCCGGTGGCTTATAATGCTACTGCCAAACAATCCCTGGTGCAGGCAGTCGATGTCAAAAAGAGTGGCTATGTGTATGTGAGCAATGAGAGCAATACCATGGTTTATTTTGATAACTTTATGCTCACACAGGTAGCTGGTTCTTTGAAAGATGAGACGCATTATTATTCGTTCGGATTGACCATGACCGGGATATCGTCAAAGGCCATCGGAGGGATAGAGAATAAAACGCTCTACAATGGCAAGGAACTCCAGCATAAGGAGTTCTCCGATGGCGTAGGCCTGGAGTGGTACGACTACGGCGCCAGAATGTATGATCCGCAGATTGGGAGGTGGAATACACAAGATAAATTTTCAGAAGTGTATGTAGGCCTTACCCCTTATCAATACGCTGCGAACAATCCAATAAAAATTATTGACGAAGCGGGACATGTCCTAAGAGATGCTAAAGGTAATATTATTGCTACTAGCAACGGAACGACAACAATGTCAGAGTCTTTTGAGGCTGGCTTAGGGGGTAAGAGAGTTTCTATTACCTATACATTGGAGGATATAACTATTTATACTGATAAAGGAACTCCAATACACGCCCAAAGGGCAGTTGAGGCGTATATAACTGAAGTAGATGAAAGAGGGAATACAATGGCACCCACTACAACTAGGCCTGCGTCGCAATTCAGCGGGTTAAACTCAAACTGTTTTGGTTATGCTCTCGCAAATGGCAATATTTGGATTAATGATGGGGAATCGATTAAACAGTTGCTTGAGGATGAGTATACCGAACTCCCCAAAGGGAAGAAAGGAGATTTTTCGGTTATCTTTTGGAATGTTGGAGAAGAGCGAGACGCCGTCCATGCTGCTAAGAATAATGCTGACGGAACGTATGACCAAGATGATGCAGAAAAACGGGTAGACACAAAAGCTGGGGAAGGAGAGTTTTGGGGAAAGAATCGGAGGGACCCAAATCAAAACCCAAGTGTATCTCAATATAATCGAAAAAGTAAACACATGCAATATAAGGGATCATATAGACATCTCCCCAAGGTGTCTATTAATGGAGTTAACATAGTTGACAAAAGTGAGATTAGAAGAATTCTTAAAAGCCTAGGTATTCAATGACTAAATACTGTTTTTCAATTTTATTGACCATCATTTTGTTTTGTTGTAAATCAATTGGACAATCAGTTGGTGTTTATGTAGAAAGAAAGGGGGGGGTGGACAGCTTTTACTAGAAGTGGATAGCTTAAATGGCGTTGTGCATTATTATAGTCCCAACTGCTTTGCAAAGCCAGTGACAACATTAGCGAAGGAGGCTAAATTAAAACTCATAGAACAGCTACTGCAGTTTGAATACGATACAACAAATTGCTATATCCCTGTAAGAAAATTGTTCCCGCTCGTTACGCAACTCAAGAGTCCAGTTTCCGATAGTTTCCGAATTCAAATAGATGCATTGATTTTAATCAACTTGATTGCGCTTGGGTCTGACGTATTCGTTTATTCACCGTACCCGGTATTAGTACTTAAAAGTACCGGTCAGGAGGTGTCCGATCAACAGCATATTTCTATGGTTTATGAGGCATATAAAAAATGGTTCGCAAAGCTTAGGGCTAATAAATTTGAGAATTATTCACCACCATATTTATCTGAGGTAGGCATCAATTGGTTTGGGGGAGCATTTGAGAGTAGGATATATAAAAAACCGGCGAGGTGGTCGAGTTATTTTGATTGTATCGAATTATAATTGTTGAGCAAACCGCTGGCCTACGTCTTTTGGATCGTTAGTTGGATATTACGGTTAAAGTTTACCAGAGTTTCAGCGCAAAGTTTACCACCCGAAGGGAGGTGTTGAAGCGTGTATAAATTTAGTTATTTTTGAAACCCTAAAATATTTTGTGTAAACTGGTTTAGGTAACTGCATTAGAGTCGGCATCTGTTTTCAAATATTGTTAAAAATAGATGGAGTATGTATCCCCAGTTGTGGATGGGCAATTGAAAAAAAATATCGCGTATGATGAAAGAACTTACTAGTTTAGTTGTATTTATTTTTCTTTGTATCAATTACGCAATAGCTCAGGATGTTGGGACAGATTCTCTTCAAAGAGTAAAAGTTCCTGATAGTATTTATTTACAATTGGAGGAGGCATATAAAATGAGTGCCGGTTTTGACAATGTCAATGCAGGCAGAAATGTCTGGAATTTACTAGAACGACAGAAGTTCACATTAGAAAACGGATTATATTCTTTTAAAGGTCAAGGGCCACATTTCCCAAGATGCTTATTTATTTTTAATGGAGATAAACTATATGTATTTACTTCGAATTATATAACTGAAGTTTTAACGCAGTTCATAGAGTGTGCAGATTCTTTACAATTATCAGAAGCTGATCAAATAAAATATCTTAAGAGAATTAGTAATTATGTTGAAGATGAGTCAGGAGAAACCTATGGAACGGAGATAAAATAGTTGTTTTAGCTGTGCATGCAAGGACTATGATTGACAAAAACGAAGGTGGATTTTTT
>CAZUWX010000037.1:0-36432 GCA_964624205.1 uncultured Chitinophagaceae bacterium
GTCCTTTTTGCAATCCTCTTCCTTCCCCACGCTTCTCGTACATGTCCAGTATTTGCCCGACCGCAACAGGTTGCCGGTCAACGCCAAAAATCACGATACGGGTCACCGGTTGATGGAATTTGTCCCGGATCCGGTAGTAGTAAGTGAACATTCTGTTGGCAAAATCCCTGTCCGCGTATCCCTGCACTTCCAGGTGAACAAGTACACATTTTGCACCCCCCGACTTTGTACAAACCCGGACCAGCTTATCCAACACCTTAGCGTGTTTCAATTCGCGGCCAGCGGAAATTGCTTCAAATTCCTTGTCCAGGAAAACAAATTCCTTCGTGAAATCGAATAGCTGATCGGCATCCTTAAAAAAGAACCGCAACAGCGCTTCAAAAAAGTCTTCTAAGATCCCCTTCCACAGTATATCGTTCCGCTGTACCGGCATCATCCAAAACTACTGGGCCGGTGTATTCCGGAAAACGTGTTTTAGCGGACCTGCAGCAGTATTAAAACATACCAGCATCCCGGCGGGCCCCCTGCATGTCGCAATAGACCCATTGGACGCTCGTTGCGCTCCACTTTGACCCCTTTGTGCTCCCAATGGCTCCTCTGTTCCTCCTCTTTGGCTCCTCGGATTTCAAGGAGGAACAGAGGAGGCAAAGAGGAGGCAATGAGGAGAAATCAAGAACAAAACGAGGCTGAATAAGGGTTTCAGCCAAAAAAAATCCGTTTGACCCTGGAAATCGCCCGTTCGTCACACCATTCTTCGAAGCTCGTCACAAATTTCCGGGGAGACCGTCACAAAAATCAACAATCAGTCTCACCGGAATTTATATTTGCCCTATCAGCCACTGGCGAAGGAGGCCCCACAGGGCTACCGGGCGTGCGGCCCTGGAATATACTCCCCAGGCAGTGACCGATACAGTAAACAAGATTTTTCACAGCACCCGGGTGTACAGGAGGATTTCATAATTTTAGCGATGAGCAAACTAAAAATATACAGACTGATAGCTATACTGACGATGATGTGGAGCATCGTAGGGCAGCCCGCTGTGGGCCAGGAAACGCCGGCAACGGCACCGAAGCCGAATGTGCTTTTTCTGTTTGTTGACGACCTAAGGCCCGAACTGGGCGCGTACGGACAGCAGCATGTTCAATCGCCACATATCGACAGCCTGGCAGCAACAGCCACCCTGTTCACAAAACAATACGTAACAGTGCCTACCTGCGGGGCGTCAAGGGCCAGCATCCTGACAGGTATGCGGCCCCGGTCAACACCGGAGCTCTCCAACAATATCTTTGCACACCGGCAGGCGGGAACCGCACAGTCCCCCCAACCGGAATCATTTGTCCATCACCTGCGCAATAACGGATATTACACCGTAGGCATCGGTAAGATCAGCCATTCCCCCGATGGGCGTATCTACGGGTACACCGAACCGCGCAGCAATAAAATGGAACTGCCCAATAGCTGGGACGAAATGCTGTTTGACCCCGGCAAATGGGGAACCGGCTGGAATGCATTTTTCGGGTATGCAGACGGCAATAACCGGAACGACCAACAGGGACAGGTGAAGCCGTATGAGTCCGCTCCAGTAGCGGATTCGGGTTATGCCGACGGCCTGACGGCAGCCCTCGCCGTGCATAAACTGCAGGAGCTGGCCGGCTCAAAAAAACCGTTTTTCCTGGGGGTAGGCTTCTTTAAACCACACCTGCCTTTCAACGCCCCAAAAAAATACTGGGACCTGTATGATGAAGACAGGCTCCCCCTGACACCCTCGCCCGGAATACCCCAACAGATGCACCCCGCCAGTCTGCAATCAAACGGAGAATTCAATAGTTATAAAATGGGAGATGAAAAAGCCTCTTTAACCACTGCTGTATCGGACGCCTACGCCCGCAAACTCCGGCACGGCTATTTCGCCGCAGTGAGCTATGTAGACGCACAAATCGGCAAGGTGCTGGCCGAGCTGAAACGGCTACAACTGGATCAACATACGATAGTTGTGCTTTGGGGAGACCATGGCTGGCACCTGGGAGACGACCTGGTCTGGGGAAAGCACACCCTCACCGAATGGGCCAACCGCAGCCCCCTGATCATCAAATTACCCACCCAGCAAGAGGCGATCCGATGCGATAAGGTCGTGAGCGCGATAGACGTTTACCCCACCCTGATAGAACTCTGCCGCCTGCAGATGCCCTATGCTGCCGACGGCCGCAGCCTGGTGCCGTTTTTAAAAGGCCAGTCCCCCAACTGGGAAGAAGCAGCCTTCAGCTATTTCAACAAGGGTTCCACCCTGCGCACAGCCCGCTACCGGCTTACCCGTTATGCACGAGAACAACAGCCAACGATCGAATTGTACGATCACCAGGCCGACCCCCATGAAAACGTAAACATCGTTGCTGAGAAACCCGAGATCGTTGCAGAGTTATTGAAAGTCTGGGAAAAAGGAAATACACTTTTGAATATCGGGCGCTAATGGGCCGGCACCATGGCCGACAAAGAACTATCAACAAAGTGGACACAAACAAAAAATTGTCAATGACTAATCGACTGCGATTAGCCACTGACAATTACCTGCTGAGAATATACTGATTAAATAAAGTGATTCACCAGGTTCTCCAGCCATTCCTGCTTGCCGCTGGTTTGTTTGGGCTCGCCATTGGCCAGCGCAAATTCACGAAGATTTTCCAGGCTCAGCCTGCCCTCTTCAAACTCCTTGCCTTTACCGCTGTCGAATGAAGCGTAGCGGTCTTTCCGGAACTTCTTATAATTAGATTTCTCGAGGATGTTTTCGGCTACGATCGCGGCACGGGCGAATGCGTCCATACCGCCGATATGTGCCAGGAAAATGTCTTCGAGGTCGGTGGAGTTTCTTCTGGTTTTTGCGTCGAAGTTGACACCGCCGCCGGCAAATCCGCCGGCTTCCAGGATCACCAACATGGCTTCGGTGAGTTCGTTGATATTCATCGGAAACTGGTCGGTATCCCAGCCATTCTGATAGTCGCCCCTGTTGGCGTCGATGCTGCCCAGCATGCCCGCATCGGCGGCCACCTGCAGCTCGTGCTGGAAGGTGTGTCCGGCGAGGGTGGCGTGGTTGACTTCCACGTTAATTTTAAAGTCCTTGTCCAACCCGTATGCTTTCAGGAAACCCACCACGGTGGCACAGTCGTAATCGTACTGGTGTTTGGTGGGCTCACAGGGCTTGGGCTCAATAAAGAACACACCCTTGAACCCCTGCTTGCGGGCATAGTCGCGCGCGGTGGCGAGAAAACGGCCCAGGTGATCCAGTTCCCGTTTCATATCGGTATTCAGCAGGGTCATGTACCCCTCTCTTCCGCCCCAGAAAACATAGTTTTCACCGCCCAATGCAATGGTTGCATCCAGTGCGTTCTTCACCTGGGTGGCGGCGCAGCTCAGCACGTGAAAATCGGGGTTGGTGGATGCACCGTTCATATACCGGGGATTCGAAAACACGTTGGCAGTACCCCAGAGCAGCTTGATGCCGGTGTCGGCCTGTTTCTGCTTCGCGTATTCCACGATGGAATGGAGACGCTTTTCGTACTCTTTCAGATCGCTCACCGCGTCGTCGACCAGGTCGATATCGTGGAAACAATAATAGGGTACACCCAGCTTCGAAATAAACTCGAAAGCTGCATCCATCTTGTCCTTTGCCCGCTGCGTCACATCGCCGGAAACATCCCACGGAAATTGTTTGGTGCCGGGACCAAAGGGATCGTTGCCCGTATTGCAGAAGGTATGCCAGTAACAGACTGCGAAGCGCAGGTATTCCTTCATGGTTTTGCCGGCTATCTTCCGGTTCTCATCATACCATTTGAAAGCAAGAGGATTGTCTGAATCTTTTCCCTCAAAAGGTATCTTCCCGATCGCCGGGAAAAATTCCTTGTTATTACCCGTTGAATACTGCATGGTCGTAAATAAAATATTAATTGTGATGAATAAATTAAAAGCGATTCACATCAACTCATGAATCATTTATATCAACGATCCGAGATCGTTGTTCCATTTTTCATAGACCTCTTGATATTGGGCTACTTTTTCCTTTTCAGGTTCCACCGTCCTGATCTTTTTCATGCCCCTGAACGCCTCCTCAAAACCGGCGTAGACACCTGCCCCCACTCCCGCTGCTCTTGCTGCGCCCGTGGCGCCGTCGGTATCATACAACTCCAGGACGGCACCGGAAGTGTTGGCAAAAGCTTCTGCAAAGGTATCGCTCAGAAACATATTGGCATGACCCGCCTTCACTTTATTTACCTGCATACCCATCTCCTTCATGATGCTGATACCATAGTATAGTGAATATACGATGCCCTCCTGGGCGGCACGGGCCAGGTGCCCCTGATGGTGAGTATTGAACTGAAGGTATCGCAGGGTGGCGCCGGGATTTTTATTCTCCAGCACTCTTTCGGCGCCGTTCCCGAAGGGATAGAACAGCAGTCCCTCTGCACCGATGGCCGTCTGAGCTGCCATCTCATTGATAGCCTCGTACGACAACCCGCCGAAGCTGTTTTTCCGCAGCCAGCTATTGAGTATCCCCGTGCCATTGATACAAAGCAGGATGCCGTAACGGGGATCGGCAACCGTATTATTCACGTGCACAAAGGTATTCACGCGCGAGGCCGGGTCATATTCCACTTTATCGGTCACCCCATAGACCACACCCGAGGTGCCGGCGGTGGCGGCAATCTCTCCGGGTTGCAGTACATTCAGGGAAAATGCATTGTTGGGCTGGTCGCCCGCCCGGTAACTGACCGGGGTGCCGGTCTTCAGGCCCAGCAGATCCGCAGCGGCCGCGCTCAGCCCGCCCTGATTGCTGAAGGTGTCCACGGTGTCGCAGATGAGGGAGCGGTCGATGCCGTATTCTTTCAGCAGGTCGGTGGCGAGCGTGTTGCCGGGAAAATTCCAGAGAATTCCTTCTGATAGTCCGGATACGGTGGTGACCGCCCGCCCGGTGAGCTTCAGGGCGATATAGTCGCCCGGCAGCAATATCTTATGGATCCTGGCATAGGTTTCGGGTTCGTTCTCCTTTACCCATTTCAGCTTGGAAGCCGTGAAGTTGCCGGGAGAATTCAGAAAATTACGCAGGCAGAATTCTTCTCCCAGAGAAGAGAAGGCATTATTTCCGATCTTCACCGCCCGGCTGTCGCACCAAATAATAGATTCCCGGAGAGGATGAAGGTTTTTGTCGAGGCACACCAGGCCATGCATTTGATAGGAAATCCCGATGGCAGCTACCTCCTCTCCCTTAAAAGGAAGCTGCTGTTTCAGCAGCGCCATGGAATTAATCAGTTCCTGCCACCAGCTTTCGGGATCCTGTTCGGCAAATCCGGGTTGCGGAGAATGGATGGGCAGCTCGTTGGCGGGAGAAAAAGCGGAAGCCGCAACGGTTCCGGTTTGCACGTCGACCAATGCGGTTTTGACGGAAGAAGAGCCGATATCAATGCCAAGCAAATACATCATATACAGTTTTAATTTTGGTGCTGAAATTATGAAATATTTCCGCCTTCGGCCGCAGGAGCAGAACTTTGTTTAAAATGCATAACCACCGGATGAATTGAATACCGCCGAACGCCATACCCACCTGATCCGCGCATACGCCGAAAAGCTGAACTTCGATCACTGCGGCATCGCGAAAGCTGTGCGACTGGATGCGGACGCCCGCCGGCTGGAGGATTGGCTGAACAAGGGTATGCACGGCGAAATGAAGTACATGGAGAACCATTTTGAGCTGCGGGTTGACCCCGCCCGGCTGGTACCCGGCGCAAAATCGGTGATCACTTTATTACTGAATTATTATCCCGCAACCACCCAACAACCCGAAGCCCCGAAGGTATCGCGGTACGCGCTGGGAGACGACTACCATGAAGTGATCCGGGCCAAGCTGAATACTTTCCTGGAATATATCCGCACGGAAATAGGTGAGGTGAACGGTCGGGGATTTGTAGACTCCGCCCCTGTGCTGGAGCGGGCCTGGGCCGAAAGGAGCGGAGCCGGCTGGATCGGAAAAAGCGGTAACCTGATCACCAAAAAAGGGGGATCCTATTTCTTCATTGCCACGCTGATCACCGATCTTGAGCTGGTGTACGACGACCCTTTTGCCAAAGATTATTGCGGAAACTGTACGCGGTGCATCGATGCCTGCCCCACCGGCGCCATCAGCGGCAACAGGGTCGTGAACGGCAGCAACTGCATTTCTTATTTCACGATCGAGCTAAAAGAACTGCTGATCCCCGACGAACAAAAAGGCAGGTTCGAAAACTGGATGTTCGGCTGCGACATCTGTCAGGAAGTATGTCCCTGGAACCGCTTTTCCCAGCCCACGCAGGAGCCGGCTTTCACCCCACTGCCGGAAGTACTGCATTTCTCTACCCGGGAGTGGGAAGCGCTATCGGAAGAAGCATTTCGGAAGATATTCCGGAAATCCCCCCTCAAGCGGGCAAAATTCAAGGGTATCCAGCGGAATCTCCGGTTCCTGTCTAGATCCGGAAACGAGCCACCTCCGGAATAAAGCTGCGGGCCGTTTTCAAACCATTCCGGCATGGCAAACATAAACGTATCCTCCCGAACGCTCGGGCCGGCGGATTCACTTTTCAAACCATTCCAGCATGACAAAAACTGAATGTTCTTACTAAAAAGCCCACACAGGTGCCCAAAATCAGCGCACCCGCAGGATAAACCATGCCAGGAATTAACTTCCGCCGATTATTTTAGCAAGACCTTCAACTGCAGCCCCAGGGAACTGAAGTGTTTACTGCCCGCAACCTCCTTTTGCAGTATTTCCGACAGATGATAACGTATTGTCGGCCCTATCACCAGCGGCACGGCGGTCTTGTTCAGCAGGCCTATGGAGAATCCCGTGGATGCGGCAAGCTGCGTACGGTTGAGCAGGTTATCATCCTGATAATACACCCCCGTGGTACCATCGAAATGAAGACTGTTGGATCCCAGTAGTTGCGATACAACCAGGCCGGCATCCCAATAGACCGGCAACGATTTCCGGTTGTTAAGGCGCAGTTGCAGCTCCACCGGCAGATCGATAAAATGGTACCGGTTCCGGTAATCCGTCTGCTCCGGTTCAACCGTAAAATAGCTGGACACATAAAGATAGCCGCGGGAGCCGTTGTTCACGATCTGACTGCCGTATTGCCGCCGGCCCACTTTTGTATGAGTGTTCAATTGCAGGTAGCGGATGCCGGCCGACAGAGCAATACGATCACTCAGTTGCCGCTTCGCTTCCAATCCCACCCCATACGAAAATCCGGCAGCGATGGACGAAGGGGTATAGCTGGGAATGGCGTTCGGGATCGGGTTATTGATGTTCGGCGCCGACACGGAAGGAGCACTGAATTGCGGGCGCTCCGACACATCCTGGACCCGCGCCTCGGACTGGAGGTTCAATAGATTGAGATCGAACAGTTTGATGCCTTCTTTCACCGTGCTGGCACCCGAAAAAGCCGTTACGGCGAAAGACCATTTTTTGAGATCCCGCTTTTTTACTTCTCCGGCCAATGCCGGCAGATGGGGCTGTGGATTTTGATCCGTGTACAGGTCCTGCTGTTTCTCTGCCGCAGGCTCCGGTGTTTCCTCAGCCGGCTTTTTCCCGGCGGGCCCGGTGTTGCCGGTTATCCCCGGGCCAGGGAATATTTCACTGTTTCCCGGATCATTATTTTCTTTATCGTCATCTGCCGGAACCTCCTGCCTTTGCGGGCGAATGGCATCGGTAGTTCCTCTATCGTTTGTAGTGCTCTCCGCGGCAGGTTCATGCTGATCGTCCGGAATCCCCACGGGTGTTGATGGCTGAGCAGCGGCATCCCGGCCGGGAGCAGCCTCCGGCTGAACAACAGGGCTTTCCGCAACGCCCAACTCCCTGGCAACATCACCCGGCACAGGCGCATTGGATTGAATGGAAGCTATATCCGCCCCCTGAATGGCCCGACTCTGCCGGGCGGGTGCTGAAGAAGGATGGGACGAGCCATTTGGAGCATCTGGAATGGAGCGGTCCCCAACCACCCCCTCCGGGGCAGTAGCGGAAGGATGCGGTGTAGTTGCTGCAGCAGGCGTTTCGGCATGTGGAATGGTTTCCGGTTGCACCACGGTCTGTGGCGCGTTCAGGTGGTCACCACCCGTGAGCTGATACACCAGGTAACTACCGCCGACAACGAATAGCAGCAGGGCTGCCCACATCAGGTAGGTGCGGGGGCGCCTGTAGCTGCGAAGCCCCGATTCTATTTTTTCCCAGGCCGTCGGCGAGGGGGTCAGTTTCAGGTCCGCGAGCTTTTGCCGGACCTGTTGCTCAAAGTCATGGTCGGACATAAGTTGCTGTTTTATTTTCTATCGATTGTTTTTCGAGCCAGGAGATGAGTAAACCTCTTGCCCGCGCATATTGAGATCTGGAAGTCCCTTCGTTGATACCTAACATTTTTCCGATTTCCACATGTGTAAAACCTTCCACCGCATGCAGGTTAAATATGGTCTGGTACCCGGTGGGCAGTTGCCGGATCAGCTCGGCCAGGTCCTTTGCCAGCAGGCTCACATCGGGATTGTCGTCCGAAACCGGATGCATGCCATTGTCAAAAAAAGATAGGTCGTACTGATAGTTCCGGTTCTGCTTCAGATAGTTAAGGGCGGTGTTCACCATGATCCTCCTGATCCATCCTCCGAGCTGCCCTTCAAATTTAAACTGCCCGAGATTCCTGAATACCTTGATAAATCCCTCTTGCATCACGTCCTCCGCGTCCATTACCGATTTGGTATAGCGGTAGCATACGCCCAGCATCACTTCCGAAAATTCATCGTAAAGTTGCCGCTGGGCCTCAGGTCTCCCCTTGATGCAGTCTTTTACCAATCTGTGCAGGTCCATGCGATCGTATACTTTTGTCTGACAATTTCCCGCCTCGAACCGTTGCACCGGTTCCTGTCCGCCTTCAATCCTTACCTTTGAAGGCATGCTTTCATTATCGGAACGGGATAAGCAGGTGATCTGGCATCCCTATACACATCAAAAATACGCACCCGAACCAATACCCATTGTTAAAGGCGAGGGCGTTTGGTTGACCGACCACCGCGGCAACCGTTATATCGACGCCATCAGCAGTTGGTGGGTCACCATCCATGGCCATGCCCACCCCTATATCGCGGAACGTATCTACCGGCAGGCGCTGGAGCTGGAGCAGGTGATCTTTGCCGGGTTCACACATGCCCCGGCAGTGGAACTGGCGGAACGGCTGTTAAAAATACTGCCCGGGGATTTTGCACGGGTATTCTATTCGGACAACGGATCGACCGCCGTGGAGGTGGCGTTAAAAATGGCCATCCAATACTGGTGGAACGCGGGCGAGAAAAAACGCACCCGGATCCTGGCGCTGACCGACAGCTACCACGGAGATACTTTCGGTGCCATGAGCGTGAGCGACCGGGGGATATTCACCATGGCATTCCACGACAGGCTGTTCGAGGTGGTATTTGCCCAAACGCCGGTGAAAGGCCAGCCCATCCGCATCCAGGGTGTGGCTCCCGAAAACGTTTCCCGGGTGCTGGACGAATGTGTCTGTGTAATCTACGAGCCCCTGTTGCAGGGCGCGGGGGGCATGAAAATGTATGATGCCGAAGCGCTGGATCAGTTTGTGCGGGAGTGCAGGGAGCACGGGGTTCTTTGCATCGCCGATGAGGTGCTCACCGGCTTCGGCCGGACCGGCAGCCTGTTCGCTTCCTCATCTGCCGATATCATTTGCCTTAGTAAGGGGTTGACAGGCGGCACGATGGCGCTCGGCGTCACCGCATGTACATCTCAAATATACAACGCATTTATAGACGCAGACAAGCTGAAGACCTTCTTTCATGGCCATTCCTTCACTGCCAATCCCCTGGCCTGCGCCGCGTCGCTGGCCAGTTTAGACCTTCTGGAAAAGGAAACATGCACAAAGAACCGTAAAAAGATCGTGGAGGAGAACGCGGGATTTTGTCGCCGCTTACAGGAATACGCAGGAACACCGTCAATCCGCAATATCCGCCAATGCGGCACCATAGTGGCTTTCGAGGTTGACGAAGAAGGCGGAAATTACAACAGCAGCATCAAGGAAGAATTCACCTCGAAATCCCTCCAGAAAGGCGTCTACCTGCGGCCGCTCGGCAACACTGTTTACCTGATGCCACCCTACTGCATCAACGAAGAGGAACTGGAACAGGTGTACGAAGTAATTCTGGGAATACTGCCCACATTGTGCGCATGACGATATAATTATACCCTGTTAAATCTCTATGGGAACCGTTACCCGCGTGGCATGCTGAAGATAGCTACCGGGCGGTTTCGAAGTATTTTTGCAGATTGTTGAGCGATTGCTCCATGGGTGGTCCGAACTGTTTATCGAACAGGATGCTTCCGAATTTCTCCCAGGGATACCATTTCAATCCCATGTCGAAATACCACTGCACCACGGTGATATTGGCTGATTCTTCAAGCCAGAAACCGCTGTGGATACTTCTTCCGCCATACTCCCAGGCGGTTTCGAAATGATAATCGCTGTCAGACAGTACGGATACTTTTATAGAGTCCAGCGACATCTCATTCCAGTCGCGCCATCGGCTGGTATCGGCGATCATAGCGAAGACGGCGTCCCTGCCGGCATGCACGTTAACCGCCCGCGAAATGCGCACTTTCGAGGGTATCAGCAACGACATCAAAAACAGGATCAGCGCAAAGATCACCGCGCTGATCACCCCCAGCTTGAGGTACTTCATGTTATTCCCATTTAAATACTTTGATGGCAACCGCATATGCCACTACCGCCCAAATGCCCAACGCGCCGAGGGAAAGCCCACAGTCCTGCAGCCTGGCACCTTCAAAAGCCACATCCCGCATCGCGTCGTTCAGGTGGGTCAGCGGGAGGATGCGGCAAAGGGGCTGTAGCCATCCCGGGAAATTGTCGATAGGGAAAAAAGTTCCTGCCAGCAGGAACTGCGGAAGGGTGATCAGGTTAGCAAAGGGGGGGATGGAGCTTTCGTTTTTTGCTACCCCGCTCACCACAAACCCAAAACCCATGAATACCACCAGCCCGATAAAGCTCAGCACCAGGAGTTCGAGGAAAGTGATCCACCCGTTGACCAGCGTAAAATTAAAGGCAAAATAGCCGATCAGCAGGATCACCACCGCAGTAGAGAGCTGGAAGATCACCCGGCTGAGTGCCTCGCCGAAAAGGATATAGGAGCGTTTCACCGGTGTGGCAAAGAACCTTTTCAACACCAGCGTCTGCCGGAGGCTGAAAAAGATAAAAGCCACCCCGAACACGCCGGCACTCAGCAGAGAAAACCCCAACTGGCCGGGAAGTATAAAATCGATCGGACGGTAAACTCTGCCCGGCACCGTCTCCACTTCATCGCTGATCCGCGCATAGGTGGGATTGGCAGGAAACTGTTCCCGGTCGATCCCGGTAATCAACCCCTCCAGCATGGCGTCCAGCATTTGTGTCTGCTGGGGATTCACCGCCTCGGAGCTCAGCAGCCGGACGAGATAAGGCGATGACCCGTCAGGGTTTTTTTCGATATTGATGATGGCGTCCAGCCGGCCTTTGGAAAGCTCCTCGGAAAGCCGGGAGGGCTCATCCCGCACGATCTTTATCCCGTTTGCCGACCGGATGGCCTGATACAGGCTGTTCGTTGTGTCTGCGTTGCTATCGAAAGCCACGCGAACCGAGAGATTTCCTCCCCCGCCGATAAACCCGAACACGAGGATAAAAACAAGGGGAAATGCAAAACTGAAGATGACTGCGCTCGGGCTTCTTAACACTGCCCTTAGGCTGGCGCGTGTAATGGCCAGCATGGCCCTGCCCTGACTATACGATTTTGACATGGAGAATATAAGTCCGCCCGGTTTTAATTAGGTTACTGAATAATGATGTTAAATGGCAATCTTGCCTGAGCCTTACCCACCAGCCGCTTCAGGTCACGGATCGTTGAATAGGTCCGATAACCTTCGGCTCCAAGCTCCTTTTCAATGGCAGCTTCGCGCACGGTTTCCCTTTTATTTCCCAGGATGAGTTCTATAATATGTTGTTTACCGGGATATTCCCGCAGGCTATAGCTGCTCAGCTTAGCCATTGCCGCCGCGGAAGCGACCGCTTCGTGCAAACCGCCGATACGGTCCACCAGGCCCAGCGCCAGCGCCTTTTCACCGCTCCATACCCGCCCCTGAGCGATGCTGTCGACGTATTCCATGGATTTTCTTCTTCCCTGGGCCACCCGCATTTTGAAATCGCGGTAAATGGTATCGATCTCATTCTGTATATACTGTCGCTGCAAAGGGGTAAGGGGTTTGGCCACCGACATCATCGCAGCATTCGGAGAAGTGGTTACTTCATCGAAAGTGATACCCAGTTTGTGATCGAAAAATTGCTGCATGTTGGGGATGATCCCGAACACGCCTATCGAACCGGTGATGGTATTCGGCTGGGCAAAGATCGTGTCGGCGGCGCAAGACATATAATACCCGCCGGAAGCGGCCACGTCACCGAAACTCACCACCACCGGCTTCTGTTTCCGGGCAAGATCCATTTCCCGCCACATCAGCTCGCTGGCCATTGCACTGCCCCCGCCGGAATTGACCCGCAATACGATCGCATCCACCGAATTATCCTCCCGGGCCCGCCGTATATAATTACTGTAGGTGTCGCCACCGATACTGCCGCGCTCCCCCTCTCCATCGAGGATGGTGCCCTCGGCATAGATCACCGCGATCTTTCCCTGGCCCGACTGCCGGAAACCCGCTACTTTCTCATAGACGTCCGGGAATACAAAATTCACGGCCCCTTCCTTCTCCAGACCCAGCCTTTGCCGTATTTCCTTTTTTACTTCGTCTTTATATCTCACTCCGTCGATCAGCTTCAATTGCACCGCAGCAGCAGCGAACTGCACTGAGTTTGAGTCTGCATAACGCTGAAGTGTAGCCGTATCCACACCTCTCTCCGAAGCGGTTCGAACGAGCAGGTCGGCATAGAGATCATGCAGCAGCTCGCTCGTCTGCAGGCGGTTGGCATCCGTCATCCGTTTTTCGCGGAACGGTTCCGTTGCACTTTTGAACCTGCCGGCATAAAATATCTGCGGCTCTATCTCCAGCTTTTCCAGCGTGCCCTTCAGAAAAGGAGTTTGCATCACCAGCCCGCGCCACTCCAGCCCTCCGGTGGGCGCACAATAGATCGTGTCGGCCATATTGGCCACATAATATGCTTTCTGCGAAATGACATTTCCGTAAGCGTATACAAATTTCCCCTTCGACTGAAAATAGAGGATCGCATTACGCAGTTCTTCCGAGGCGGCAAAGTCGTTGGCATTGGCATCGCACTGAATGTACATCCCTTTCACCGATGCGTCGTTGGAAGCATAGTGGATCATGCGGATCATATTGTACAGGGAGGGCACGCCGGCTTCCCTTCCCATCAGGCGTGTTACGGGATCTGAAAGGGGGATCTCAGGGAAATGATCAGACAGATCCACCACCAGCACGGCGTTGTCGCCCGTTTTCACCTCCTGTTCCGCAGAAACCACAGCTACGGCCAGCAATCCCATCACCATAATCAAGCCCGTAAAAATGATCAATGCCAGCAGCGCGGCAAAGAATGACCTGAAGAAGCTACCCATGCAAAAAACATTTAATATATTTGTTTCCTCCTGCATTTCCGCTTCGCGAAATAGCGGGAAGGCAAATGTACCAATACAGTTTTAATGCATGGTTTTTTATTGCTAACGGTTTATTTTGCAGCCAGATGAATCAAGCCTATTTATTATTGGGCGGCAATGTCGGTCGCAGGGAACAACAGTTGGCAATGGCTGTAAATCTCGTGCAGGAACGCTGTGGAGCGGTAATTGACAGGTCGTCTTTCTACGAAACAGCCGCATGGGGCAATACCGGCCAGGCCCCCTTCCTCAACCTTGCCATAACACTCAATACCAAACTGAGCGCGGCAGAACTGATCGGAGAGATCCTGCATATCGAGACCCTGATGGGCCGCGTCAGAAAGGAGCGGTATGAGCCGAGGGTGATCGATATCGACATCATATTCTTTAATCATGAAGTGATCAGCAAGCCGCAGCTCACCGTTCCTCACCCTGAGATGCAGGGCCGGAGATTTGTGCTGGAGCCGCTCAACGAGATCATTCCGGCCTATATCCACCCGGTGCTATTTAAAACGGTGTCGGAGCTATTACAGGAATGTGCGGATCCGCTCGATGTAAAAAAAATATCACCCTGATCTGAACCTTTTCCTATTTCTTTGCAGGCCGGAGCAGGTCATGAATCACTATCATTTTATATCCATCGAAGGGAATATCGGAGCAGGCAAGACAACCCTCGCCCATCTTTTGTCAAAACACCTTAAAGCCAGAATGGTGCTGGAAGAATTTGCCGACAATCCTTTCCTGCCTAATTTCTACGCCAACCCCCAACAATACGCTTTTCCGCTTGAGCTGTTTTTTATGGCCGAACGGTTCAAACAGCTCAAAGAGCAGGTACATTCAAAGGATCTGTTCGGCAGTATCACGGTGTCGGATTACCTGTTTTCCAAATGCCTGCTGTTTGCAAAGGTCAACCTGCCGGATGAAGAATTCCGGCTCTACCAGAAATTCTACGATATTATGCGGCCGCAGGTGGTGCAGCCCGACCTGCTGATCTACCTGCACGTGCCGGTGCAGAAACTGCAGCAGAATATTCGCAAACGGAACCGGCCCTATGAGCAGGCTATCCCCGACGAATACCTTTTCCAGTTACAGGAAACCTACACGGGCTTCATCAAACAACACAATATCAAGACCCTGTTCATCGACGCCTCCAATGCCGATTTCCTGCGTAACGAAGCGCATTTGCAGGTGGTGCTCAACGCGTTGGGAAAAGAATACGACGAAGGCCAGTATTATTTCAGCCTTCCCTGAACCGCCCGGCCAACAATATCATCAGGAGAAAACAATCCGTTGGCTTATCAGTAATTTCCCGCAATACCAATTAAATTCTACCTTCGCCTATGTCCGATAATATCCTCCATAATTGGGAAAAAAAGAGCGGCGACCGGCAGAAGTTATACAAGCGGTTCCTGCACCGGGCAGACAAGAACCGGGTGCTCAAACAGCTTCCCACCCTTCACCAGGAGGCCGTTGAAAAAATCGACTGCCTGCAGTGCGCCAATTGCTGCAAACGTTATTCTCCGCGTTTCAAGACACCCGATATCAAGCGGATCGCCCGGCATCTTAAGCTAAAGGAAAGCGAGTTCATCGATCATTATCTCCGGTTGGACGAGGAGGGCGACTACGTGGCAAAAAGTACCCCCTGCCCCTTTCTGGGCAGCGACAATTACTGCAGCATCTACGTCGTTCGGCCGTCCGACTGCCAGCGATTCCCCTATACCGATGAAGACGTGATCGTCAAACGGCAGGCCCTAACCCTGAAGAACGCTTCGTTCTGCCCCATCGTGTACTTCGTGCTGGAACGGCTGATGGAAACACATCCCGGCCACGGATAAGAAACAACCTGCACATACCGAAGCTCCTCCCGCCAGCCAATCATCCGTTCACCTACCCTGTTAAAGGCGGGCTCAGCAAAGGATCAGTTGCCTGATAAAAATGGGATCCGCAGAGGAATGGAACAGGTTTACCCCTCGCGGCGATGCGACCAGCCCGGCCTGCCGAACACGTACAGGAATTTCTGCTTCCAGGTAATGCCGGGTTTGTGTATATCGTTCCAGATATTGATCCACTCGCGGGATACCACGTTCACCAACCCCTGATCCTGCAGTGGCTTGGTGAGGCCGTACCGTATCGGCTCATATTCGTTCGCAGACAATTCCTGCTGGAAGGTGCGGAACAGCCGGTCCCACACGATCAGCACCATCCCCATGTTGCGGTCGAGATAGCGGTTGTTGGAACCGTGGTGTACCCGGTGATGCGAAGGTGTCATGAGCACATATTCCGCCCAGCCCAGCTTCCGGATCAGCTCGGTATGCAGGAATACCGACCATATCTGGCAGATCGAATACATCAGCAGGATGTCCATCGGCGCGAAACCCAAAAAAGCAAGGGGCAGGAAAAAAACAAAATCATACAGCGGACGCATCAGGGAAGCCCGGAAGCCCACCGAAAAATTCATGTGTTCGGCTGAGTGATGCGTAACGTGCGCCGCCCAGAACAGGCGGCAAAAATGCTCCAGCCGGTGCAGCCAGTAGAACTGGAAATCTATCAGCAGGAACAGCATGAGCCAGTACCAGACAGTATGCGTAAACTCAAACAACCGGTAACCGAAGATAAAACTCATCACCAGCAGGTAGCCCCCCCTTATCGCCAGGTCGAGCAGGCCATTGAGGATCGATAGCAGAATGGTGGTGATCGTTTCCTGCCAGACATAACGCTGCTTACGCTGGAAATTGCTGATCAGGATCTCCAGCCCTATCACAACAACATAAAGTGCGGGAATCCCCCAGTCCATCCCCTATTTTGTTTTAGCTATTACAATACCGAATATTACAAATACCAAACCTTCCGCAGCCCGAGGCCACAAATTGACTATTAATTTACGCATTCTCCTAACTTTGCACAACTTTTGAAACGGTTAACCACAAAGAATGAATCTTTTTGAACAACAGCAACATGAATTCCAACACCGGCATATCGGGCCCGATGAACAAGACGCTAAAGCCATGCTGGAAACGATCGGAAAAAATTCTCTCGAAGAATTAATTGACGACACCATCCCCGCCGATATCCGGCTTACCCATCCGCTGAAACTGCCGGCCCCCCTGAGCGAGTATGAGTACCTGAAAGAACTGCAGCAGATCGCGGCCCGCAACAAAGTGTTCCGCTCTTATATCGGGCAGGGCTATTACGGCACCATCACCCCTTCGGTGATCCTGCGCAATGTTTTTGAGAACCCCGGTTGGTATACCCAATACACGCCTTATCAGGCCGAAATTTCGCAGGGGCGGCTGGAAAGCCTGCTGAACTTCCAGACCATGGTGGCCGACCTCACGGCCCTGCCCCTCGCCAACGCTTCGCTGCTGGACGAGGCCACTGCAGCGGCAGAAGCCATGAGCATGATCTTTCATCACGTCAACAAGTCCGATACGATCCGGCAACCTTTATTTTTTGTAGACGAAAACATTTTTCCCCAGACCAGAGACGTGCTCGTGACGCGGGCCGCCCCCCTGGGCATTGAGCTGGTTTTCGGCAACCACGGCACGGCGGCCATCGATGAGCGCTTTTTCGGTGCCATTGTACAATATCCCGCCGCCGATGGCACGATCGACGACCACGGGCCGCTTATTAACGCCGTACACGCGGTGAAAGGATATGTTGTGATGGCCGCTGACCTGCTGGCGCTTACCCTGCTCACCCCCCCCGGCGAGCTTGGCGCCGACGTGGCCATCGGTTCGGCGCAACGTTTCGGTGTGCCGATGGGGTACGGGGGGCCACACGCCGCCTTCATGGCCGTGACGGAAGAATTCAAACGAGGCATCCCCGGCCGTATCATCGGGGTGTCGGTGGATGCGGGTGGACAGCGGGCACTTCGAATGGCATTGCAGACCCGCGAACAACACATCAAGAGAGAAAAAGCCACTTCAAACATCTGCACCGCTCAGGCCCTGCTGGCCAATATGGCTGCCATGTATGCTGTTTACCACGGGCCGGACGGCCTGAAAGATATTGCGCAGCGCATTGCCATACTCACAGCGGCGCTGGCAACCGCACTCCGGGAAAGCGGCATCGAGGTGATCAATGCTTCGGCTTTCGACACCCTTACCATTCGGGTGGAAAATCCGGCTGCCATACGCAACACGGCGGAACGGCGCGAACTCAATTTCCGCTATACAGACGGGCAGCATATCGGTATAAGCCTCGATGAAACCTGCTCTCCCGCCGACCTGTTCGATATTGTTGCCGTTTTTGAAGAAGCAGCCGGCAAAGCCATTACCACGCTAAGCTTTGATGCGCGGGAGACGGACAACCTGCTGCCCGGCGACCTGCAGCGGGATTCATCTTTCCTGACCCACCCCGTGTTCAATATTCATCATAGCGAATCCGAGATGATGCGCTATATCAAAAGCCTGGAAAACAAAGACCTTTCTCTCAACACCTCCATGATACCGCTGGGAAGCTGTACAATGAAGCTGAATGCGGCCACGGAACTCATTCCTTTGAGTTGGGATGTTTTCAGCGGTTTGCATCCTTTTGTTCCGGCCGAACAGGCCGGGGGATACCAGCAGATCATCCGGGAACTCTCCGATTTCCTGTGCGCCCTTACGGGTTTTGCCGCCTGTTCCCTGCAACCCAACAGCGGGGCGCAGGGCGAATACGCAGGCCTGCTTACCATCCGTGCTTACCACCAGCATCAGGGAGCCCACCACAGGGATGTGGTGCTGATTCCCATCTCTGCGCACGGCACTAACCCGGCCAGCGCAGTGCTCGCGGGCATGAAGGTGGTAGTGGTGAAAAGTGATGAAGAAGGCCATATCGATATTGCAGACCTGAAAAATAAAGCCGAACAATACCAGGATACGCTGGCGGCGCTGATGGTGACCTACCCCTCTACCCACGGCGTGTTTGAAGCGGGCATCCGGGAGATCTGCAGCATTGTGCATAATAACGGCGGCCTGGTGTATATGGACGGGGCAAATATGAACGCCCAGGTGGGGTTCAGCTCTCCCGGTGTTATCGGGGCCGATATCTGCCACCTGAACCTGCATAAAACTTTTGCTATCCCGCATGGAGGAGGAGGCCCTGGCATGGGGCCGATCTGTGCAACCGAAAAACTCGCACCCTTTTTACCGGGGCACGGGCACGGCCGCGCGTATGACACCCACGCCGTCAGCGCCGCACCCTACGGCTCAGCCAGCATCCTGCTCATCAGCTACGGGTATATCAGACTGCTCGGCGCAAAAGGGCTAAAGCGGGCCACCACATACGCCATTCTGAATGCCAACTATATGCGCGCACGCCTGGAGAAATATTACCCCGTACTTTTTCTCGGCCACAACGGCACCTGCGCGCACGAATTTATCGTCGACCTCCGGCCATTCAAACAGTCCACCGGCGTGGAGGCGGAAGACGTGGCAAAGCGGTTGATGGACTACGGGTTCCATGCGCCTACGATGAGTTTCCCGGTTCCGGGAACGATCATGATCGAACCCACCGAAAGTGAGCCCAGGAGCGAACTGGACCGGTTTTGCGAAGCGCTCATCAGCATACACGGAGAGATCATGGATATTGTTTCCGGGAAAATGGACAAAACAGATAATCCTTTGAAAAATGCCCCGCATACCCTGTCGACCGTCTGCGCCGATACCTGGCCCCATGGCTATAGTCGGCAACAAGCAGCTTTTCCGCTTGCGTTTGTGGCAGCGAATAAATTCTGGCCTGCCGTGTCGCGGGTCAACAACACATATGGCGACCGGAACCTGGTCTGCACCTGTGAGCCGACGGAGTCTTACGCCTGAGCTGGCTGAAACCCTTATGATGACCCGAGACCCGGCAACAATGACCCAAGGCCCGGCCCTGGCGGTCCGCTCGGCAACAATGACCTTGAAACCTGGCACCTATATTGAATGAAACCGTTATGCAATTACCAGATATTTCATCACCGGGATGGTTCCTGGTCACCTTACTGGTATTCTTTATCGTGATAGTAGGCAGATACTTTCTTGTATCGGGCATCTTTTATGCCGTGTTCTACATCTGGTTTCCCAGCAGATGGGCCAAACGAAAGATCGGATCCCGGCAATACAAACCGGGTCAGATCCGGACGGAGGTAACCTGGAGCCTGATCACAGCCGTTTCTTTTTCTGTGGCCGCCGCTCTCACCGTATTGTTATGGCAGCAAGGCTACACACAGGTTTACACCGATATCCATGCTTATCCTTTATGGTGGCTGCCGTTGAGCCTGGTGATCTCCATGCTGATCGACGAAACTTATTATTATTGGACCCACCGGTGGCTGCATCTGCCGGGAATGTTCAAAAGAATACACCGGGTACATCATCTGAGCAGCGTGGCTTCTCCCTGGACGGCCTTCGCCTTTCACCCGGTAGAAGGGTTGTTGCTGGGCATCATACTACCGGTCACCCTGATGGTAATCCCCATGCACCCTGCAGTCATCCTGCTGCAACTGGTAATGATGACCTTCAGCAGCGTGATCAGTCACCTCGATATCGAAATATTCCCGCCGCAATTCCACAAGCACCCCGTCGGCAAATGGCTGATCGGAGCAACGCATCATTCGCTGCACCACCGGCAGTTCAAATACAATTATGGATTATACCTTACCTGCTGGGATAAATGGAAAAATACCGAAAGCCCCGCGTTCCACGCAACCTTCGAATCAGCCACGGAGAACTGCTCCTCCGAAGCAGTGCACAATCACTGAAACTGAATGCGTACGGTCTGCTTACCCTCCTCACCACATCCCGTGCAGATGACTGCCCGGCTGAGTGTACCCGACGGTGTCTGGCTACGCAGATGGCCGCCCACCAGAGCGTGAAGTCCGCCCGTCCCGTTTACCTCTACCACTTTGGTCGTGTAGGGTTAGGAAACAATATCTGCATCTAAAAACAATAAGTCAGTATATTAGTACGGCAATCCTGCTGCAACCGCTCTTGTGCTGTGCAAGCTTGAGGAGGCGGTGCAAAAAGAGGATATACAAAAACAGACATTTTTATGCGCCCAACTTTTTTATTGCTCATGACACTTACCGTTTTGACCGGCTATGCGCAGGAACGCTATCTGCTCGCCGGCACCTACACCCAGCATGGCAGCAAGGGTATTTATGTGTTCCGTTTTAACGGAGAGAACGCCGCAGCTACTGCCGTCAGCGAAGCCGCTGTCAAAAATCCGTCTTATCTGGCGGTGCGGGCAGACGGCAAGGTGTATGGCGTGAACGAAGCTGCCGATGGACAGGGTGCGGTGACCGCTTTTACCTTTGATAAGTCGTCGGGCACCCTCATTCCGCTGAACAGCCAGCCCAGTCATGGCGACAATCCCTGCCATATCGCCCTGGATAAAACCGGCAAATGGGCCGTGGTTGCGAATTACACGGGAGGGAACTTTTCGATATACCCGATCCTGGCTGATGGGCGGCTCGGAGAGGCGGCACAGGTGATCCAGCACAAAGGCAGCAGTATCAATAAGTCGCGGCAGGAAAAAGCGCACGCCCATGCAGCAGCCTTCTCTCCGGACAACAGGTATCTCACGATTGTCGATCTCGGAATAGATAAGCTGATGGTATATCCCTTTGACCCCAAAAAAAAGAAACCGGTTGCGGAACCCGCACATGAGGCGGTGGCAACGCCGGGAACCGGCCCCCGACACCTGGTGTTTCACCCCGGGCTGCCGTACGCATACACCATCGAAGAGCTCTCGGGATTTGTGACCGCTTATACCGTAAAAGGCGGGCAGCTTACGCAGTTCCAGACCCTGAGCGCACACCCCGAAAAGTTTGACGGGTCCATTGGTAGCGCGGCCATCCGCATTGCCCCCGGTGGAAGATTCCTGTATGCCTCTAACCGCGGGAGTTCCAACACCATTGCGGTTTTTGCCATCGATCCGGGCAACGGGCGGCTGGAGCTGAAACAGATACAGTCTACCGGGGGGAAGGGTCCGCGGGATTTTGTGATCGACCCCTCCGGGAGATTCCTGCTGTGCGCCAATGGACAGTCCAACGCCGTCCGCGTCTTCAAACTGGACAAAACCACCGGCCTGCTGGAAGATACCGGGCAGGAGATCGAAATAAACACGCCGGTGTCCCTTTGTTTTCTGCCGGAGTAAGGCGAGTCCTGCCTGGCAACAAACAAAAAAACCCGGTTCGGTTATTTTCCGTAGTTTTGTGACTTATTTTTTATACTAACACAATTAATGATGGACAACAAAATCCAGGGAACCGTTAAGTTTTTCAATTCAGAAAAAGGTTTCGGTTTTATTAAACACGATGATTCCAGCAAGGAAACATTCGTTCATGTAAGCGGGCTGATTGATGAGATCAAGGAAAATGACCGGGTGGAATTCGACGTGCAAAACGGAAAAAAAGGTTTGAATGCAGTAAACGTGAAATTGATCTGATAAAAACATTGATCTTTTTTCAACACCAGGGGCCGCTTTTGCGGCCCTTGTTTTTTGGAGCAGCTTTACCGTGCGGGATTCAGCATCAGGCGGTACCGTGATTACCAGGGGATCTTTTCACAGAACACCCGGCTAATCCTGTCCCTTCCGGTCAATCCGGGCGGCGGAACGGTGGTACTGTCGCAGCCCTTCCGGCTAATTCAGCTCAAAGTCGGCCTCAAGCTTGCAACCCTGGGCCGGGGCCGAGATAATATGCATATTGCCGTTAAAGAGCTCCAGCCGGTGGCGGATGTTCTTCAACCCAACGCCCAGGCTCATTTCCCGGACGTTGAATCCCATCCCATCGTCCTCGATCGAAAGAAATACTTTTTCCCCTGCACTTTTCAGCTCTATCTCCACGTGCTCGGCCCGGGAATGTTTGAGAATATTATTGAGCTGCTCCTGGGTGATCCGGTACACCATCAGCCGCTGGATATCACTCAACCGGTGTTCGGCGAACTGTATATGGCGAAGCTCTATCTCGATGTCTTTGAGCTGGCGGATATTATCGATCATTTCGCGGATGGATTCGATCAGGCCGATATCGGCTAGTGTGGGAGAGACCAGGGAGCGCGATAGTCCCCGAATGGCATCGATCGCCTGGGTAAGGTATTCGGAGCATCTCCGCAGCATCTCGTCCTTGGAATTGGGGTGTGCCTGGGCGTGTTCTATGTACAACTTCACCACCCCGAGCAACTGGTTCACATTGTCGTGCAGTTCTTCCCCGATCTTTTTTCTTTCCGACTCCTGGGCTTTAAACACTTCCTGGGCCAGTTCGTTCCCGTATCGTTGCTCCTGGTCTTTGAGTTGCTGATCAAAGAGCCGCTGGCGCGCCAGTATCCGCCGGCTGACAACATAGATAAACCCGGCGGAAAGACACATGAAGAATATCCCCTTGAAGGTTTGTATACGCAGAAAAAAATCAAAGTCCATACTGGCAATGGAAGAAGAGAGGAAATCGGTGAGTAGTATCCAAAGTGCACCATACAACAGAAATACCAACGCAAGTTGTGCAGACGGAGTTAGTTTGTGAAATCTCATCCGATTAAGTTAAACATAATTTTAAAATACGGTAGATTATCTTCGCGGCATGCATTATGTTTCTGTTGATGGCCTGGGTAAATCGTACGGCATTAAGCCGCTTTTCTCGAATATTTCCTTCCATATCGAGGAAGGCGACAAGATTGCCCTGGTGGCCAGGAACGGCACGGGGAAATCGACCCTTTTAAAGATCCTGGCTGGCAGGGAAACTGCCGAGAACGGTAAAGTGTGGATACACAAAGACGTTACCGTGGCATTGTTTGAGCAGGAGCCCTCGCTTATAGAAGACCGTTCCATCCTGGATAACATCTTTCATCACACGCATCCGGTGATCAACGCGATCAAAACCTATGAATCGGCGGTGGATTCGGGAGAAGAAGAAAAACTTTCCGCGGCAATAGTGGAGATGGACGAACTGGGAGCATGGGACTTCGACTATAAGGTGAAACAGATATTCGCGAAACTGAATATCCACCAGTTGCAGCAGCAGGTGGCTACTCTCTCCGGTGGCCAGCGTAAAAGGGTGGCCCTGGCGCGCACGCTCATCGATATTGGCTTTGAGCACCGGCATGTGCTGCTGATCATGGACGAACCCACCAACCACCTCGATGTACAGATGGTGGAATGGCTGGAACGTTATTTGTCGCAGGAAAAAATAACCCTGCTGCTGGTAACGCACGACCGCTATTTCCTGGATGCCGTGTGTAACGAGGTCTGGGAGTTGGACGACAGCATCCTCTATTCGTATAAAGGCGACTATGAGAATTTCCTGGAGAAAAAAGCAGCCCGGCACGAAAACGACCTGGCCAGCATTGATAAAGCCAGGAATCTTTATCGCAAAGAACTGGAATGGATAAGGAAACAGCCGCGGGCAAGAACCACCAAGTCGAAAAGCCGGATCGACGCGTTTTCGGGAGTGGAGGCAAAGGCAAAGAAACGCATCGAGAACGCAAATATCCAGCTTGAAGTGAAAATGAACCGGTTGGGGGGCAAGGTGGTAGAGCTGAAAAAAGTGTATAAGAGATTTGGCGAAAAGCAGATCCTGAAAGGGTTCGACTATACATTCAAAAAAGGCGAACGTATCGGCATTATAGGTGAGAACGGCACCGGCAAATCGACTTTCCTGAACATCCTGCTCGGCACCGAACCGGCCGATAGCGGAAAGGTGAATACCGGCGACACGGTTGTTTTCGGTCACTATTCCCAGGCCGGCCTGGAGGTGAAGGAAGATATCCGAATAATCGAATTTGTGAAAAATATGGCCGAACATTTCCCCCTGGCCAACGGTGGCAGCATGAGTGCTTCGCAGTTCCTTACCCTGTTCCTGTTCCCACCCGAACAACAGTACACCTATATTTCCAAGCTCAGCGGAGGGGAGAAAAGAAGGCTGCATTTGCTGTCCATCCTGTTCCGTAATCCTAATTTCCTGATATTGGACGAGCCCACGAACGACCTCGACCTACCCACCCTGGGAGTGCTGGAGAATTTTTTAAGCGAATTCCCCGGCTGCCTGCTGATCGTTTCGCACGACCGGTATTTTATGGACCGGCTGGTGGATCATTTGTTTGTTTTTGAAGGAGACGGGAACGTCCGGGATTACCCCGGCAATTATTCCGAATACCGTATCTCGTTAAAGACAAAGGAAGCCGGGGCAACGTCCCGGCCTACCCAAATTGATGAAGATAAAGTTGTACCTTCAGGGAAGCAACCCGTTGCGGTAAAACGAAGGCTGTCTTACAATGAAAAACGCGAGTGGGACAATCTGCAGCAGGAGATCTCGACCCTTGAAAAGGAAAAAAAACTTATCACTGAAAAGATAAATTCCGGCGCATTCCCGTATGAAGAACTGGTACAGCTTAGTGAAAGGATCAGTGAGATCACAAAGCTGCAGGATCAGAAGGAAATGCGCTGGCTTGAATTGAGTGAAATCGTGGATCAGGCAACCTGACCCCTTACTGCTTATAAAACAAGACACCAAAACTCACGCGAGTATGAAGTATGTATTCATTTGCATCCTGCTATGTATACAATTACAATCCTCATCGCAGGTTACACTCGAACCCCGCCTGTTTGCCGAAACGATCACCGTTCCCAACCTTAAACACCATCTGGAAATACTGGCAGGCCCAGCCATGGAAGGTCGTGAAACAGCCACCCACGGGCAACGAAAAGCCGCCGGCTATATAGTAGGGGAGTTTGAACGAATGGGTCTTATTCCCGCCTGGAAGGACAGCTACCTCCAGCTTTTTCCACTTTACCAGGATTCTCTCATTAAAGCAGCCCTTTCGATAGAAGGTGTACCGCTTGTTCCCAACATCGACTTTGTGGTGAGTAATAATTCCACTTTCAACGTGTCGTTTTCGGCGAGTGAGGTGTTGTTTGTCGGATACGGGAGAAGTGATTCGATCCGGGACGACTATAAAGACGTGAATGCAAGGGGCAAGATCGTGATGGTGTTTCAGGAGCAGGAAGAACCACCCACAAAAAGAAGGAACAGGAAAAAAGAGCAAAAGCCCCCACCTCTGGATTATTACTCGCTGCAGGATGCAGCACGCCGCAATGGCGCCATCGCGATGCTTGTCACGGATAAAAACTTCCCACGCACTCCCGTCCCGGCCAAAGGCGCTATGTATATAAAAGACACGCGGAAGGAGAACATCCCCAACACCTTTTTTATATCCGATTCCGTCGCCAGGAAGATCATGGGTACGGACTATTATGTGGCCCTGAAGATTATGGAAACCACTCCCCCACCCCCCAAAAGCTGTTATGTGAACCTGCAGCTTGAGCTGGACAAGGCCGTGAACCGCCTGGAGTCCAGCAACGTGCTGGGTTTTATTGAAGGCACTGATAAAAAAGAAGAGACGGTGGTGCTCACCGCTCATTACGATCATCTCGGTATCCGCGACTCGCTGATCTATTTCGGTGCCGATGACGACGCCTCGGGGGTGTCTGCCGTACTGGAAATTGCGGAAGCCTTCGCCATTGCCGCGCAGCAGGGGGTAAAGCCGAGACGAAATGTTCTTTTTATGCTGGTTTCGGGGGAGGAAAAAGGGTTATGGGGCTCCTCGTATTACGCCGAGAATCCGGCCTTCCCCATGGAGCATACCTCCGCCAACATCAATATCGATATGATCGGAAGAATTGAAAAGGGACGTGGCGGCGATTCCCTGAATTATGTATTTGTGGTGGGAGACAACCGCTTAAGCTCCGATCTCCGCCCTATCAGCGAATCCGTAAACCAACGGCACACGGGCATGCAGCTCGACTACCGCTTCAATGACCCGAACGACCCGCAGCGGATCTTTTACCGGAGCGATCATTACAATTTTGCTAAAAATGGAGTGCCTGCCATTTTCTATTTCAACGGCCTGCACGACGATTACCATAAGCCGAGCGATACACCCGAGAAGATCAATTACGAACTGCTGGCAAAACGCACCCGGCTTATCTTTTACACCGCCTGGGAAATCGTGAACCGGGATGATATGCTGAAAAGGGATCTCAACTAAGCCGCGCCGTTGCAGGGTGTGGGGTGGATCGCATTTTAGCGCTACACAAAATAATCAAGCCGACGGGTAGTTAAAATACCTGGCCAGTAGCACACTGAGTTGCGGCGTAAAAACCCTCAGCCCTGGTTTCCGAAGACCTTTTTGAGTATATCGGTTACCCTGGCGGCGGGATCTTCCCGGATCTTCTTTTCTTCCAGCGACACCTGGTAGAACAGTCCAGATAACGCTCTTTCCGTTACGTAGCCCGAAAGATCGGGATTGACCTTGCTGGCAGTGGGAAGCTTGTTATAGGCCTCAAAAACATCTTTCCAGTATTTGGTAGCGTCGGTTTTTTGGAGTGCTGTTTCGATCACCGGGCGGAATGATTCGGTAAGGCTGGCGGTGGTTCTGCCTTTCAGATAAGATGTGGCCGCCGTGTCGCTGCCCTTTAAAATACCTACAGCGTCCTGTATGCTCATGGTTTTGATCGCATTGACAAAAATGGGTGCAGCGGATTTTGACGCTTCTTCAGCGGCGCGGTTCATAGATAGAATGGCTTTGTCCACCAGGCTTCCCAGCCCCAGGTTACGAAGCGTGGACTCAGCCTTGCGGGCTTCTTCAGGCATCAGCACCTTGATGGCCGCGTTGGCGAAAAAGCCGTCAACAGCCGCAAGTTTGGAAGAACTGTTCTGAGCTCCTACCGAAAGCGCCTCCTTCAGGCCCGCAACAATGTCTTCGTTCGACAAGCCTCCGCCGCCTTTCACTTTACTCAGGGCTTCGCTGGCCCTTCCCAATATCCCTCCCGAGGAAGATTTCTGTTGTGCGCAGGAGCTCAAAAAGCTCACCAATAAAAAAGGTAGGATTAATCTTTTCATCTGTGTAGTTTTTACTGCGTAAGGTAAGATAACGCAAGAAAGCCAAAATTATTTGTTAAGTATCGATTCAATTGGCATATTGGGTTTGCCTCCTTACTTTTGAGCCCAAAAACAAATTACCAACATCATGAAATACCACAGCCTCAGCTCCCAACAGCAGGCCGGAATACCAGCCGGCGGAACAGGTCTTGTATATATTTTACTCTTCACTTGTTTTTTTGTTGCCTGTACCACGCAAAAGCCTGTTGCCGTCGCCACTCCCCCACCTGCCGATACCGTTGCGGTGGCGGAAGGCCCCCTGATGACAAATGCGCTCGACTCCTTCAGCTATGCGCTGGGGCTGAGTATGGCGGGATTCTACAAAGGACAGGGCATATCGGAACTCAACACCGGCCTGTTGATACGGGCACTGGACGATGTAAAGAACGATACGGCGCTGATGGATGAGGAAGAAGTGAACAATGCCATCGTTTCTTATATGCAGCACGTGAAAACCGAGGCAGCGGCCGCCAGTAAAAAAGAGGGGCAGGCCTTCCTGGACTCGAACCGGCTGAAACCCTCGGTGGTTACGCTTCCCAGTGGTTTGCAATACCAGGTGCTCCGGGAGGGCAACGGGCCCAAGCCCGGCGCGACCGACAAAGTAAAGGTGCACTACGAGGGGACGCTCCTGAACGGTAAAATCTTCGACAGCTCCGTACAGCGGGGCGAGCCTATTGAGCTGAACGTCAACGGCGTGATTCCCGGCTGGACCGAAGCGCTGCTGCTGATGCCGGTGGGCAGCAAATGGAGGTTATTCATTCCTTCGGATCTGGCGTATGGCGACAATCAGGCTGGCCCCGATATAAAACCCGGATCTACCCTTTTATTTGATGTGGAGCTCCTGGAAATCGTAAAATAAGCGGCGCGCGTGGGGCGGAAATTCAGCCATCAGATCTTGCCGCGTAGTTCCCGCCCCATCACTCCAATTTGCTCGTTTACCGGTAAAGCTTCTCGTAATATTCCGTGGCCATTCTGCCCGACTCAAACTGCAGGCGAACATCGCGCATACCGTTTTTTGCAACCTGCCGCCAGGTATCATAATTATCATAGTACAGGGGCAGGATATCTCCTTCCAGGATCTCGTATAATTTATTCAGGTCGTATTCGTCCTGCTGCTGCACCGTCATGTTGGCATAGTCGGCCTTCGGCACCACAAAACCATTGTTTCCATGATCGATGAATTCGGGAATCCAGCCGTCGTCCGTTGAAAAGTTCACTGCTCCGTTCATGGCTGCCGTCATGCCGCTGGTGCCTGAGGCTTCGCGGGGAACACGCGGGTTATTCAGCCATAGGTCCGCCGCCTGCTTGAGCCTTTTGGACAGCATAAGCTCATAGCCGATCATCACTGAGATATTTTTGTAGCTCCGGCTCAGGTGAACCAGGTTATTGAACTCATCTATTGCGGGATAGTCCATCGGATAAGGTTTGCCGGCCCAGATTATCTGAACGGGATACCGGGAGCTATTCAGCAGCCTTTCGAACCGTGCGGTATCTGAAGTGATCAGGTCCGCTCTTTTATAACCGGCGAAGCGCCGGGCCCAGACGATCGTGAACACGCCGGGTTTAAATATTTTGCCGGTCTGGTCTGCCACGAGTTCAAAAGCCCGCTTTTTAAGATACTTTTTCCGGTCGTCCCAGAGATGATCGTTGTTTTCATCGGACGACTTATACAGTTGTTTGTCGGCCCAGTATTTCCAGTTCTGCGCGTTTGTGATCGAGATGATCGGGCAGATCCCCGAGAATTTTCCCCACATCGCGCGCGACACATTGCCGTGCAACTGCGAAACACCGTTGGCCAGACGCGCAAACCGCAGCGCAACCAGGGAATGATTAAACTGATTATCTTCAATGCCCGTGAGTTTCCGCACTTCGTCTATCCCCATTCCGCAGAAATAGCTCATCTTATGGCACAGGTAGATATCGTGCTTTTCATTACCCGCCTCTTCCGGCGTATGCGTTGTGAACACCAGGCGTTTCTTCACCTCATCCAAACTCCCGAACTTCTTATACAGGTAAAACACGGATGAAACCCCGTGCGCCTCGTTGAGGTGATACCGGTCGGGGTTAAAATTAAGCTCATCCA
This sequence comes from uncultured Chitinophagaceae bacterium, assembly GCA_964624205.1. Lineage (GTDB taxonomy): Bacteria > Bacteroidota > Bacteroidia > Chitinophagales > Chitinophagaceae > Flavitalea. The sequence continues at coordinate 29,656 of CAZUWX010000037.1, forward strand.
CCAGTTTCGCTCCTCCCACACCCAGCAAAATGAACTGGGCGATCTTGGTGGCAACATTTGCGTCGTACAGCCGGTGGGTAATGGTTTGGGAGATATGGTCGTTTTCGGGCAGGTCTGTGCTCAGCAGGAACAGTGGGGCCGAGTGGAAGGTCTCGGGATTAAGGTACATCACTTTCACCCAAACCGGGTGGTCGTGGATGTTGATCTGGTAGCGGATACCCGTATCTTCCAGGAAGCTGTATATCTTCTCCATCCAGGTAACCCGCAGGGTCTGGTCCTGATTACGGGCCTGGTCGTAATAGCCGTATTTCCACAGGATCCCGATACCTATCATATTCTGCTTCAGCTCGTAAGCGCTACGCAGGTGTGAGCCGGACAAAAAGCCGAGGCCACCGCTGTAGATCTTCAGTGGCTGGTGAATGGCAAACTCCATCGAGAAATAAGCCACTTTCATAGCGTACCTGTCATCAACCTTGTACGGAACCTTGAAATCAGTAAAACTCATAAACTATATTAGTTGAATAAAAGGCGCAAACCTACATAATTATCCAGTTTTTCGTTTTGTTTCCTGTTTTTGAGGCGGCTTGGCCTTTACCCTGGTAAAACTACCCTCAAAAAAACACCGCATCCCCCGGTATGATCCGCAACCCTCTATTTCCTTCATCGCAACAGCGCCCGTGCTGAAGGTAAACTCAAGCGTACAGGGATTTCCATTCGCCTTGTAAAGCGCTTTTTTGGCAGACACAAAACGGGCCACCCCCTTCAGCTCTCCCACACATTCACCTCCATCCTTTTCAAAATGGACAAAGAACTGCACTTCCAGACTATCCCTGCCATCTCTGAAGGAGATGAAGTTCTTCTTATCCTTCCTGTAATCTCCCGTGTACCGGTTCTTCTGCGGAAGGGTATCGAGCGGATTGTCGATCTGCGCCATCCTGTCTTCATTGGGTTCGGTGAAGATCAGGGTAAAATCATTAGAAGCACGGTTGTAAATAAAAACATTTTTTTTATGGGAAGACTTGCCCGAAGGCTCTTTTTTCTCTCTGTAGGTGGTTATCTGGAATTTTTTATCCAGCGTTCCATATAGCGTACTGTAGCTCTCCCAGCCCTGGCGTACCAGGGAAAGGGTATTCAGGTAATGATCCTTCTCGTCCAGACAGATGAGATAGACCACCCGTTTAGTCCCCTGAACAGCTTTCACAAAGAGGTAGGTTTCCCTGCCTTTTTCGGTGGCGCGACCAAGTGGATAGAGCGCGGGCTCCGCCTTCCCAAAGTCTTTCCGGAGAATGGAATCCGGCACAAAACCCGCGAAAACGGCGTTGGCAATTTTCAGGGTATCAACAGGCTTTTTCCGAAGCGAGCTGTCGGCAACGGTAAAAGGCAATTCCACCGGCTCAAAGAAGTTCACAAATTGTTTCGCCAGCACCGGCTCCTCACCCGTGAGCGGCGTTCCGTTTTTTTGCTGGCAACCCAGCACAGCCAAAGCGGCTACGCACACCCATAACAATTTTTCCATAACGGCATTTTAACTGTTGTTTACCCCGGGATGATCTGACCGGAGTGTTTGCTGCAGGAGCCGACGGCATCCACCCTACTCGGGCATGAACCGTCTATCATCCATCAGCAAGTACCATACCCGCCGCCTTCACTGCGTTTAAAAGTAGGGATTCAACCCCATCAAAGGAAAAAAAAGCGCGTTTTATTGGAAATATATTTTAGATTCGTCTAAACTTAAATTTAGAGCACCTGAAATGAGGCCGGCTGGGGAGCGTGGGGCGAAGGATTGATTAATGGGGATAAATTCGGCAGGAGGCGGAACGGGAACAGCAGGTCGGAAAATCGGGGTGACAAATCAAAAATTGAATCGGATGAAGGTTTCATCGAGTAAGGAGAATTATCTGAAAGCGATATTCCATCTTCAGGAGGAGGAGGAGGGGAACGTGACCACCAGCAAGCTGGCTAAGGAGCTTAACACGAGCGCTGCTTCCGTAACGGATATGCTGAAGAAACTGAAGCACCAGAAACTCCTTCTTTACGAGAAATATCAGGGTGTAAGGCTGAGCCCGGAGGGGCGCAAACTGGCCTTACAGATCGTGCGGAAACACCGGCTCTGGGAATATTTCCTGGTAGAAAAGCTGGGGTTCGGCTGGGAGGAAGTGCATGAGATAGCAGAGGAGTTGGAGCATATCAGCAGCAAAAAACTGATCGACCGGCTGGATGAATTCCTGGATTTCCCAAAATCCGATCCGCATGGCGACCCCATTCCGGACAGCAGCGGGCGAATTCCGGTGCGAAAGCAGGTCAACCTGCTGGAGTTGAAACCAGGTGCACCCGCGGTGCTCAGCAGCATCTCGGACCAGTCGCCCGAGATGCTCGAATTGCTGGGTCACAAGGGCCTCGCGCTGGGCGCCGGTCTTGAGATAAAAAAAAGATTCTCATTCGATAATTCCGTCGAACTGAAGGTGAAAGACCGACCCTCCGTCAACATCAGCGAGGAGGTAGCCAAAAACGTTTTTGTTACCTATGCAGAATAGCGGCGGCACAGAAAATTCTTTGAGCGAGGTACACGGGTCAGTCGACACGGGCAGGCCAGGGAAAAAATGGAAGCGGATCTTATCTTTCTTTGGCCCAGCCTATCTGGTGAGTGTGGGGTACATGGATCCTGGTAACTGGGCAACGGATATCGCCGGCGGAAGTAAGTTCGGCTACAGCCTCCTCTGGGTGCTGCTGATGAGCAACCTGATGGCGTTGCTGTTGCAAAGTCTTTCAACCCGGCTGGGCGTGGTGCGGCAGCGCGATCTTGCCCAGGCTAACCGGGAAACCTACCCGCGGGCCGTGAATTTCCTGCTCTACCTGCTTGCCGAAATTGCAATCATCGCCACGGACCTGGCCGAAGTGCTGGGCATGGCCATCGGCATCCACCTGCTCACCGGCCTACCCCTGATATGGGGTGTGGGCATCACGGTACTTGATACCTTTCTGCTGCTTTATCTGCAGCGGCTGGGGATGCGCACCCTGGAGGCCTTTATCATTTCGCTGGTGGGTATTGTGGGCCTGTCGTTCCTCGCCCAGATACTGCTTGCAGGCCCGGCCATTGGAGATGTAGCCGGAGGATTGGTGCCGTCCATCCCCAATGGCGAAGCCCTGTATATCGCAATCGGCATCATCGGCGCCACGGTGATGCCGCACAACCTCTATCTCCATTCTGCGCTGGTGCAGACCCGGCGGTTCGCTCCTACCAGGGCTGCAACCCGGCGCGCCCTGAAATGGAATTTTATAGACTCGGCCATCGCGCTCAATATCGCCTTCCTGGTGAACGCAGCCATACTGATCCTGGCCGCGACGGTGTTTTTTAAAACGGGACGGACGGATATTGCCGAGATCCAGGATGCGCATGAGCTGCTTGCCCCGTTGTTAGGATCGGAACTGGCACCGGTGCTGTTTGCGATCGCCCTTATCGCGGCAGGCCAAAGCTCCACGGTAACCGGCACGCTGTCGGGGCAAATCGTGATGGAAGGTTACCTGAACATCCGGCTGAACCCCCTGTTGCGAAGGCTTATCACCCGGTTACTGGCCATCAGTCCAGCTGTGTTCGTCATCGCTGTGTATGGCGCTGAAAAACTGGAAGCTTTGCTGATATTCAGCCAGGTCGTTCTCAGCATGCAGTTGGGCTTCGCCGTTATCCCGCTCATCCATTTTGTGAGCGACCGGAAAACCATGGGCGAATTTGCCATCCGGCCGCTCGTAAAGATCGCAGCCTGGCTGATCGCCGCCACACTGGTATGCCTGAACGGGCAACTCCTGGTAAATGAAGCACGCATCTTATGGAGCCGGCCGGGCCACCTGGCAGGAAAAACGGCGGCCGTGGCCGGCAGCCTGCTGCTCATCATCCTTCTTGTGTACGTGATCATTTTTCCCCTCCTCAATAGAGTAAGCCGGGCTAATGAAGGCAAATAAAGCCGCATGCTCCCCTATCCCCAGGAACGGGCAAACCGTCCTGGCTGGGTTGTACCTTGTTAGGGTGGCCGCTCAGCTATTCAGCAGGTATTTAAGCCGGCTGAAAGTTTCGGGCTGGATCTCCAGGTAGGAGGCCAGAATTTTCTGTGGCACCCGTTGCAGCATATGTGGATACTGCTGCATATAGCTCAAAAAACGCTGCCGGGTGGTGGTATTCAGCCTTGCAAAATATTTCGCATCCTTACGAATAAAAAGGGAGGTCATCATCAGTCTGCCGATCTGTTCTGCCTGGGGAATATTGTCGAACACGTACTGCACGTTCTCATATTTCATCGAAACCACTACCGATGGCTCGATAGTTTCGATGATCATGGTAGAAGGCACACGCTTGTGGAAAGATAGTTCAGACAGAATGATATGCCCCTCGGTGGCCAGTTGGAGCGTCTTCTGTTCCTTGCCGGCAAGCACGTATTTGCGGATCAGGCCCTTGACGATAAGGTTGAGGTAGTTGTCTACCTGCCCATACTTCAGTATCACATCCTTCTTTCGAAAATGCCGCACTTCAAAAAACGGAAGGAACCGGGTAAACTCCGCTTCCGTCAATTCAATGTATTGACGTACGAACTTATAAACGTAGCCGGCATATTGGTCGATATCTGACTTTCGCTGTTCCATGCTTACAGAGAGGTCACAGGGTTACCCCCATTTCTGGTTCTTAACGTGTGTTTCAGCCGGCTGAAGGTTTCCGGCTTGATATTCAGGTACGAGGCCAGGTATTTTTGTGGAACCCGTTGAAAAAGCACGGAATTATCACGGAGGAACCGGGTAAACCGCTCGCGGGTGCTATACAGGATACATTCCAGGTCCCAGGTTTCCTGCTGAAGAAAAAGATCGGTGATGACGAGCCTTCCCAGCTTTTGCCACTTTTTATCGCGCGCATACAGCATCTCGATATCTTCCCGGCGAAAGGAAATAAAGGTGGTGGGCTCTATGGTTTCCACCGCATAGAGCGAGGGGCCGCCAGACAAAAACGACACCGAAGAACAGATCAACTCTCCTTCCCGCGCTATCTGCGTGATCACTTCTTCCTTTCTTTTGTAAAAGAATTTCCGTACGAGCCCTTTGACAACCAGGTTAAAATACTCCTCTTCCTCTCCGATATCCACCATCCGCACCTTTTTATCATACCGGCGGATCTCCGCTATTTTGCTTACTTGCGCCAACTCTGCATCATTGAGCTGGACAAACCGGGTCAGGTAGTCTTTCAGGGGTTTAATCATATCTGCAAGATAATATTTTATATACGAAAGAGGCGGTATGTGACTTTGGGTAACAATCGGCGGCAGCGGCGAATTCCCTACACGATTTTCCTTACTTTTGCCTCCCGGTAAAACAGAAGATATGAAACAAAAAATCAAAGTAAACAATCCCGTGGCTGAGTTGGATGGTGATGAGATGACGCGCATCATCTGGAAATTTATCAAAGACAAGCTTATCCTTCCCTATGTGGACCTGAATATCCGTTATTTTGACCTGGGTATTGAGCATCGCGATGCAACGAACGACCAGGTGACCGTCGATGCAGCAAACGCCATCAGGGAGTGCGGCGTGGGGATCAAATGCGCTACCATCACCCCGGACGAGGCACGAGTGAAGGAATTCGGACTGAAACAAATGTGGAGAAGCCCGAACGGAACGATCCGTAATATCCTCGACGGCACGGTATTCCGGGAACCCATCGTCATTCAAAATATCCCCCGGCTGGTTACCAACTGGACGGCTCCGATCATTGTGGGTCGCCATGCATTTGGCGATCAGTACCGGGCTACCGATACGGTGATCACCGGCAAGGGAAAGCTCACCATGACCTTCACGCCGGAAGACGGCTCAGCCCCGCAAACCTTCGAAGTGTTCAACTTTAAGGGAGGCGGCGTGGCGCTCAGCATGTATAACACCGACGAGAGTATCCGCGGCTTTGCCAGGAGTTGCTTCAACATGGCCCTCAGTAAAAAATGGCCCCTGTACCTGTCCACCAAAAACACCATCCTTAAAAAGTATGACGGCCGGTTCAAGGACATTTTTGCGGAGATCTTCGATGCCGAATACCAACAACAGTTCGCCGAAGCAGGCATTGTTTACGAACACCGCCTGATCGATGATATGGTAGCCAGTGCCCTGAAATGGAACGGCAACTTTGTATGGGCCTGTAAAAATTATGATGGCGACGTACAAAGTGACTCGGTTGCCCAGGGATTCGGTTCGCTGGGACTGATGACCTCCGTGCTGGTAACCCCCGACGGAAAAACACTGGAGGCCGAAGCTGCCCATGGCACCGTTACCCGCCATTTCCGGAATCACCAGGCAGGCAAGCCAACTTCTACCAATCCCATCGCTTCCATCTTTGCCTGGACACGGGGATTGGCTTTCCGGGGCAAACTCGACAACAACCCTGAACTGATCAAATTTTGCGAAACCCTCGAAAAAGTGTGTATCGAAACGGTTGAGAGCGGCAAAATGACCAAAGACCTCGCCATCGCCGTACACGGCAATGAGGTGAAAGCCGGTGAACACTACCTGAACACCGAGGAATTCCTGGACGCAATAGATCAGAATCTGAAGAACAAATACTGATCAGCACTACATTCATCGCCCGGCGTAAGCAGCAACCCTGCCGCCGGGCGAAGTTTTATACCCCTTCCAGCAGATCTCCAGCCGAACGCTACGATATAGTACCTGGTGAATCAATAGTTTCTTTACCGGGCGAAGGCACAATCGAGTAGGAAGGTAGGGATTAGTTCCCTACCTGTCCTCTCACACCAC
>CAZUWX010000038.1:0-26044 GCA_964624205.1 uncultured Chitinophagaceae bacterium
GCTGCACCGTTCTTTGTATTTGCCTATATTAGAGCATAAATACAAAAACGTATCCAATCGATCATGAATGTTTTCCTTAGACTTTTAGCAAACAGCCAACCCAAATTTATCAATCTCCTGCGTATTGCGATCTTCATCGTGATGGCCTGGATAGGCGGACTCAAGGTTTTTCAGTATGAAGCCGACGGAATCGTTCCGTTTGTAGCGACCAGCCCGCTGATGTCTTTTTTTTATAATAAGGCGCCGGAGTATAAAGATTTCAAAAACCCCGAAGGAAAAACCGTGCAAAAACATATCGACTGGCACAAAGAGAACGGTACTTACGTATTTGCGTACGGACTGGGCGCCGTGATTCTGGTGATCGGGATACTGACCCTGCTGGGCATCTGGTTTGAAGGGATCGGCTTGATCGGCGGACTGCTAACCTTCGGCATGGCACTCGTTACTCTCACCTTCCTGATCACCACCCCGGAAGTGTATGTGCCTAACCTCGGCGGGGATTTCCCCACGCCCCGGTTCGGTTTCCCCTACCTCTCCGGAGCCGGCCGACTCGTGCTGAAAGACGTGATCATGCTGGCCGGAGGCCTGATCTGTGCGTCCGATTGTGCTGCCAGATTGCTGAAGGCGCAACGAGGTTAATCCCGTCTCCGACTCCAATGCAGGCCTCATCCCGGCAGCGTGGAAATACCGTTACGGTTTTCGCGGATCGGCGTCGGCTAAGCCGCTCGCTGTTGTTAGGGAGTTTAATTAATTTGCATACGAAAACGATAGCCACTGCTATGGCAAAGAATAAAACCACCCAAACGGAACAACGCGTCGATGAATTTGTAAACGCAGTGGAAGACGATCGTAAGCGGACCGATAGTTTTACGCTCATCGAACTGATGCGGGAGGTGTCCGGACACGAGCCAAAGATGTGGGGCCCCTCCATCATCGGGTTTGGGAAATACCATTACCGGTATGATAGCGGACACGAAGGCGACGCTCCACTGCTGGGCTTCTCGCCGCGTAAAGCCGCCATCTCCCTGTACGTGTTCACCGGACTGGAACAACACCGGCCCCTGGTGAATAAACTGGGCAGGTTCACAATGGGCAAGGCTTGCATTTATGTAAAAAGGCTTTCGGATATCGATGTCGGCAGCCTCACCCGGCTCATGAAAACCACCCTGCAGTTCTTACAATCGAAGTACCCGGCCACCTGAGCCGGGACATATCCTCCGGGTTATCCGTCATCCGGATACACGCTCGTCGCCAGACTTCCGGCCCAGTAGCCCCCGCAGGCTCCGCGTCGTCAGGGCTTTATGGCAGTGACCAGGAGCATGCCTCCTACTGTGGCGGCCAGCCCCAGTATCACGCTCAGCACGATGTATAAAAAGAAGTAAGTATAGTTTCCCTGTTTGAATAACGCTATGCTTTCATAAGAAAAACTTGAGAAGGTGGTGAATCCGCCGCATAACCCCGTGGCCAGGAATAATCTCCATTCATGACCCAGCCAGGTGTATCTTTCCGCAAGCCCGTATACCACCCCGATAACCAGGCAGCCGAGAATGTTGATGAGGAATGTGGCTGCCGGAAAGCTGGCGCTCAGCAATCTGCCCGGGCCTACCTGTATCCAGTACCGGAGCACAGTGCCGATGCCTCCGCCAAGCCATACGATAAAGATGGATTTCATCTGTATATTTTTTGTTTTTCAGGCGTCAATACCTGTCATGCCTGGTTTATGGTGAATTTTTATCAAATTTAGGTGTGTTGATGGCATATGCCGTTCCGGCTGGCATTTTTTATGGAAGGATAGCATTTATTTTTGCAGCTCATCCTCTTCTATGGCACTCTTTTTTTGCCATTTTTATTTGAAGTTGATCAACGATCCCCGCCGATCGCTGAAACGTTTCTAACCACCGCCGGCTTCTGCACGGCAGATGAATAAGAAGGCGATGGTTTAAAGCCGGAACTTGCGACATTTGCTGCGGTTTTCCGTACTGCACCCGAAATGAATTGCAATGAATACTGTTAAACCGATTTCCCTCGATGATACCGCTGCCGCTTTTGTTTATAAGTCCGATCGTGAGCTGAGGCTTGCCCATTTCCTTTTTTCGGCCATGCGGTTTAAGTGGTTCGTTTACCTAGCTACGCGAATCCTGCCCCTGCTGATCCGGTTGCGGCTACCGGTACGATGGCTGATCCGCAAGACCATCTTCCGCCAGTTCGTTGGCGGAGAAACCCTTGAAGAAACGATCGGTGTGAAAAAAAGACTGGCGGCCCATGCGGTGGGGGTGATCATGGACTATGGGTTGGAGCGGATGGACCGGGAAGAAGATTTTGAGAAAACCTGCAGAGAATATATCGCCCTGATAGAATATGCTGCTGGCCATACAGAGATTCCGTTCATCAGTTTAAAGATGACGTCTCTGGCTCGTTTCGAACTGCTGGCGCAACTCAATAATACGATAGATGGCAGTCGCCGGCTGCGCCTTCCCGATCCGCAGGAAAATGCTTTAAAAGCGGAGGTGCTGCTGCAGAACAAATCTTTCTCCCCGCAACAGGCGCCTGTGCAGCCGGATGTTACGCAACAGGTACGCGTACCACAGCAGATGCACCCGGCGCCAGCGTCAGACTTGCATTCTCCGCAGTATACGCTTTCACAGTCGCCGCTCCGGGATACTTATTCGCAACAGGAATGGAGCAATGTTGAAAAACGGTTGTCGGCGATCTGCGAAACAGCGGCGCAGAAAGGGGTCGGCGTGCTGATCGATGCTGAAGAGTCGTGGATACAGCACACCATTGATTTTCTCGCCCTGCGGATGATGCAGCAGTTTAACCGCCAGCGGCCGGTAGTATTCAATACTTACCAATTATACCGCACCGATATCCTGGGGTTACTGAAGGCCGATCACGCTGCGGCAGGGCAGGATGGGTTTCTGCTGGGAGCCAAGCTGGTGAGGGGGGCTTACCTGGAAAAAGAACGCAGAAGGGCGGTTCAACTCGGACTGCAGTCTCCCATCCATGCCACAAAAGAGGCGACGGATGCAGATTTTAATACTGCCATCCGGTACTGCATGGAAAACCTGGCGACGATCGTCTTCATTGTCGCTTCGCATAATGAATACAGCAACCGCTATGCGCTCCGGTTGATGGCGGAATCCGACCTGCCCGCCGCTCATCCCTCGGTTCATTTTTCCCAGCTATACGGGATGAGTGATAATATCACTTTTAACCTGGCCGCTGCGGGTTTCTCGGTCACCAAATACCTCCCCTATGGCCCGCTGGAAAAAGTGATCCCCTACCTGATGCGTCGCGTGCAGGAGAACAGTTCCATAGGTGGACAAACCGGTCGCGAGCTTGGACTGCTGAAAAAAGAATTGAAAAGACGAAAGCAGCGGCGCATTCGTTAGCAATCGTGGTTCTTCTGAACCATTTTCTCCGTAACACCACCCAGGCAAGGGCTATAGCGTGGTACACAGTCAGATGCATAAGCGGCCGAACGGGAAAATCTCCCGGTTTTTAAACGGAAATGATTAATTTCCGAACGGCATTCTAAAATTTATGTATGGGCCATTTGCCGAAACTTATTGAGGATCTAGCGTTGATTTTGGTTGCGGGGGCAACTGTGACTCTTCTGTTCCGTAAAATCAAACAACCCTTAGTCTTAGGTTATATAATAGCGGGTCTGATCGTGGGCCCGCACACTTCCCTCACCCCATCGGTGGTAGACAGCGAGAACATCAAAACCCTCGCCGATATCGGGGTGATCTTCCTGCTTTTTAGTCTTGGTCTGGAGTTTAGCTTCAAAAAGCTGATGCGCGTGGGGGGGGCGTCTTCCATTACGGCCCTGGTGGAAATACTGTTTATCACCATCACCGGGTATTTTGCGGGTAAGTGGATGGGCTGGTCCAATATGGACAGCCTGTTCCTGGGAGGGATGCTGGCCAGTTCCTCCACCACCATCATTATCCGGGCCTTTGACGAACTGGGTATTAAAACAAAACAGTACGCCCGGATCGTATTCGGCGTGCTGGTGGTAGAAGACATCGTGGTGATCCTGCTGATGGTGATCCTGTCTACCATGGCCGTAAGCCAGCAGTTTGAAGGCACGGAGCTGATCCTGACCTTTCTCAAGCTGCTTTTTTTCCTGGTGCTCTGGTTCATTATCGGCATATTTGCCCTACCCACCTTTCTGCAGCGGGCCCGGAAATTACTCGATGAGGAAACCCTGCTGATCCTGTCTATCGGCCTTTGCCTGGGAATGGTGGTGGTGGCCACGCAGGTAGGATTCTCTGCGGAGCTGGGCGCTTTTATCATGGGTTCCATCATAGCGGAAACCACCTCGGCCGAAAAGGTGGAGCACGTGATCAAGCCTGTGAAAGATCTTTTCGGTGCGGTGTTCTTCGTATCGGTGGGCATGCTGATCGATCCCGTCGTTATCCTCGCGTATAAATGGCCCGTGATCATCGTTACCCTGCTCACCCTTTTCGGGAAATTCTTCAGCACCACCGTTGGTGCGCTGTTATCCGGCCAACCGTTGAAACAATCGGTGCAGGTGGGCATGAGCATGGCGCAGATCGGGGAGTTTGCATTCATCGTGGCCTCGCTCGGTCTGACGCTTGGCGTTACCAGCGATTTCCTGTTTCCTGTGGCGGTGGGGGCTTCTGCCATCACCACCTTCACCACCCCCTACATGATCAAATTCTCGGAACCGTTTTATAACTGGATCGTAAAGATCCTTCCCCGGCGATGGGTGACCGCGCTGAATACCTATTCGTCCAGCGCCCAGAATATCCAGGCGGAGAGCAACTGGAAATCCCTGATGAAGGCATATGGCACCATTGCCCTGAGCAACGGCACGGTGATCCTGGCGCTGATCCTGCTGTCCATCCGGTTTTTTCTTCCCTTCCTCAACAACAATGTGGAAGACGGCACTACCAGGGGCATCATTGCCGTGGTGGTATCGCTCGGTGTGGCCTCCCCCTTTCTTTGGGCGTTTATGGCCAAGCGACCCAATAATATGGCCTACAAAGAGCTGTGGCTGGAAAAAAGATACAGCCATGGACCGCTGATCGTGCTGGAGATTTTGCGGGTATCTGTGGGTGTGCTGATCATCGGCTTCTGGGTGAACAGGCTGTATTCCACCACTGTGGCGTTGCTTACTATAGTGCCCTTTGTTATTGTGGTGCTGATCATGTTCTCTAACCGGATCCAGCGTTTTTATCAGCGACTGGAGAAAAGGTTCATCATCAACCTGAATGCGAGAGAAGCCGAGCAAGGCAAGGTACTGGCGCAGCGTGCGCGGGAAAACAATTTCAGTCACCAGGCCGATCTTTCTCCCTGGGACGCACACCTTGTGACCCTGGAAGTGGACCCGCATATGGATTTTATCGGCAAGCCCCTGTTAGAGCTGGCCTGGCGGGAAAAATACGGCATCAATATCGCGTACATAAAACGGGGGAACGAGCTGATATATGCTCCCGGCAGGATGAACCGGCTGTTACCCTTCGACCAGATCGGCATCATTGCCACGGACGACCAGATGCAGGTGTTCAAGCCGGTCTTTGAGGTGAAGGAGAATCACGATATACCGGAGCATAATATCGGCGATATCGTATTGCAGCAGATCGTCGTAGATGAACATACCCGGCTAAAAGGCCTGACGATCCGCGACTCCGATATCAGGGAAAAAACCAACGGGCTGGTAGTGGGAATAGAAAGGAACAAACAAAGAATGCTGAATCCTGCTTCATCCACGGTTTTTGAATGGAATGATATTGTCTGGATCGTGGGCGACCGGAAAAAGATCCAGAAACTGATGGAGGGGGGATAAAAAACGGAAGGAGGATGCGTATTACAAATTGCCAGGGGTTGCCGGGCATAAGATATCGGTACAAGGCCGGAAACGGAGATCTTAGTAATTCACGTTTTTATTTCGGCTGTCGTTCAACTGCGCATTGAGGTTATAGGCGGCGCTGATAAGGCCGAGGTGGGTGAAGGCTTGTGGAAAATTGCCAAGGTGTTCACCTTTAAAGCCCAATTGCTCGGAATACAACCCGAGATGATTGGCGAATCCCAGCATTTTTTCGAAGTAGAACCGCGCTTTTTCCAACTGCCCGGATCGCGACAGGCATTCTACATACCAGAAGGTGCAAACCGAAAAAGTGCCTTCATGGCTATCAAAGCCATCCGGTGCAGCGATCTCGGGCCGGTACCGGTACACCAGCGAGTCGGATACCAGCTCTTTTTCAATTCGTTCCATGGTGGAGATCCAACGCGGATCCTTGGCACTGATAAAACGCAGTAGCGGCATCATCAAAGCAGACGCGTCCACGGTTCTGGAACCCGGATATTGCATGAATGCTTTTTTTTCCTTATCCCAGAACTCCTGGTATATGCTTTCAAATATCTTATCCCTCTCCACCCGCCATTTATTGTTGAGGGGGAACGAGCGGCTCTGGGCGATCTTGATGGCCCTGTCAAATGCTACCCAGCACTGCAGCCGGGAATACAGGAAGTGCTGCTTTCCACCTCTTACTTCCCAGATGCCTTCATCTGGCTGCTGCCAGTTGCTGGCGAGCCAGTTGATCTGCCGCTCCAGGTCTTTCCAGAAATCATAAGAGATCCGCTCTCCATATTTATTATAGAGATAAACCGCGTCCATCAGCTCGCCGTAGATATCAAGCTGCAACTGCCCATAGGCGTTGTTGCCGATTCGGACGGGATTCGATTTGCGATATCCTTCGAAATTCCCGACTATCTCCTCCTTCAGTTGCCGGTGCCCGTCGAGGGCATACATGATGCCGAGCCGTTTATGCCCCCTGATGTCCTGGCAGAGTTTTTCCACCCAATTCACGAACGCGCCCGTTTCTTTCGTATATCCCAGCATGGTGAGAGCGTACACCGTAAAGGAGGCGTCGCGTATCCAGGTGTAACGGTAGTCCCAATTCCGCTTGGCGCCAATGCTTTCCGGCAGGCTGAAGGTGGGCGCTGCAACCATGGATCCATATCTATAAGAAGTGAGCAGCTTGAGTACAAGGGCCGACCGGTTCACCATTTCCAGCCATCTGCCCTGGTAGGTCGACTGCCCCATCCAGTTTTTCCAGTAGTTCACGGTTTCAAAAAGGCTCTCTGTTATGAATTTTTTAAAATTCCGCTGCTGGCTGTGCTCATTCTCGATATGCTCCAGTAAGAAGTCGGCCGTTTCCGTCGGTTTGAGCACAAAAGAAGCTAACACATCGTTCCCTTTCAGCTTCAACGGAACGGAGCTCACCAGCCGCAACATCGTTTTTGACGGCCCCTCGCTATACAGCAGCACTTCGTGTGCAGATAGTTGTTTTGCATGGTGCTTCTCCCTGCCGTAATTAAACCTCGGCATACAATGCATCTCGTATTGCACGTCTCCCCGGATGCTGGTGACCCTGCGGATCAGCTCTTTGCCGCTGTATAGTTCTTCGACAGGCATGAAGTCGGTTATTTCGCCTACCCCCTCGGCGGAGAGGAAACGGGTGAGCAGCACATTGGTATCAGGCAGGTACAACTGCTTTGTTTTCATGCCGTCGAACACCGGCTGTATCTGGAAATGCCCACCTCTGTTTTTGTCCAACAACGCTGCAAAGACGGTCGGGGAGTCGAAATTCGGGAAACACATGAAGTCGATGGAGCCCGTTAGCCCCACGAGTGCGATCGTATTGAGGTCGCCTATTATTCCGTAGTTCTCTATCGGTTGATAACCCATCGGCGCATGATTATATGCCGGTTTGTATGCAAATGCGGAGCCAAAGACGGAACCGATGGGCGGTGGTGAATTGAATACGTTAGTTGGTGGCCACTACGACTGCAGTAAATCATGAACAGCGGATAGCCAGCGGCGGATGGGGAGTTGCCGATCACGAACTGCCGGTAGCGAATGTAAAATGGCGAATAGAGGGAAAAGAAGGGCAGAAGATAAACCAGGAGGTGATATAGCAACCGGCATTGGCATATGGTGCCCGCTGCTTAACTTTAGCAGATCAATTCACCCAATCAATCTCGATTATGCAGATCTGTTCTACCCCGCTGCGTTTGCTGTTTTTATGCGCTGGCATCCTTGTAACCGTCACCTCTCTGCCGGCCCAGCAGGGTAAAGGCTGGACCAAGCTTTTCAATGGCGTGAACCTCGAAGGCTGGAAACAGCTCGGTGGTAAATCGACCTACGAAGTGGTAGACGGTGCGATCATGGGAACAGTGGTGGCGAAGACAGGAAATAGTTTCCTGGCCACGGAAAAAACCTACGGTGATTTTTTGCTGGAGCTGGACGTGATGATAGAAGACACCGCCAATAATTCGGGAATACAGGTCAGGAGCCACTACGACCCCGCCGGAAATAATGGCCAGGGGAAAGTGTACGGCAAACAGTGTGAGATCGATCCCAAAGCAAGAAGCTGGACCGGCGGCATATACGACGAAGGCCGGCGTGGATGGCTCTATCCCCTCACGTTGAACCCGCCAGCCCGGAAAGCTTTCAGGGTAGGCGTCTATAACCGCTTCAGGATCGAGTGCATCGGCAATGAAACCCGAACATGGGTGAACGGCCAGCCGGTATCCTTCCTGGTAGATACGCTCGACAATGAGGGGCTCATCGCATTGCAGGTGCATTCGGGGATCGAAGGCAAAAGAGTGTTCTTCAAAAATATCAGGATCAAAACCGAAGGCTTGAAACCTTCCCGCTTCGGCAAAAATATTTACGTAGAGAACCTCACCGCCAACACGCTGACGGAATATGAAAAAAAGAACGGCTGGAAGCTGCTGTTCGACGGCCAAACTGGTAACGGCTGGAGAAGCGCGAACGGCCCGGCATTTCCCGCCAGGGGCTGGGAGATAAAAGACGGCATACTCACGGTGCTCGCTTCCCAGGGAAAGGAAAGCGCCAATGGTGGCGACATCATCACCAATGAACAGTTCGCCGCCTTTGATCTTTCTTTTTTCTTTCGCCTCACATCGGGTGCCAACAGCGGGGTGAAATACTTCGTCACGCTGGCTGAGCAAACTGCAGGTTCGGCTATCGGGCTGGAGTATCAGCTACTCGACGACGAGAAACATCCCGACGCCCGCATGGGCAAAGAAGGCAATCGTACCCTCGCCTCCTTATACGATCTTATTGCCGCCGAAAAACCGAAATCGAATATCCGCCCCATCGGCGAATGGAACACCGGGAGGATCGTAGTTTATCCCGACAACAGGGTCGAACATTACCTGAATGGCGCAAAAGTGCTCGAATACCGGCGCCGCTCAGCCGCTTACCGGGAACTGGTGGCCGACAGTAAGTATAAAGATTGGCAGGCTTTCGGAGAGGCAGCCCGGGGTCATATCCTGCTGCAGGACCATGGCGACGAAGTGAACTTCAAAAACATCAGGATCCGGCCGCTCTGAGGCCATTTTATTGTTCATGCTTCAGCCGGTCGCATGACCCAACTGACCGTTTGATCGTTCGCAATACCACAAATACGTCCGCTCGCACCCCGAGCGCGCCGTAGCGGGCTTTTAATCGCTGCTGGCGAATTGCTAACTACGTTCGTTCACACCCGCCATCTCCATAGCAGCTTGCGGCTGGTTATCCTTCGCGGAACATTCCTACCTGCTCATCAGCTTATACGCGCATATGGTCGGGAGTCCAGTTCTTAATGGCCTTTTTTATGGCGGTCGGGCTCAGGTTTTCCTGCAAGGTTCTTTCCACCAGTGCGGGAAGTTCGCTGTCGGATGCGAACCGGAGTGCCGCGAGCTGCGAAAAGCTCAGACGGGATTCCAGCAGGTCGAAGCGTTGCCCGGTGAGCTCATAATATCTCAGCCGCATCTCCAGCCGCACTATCCGGTTCTGCAGGGTCAGCGCATAGTGCTGCCGCATCATGTACGATACCCAGGTAACAGTAAGGAATAATACCGTGATGGCAGCCCATTCCCAGGCTTTTGCCGGAAAACAGAAGACACAGAAAGCACTGGCAAGGATCAGGCAACCCATCAGCGGATAGAAAACAAAATGGTGCGGCGGATAAAACCGGATATGATGGGCGGCGTCCTGACGTTTCATTTCCATAAAAAGTGATTTGTCCTTAAAGTACAGGATTTTTATAGATTACCGGCCCTCGTGTGCTTCCTCCCGGTAATATCGTCTCCCTTCACATGAAATTCCTCATTCTTCCGGCTGTCTAGATCGTCTCGCATACCCAGCCACCCCTAAGTCTGCATTTTAATTCGATTTTAATTGTTTTTTGTGAAGCAGTCCTGTATCATTTAGGAATTTCGCGGGCCAAAAGGCCTCTCATGGAAGACATCAGGATATTACTGGTTGAGGACGAAAAAAAGATTGCGGATTCGCTGAAAAAGGGCCTCTCCGAGCAGAACTATACCGTGGAAGTGGCTTACGATGGCGATGAGGGCAGGAGGCTGTTTGAAAATTATCATTTCGACCTGGTGATCCTGGACATCAATCTACCCGGTATGAGCGGATTTGCACTTTGCAAAAAGATCCGTAACCGGAATCCCTCGATACCGGTAGTGATGCTGACGGCGCTGAGTGCAACGGACGATAAGATCGAAGGATTCGATGCCGGGGCGGACGATTATATCGTAAAACCGTTCGACTTCAAGGAATTGCTTGTCCGGATCCGGGCATTGCTCAAAAGAATCTACCAGAATATCCCCGTTGGAAATATCCTGAAAGTGGGCGACCTTGTAATCAATCTCGACAGCAAGGAAGTTTCCCGTGGTGGGAATGGTATCTCCCTTACCGCGAAGGAATTCCAGTTACTCGAATACCTGGTGCGAAACCGGAACAAAGTAGTATCAAGAGCCGATATTGCGCTGAACGTATGGGATATTGATTTCGATACCAAAACCAATGTGATCGATGTGTACGTTAATTTTCTCCGGAAAAAGCTGGACAACGATTTCGAAAAAAAGATCATCCACACCCAGGTGGGAGTAGGATACATCCTGAAAGAAAGCTCGTGATTGAAAAGCAGGTATAAAATAACGCTCCTCTTTACGCTCCTGGGCACTGCCATACTGCTTGTTGTAAGTTTCTTCGTTTACTATTTCTCCTATCTCGACCGGAAAGAGGGATTCGTGAAACGCCTCAAAAGCCGGGCAAATAACAATGCACAGATCTTCTCCTATTTTAAGGAAGACCGGAAGGCGGTGCTGGACAGGATCAACGTCAGTCTCAAAGAACTGCTTCCCAACAAGACCATCGAGATATACAGCCTAACCGGGGAGTTAAAATACCGCTACATTACGCCCGGTTTCGACTCCGTACCCATCACACGAAAGTATATCGACAAGGCCATCACCAACGGCGAACACTATTTCCATGCCGGCGACCGGGAAGTGCTTGCGCTTCACTACCGGGAAGAGGGGAAGGGTTTTGTGGTGGTGATAAGCGCTTATGATTACGACGGCTGGGCACAGCTCCGGCAGTTGAAACAGATCTTTGTCATCAGCCTGCTGTTCGGCACGCTGATCTCCCTGGTGGCGGGTCATGTGTTTTCCAAACAACTGCTTAAACCCGTTGCTCAGATCATCAAAGAGGTGAACGACATCTCGTCTCATAATCTTTCGCACCGGATCCGGACCAGTGGAACCCAGGAGGATGAGCTGAACCAGTTGGCCAACACCTTTAACGAGCTGCTCGATCGTATCCAGGAATCCTTCGAATCGCAACGGCGTTTTATTTCGAACGCCTCGCACGAACTCTCGACCCCCCTCACATCTATTTCCAGCCAGCTCCAGGTAACACTCCAGCGTAACCGGGACACGAGTGAGTACCGGCAGGTGATGCAATCCGTCCAGGAAGACGTGGTGCAGATGCGGCAACTCACCAAAAGTTTGCTCGACATGGCCAAGACCGGTTCACAGGGCAGTATCGAGCTGAACGAGATAAGGGTCGACGAAGTGCTGTTCCGGGTGATGGCGGAAATGAAAAAACTGAACCAGCAGTACGAAGTGGAACTGAGCTTTTCTGAGTTCCCCGACGATGAAACCCAGTTCCTGGTGTTCGGCAATACCGACCTCCTGTACATAGCCGTTCGAAATATCGTGGAGAATGGCTGCAAGTATTCTACCGATCATACGTCCATTGTGAATCTTCATTTTAAAGACGGCATGGCAGTGATCGAGGTAAAAAGCATTGGAAAAGCAGTGGCCAGAGAAGAAATGAAAGACATCTTCAAACCCTTCTATCGCTCTTCAAATGCAGTAGGAACAAGCGGTTTCGGGCTAGGGCTGGCGCTTGCCAAGCGTATAGTGGGTTTGCATAAAGGAAGTTTGAAAGTGGAATCCGATCACCGGTCGGGTATGAATTTTATCGTTGTTTTGCCAACGCTTGCTGTGAAAGCTTAAAAAAATCCCCCTGAAAAAATCAGGAGGATCATTATATGGATGGGTTAGTAAGTACAGGAAAGTTAATTTCCTAATACAATATTAAAAAGAATTTTGCCTTTCTAAAAAATTTTTTTCATTTATTTTATCAACATCTTCTTTTTGTTCTTGTGGAAAAGCCCGTTGCCGAATTGCGGATGCCGCCGGTTTTCTTTTTAGCCTATTTTTGTTAAAACGATTTCAATGAAATTTCCGGAACCGGTTTCTGTTGGTGTGCTGGCTGAGCTCATTGGAGCGGAACTTGTTGGCAATACTGCCGCGCACGCGGATGGCATTAATGAGATTCATAAAGTAGAGAAGGGCGACGTGGTTTTTGTGGATCACCCCAAGTATTATAACAGGTGCCTGGAGTCTGCCGCCAGTTTCATCATCATCAATCAGAAAGTGGAAGTGCCGCCGGGCAAGGCCCTGCTGGTGGTTGATCAGCCGTTTGAAGCTTATCTCAAGATAGTGAGGCACTACCGGCCTTTTAATCCTTCACTCGCCATGCGGAGCGAAACGGCAATTGTGGGAGAAAACACCGTGATCTATCCCAACGTTTATCTCGGCAACAATGTGGTGGTGGGCCGGAACTGTGTCATTTACCCCAATGTTACGATTCTTGACTACTGTCTGATCGGCGATGGAGTAGTCATCCAGGCGGGAACGGTGGTAGGATCAGACGCGTTCTATTACAATTCAAAGAAAGACCGTCCCGTATGGTACCGCCGGATGGAAAGTTGCGGGCGTGTGATCATAGAGGATCATGTGGAATTGGGTGCAGGTTGCACGGTGGACAGGGGAGTGACACATGAAACCCGTATCGGCGCCGGAACCAAGATCGACAACATGGTCCATATTGGTCACGATACCGTACTGGGAAGGAACTGTCTGGTTGCAGCGCAGGTAGGGATAGCCGGATCGGTGGAAATAGGTGAAGGTGTGACCCTCTGGGGGCAGGTTGGCATTTCGAAAACGCTTCGGATCGGCGACCATGCCGTAGTCAATGCACAGAGCGGAGTGCCTTCTTCGCTGGAAGGCGGGAAGACCTATTTCGGAAGTCCGGCTGAAGAGGCCGGCAAAAAATTAAGAGAGCTGGTGTGGGTGAAGCGGATTCCGGAGATATGGCAGAAACTGAACAGCTAAACGACAGTGGTCCATGATCAATGCCCGGGCCAGTAGCCTTAAGCATCGGTGTTCATCAGCAATACAAATTAATAACCGGCCATTTTTTCCCTGTACAACTCACACGCTGCGTGAATGGTTTGTTCCAGAGGGGTAAACCGGAAACCGGGCAGGGCCGCTAAGATCTTTTTGTTCTCAAATTTGGTGTGGCTTTGCGCCACCTTTGCAGTCTCCCGGGTGAGGAGCGGCTTTTTTCCGGTAAAGAACGATTTCAGTTTTTCCAGCCGCCAGGCAACTCCTCCGAGGAAAGGGCTTGCGTGGCGGTGTGGCTTTTTTACCGAGAAACCCTCGGCAATTGTGTTGAGCAACTGTTGGTACGACCAGTTCCCGCCGTTCAGAATGAACCGTTCCGAGTGTATCTCAGTTTGTAGCAGGTACACGATGGCCCCGGAAACATTTTCCACATCCACGAAACCATTCACCCCGGTGGTGTACCAGGGGAAACCTTCATAGACGGACTTAAACAGGGCGCAGCTCGTCGTATTCCAGTCGCCATACCCGATAACCGTCGACGGGTTTACGATCACGGCGTTTAATCCTTCTGCAATTCCCCGCCACACTTCTATTTCACCCCTGAATTTGCTGAGGGCGTAGGCGGTGTTGAGTCCGCTGTTCTCCCATTTGCTGTTTTCATTCACCGTGATGCTGTCGGTGGTTCTTCCCAGCGCCGCCACCGAGCTAATATGAATGAATTTCTGCACTCCTTTCCCGATAGCCGTGTTCACCACGTTGGCAGTACCCTCGGTGTTCACGGCAAACATCTCCGCCCTTTCTTTTTCAAGAAAAGAAACCCTTGCGGCCGAATGCACCACAGCATCCACTCCTTCCATTGCTTCTTCCAGGCCCACAGGATCGAGTACATCGCAGTGTATCCATTGCACACCGGCGAACAACGCAGCATCCATATGCGAAGGAAGAGTGTCGCGGCGGCGGATGGCCCTGACTGTATAACCTGCTTTCAGCAGATCCCGGATCACGTAAGATCCCACAAAGCCGGCTCCTCCGGTCACCAGTACTGAAGCTGGGGGTGCGACGCCTTTTCCGGCGTGTGTATATGGGGGAATATTGATCACTTGCTGGTTGTCCGTTGAGCATATTTACCCGCGGGCAAAGATTATATTGCTGAGGTGAATTGTCTTAGGAAACGGATGTCGTTCTCACTGAACAGCCGGATATCGTTGATGCCGTACTTCAACATGGCAGGACGTTCTATTCCCATGCCGAAGGCAAAGCCGGTGTACTTCAATGGGTCGATGCCGCAGTTCTCAAGCACTTTAGGATGTACCATGCCGCAGCCGAGTATTTCCACCCATCCTGAGTGCTTACAAACATTACAGCCTTTGCCGTGGCAGATCTGGCAACTGATATCCATCTCAGCACTGGGTTCGGTGAAAGGAAAATAGCTGGGACGGAACCGGATCCGGATGTCTTCTCCGTACATTTCCTGCACAAAATAATACAGGGTTTGTTTCAGGTCGGCGAACGAAACATTTTCGTCTATATACAGCCCTTCTATCTGGTGAAAAAAACAATGCGAGCGGGCGCTGACGGTCTCGTTCCGGTACACCCTCCCGGGGCAGATGATGCGTAACGGTAGCTTTCCTTTTTCCATCTCCCGGATCTGGATATTGCTGGTATGTGTTCTCAATAACCAGTCGGGCTGTTGATGGATATAAAAGGTATCCTGCATGTCGCGGGCCGGATGGTGTTCAGGGAGATTCAGCGCCGTGAAGTTATGCCAGTCGTCCTCTATCTCGGGACCTTCCGCCACCGCAAATCCCAGCCGTTCGAAGATCTCTATGATATTATTACGCATCAGGCTGATCGGATGCCTGCTGCCGGGAAGAATAGGATCCGCAGGAAGAGAGAGGTCCAGCTCGGCTCCCTGTTTTTCACCTGTGGTATCCACCGAGCTTTTCCAGGTTTCGTAACTGGACTCGGCCAGTTGTTTGAATTCATTCAGCACCAACCCGAATTCCTTTTTCCTTTCGGCCGGTACGTGTTTCATCTCGGTGAACAGCCTTTTCAGAATACCCTTGGTGCCCAGGAACCGGATGCGGTAAGCTTCCAGCTCTTCCGGTCCAGCAGGGTGCAGGCCCTCTATCTCCTGCCGGTATGTGTTGATCTGGCCTAATAGTTCTTCCATGCGGCAAAGATAGGGAGATGGCAAATATCTGGTCAGGAGGGTTTGGGTAAATCTATACATTTGCAGCATGTCGGATCTTTTGAATATCACAGACTTTTTGCAGCCTCTTCACCTGGCTGCTATCGCGCAGGACGGCGAATACCACGACGGCCAGATAGGCCGGGATATAGCCATATACGAAAACGGCTTTCCCGATCTGCTCGAAGCGGATATTGTGCTGCTGAGCTGCGCGGAGCAGCGGGGGGAGGGCCCCGTTAAAAAACTTTCTTCCGCCGACGCCGTCCGGCACGAGTTTTATAAATTATACAACTGGCATTCCGCCTTAAAGCTGGCCGATGCCGGCGAGATAAGGACGGGGGCTACGCTCGGCGATACCTATGCGGCGCTGCAAACGGTACTGAAAGAGATCAATTCCATCGGTAAAACCGCAGTGGTGATCGGTGGATCGCACGATCTCACCCTTGCCCAATACCATGCTTTCGCAGACCGCGGCAAGCTGATAGAGGCGGTGGTGGTAGACGCGAGAATGGACCTGGATATGAATTCAATGGCGCGGGCCGACAATTTCCTGATGGAAATACTGACGGGCGAACCCAACTTTGTCCGCCACTATAGCCATATCGGCTTCCAGAGTTACCTGGTTCATCCAAATATGCTCCAGACCCTCGATAAGCTGCGGTTCGATTGTTTCCGCGTGGGAAAGGTGCGGGAGAATATGGAGGAATTGGAACCTGCTGTCCGGAATGCCGACCTGTTCAGTTTCGATCTCTCCGCAATCGCCCACAGTTATGCACCCTGCACCCGGGTGTCGCCCAACGGATTCAGCGGCGACGAAGCCTGTGCACTGATGCGCTATGCAGGCCTGAGCCCCGTGAACCGCTCGGTGGGCATTTACGGATACAATGCCGAAACCGACCACCACCATCTTACAGCCAAACAGATCAGCCATATGCTATGGTATTTCCTCGAAGGGAGAAACCGCGGCAACCGGGAACCCGGTATACACGAAAAAGAAGGTTTCAACGAGTTCCATATCGCTTTCGGCGAAGTGGACACCACTTTCCTGCAAAGCAAATACACGGGCAGGTGGTGGATGCAGTTGCCCGACCAGCGGTTCATAGCGTGTTCGTATGCCGACTATCTCCTTGCCAGCGGAAACGAGACCCCGGAGAGATGGCTGCGTGCGCAGGAACGGAACGCGTAGGCTCCGGAACAAGATAAAGATATGCAGCAGGCAGGCCCCTATCCGGCGTCCGGAATTCCGGAACAGGTGGATCTGTAATCGTTTCACCCCGTATATCTACAGTATCTTCATGGTATGAAAACCGTACAATACGGGGCGGCTTCCTCCGCCGCCCGCCGACTCCTCTGCCTGAAGCGCCATTTCCCGTCCATGACGTTATCCATCTGCCGTCTACCATCTTTCCGTTGGAATCACCTGAAACGTACAGGCCAATTCCTGTTGCTGTCCGCCTGCTGGCTGCTGCTTCCTTTTTTTTCCGGCTGGGCGCAACAGAAAAGCACGCAACAGGCCCGCCTCAATAACATCGTTAATCATCCCGCACTACGCGGAGCACATCTGGGGATAAGCGTGTATGATCCCGCTTCTAAAACTTCCGTTTATAATTACCAGGGAGATAAATATTTTGTGCCCGCTTCCAATGTAAAGATCGTGACCTGCTACGCTGCGCTGAAACAGTTGGGCGATAGCCTGCCCGGCATCCGGTACTATGAGAATGATACCGCCCTGTACCTCGTGCCCACAGGTGATCCGACCCTGCTGCACCGTGATTTTCCCGTCCAGCCGGTGATCCGGTTTCTGCAGCAGCAACAAAAAAAGATATATGTGACCGAATTCAACTGGCGCGATAAAGAACTGGGCCGGGGGTGGTCATGGGATGATTATAACGACGAATACATGGTAGAACGGAACCTGTTGCCCGTGTATGGCAACACCATCAAATGGGTGCAGCAGCGAATGCCGGGAAGTGCACAGTCGGAACCCTCTGTAGCCGTTTATTCGGATCCGGAGGTGAACTGGAAGGTGGGCTTTAACGCCGATCCCGCCGATGCAAAGTTCAAGGTGCAGCGCGACCGGCTCGAAAATGTATTTCGTATCAGCGAGGGCCGCGAATGGTCCAAGGAACAACTCGTGCCTTTTATCACCTATGGCTTGTTGTCCTCGCTCGAACTGTTGGAAGATACAGTAGGCAAAAGCATAGGGATAGCGGACGACTTCCTGGTGCTTGATCCCGAACCGGCAACGATCCGTTCGCAGCGCCTCGACTCGGTACTCCGGCCGATGATGTACGTCAGCGATAATTTTTTTGCGGAACAACTGCTGCTGATGGTGTCGCAGGAAAGAACAGGAGTGATGAGCGACGAAGAGATCATTGATACCCTGCTCGCCGCAGAGTTGGGCGATCTCCCCCAGGAGCCCGTGTGGGTAGACGGAAGCGGCCTGAGCCGCTATAACCTTTTCACGCCCGAAAGTTTTGTTGCCATCCTGGAAAAGATGCAACGGGAATTCGGAATGGAAAGGATAAAAGCGCTTTTCCCTTCGGGCGATTCAGGAACGTTGCGGGGATACTACCGCCCCGAAGGCCGGCGCATCTTTGCAAAGACCGGCAGCATGTCGGGCGTGGTAGCGCTCAGCGGTTACGTATATACGAAACAGAACCGGCTCCTGATCTTTTCTTTCCTTATTAATAATTACACCGGTAAAACCGCTGAGGCAAAAAGGATAATCGAACGTTTTGTGCGGGAGCTGCGCAACGGTTAAGCCCGGTCTGTTTGTATTTAAATTGGCCTGCGGAACAACTGCTGGATGTATTCTTTTTTGAATTCTATATAAGTGGGACTTCCATTGGCAGTGACGCCGGGCTGACTGCAGGCGAAGAGCTCGCCGAGGAGCGATTTCATTTCTGAAACTTCCAGCCGCGTGCCGGGTTTGACGGCCTGCTGGCCGGTGAGTGACCGGATCAGTTTTTCCCGTTGGGATAACCTGAGCTCGCTGCTGAAATGTTTGAGCTGCTCCAGCAGGTTCTCGATCACTCCTTTTTCATTTCCCGTTTCGAGCCCCGCAGGAGTTCCCTGTATCACGAATGTGTTTTTTCCGAAGGGTTCAACCAGGTATCCCATCGGCAACAGGTCGTCCAGCAGTTCCGACAACAGCACGGCATCCTGGGGCGACAACTCAAGGGTCACAGGGAACAGGCTGCGCTGGTATGCGATGGGTTGCCCGGCGGCGGCTGTCTGGAGCCGTTCGTAAAGGATCCTTTCATGCGCAAGTTGCTGGTGGATGAGCAAAAAACCGTGCCGGGTGGCCGAAAGAATATACGTGTACAGCACCTGTATGGGATCCTCTTCTTCATGCGGGGAAACGCCTGCAGCGGGGATATTATTATCGAATTCAAATCCACCGCCGGCTGGTGGGGGCGAATCGGGTTCAGCCTCAAAAAACCGTTTCCAGTCCTTCAGCCCCGCATCGGAAGAGCGCTCGATCAGGTGAGCCTGGTTTTTTTGCGTAAAAGCCTGGTAGAGGGGGGAGGACTGCAGGGCGCTTCTTTGTTCTTGCGACACGGGTTTACTCACGGCATCAAGCTGCTGAATGGAGGGATCCAGATCGAAGTCGAGCGTGGGCGTGATGCTGAACTGAGCCAGCGCATGTTTAACCGCAGCCTGCACAAAGGCATACACGAGCTTCTCGTCCTCAAATTTGATCTCCTGTTTGGTAGGATGCACGTTTACGTCGATCTGAGAAGGATCCAGCTCAAGGAACAATACGTACAACGGGAAACTATCGGCAGGGATCATCTCCTGGTAGGCATGCATGATCGCGTGATTCAGGTAGCCGCTGCGGATGAACCGGTTATTCACAAAAAGATACTGATCGCCCCTTGTTTTTCTGGCCGTTTCCGGCTTGCCCACAAAACCGAAAATATTCAGGTAGTCGGTCTTCTCCTGCACGTTTACAAGCTTCGCGTTGATCTGGCTGCCCAATATCTGCACGATGCGTTGTTTCAGCGAGGCCTTTTCGAGATGGAGCAACTGCTGGCCGTTGCTGGTAAGTGAAAAAAAGATATCCGGGAACGACAGGGCAATACGGATAAACTCATCGACGATATGTTTTGTTTCCACCGAATTGCGCTTCAGGAAATTCCTTCTTGCCGGTACGTTGAAGAACAGGTTCTTCATCGCGATGCTGGTTCCGTTGGCGCATGCGATGATCTCCTGCTTGCGCACCACACTGTTGTCTATCTCCAGATAAGTGCCGGCGCTGTCTTCGGCCCGCTTGGTCTTTATCTGCACCTCCGCAACCGCAGCAATGGATGCCAGCGCTTCTCCCCGGAACCCCATGGTTCTGATACGGAAAAGATCGTCTATTTGCCTGATCTTGGAAGTGGCGTGTCGCTCAAAGCACATTCTTGCATCTGTGTCGCTCATGCCTTTCCCATTATCAATTACCTGGATAAGCGATTTCCCCGCATCGTTGACGAGTAACCGGATTTCAGTGGCACCCGCGTCTATGGCGTTTTCTAACAATTCTTTAACAGCGCTTGCAGGACGCTGTATCACTTCGCCCGCAGCGATCTGATTAGCAATATTATCAGGCAATAATTGAATGATGTCTCCCAATTCTGACTTAATTTGTGGATGCAATTTACTGCGAATAAACAAGTTTAAACTCCGTAGAGTATGAAGGGACCCCTGACGCTGCTGCTGTTGATATCTTTTGCATGCGGTTATTCACAACAACATTCCATTCTGGCCGGGAAATGGGCCGATAGTGTAATGCGCACCCTGAGCGAAGATCAGCGTATCGGCCAGTTGATGATTGTGCGGATGTCTTCTATCAACAGCTCCACTAAAAAGGTCACGTTCTACGAGGATGCAGTGAAAGACGCGATCCGGAAATATAATATCGGAGGGATCTGCCTGTTCCAGGGGAACCCGCTGCAGCAGGCCGCCATGATAAACAGCCTGCAGCAACTGGCCAAAACGCCTTTGTTTATTTCCATAGACGCGGAAAACGGATTGGGAATGCGTATGGACAGTGTGGAAACCCTGCCCCGGCAGATGATGATGGGCGCAGTGAACGACGCCACCCTTATCTACGAATACGGGCGCCTGGTAGGTGAGCAATGTAAACGCGCGGGTATACAGATTAATTACGGGCCGGTGGTGGATATCAATAATAATCCCAACAACCCCGTGATCAACGACCGGGCCTTCGGTGAAGACAAGCTCAAGGTGGCGCTGTACGGCATACAATACATGCGGGGGCTGCAGGACGTAGGTGTGATGGCGGTGGCCAAACATTTTCCCG
The DNA here is from genome assembly GCA_964624205.1 of uncultured Chitinophagaceae bacterium. Taxonomy (GTDB): domain Bacteria; phylum Bacteroidota; class Bacteroidia; order Chitinophagales; family Chitinophagaceae; genus Flavitalea. Next base: position 21,036 of record CAZUWX010000038.1, read on the forward strand.
GCCATGGCGATGTAAGCGTGGATTCGCATTACGACCTGCCCGTGATAAAAAAATCGAGGAATGAGCTCGACTCGCTGGAACTCTATCCCTTCCGGCAGATCGTGCAGGCTGGCGTGGGAGGTGTAATGGTGGCGCATTTGTCGGTTCCCGCGCTCGACAACACGGCTAATCTGGCAACCAGCCTTTCGCCGAAAGTGGTAACAGGCCTGCTGCGCGACGAGCTGAAATTTAACGGACTCATCATCACCGACGGTCTTGAGATGAAGGGTGTTTCGAAGTTTCATTCAGCAGGTGAAATATCCGTCAAGGCGCTTGAGGCAGGCAATGACATGCTCTGCCTCCCGGTGGATCTCCCGGAAAGCATCAGAAAAATAAAAGAAGCCATCCGGAAAAAAGACCTTACCTGGAACGACATCAACGAACGGGTGCGCCGGGTGCTGATCGCCAAATACGAATACGGCCTTGCAAGGTTGCAACCGGTCAAGCTGGAAAACCTTACCCGCGATCTCAACGAAAAGACGGCAGAAATGCGCCGCCTGATCACGCGGAACGCCATCACCCTGCTGAGAAACGAAGAGTCTTCCATTTTCCCCCTGCCAAAAGGGAAAAGAGTGGCGTATATCGGCGTGGGCCTGCAAAAAGACAACGCGTTTGCAGAGGCGTTGCGGGAAGCGTACGACGCCCACACCTATTATTTTGATTATAAGATGAGCGAGGCCCGCATCCCGCCGCTGCTCGACCTGCTAAGCAACCGGTATGATGTGGTGGTGCTCGGTGTACATAACTATAGCCGTTATCCGCAAAATGGTTTCGGCATCAGCAGGGCCGCCCTCACCCTGATCGAGCAGGTGCAGCAGAGGCATCGCACCATCACGATGACCTTCGGAAATCCTTACGCGATCAAAAACTTCTGTGATGCCAGGGTGTTGCTGGCCTGCTATGAAGACGATGAGGTCACCCAGCGTACGGCCGCCGACCTGCTTGTTGGAAGGGCTGCGGCGAAGGGTAAACTTCCTGTAACCGTTTGCAGCACGCTGAAATACGGATCGGGGATCGTGCCCGACCGTGCGCTTCCAGAGGCCCGCCCTTCGGACCTGGGCTTCCGGGCCCGGCAACTGGTGGGCATCGATTCCATCGTAAACGACGCCATTGCAAAAAGGGCTATCCCCGGTGCCGTGGTATTGGTGGCGAAAGACGGCCGGATCGCCTATGAGCGGGCTTACGGGTATATGGGCTACGACAGCACCGAGGCCGTTTATCCCGAAACGATCTACGACGTGGCCTCGGTGACCAAAATAATGGCTACTACACTCGCGGTGATGAAGCTGCACGAAGATGGGAAGCTGGTGCTCACGAAGCGGCTGGGTGATTACCTGCCCTGGACCCGCGGCACCAATAAAGAAAAGCTGACCCTGCGAAATGTGCTGATACACCAGGCCGGCTTAAAAGCCTGGATACCCTTTTTCAGGGAAACCGTCGATTCCATGAACCTGGGCGGGGTGTCGTACCAGATCTATTCCAACACCCGGGACGAGGCTTACCCCGTGCGGGTGGCCGAAAATATGTATATGCGGCGCGATTGGACCGATACTATTTACCGCCGGATCCTGCAAAGCCCGGTAGCCCCCCAGGGCATTTATGTGTACAGCGATCTCGATTTTATTTTCCTGGGGAAGATAGTGGAAACCATCACCGGGATGCCGCTGGACGAATATGTCCGGAAAACTTTTTATAACCCGCTGGGGTTGAAGTCGATCGACTTTAAGCCGCGGGAGCGTTTTCTGCTGGACAAGATCGCGCCCACAGAAACCGAAATGACCTTCCGTAACCAGTTATTGCGGGGCGACGTGCACGATCCCGGGGCAGCCATGCTTGGGGGAGTGGCCGGGCACGCCGGCCTGTTCAGCGATGCATACGACCTGGCAGTGCTGTCGCAGTTGCTGCTGAACGGCGGCCAGATGAACGGGATCCGGTTCTTTAGCAAGGAAACGGTCGACCTGTTTACAAAATACCACGGCAATAACCGCCGGGGGCTGGGCTTTGACAAACCTGACCGGAAAAATGCGTCCCGCAGGGATCCCTATCCCACCTTATCGGCCTCGCCGTTAACGTTCGGCCACACGGGCTTCACGGGTACCAGTGTTTGGGTGGATCCCCGGTTTAACCTCACCTATGTTTTCCTGTCTAACCGGGTCTACAGCAATGGCGACGCCGGCCGTTTCAACCGGATGAACGTGCGGTCGAACGTGCACGAGCTGATCTACCGGTCGCTCGAACAACAATCGCCCAAATTCCAAATGCAACAAAATCAAAAGTTGTAGTAATTTTGCCTCCCGTTTCCCGAAGTATTGCGGGTGCCGGAACTTCAGAAAACGTTTAGCCGAAAAAGCTAACCGCTTTGCTGCTGAATATTCTCCAAATAATTAAAACCAAATAAATCATCACGGATGAATCGCAAGGAAGAGCTTCTGCAAGATGTTGTAATCAAATTTGCAGGAGATTCCGGAGACGGAATGCAATTAACAGGAAGTCAGTTTACCAATAATACGGCCCTGCTGGGCATCGACCTTGCCACCTTTCCCGATTTCCCGGCAGAGATCAGGGCTCCCCAGGGCACCCTTCCCGGCGTCAGCGGGTATCAACTGCGGTTTTCGAGCGACCGGGTTTTTACGCCCGGCGATGAATGCGACGTGCTGGTGGCCATGAATGCAGCTGCCCTGAAGGCCAATCTAAAAAGCCTGAAGAGAGGCGGCAAGATCATTGCCAACACCGACGGCTTCGACGCAAAGAACCTGCGGCTGGCCAATTATCCGGAAGGCGTAAATCCGCTGGCGGACGATAGCCTTGCGGGTTTTGAGGTCATTAAAATGGATATCACCAAGATGACCCGCGAAACGCTGAAAGACATCACGATGGGCGTCAAGGAAAAGGACCGCGCCAAGAATATGTTCGTGCTGGGTTTTCTGTACTGGATGTATAACCGGAATATGGAAAACACCATCCAATTCCTCCGCGATAAATTCGGCAAGAAGCCCGAGATCATGGAGAGCAATATCAGGGTGCTCCAGGCCGGCTATAATTACGGGGATACAACCGAAACCTTTACCACTACTTTCCGGGTAGAGAAAGCGAGCATGGACGCCGGCACCTATCGTTCCATAATGGGTAACCAGGCCGTTGCCTACGGATTGATTGCCGCTGCTGAGAAAAGCGGCCTGCAACTGTTCCTGGGTTCTTATCCCATTACCCCTGCATCCGACATATTGCATGAGCTGAGCCGTCATAAATCTTTTGGCGTGCGGACTTTCCAGGCAGAAGACGAGATAGCCGCCATCAGTTCTGCTATCGGCGCCAGCTACGGCGGGCTGCTCGGCGTAACTACTACTTCCGGCCCGGGCATGGCGTTAAAATCAGAAGCCATGGGGTTGGCGGTGATGCTGGAGATCCCCTTGCTGATCTGTAATATTCAGCGGGGAGGGCCTTCCACCGGCCTGCCTACCAAAACAGAGCAGAGCGACCTGTTGCAGGCCTACTACGGAAGGAACGGAGAATGTCCGATGCCCGTGGTGTCCGCTTCCACGCCCAGCGACTGCTTCGCCGCCGTATACGAGGCGGTGCGGATCTCAGTGGAACACATGACCCCCGTGATATTTTTAAGCGACGGTTATATCGCCAATGGCGCCGAGCCCTGGAAGTTCCCCACCAGTGCCGAGCTGCTTCCTATAAAAGTGGAATACAAAAAAGAGCTGGGTCACCAGGAAGATAAGTTCCAGCCCTACCTGCGCGACGAGAAGCTTGTCCGCCCCTGGGCAGTGCCGGGAACCGCAGGCCTGGAACACCGTATTGGCGGACTCGAGAAACAGAACATCACCGGCAATATCAGCTACGATCCGGAAAACCATCAACTCATGGTGAAGATCCGGGAGGAAAAAGTGGCCAAGATCGCCGATCATATTCCCCTGCAGCAACTCGACAGTGGCCCCGAAAAAGGCACGGTGCTGGTGCTGGGCTGGGGAAGCACCTATGGCGCGATCAAAAGCGCGGTGAACGAACTGCAGAAAGAGGGCCTGGCCATCAGCCACGCGCACCTTCGTTACCTGCGGCCTTTCCCCCGTAACCTGGGTGAGATCCTGCATAATTTTGAGCAGGTGCTGATCCCCGAGATCAACAACGGGCAACTGATCCGGATCATACGCGACCAGTATTTTATCGACGCGAAAGGCTATAATAAAATAATGGGTATTCCGATCACAAAATCAGAAATGATCGAGAAGATCAGGGAAATACTGGCGGTCAGCCCAGCGGTTCGGTAAGCCGCATGTTGTGATAGTTTTTATGATAATATTTACAGACGGGCTTTAGTCCGCAGATACCGCATTTCGGCGTCCTGGCCACGCATACATACCTTCCGTGCAGGATCAGCCAGTGGTGGAAGATGTGCACCATGTTTTCGGGGATATATTTGAGGAGCTGTTTCTCGGTGGCGAGGGGAGTTTTGGCGCCTACGGTGAGACCTATACGGGCCGATACCCGGAAAACATGCGTGTCTACTGCCATGTTAGGCTGCCGGTCAATTACAGAAGTGATCACATTGGCCGTTTTGCGGCCTACACCGGGAAGTTCCATCAGTTGCTGCACTGTCAGCGGTACTTCCCCCTTGTATTTTTCCACCAGCATTTTACTCATTCCCAACAGGTGTCGCGTCTTGTTGCCGGGGTAGGAGATGCTTTTGATCAGCCCGAATAACTCATCGTACTCGCCCTCCGCCATCGCAAAGGCGTTGGGGTAGCGATCGAAAATCGCCGGAGTGGTCATATTCACCCTTTTATCAGTGCACTGGGCTGATAAGATCACCGCCACGAGCAACTGGAAAGGGTTTTCGTAGATCAGCTCCGTTTCTGCAGATGGATTATGCTGCTGGAAATAGTCAATAGCGAAACTGTAACGTTCTTTGCGGGTCATTCCTTTGTTTGCAATGCGAATTTACGCAATTCGCTGCTTAAGCATGC
>CAZUWX010000038.1:26144-35889 GCA_964624205.1 uncultured Chitinophagaceae bacterium
CGGGTCATTCCTTTGTTTGCAATGCGAATTTACGCAATTCGCTGCTTAAGCATGCTGGCTCAGCAGGATGCCGGCCCGGGATACGGATCGGGGATCCCGATCACCGAATGTCGGTTAGCAATATTGGTCCGGAATACCGGTCCGGGAATATTGATCCGCAAATTTAGGTTTGGGATACGGGTTTGAAATCTCTGTCCACGAATGCCGGTTCGGAGCAACGCTGCGCTCAGTGCTGCTGAATCGGTTCGCCCACCGATTCGCGGGCGTAGTTCATGATCCTTCTCAGAGATTCTGTTCTGGGAGATTCAAGTTCAACCCGGTTGAGTTCCCGGGACGACTGGCGGAGTACTTCCAGCTTTTCGCGAAGCGTCCAGTCGTGTTGTAGCGCCTCCTCTATGGCGGCGGTCATCGCAGGGGAGGCTTCGTTATACAAATAACGTACAAGTTCCTCTGGTGTAAAGAGTAATGTCATGGGCAATCCTTTTATGTCCTATTATGTCCGGAAGAGTCAGTTCCGGGTGTCCGTCCTTAGGATAATAAACGCAAGGCGGCAGATCTTATTGTATCGAGGACTCAGAAATCACGAATAGATCCTCGTTCTCTTTTTTCATGCGATACTTTTCTCTTGCGTATTTTTCAAGGATATCGGCGTTTGAGCGAAGCTGGTCGAGTTCTTCACGCGTGGTGTGGATTTCCTGCTGATACCAGGTGCGACTTTTTTCCAGTCTGTGCAGCTCGCTCCGATGCTTAAAATGGGTAGTAATAACATCCCGGGTATCAAAAAAAAGCATCCAGACCGCGAAAGCTGCCGCGGTCAGGATGTATTTATTTTTGATAATCTTGGATATCACAGGCTGTATTTGGGTGGATTACTTTCCAAATTTAATTTTTCCTCCCAAATAAACGCCATTTGTGCCCAGCATTTCTTCAATGCGGATCAATTGGTTGTATTTGGCGATGCGGTCGGTCCGGGACGCGGATCCGGTTTTGATCTGTCCACAGTTCAGGGCTACGGCCAGATCGGCGATGGTGGTATCCTCCGTTTCGCCGCTGCGGTGGCTCATGATGGTGTTATAGCCATTCTGCTGGGCCAGGGTCACGGCGTTGATGGTTTCGGTGATGGTGCCGATCTGGTTCACTTTCACCAGCAGCCCATTGGCCACTCCCTTCTCGATGCCCTCCCGCAATCTTTTCGAATTGGTCACAAACAGGTCGTCTCCCACGAGCTGAACCGTTTTGCCGATGGCGTCGGTGAGCAGCTTCCAGCCCTCCCAGTCGTCTTCCGCCATCCCGTCTTCAATAGACACGATAGGGTATTGTTTAGCCCAGTTGGCCCAGAACTCCACCATTTTGTCGGCGCTGAGTTTCCTGCCGTCGGATTTGTGGAAATGGTACTGTTTTGTTTTACTGTCGTACAGCTCGCTGATGGCAGGGTCGAGTGCAATGGCCACCTGCTCCCCGGCTTTAAAGCCCGCAGCGCCGATGGCGGTCATCACGGTGTCGATGGCTTCGTCATTGCTCTGGATATCGGGGGCGAACCCACCTTCATCGCCCACGTTGGTGCTGTAGCCCTTCTTTTTCAGCACGGCTTTCAGGGCATGGAATATCTCCACCCCCCAGCGAAGGCCTTCCGAGAAGCTGGCTGCGCCCACCGGCATCACCATAAATTCCTGGAAATCGATCTTGTTATCGGCGTGTGCACCGCCGTTCAGAATATTCATCATGGGAACGGGAAGCACGCGCGCATTTGTTCCGCCAATATACCGGAACAGGGGCAGGCCCGCTTCTTGGGCTGCGGCTTTTGCTGCGGCCATGCTCACGGCCAACAGGGCGTTGGCGCCCAGCTTCGACTTATTGTGGGTGCCATCGAGCTCGATCATCGCCTGGTCCAACCCTGCCTGGTCTGCCACTTCCCAGCCCACAAGTTTTTCTGCGATCACGGTGTTCACGTTTTCGACAGCTTTCAGCACACCTTTTCCGAGATACACATTTTTATCGTTGTCGCGGAGTTCAACCGCCTCGTGAATACCTGTGCTGGCCCCACTGGGAACCGCGGCACGGCCCATTAGTTCTTCATCTGTGATTACTTCCACTTCAATGGTCGGGTTCCCACGGCTGTCCAGGATCTGTCTGGCAAAAATCTCTGCGATGTAGCTCATTTGACTTAGTTATTATTATGATTGGTTAAATTTCGGAATATTTGTTCGAGGCCCAGCTCTCCACCCTTTTCTTTCAGCTCTTTCAGCGTGCTGTCTGCCGCCAGCCGGCCTTTGTTGATAATGATCACCCGGTTGCACAGGGCTTCCACCTCTTGCAGGATATGGGAAGAAAATAGTACGGTCCGCTCCCGGCCAAGGCTGCTTATCAGCTCCCGGATCTCTATGATCTGGTTGGGATCGAGGCCAGTGGTCGGTTCGTCCAGGATCAGCACCCGTGGACTGTGGAGCAGGGCCGCGGCCAGCCCCACCCTTTGTCTGTAGCCCTTGGAGAGCTGCCCCGCCTTTTTATGGCTTTCCGGTGTCAGGCCCACCATTTGGATCACTTCCGCTATCCTTTGTTTCGGTTTGGCGATGCCATGGACAGCCGCAATAAATCCAAGGTATTCCTTTACGTACATATCATAATAAAGGGGATTCGACTCTGGTAGATAGCCGATCTGCCGTTTTGCGGCCAGGGGATGTTGCAGAACGTCGGTGCCGTTGACCCACAGCGAACCTGAGTCGGGTTTCAGGAAACCCGTGATCATTTTCATGGTGGTGGATTTCCCTGCCCCGTTGGGGCCGAGAAAACCGACGATCTCACCGGTATCCAGTGTAAAGGATATGTTGTCAACGGCTTTTTGAGGGCCGTACATCCTGGTAAGATTGCTCACTTTGAGAGACATAGCGGCAAACCTACTCAAAAACGGAGAATTTAGCGCAATTCTCCGTTTTCGATTGTGGTAAGATCAGAGCATTTTATAAGTACGCTCTTTCACAGGAGGGTCAAGCTGAAGCAACGGCTTTAACAAGCCGTCTGTCAGGCCGTATATCCAGCCGTGCAGGCAGGGGCGGTGGTCGGTTGCCCAGGCCTCCCGGATGCTACTGATGGTGGCGATATTCCGCACCTGCTGGATCACGCTGAGCTCTGCCAGCCGGGTAGCCCGGGCGTCATCGTCTTCCAGTGCGGCCAGTTCCTCCCGGTTATTGTCGCGGATGTTCTTGATGTTGATCAGCCATTCGTCAAGAACGCCGTAGCTGTTGTTGTCGAGTGCAGCCCTGACGCCACCGCAGCCGTAGTGGCCGCATATGATGATGTGCTTCACCTTCAGATAGCTGACCGCGTAATGTACCACGCTCAGCAGATTCAGGTCGTCCTCCACCACGAGGTTGGCTATATTGCGGTGGACAAACACCTCGCCCGGCAGGGTGCCGGTGATCTGGTTGGCGGGCACCCTGCTGTCGCTGCAGCCGATCCACAGGAATTCGGGTTTTTGCAGCTTTGCCAGCCGGACAAAATAGTCCGGGTCGTCATAAACCTTCTCTGCGGCCCAGGCCTTATTTTCGAGCAAAAGCTTTTCGTACGTGTGCATATGATATAATTTTTATAGATGGGATCTGTTTCGGCTTCGGCTCTCCTTTGAAACCGAGATTCCGGTGTACACTTTTTTTCAGCTCCACCTGGATGTCTTTCAGATGTGCATGTTTCATAAAATCTTCAATCACGTCTACTATGTCCCGGTCAACAAAATCGGCCCGGGAGGCATCGATCAGCACATAAGAATTTTCGGGAACTTCTTCCAGCTTGGACTTGATGATCGGTTTGTTCAGGAAGGAGACGTCCTTTCTCAGCCGGAAAAGATATTTGTTGGAATCATTCACCACAAACACGGCCGATTTGAAGTTGCTGCGCATCACAAAGAACAGCCCCGCGATGCTACCGATCAGGATACCCACCAGCAGGTCGGTGAACAGGATCGCCAGCACGGTGATCATGAACGGCGCGAACTGGTCCATCCCTTTTTTGTAAAGTTTTATGAACAGAGAGGGTTTGGCCAGCTTATATCCCGTGTAGATCAATATGCCTGCCAGGGCGGATAGCGGTATCAGGTTAAGCAGTCCGGGGAAAAAAGCGACGAACAGCACCAGCAGGAAACCATGAAAGATGGCCGACATTTTTGTCCTGGCACCGGCATGGACGTTGGCGGAAGTGCGCACGATCACAGAGGTGATCGGTAGTCCGCCCAGCAGACCCGATACAATATTGCCCACACCCTGGGCTTTTAGCTCCCGGTTCTTGGGAGTGAACCGCTGAAACGGATCCAGCTCGTCCGCTGCCTGGATGTTCAGCAGGGTTTCCAGGCTGGCCACCACGGCAATGGTGAGGGCGGTGACCCAGATGCCGGAATGCAGCAAAAATGAAAAATCAGGGAAAGTAAGAAAGGAGCCGAGGTCGCGCAGGGATTCAGCCACCGGGATGTTCACCAGGCTGTAGCCGCCCAGGGCAAGGGAAGGACTGACCGTTTTCAACGATTCATTGATCGCCACGGCAGCCAACACCACGATCAGGGGGGCGGGAACCAGTTTGAATACCTTATGGATCTTTGCCAGCCAGGTATCCCATACCGTCTGTATCAGGATAGCCAGCACGCCGATCCCGAGGGCCACGGGTAATATGGAAGTAAAGATCGACCCCCCCGTTTTAGCGTCGGGATTCAGACCGGCGAGATAGGGCATCTGTTTGATAATTAATATCAGCCCGATGGCAGTAAGCATTCCCGTGATCACGCTAAGGGGGATATAGTCGCCCAATATTCCCGCTCTTATAAAGCCGAGTATCAGTTGCAGGACACCACCCAGCACCACAGCCAGCAGGAAAGCCTCATAAGTGTCAAGGCGCCCGATTGCCACGGCAACGATTGCCGTCAGCCCTGCGGCGGGGCCGCTCACGCTAAGCTGGGAACCGCTTAATGCGCCGATCACAATTCCTCCTACAACACCTGCGATCACGCCGGACAACAGCGGTGCGTCGGACCCGAGAGCAATACCGAGGCAAAGCGGAAGGGCAACCAGGAACACAACGGTTGATGCAGGTATATCGTAAGCCAGCGACTTAAAGTAGTTCGTATATTTCTTCACAAAAAAACATTTGAAAGTGATTAAAAGAGAGTTCTGTCTCCACCGGCGGCCACTATTGTCGGGATTACGCTAAAAATGTGCGGACATCAGAGATCCCGGTACGGGGCGGCCCGATGCACTACTCGTCTTATGATGCGGAGCCGCATCGCAGCGCGGTGGGAAAAATTAGCTTACCTGTTTGGGGGGAGGTGAGATCAGTTCGGGATGGAACAATTCAATTTTGTCGGCCTCAGCGATGTGGTGAAGATATAAATGATTGCTGGCCCTGAAATCGATCTCCGGGTGATTTTCATGAAGAATCTCTTCAACAATAGAAAATCCCGGGTTGCAGGATTTCTCTTCGGGTGTGCCTGAGGGGGGGAAGTCAATGCCCCTGCTTTCCCTTTCGTCGCTGCCGGCAACAGCAGCAACCTGATCGGCAGGATATAAAAAGTAGTTGATCGAAGTGAGCAGGGTGAGGCAAAATAGCATCAGGATAACGGATAACCTCTTACCCGCAGATACTTTTCCCTTTATGGTTTTTTGCCTGACTGTCATGCTGTGCAAATATATATGCCCATCCAACTATTTCAATCCATTTTATTTTTTTTAACGAATTGATGACCTTAACGCCGTAATTTTAAGATTTATTTTGTTTTTCTCATATTTCAATTTTTTTGCATGCCAGTTTCGTATCAGATCACCAGCTTAGAACAGTATCAGCAGGAATATAAAAGAAGCGTTGAAGATCCTGAAGGATTCTGGGCTGGTATTGCTGCTCATTTTCAGTGGAAAAAGCCCTGGGAGGAGGTGCTTTCCTGGAATTTCCGGGAACCCAGCATAAGATGGTTTTCAGGGGGAAAGCTAAACATAACCGAGAATTGCCTCGACCGGCATATCGACAAGCTGGGCGATACCCCTGCCATTATCTGGGAACCCAACGATCCTGCCGAAGATTACCGCACCCTTACCTATTCGGAGCTTTTATTCAAGGTGAAACAGTTTGCCAACGTACTGAAAAATAACGGTGTCGGCAAGGGCGACCGGGTTTGTATCTATATGGGGATGGTTCCGGAACTGGTAATTGCGATACTCGCCTGCGCACGTATCGGAGCGATCCATTCCGTAGTATTCGGCGGCTTCAGCGCGCACAGCATTGCCGACCGTATCCAGGATGCGCAGATCCGCTTCGTGGTAACCTGCGACGGCGCTTTCAGGGCCAACCGGACGATCGGCCTGAAGGCCATCATGGACGCGGCGCTGAAAGATTGCCCCACCGTGGAGAAAACCATCGTGCTGGCCCGTACCGGCGAGGAGGTCGACATGACCGAAGGTCGCGATGTATGGTGGCATGACGAGATCAGAAAGGTGGAAGAGCAGGGCAATCCCGACTGCCCCGCAGCGGAGATGGACGCGGAGGATATGCTGTTTATTTTATACACTTCGGGCTCCACCGGCAAACCCAAGGGGGTGGTACATACCTGCGCCGGCTACATGGTGCATTGCAATTACACTTTCGTAAACGTTTTTCAATACGAGCCGGGCGACGTCTTTTTTTGTACGGCTGATATCGGCTGGATCACCGGGCACAGCTATATTGTTTATGGCCCGCTGAGCGCCGGGGCCACCTCTCTGATGTTCGAGGGTGTGCCCACCTGGCCGGATGCAGGCCGTTTCTGGGAGATCACCGACAAGCACAAGGTGAACATTTTATATACCGCGCCGACGGCCATCCGTTCCCTCATGAGCTACGGCACCGAGCCGGTGCTAAAACATAGCCTCAAGTCGCTGAAGGTGCTGGGTTCTGTGGGCGAGCCGATCAACGAAGAAGCCTGGCACTGGTATAACGAGCACGTGGGTAAGAAAAAATGCCCCATTGTCGACACCTGGTGGCAGACCGAAAACGGGGGTATGATGATCTCCAACCTGGCTGGTGTCACTCCGTCGAAGCCTTCTTTCGCCACGCTCCCCCTGCCCGGTATACAGCCGGTGATCATGGGCGAAAAAGGCGAAGAGCTGAAGGGTAATAATGTAAGTGGCAATCTTTGTATACGTTTTCCCTGGCCCGGAATGTTGCGTACTACCTACGGCGATCATGAACGCTGCCGCCTGAATTATTTTACCGCCTACGAAAACCTGTATTTCACCGGCGATGGTTGCCTGAGGGATGAAAACGGCAATTACCGTATCACCGGCAGGGTCGACGACGTGCTCAACGTGAGCGGGCACCGTATCGGCACGGCGGAGGTTGAAAATGCGATCAATATACACGCCAGGGTGGTGGAAAGTGCAGTGGTGGGTTTTCCCCATGCGATAAAAGGACAGGGCATCTATGCGTTTGTGATCTGCGCCGACGCAGGTGATAATGCGGACGAAATGCGTCAGGAAATAAACGATAGCGTTACCCGTGAGATAGGTGCATTGGCCAGGCCGGAAAAGATCCAGTTCGTCAGTGGCCTTCCAAAAACCCGCAGCGGCAAGATCATGCGTCGTATTCTTCGCAAGATCGCGGAAGGGGAAACGCAGAACCTGGGCGATATCACCACCCTGCTCGATCCCGACATTGTGGAAGAGATCAAGAACGGAAGAACCTAGATGCAGAACCGGGCGATACCATCACTTTACCGGGTACCGCTGTCGTGGAAGACATGGAGCGGGGGCTTGTTTGCCGGGAGGTTTTTCGGGGATTTAATCCAATAGAAATTAAGATCACCGTATGAAGCTAGTCTTTTACCTGATGCCGGTACTGGCAGGGGTCGCTATCGCCATTCAGTCGGGCATAAACAGCCAGCTCCGCGCCGCGGTGCAGCATTCCCTGCTGGCGGCATTCATCTCCTTTATTGTCGGTACGGTTGCCCTGGCCGGCCTGCTCTTTTTTTCAAAGGAGGCCCTGCCTTCGCTTTCCGGGTATACCGCTATTCACTGGGTAAAGTATACCGGCGGCCTGCTCGGGGCTTTTGTGGTAACTGTGACCCTGATCTCGGTGACGCAGATCGGGGCGGGCAATATGTTTGTGCTGATCGTGGCGGGCCAACTGGTCACCGCCGTGCTCATGGACCACTTCGGGATTCTCGGCATGGAGCCCAAGCCGGTTACGCTGCAAAAGCTGGCGGGCATTGCCCTGATCATCCTGGGTGCCTACCTCGTCAATAGAAAATGAGTAGCCGGTCCGCGCCTTATTGCCCTATCGGCAGCACTTGTTGCAGGTGGCTCACCACTTGCTAAGCCGTACCCCGAAATTGTAGGGCGTCTGGTCGAGCGCGTGCTCGAACATGCTACGGGTGGCATAGGATCCGTAGAGGCGGATAAGCCCCAGGTCCAATTCACCGATATACGAGATTTTAAAATCCCTCAGATCGTAGCCTTCCCGGTATTTCTTTTTGCCCAGCCCTGCCGTTGTTAGTTTCTGCCTCGACGAATAGAGGTATCCCGCACTGATGCCGGCGCTGAATCCTATCGATCGTTTTTTGGCAGGCGCGAAGTCGAAGTTCAGCATGAGCGGCACCGTCAGATAGTCGGCCGCGAGCTTGTTCTTCCGGTAATCCACCTCGTCCATCACCACCAGCGGGTGGCTGGTCTCCTGGAAACGGATGTCTTTCCGGTATTTGTAGTTGTTGAGTTCCATACCGATGCCGTATTTCAGGTTCACGACGTGATTGATCATGTTAACGTGCTGCATGAATATCCAGATATTCACATTGGTGGACTTGAAATTCCGCTGGTCGAACCAGTCTTCGGTTGCCCCTTCAGGTAAGTATCCGTTGGCGATGGCGCCGGCATAGTCGGTCTGGTCGTTCACCTGATTAAATCCCAGGTCGATCACAAACCAGTTGGTGCGGACGTTGGGACGGGGGCGCGCGAACTGTCGCTGGGTGGTGTCGAATGAACTGTTGGCGCGGTCCTTGCCGCTGCGAATGATGATCATTCCGCCTACATAGATCGTGTCGTTCTGCGGTCTGCTTTGTGTTTCCGGTAGGGTATCGTTCTGTGCGAAGCTGCTGGTAGAAAAACATATCACCGTTGCGATTGCACAAATCCATCTGCTGGTCATAATACTTGCCATTTTGTTTTATTGAGAAGAGGTTACTTTATCTATTATGCGGGTTGCGGTTCGGAATATTCCCCGCAGCTTGTTTTGTTTCGGTATTGCCGTGTTGGCGAAATAGATCACGTCATTTTCCCTGTTTTCGTTTGTGTATAGAGCATAGGATGGAGTTTGCGGCTCATCCCCCCCCGCGGGTATATGATCTGCAGCGGTACGGTCCAGCGTTTGGGGTTCGATGGGGAATGCGCGGGCACCGGGTATTTTTTCAGATACCTGCCGGGGCTTCTGGCCGGCAGTGTATTCCGGCTCCGGCCCGCTCGCAGGTTCCAGGTGTTTGTTATCGGCATAATCGTTGGCGGGCGGCGTCTTAATTGTCTGGTCAGGAAATGGTTCGCGGTTATTCCTCCCGGCATAATCAGCATCTGGTGTTGCCGGCACACTGCGGTCGGGACGGGACTCTGGATCTTTTTGTCCGCCAGGCCGCTCAGCGCCCTGCGGTACAGGGTGCCCGGAAAAAGGCTGCTTCCCCGATGGGGAGGGGCCCGGCTCTTTTGTTGCCGCCCTGTTTTCCGGCACGCTGCCTGTTGCAGCCGGCGTCTTTTTG